>DLKL01000044.1:0-120 GCA_002476495.1 Lachnospiraceae bacterium UBA7589
ATCACTCTCTGAAACCCATGCCATTGCCTGTGGCACGTCACCCGGCTGATAGTTGAACTTTACATTCTCAATATCAGCAGAGGTGATGGTGCTTTCCGACCGGCTGTCTTTTTGCACGTT
>DLKL01000044.1:155-347 GCA_002476495.1 Lachnospiraceae bacterium UBA7589
AGGTCGTAGGTGTATTTGTATATCTGATATTCATGAACATCCGTAATTTTGGTAAAAGTACCGGTTGCATCCTGGTGCTCATGGAAATACTGTTTTGCCTCTTCCAAATCTGAGCCAAAATCAATCGGATCCCCTGACGATGGAGTAAATGTATAAAAATCTGCACTCTCAAAATGGTCTAAAGTTGTATCC
>DLKL01000044.1:438-8216 GCA_002476495.1 Lachnospiraceae bacterium UBA7589
CCCTGAAGATTTATGCATGCGATCTTCACCGCACTTACACCACCTTCACAAAAATAATTAGTAGCTTTACTAACCTGTGTGGTTTCAACCACATTGCCATGAGAGTCCTTAATGGAAACATTGGCGGTTATATTAGCCTTTGTGTGATATGTGTGCTTGTTGTCCATAGAGTACACTACTCCTTCAGGAAGAAAATCCATTTCAGCCGCAGATGTCACAAAAGGTACCGATGAAAGCACCATGAACAGCGTGAGCAGTGCTGTAAGCAGCTTAGTTTTTATGGTTCCGGTTTGCATTTTAATTCACTCCTTTCTGAGGTTATTCCCTCAATCAGCGGTCCTTTTGAATTCAGCTTATCCCACCGATAAATGCTCTGACAAATTTGTGTATACCGATTATACCATATAATGAGATATGATTCAGCATATTTTTCAAAGTGGCAATTGACTTTTTTGGAAATCTTGAATTTCCGATTGAGGGCTCATATCCGCATGTTCCAGTTTAAGCAGTGAAATCTTTTTTTCAATTCCTCCGGCATATCCTGTCAAACTTCCATTTGCGCCTACAACCCGGTGGCAAGGAATGATAATGGAAATTTCATTATGTCCGACTGCACCGCCAACTGCCTGCGCAGACATACGGGAAGTGTTTTTCATCTCAGCCATTTTATGGGCAATTTCTCCGTATGTAATCGTCTGCCCATAGGGAATCTGTAATAAAAGCTTCCATACTGCCTGCCTGAATTCTGAACCGGCAGGATGAAGAGGTGGAGTAAATTTCGGTTCTTCACCGGAAAAATACACATCCAACCATTTTCTTGTCTTTATAAGGATCTCTGTTTCCTGTGGAATATACTCATCCGGAAGTATATTTGCAAAATATTTCTGACCCTCAAACCACAGACCAACAACCCCTATTTCATCCGCTGCCAGTAAAATATCTCCTAACGGTGATTTATATTTGCATGTGTATACCATATTTTTTCTTCCTTTATCTATTGTTCTGCAATCTCTGCTTTGATTATTTGCAATAATTTTGTTTCTCTCTTTATCATAATTTCATTGAAATAATCTTCCGTTTTATACTTTGAATTAGTATCAATTGCCTCATCCAAATATACAAATCTGAGAACAAATCCTGCCTCTGCTTCATATTCATCCAGATTCTGCTTTGCAATCCTTTTCTCCACTTTACATAAATAGTAAAAGTTTTCCTGTTCAAATACAGTGTCCGGTGATATATTACTTTTTTGTCGACGTAAAACGCTTCCAAATTCATCTATTGAATCAGGAATAACTGTCAAGCCAGTTTCTTCCTTGACTTCACGAATAAGTGCTTCCTTTTTATCTTCATCTTTATGAATTCCACCACCCGGAAACTTATAATATTTTTCTTTTTGACTATATACAAGAGCTATTCTCCCATAATCATCAAAAATAATACCTCGTGCTGATGGCCTGCTAAGAATAGTATCTCCTGCTTCATAATCATGTAAATCTATTTCAAATAATTGTTTCATCCTCTCAATTTGTTACCCTTTCCATCCTTCGCCTCTTCACTTCCAAGGTTGGTGATTAAGCGGTACTCTTGCTCCCCATTGCTTCGCTACCTTTTTAAATCTGATTCTTCCGATTGTGCAAAAAATAATCTGAAGAAACATTCGAAGTGGTAGTGAAAAATATTCCGGACCAGAAAATTTTTTTGCTTCCTCTGAAAAGAATCCCTGTTTCCGGATAAACAACTTTCCCATTTCCTGATATGGTTTTGTCATCTTTTCAACATCCTTTTCTTCAACAACCCGAATGAGATTTGATCTATGAGCAATAACTGTGTTCTTTTTAATCAAGTGTGTTTTTAGTCACTCTTCGATGCCTCCGTTTGGTATTCCTTCATAACCTGCTCCATTCTATATTGCAGTTGGTGCAGCGTTACATCATCCACAAAACTGACCTTTTTTCCATAGGTTTCAATCATTGCCCGTGTTTCTGCGTTTTTCTTTTCCTCGGGTAATCTTCTGGCTTTTGCATAGAGCAACGCCATCATTGTCCGATGCTTGAAATTCAGTCTGTCATAGTCGATTGCTCCACGCAGATGAAAAATATCAGTGCGTTTCAAAACGTCTTCTGACACCTGGGATTGAATCGAGCGTTTGATATTTTTGATGTTTTCCGTGTCCTGTACATCCGCAAGCCCGACCGTTACGATAACGAGCCTCGCTCCTTCGGGAAGAAGCGAAACGATATGCTTTAGACCAAGAACCCCTCCGGCATAAAGAGCGCCGAAGTGGATTACACAGTCGCAGGCCACAGCAGTCTGTACCTCGCTGTACGGTAAAACAGGGAATCCGGTCAGTGTTGCAAAGGATTCCGCATACTGTTTTGTCGAACCATATTGGCTTCCATATGTAATCAATGTCTGCATATTCTTCCTTTCCATAAGTGCACTTACTCCTTCACCAGTGCATATACTGCCATGTCCAGCACCTGATTGTTTTTTACGGCATTGCTGTGTAGAATTTTCAGGTTGCTTTGCAGTCTGACCGGATCGAATACGGTATCCTTTTTGATGGCACATACCTTGTGACCTTTTTTGCCGAGGGATAGCATTCCTCTATGAGCCTTGCCCACGCATCCTCCTGTGGGGTCATAATCACAAAGCCCTCTGGCTTGTTCATCACAAGCTCCCGGACAGGTGTGCCGGCATAGAAGCCGAAGCATCCCACATAGGCAAAAGCCGCTTGTGGGTTTTCGGGATCTGTAACATAAATCTTTCCCATGACCTTTTGCAGGCACGAAATAATCATTGTTTCATTCCACCCGGCAAACAATTTTTCGACTTTTAAGGTATCTTCCAATTCGTACAGCATCAGCTCTTTTCCTCCGTTTCATACACTTTGAAAAACTGCCGGATATGGCGCTCAATCAATGAAAATACTTCTTTTTCCCGCTCCGGCTCCCGATCACAGAGATTCATCCAGACGGAGATTGGCAGGCACAGTTGTGCCGCCATAATTTCCGGGTCACTGTCTGTCAGCTTGCCCTGACGGATCAGGAATCGCACCAGCCCTGTGCAGTAATTCAGCACGTCCGTATAGTTCTGCTTGGTTTGCATGGCGGCCATCTGAGGGTTGCGGAACTGCTCAATGGTCAACATTTTCCGGGCACGGCTAATCTGTGGGTCGTGCAAAATATAACGCATCTGCCCTCGAAGCATCTGCACAGCGGCATCTGCGTTCATATCCTGCTTATTCTTCGTGTAGGCAGGGTCATCCCAGTTTGCCTCTGCAAAAATGGAGTGCTTTTCATATCCCTCCAAAACCTGCGCCACCAGTGCGTCCAGGATCTCCTGCTTACTGGTAAAATGGCTGTACATGGATGCTTTACGAATTCCCACCGCATCAGCCAGTTGAGAGATGGAGGTAGCCTCAAACCCCTGCACCGAAAACATTTCCAGTGCCGTCTCCAGAATCTCTTGTTTCGTATTGCCCCTTTCCATTATTCTGCTGTCCTCCTTTTGATTATAGCGTCATTATACCTACCGAACGATAGGTTGTCAATAAGTAGAATATTTTTAATCTTTGATAAATTTCAACATCTTTTCTACACTGATTTACACTTGTGGTGTTTATGTACTTAAACAATTTCCCCATTACCCTGTCCTCCATTCATGCCATTTTGATAAAAGTGTAATATTAGGTGCTATTTATGTGCTAAAACCTATAGTTTTACTATTAAGAAAAGACGGACAATGTATGTCCGCCTCCCAATGCTTGTTTTTTAATTGAATCCGAATTTACTCTGCGTTTCTTTGTGGTAATCATGACTCTCGCTCCGGAAAGAATGAATAGTGTAATCATCATTATTCATAGAGATCATATCAAATGATTTAATGAGATTGCCTGAGTCGCCCACTGCCTAAATCTTGTTGCAATCTCTGATTTAATGTGGTATCCAAGAGACATAATCATATCAAGATTATAATGAGGAATCTGCTGCTTCGATGCGCATTAGAGATGTTTCCATCCAAATGCTGTTCTACCGCACTTTTTTGTTCTGCATATAAGGTGATCACGTTATGGTACCCCCCCTTTTGTATAACAATAAAAATAGGGGCATCGCATTTCACGACTCCCCTATCATTCACTTTATGCAATATGCTTTATTTCTATCACATACTTTTCTTTTAACTTTGAGCATCTATTTTGTGCTATAACACTTTCATGCTGTAATCTTCCAGCTACGATTCCTGGATGGATTCCAATTCTTTTTGCAAATTCAACAATTTCATCATCTGAAGTATATCTTGTGGGAGCCAGCCTTTTATAATCTGCCGGTGAAATCAAATAGTTTGTTGCAAACTTATCTGCTTCAATTTCCAATTTATCATTGATATCTTTCATTTCTTCAACTGTGCTGCTAATAAATACCGTTTTAATTTTTTGCTGAAGTATGTGTTTAATTTCATGGAATAATGAGAACCAGAATTTATCTGCATCTAACCCTCTATTATTCATCGCAAGTACTACTCTATCCTCTGATACCCATTTAACAGCACCATTCACACCTGAATTTTTTAGATGTTGTAACAAGACAAAAGCAACACCACATTCAGCAAAAATTTCACACATTCTTGGAAGGAATTCTTCCGGCTTTTTAACCGTCATCCCCCTAAGCTCTGGCAGATAACCTTTCAGCTTCTCTGCATTATATGGCTTGGTTTCAATACTTTTTGAGATATTTATAGCTGTTTGAATCCATGCTCTAGAATTAATAATATTCTTCTCGTTATTACATGATGCACTTAATCGGGAGTTCACTAAAAAATCTGGTTGCAACATAATTCGTAAATCTGCGACCTTAAAATATTTACACAAATTCACCACTTTTTCATTTATACTTCTTGCAATCGGCAAACCAATGACATCTACAAAATACTTATAGTCTATTTCTTTTGCAAGTTCAGCCTGTGCATCAACATCCTTAGCCTGCTGTATTTCAATCAACTTTTGATCATAAGTATTCTGTAAATTTTGCCAAACTTCTACGGTGGTTCCAAGCATCGTAGAAAGCTTCTTTGCTAAATCATTTGAAATATTAGCCTGACCATTAATCAACTGACTTAAAGTCTTAGCTGTTGTTCCCATTCTTGTGGCAAATTCAGCCTGACTTATTTCCATATCTTCAATAATATCCGCAATATAATATCCAGGTTGAAATGCCACTATATCTTTGTATTCATTTACATTACTCATAATGGTTCGACACCTCCGTTACCTTCACAATCTTAATTATTCCTCTCCTTTCATTTCTATTACCATTTTGGTAACAGAAATTATATCACCGATTAAAAAATTCAATACACCGTGAATTAATTTTTTTAAATTTCTATTACCCTTTTCGTAACAAAAACAAAGAACCACTATATAATAGCAGTTCTTTAACTAAGTATGGCTTTCCATTAACTGGTGATGTGAATTCATAATGTCTTTTTTCTATATTGCTTTTCCGGCAATTCTTCCCACATACTCTCAACCAGTTTACACAAAAACTGCCGATCATCTACATTATCAACCAAAATCATTTCTTTAGCACCATTATAAGGCAGTTCCATCTTGGCATCCGGCATCAGCCTCAATGCCATCGGGACCGGCTTCACCAAAAGTCTGTCATCATATATTCCACCAAAAATCCTTCCACGGTAATAAAGGATGTATTCGCCCATCATTGCCCTGCTGTTTAATTCATCCAGTCCTGATAATTGTTCCATAACAAAATCCAAATACTCTTTTGTTGATGCCATATTATTTCCCTCCACACCCTTAGGCTCTCTTTATCGGATGCCTGATTACAGTCTTCAACTTCTCCGGTGCTACCCTCCTCGCATCGCTCAGATAAATCTCGTGGTGCATTCTCCGATCCGTTATATCAAGTGTATATCCCTGTTCTTCCATAAACCTGTGCATTGCATCTACCGTAGCAGGCTCATCGTCATACGCTCCGATATGCATACACTGTACACATAAGCCCTCCTCATAGGAAAAAAACTCAGCCTTAGAAAAATCCTGTTTTTTCTTTGCCGTAGCTTTCCTGACAGCCCAGTCGAAATCTTCCCTGGTAACAAAATCCGGCAACCGAATAACAGAGATCCACTTAAAATCTTCCTTACGACCATAATCAATTCCGGATACTCCATCCTGCCACCAGAATCCCTCTAATGGCGGCACGACATAATCTAAATATCCATCAATCTGATAATCTTCCTTTTTGCTCATTTTAATTGTAAATGCAATTCCATACAGAAGCCCGATAGCCTGCTTGTATTCTCCGTCTGCATCATTTGGATTGCCGCTTCCCCTTACCGCTATATAGTTCATTTTCGGAACAGTTACGATAGACGGTGTGCTTTTCGGCATATAAAATTCTTTATATTCCTTCTTGTAGTCAAAAGCCATATCCTTTACACCCCCTCTAAGTCCTTCTCTTCATAAGGCTTATTCCAGGAACCAATCTCTATCAGATTTCCTTCCGGATCAGCGATATAGCAGGTTCTCTGTCCCCAAGGTTCAAGTTCCGGTTCAAGCACAGATGTTGCACCATTTTCCACAGCCTTCTTGTATGCCTCGTCCACCTCTTCAAAAGTATCAACATATAGCGCTATTTCAGAATGACCATTCAGGCCCTTGATATACTCATATCGCCGGTTTGTCATCTTCTCAAAATCGTTCCGTCCATACAGTAAAAAAAGTGTTCTGTCTTTCACAAGATAAACATTGGAAGTATTCTCTTCTTCCTTAATTTCAAATCCAAGAACATCCTTGTAAAAACGAATCATCTTTGCCATATCATCAACAAACAACCCAAAACCGTCTAATCTCATTCTCCTAATCCTCCATAGATTTTTAATATTTCCTCTGCATTCCTGCGAATAATCTCCCGCACTTCTTCCGGCTCAAGTACCTCTACTTTTGCTCCAAATGTCATAAGCCATGTCACAAGGTTTTCCATATCCGTATAGTCTGCTGAAAAGAGCAGCCTTCCATCGTCCGTTTCTGTAAAGCAGTTCGGTCCAAATTCTTCCACCAGCCGCCATTTCATATCCGATGTGAAAAGAGCTTTTACCTTTATCCCTCCCGGAAATATCTTCTCATTTGACAAATACGGCATTGGTACATCTCTACGCAGAAATCCACGGTCTGTTTCAACAACACAATCCATACGGTTCAGTTTGAACAGCCTGTAATCTTTACGTTCTAAACACCACCCCCATACATACCAGCTCGACCACTGGAAAACCAGATAATATGGTTCTACCCTTCGGTTGCTCTCTCCTGACGGAGCATAATACTTAAATCGTATGATGCACCTATTTTCTATTGCACTCTGGATTGCCTCGATCTTTGGAGCAAGAGAACCCTTATACCATGAAGATAAGTCAATCAGCATAGAGTCTCTTCCACTGATGAACTCTGATGATCCGGTCTGGATTTTCTCCATCAGCTGACTGTAGTATCTGCTTCCGCTCACACTGTCAAGACTCCGCAAACCTGCAAGAATCATCTGCATATCTTTGGAACTCAAAATCGTCCTGTCCATACGATATCCATCCATAATACTGATACCACCACCGGTACCCTGTGCAGTTTTTATAGGAATACCTGCTTTACAAAGGTCTTCAATATCCCGATTTATTGTCCTTCGAGATACCTCAAATCTTTCTGCCAGTTCAGGAGCCGTTGTCTTTTCTTCCTGCAGTAAGATTGACAATATACCGATAAGTCT
>DLKL01000024.1:0-23183 GCA_002476495.1 Lachnospiraceae bacterium UBA7589
GAGGTTCTGAAGGTACACATGGAAGACTGCATTTATGTAGTCTTTTTTTTATATTAAAGTTTTGTATTTTTTTGTAGTAAGCCTCTGACTTTAGGGAAGATTTTTAGCACCTTATTTATTACGTTTTTAATGTCTATAATGATAAAGAAGGAGACAGAAATGGAATTATTTTATGGCAGACCCTCTGATACAGCAGGAAGACTTGACAGAGAAATAAGAGTTTATGATTTTCTGGATGGACTTGATGTTGAATATACGAGAACAGATCATGAGCCGGCAAACACAATGGAGGTGTGTTATCAGATTGATAAGGTATTAGATGCGACAATATGCAAGAATCTTTTTTTGTGCAATAGACAGAAAACAGACTTTTATCTTGTTATGATGCCCGGAGATAAGCCATTTAAAACAAAAGAGTTGTCAGGTCAGATTGGATGTGCAAGACTTTCGTTTGCTTCATCGGAGGATATGCTTAAGTATCTTGATATTGAACCGGGTGCTGTTAGTGTTATGGGACTTATGAATGATAAGAATAATTCTGTCAGATTGCTTGTAGATGAGGATATTTTAAAGGGTGAATATCTGGGGTGCCATCCATGTGTATGTACATCCAGCCTTAAAATAAAAACAAAGGATGTTTTTGGAACGGTTTTATCAGCTATGCATCATAGTATGACAGTAATTAAGCTGGTCGGAAAGTGATTTTCTGCCCAGCTTAATTACTGTCATATATTTTGATATAATATTATTCAGAAAGCTCATAGTACTTTTCGTATAATTCCATAAGCTCTGTATCAATCCGGTCGTGCTTTGCTGCGAGCTCAGCAAGCTTTAATGAATTGGTTGCATTTTCAGGACTGTTGATTTCTTCACCAAGCTCTTCAAGCATGGCTTCAAGCTTTGCGATTTGCTCTTCTGTTCTTTTTAATTCATTGGCGTGCTTTCTAATCCTGGCCTGCTCCTCCTTGCTCTTTATATATGCATCCTTCCCTTTGGAAATATCTTTTTCATCAGCGATAATATCAGGATTAATTGCAGAAAAATTCAATGCTTTTCCTGAACCAAATGAATTTACAGTTGTATTCCCTGAGGCTGAATCATACATTATGTCTCTATGTTCCATGTAATAATCGTAATTTCCAATAAAACTATAGGTGGTTTTATCCTTCAATTCTATAATTCGCGTTGAAACGGAATTAATAAAGTACCTGTCATGGCTGACAAATAGGATTGTACCTGTATAATTTTTCAGCGCTTCTTCCAGAATTTCTTTGGATTGTATATCAAGGTGATTAGTGGGTTCGTCCAAAATAAGAAAATTGGCAGGAGAGAGCATAAGCTTTGCCAGAGATACCCTGCCACGCTCCCCACCTGATAAATCTTCGATTTTTTTAAAAACATCATCACCTGTAAATAAAAATGCAGCCAGAACATTACGGATTTTTGTGTTATTAAGCTGAGGATAGGAGTCGGAAATTTCTTCAAAAATTGTTTTGTTAAGAGATAAAATCTGGTGTTCCTGGTCATAATATCCGATTTTGACTCTGGAGCCGAGAACAACAGAGCCGGAGTCCTTCGGAATAAGCTGGTTTATTATTTTGAGTATAGTTGTTTTTCCTGTTCCGTTGTCTCCGATAAGAGCAACATGTTCTCCACGTTTAATACTGGCATTAAGGTTAGAAAAAAGTGTATTATTACCAAAACTCTTGCCTAAATTAGTAATAGTAAGTACATCATTACCACTTTCAACAGCAGGTGTAAGGGTAAGACGCATTTCAGATGCAACCTCCACAGGCTTTTCCATAACCTCAATTTTATCCAACATTTTTTCGCGGCTTTCTGCCCGCTTAATTGATTTTTCCCTGTTAAATTGCTTCAGCTTGGTTATAACAGCCTCCTGATGCTTTATCTCAGCCTGCTGGTTAAGATATGCCTTCATCCGGCTGGCACGTATTTCGGCTCTTTTGCCTGAGTAATAAGTATAATTCCCGTTATATACAGTTCCTTTTGTGTTATCTATTTCTACAATTTTAGTGGCAATCTTGTCTATAAAGTATCTATCATGACTGACTACAATAACACTTCCCGGATAAGAGGAAAGAAATCCTTCAAGCCAGGCAGTGGAGCTCATGTCCAAGTGGTTGGTAGGCTCATCAAGTATAATTATATCCGGCCTGGATAACAAAAGTCTACCTAATGCAATACGCATTTTCTGCCCACCGGACAAGGTATTAATATGTCTGCTATAGTCGGATTTGTCAAAACCAAGTCCCTTCAGAACACCGGCGATTTCACTTTCGTAGGCATAGCCGTTTTCCAGATCATACCTGTTGGAAAGCCGGTTATACTGTTCAAGAATTTTTTCAAGCTCTTCGCCCTTTGCCTGTTGCATGTTATACTCAAGCTGGCGTATCCGGTTCTCCATTTCTATAATATATTTCTTTGTGTCCAGCATTTCATTGTAAATGGTATTATCAAAGGATATATCCTGATGCTGGGAGAGATATCCTATGGTAGTGTCTTTTGCAAGCACAATCTGCCCCTCATCGGCAGTTTCTTCTCCCATTATTATTTTTAGAAGCGTTGTTTTGCCTGAACCATTTATACCAACTATGGCAAGCTTTTCCTTCTCTTCAATGTGAAAGGATATATTTTTTAAAATCGGGGTAATCCCGTATGATTTGCTTATATTCTGACATGCTAAAATCATAGCTTTTTCTCCTTGGCTTCAATAAATCAAATATGAAATATGATAAAGGACAATTTGTCTTAATCAAAATCCATATAATTTTAACAAATTATTAGTTTCGTTGCAATGGCTAAAGTGGTATAATCAGAAATGGTACGATGCATTATATTGTAAACTGATTTTATATTGTATATGAGGTGAAAGATGTTTGATTCCAGGTCAAAGCGGGCAAAAAAAGCAATACTTGATATTTTCCATGAGATACAGATTAATCTGGAGAACAATTATAAGGATTTGGCTATTGATGCAAGAAAAAAAGCAGAAACTGAGTTGGAACGTTTAAAAGAGGATAATCAGCTAAGTCAACGGGACTACACCGGATTAAAGGCTACACTTGATGATTACACAAAGCGAATGGCAGGTTATCATCACTAAAATTAATAATATAGGAGGCTGACATGAGTTTTTCAAAGAATTTTATCTGGGGAGCTGCATCAGCTGCATATCAGCTTGAGGGTGCTTATAAAGAAGATGGAAAGGGACTTAATATCTGGGATGTATACAGCCGTATTCCCGGCAATGTGCATTGTACTGAGACAGGCGACATAGCCTGCGATCATTATCACAGATATAAGGAAGATATAGAGCTTTTTAAAAAAACAGGAATAAAATATTACAGGTTTTCTATAAGCTGGACAAGGATTATGCCACAGGGTACCGGAAAGGTTAATGAGAAGGGAATAAAGTACTATTCTGATTTGGTTGACTCTCTTATTGAAGCAGGAATTGAACCTATGGTAACCTTGTTCCATTGGGATTATCCATATGAATTATACAGACAGGGCGGATGGATGAATGATCAGTCCCCGGCGTGGTTTGAGGAATATATCAGGGTAGTTGTAGATGCCCTTTCAGACAGAGTATCATACTGGATAACCATAAATGAGCCCCAGTGCTTTATAGGGTGTGGATATTATAACGGAGCTCATGCCCCTTTTTTAAAGCTGGCTAACCGTGATCTTATATACATGTCTCATAATGCATTGCTGGCAC
Organism: Lachnospiraceae bacterium UBA7589; assembly: GCA_002476495.1. GTDB lineage: Bacteria > Bacillota > Clostridia > Lachnospirales > Lachnospiraceae > Coprococcus_C. The sequence continues at coordinate 3,743 of DLKL01000024.1, forward strand.
ATGGCAGAGCAGTAAGATATATAAGGCAATTTGCGAAGAAAAAGCCAATAATCGGGTATGCACCGACAGGACCTGTGTTCGTTCCTGAGGATTCTTCACCGGAGAGCATTGAAGAGGCAAGAAAAAAATCTACAACTATGAAAGGAACTACGTTCTTCTCTACAACATGGTGGTCAGACCCTATATTTCTGGGCAAATATCCTGATGAGGCTTACGAAATATTTGGAGAAGATATGATTGAACCTTCCAGGGAGGATATGGAGCTAATATCCCAGCCTCTTGATTTTTATGGTGCCAATATATATTATAGTCAGGCAGAAAAGACAGCTGATTATTATGCAAGTAATGAAAGTATGGGAATTGCCAAAACCTCTATGGACTGGGTTGTATCTGAGGATGTTTTATATTGGGCTGCTAAATTCTGGTATGAAAGATACAAAAAACCTATTCTTATAACAGAAAACGGAATGGCAGGGTGTGACTGGATTGACAGGAATGGTAAAGTGCCTGATTACAACAGGATAGATTATATTTCCAGATATGTCAAATGTCTTATGGATGCCGTTGATGAAGGGATTCCTGTTATGGGATATATCTATTGGTCAATAATGGATAATTATGAATGGGCATACGGATATGACAAGAGATTTGGATTGATATATGTGGATTATAATACACAGAAAAGAGTAATAAAGGAATCAGGATATTGGTATAAAAAGCTTATCGATTCTAATGGAGATATATTAGGTTAGTGTAATGAAAAAAAAATTAGTCAGTTTGTTAAAAATGTTATCCTTCACCCTGGCACTCCTTTTACTTTCCACAACAGTAATCGGAGACAAAAAAGAAAATACAGACCGGGAGAAAACATCATACTATTTTGCCATGGGCACTGCTGTAAACATTACAATATATGATAATACTCAGAATGATAATCTTAATAAAAAAATTGTAGAAAAAATTAATGAATTATCAGACAGTATAATCTCATGGAGAAATAGTGGCAGCCAGTTGTATATGCTTAATAATAATTACAGACCGGGTGAAGAATTTCCTTTAGAAGACACCCTGAGGGAAATTCTTGCAATGTCCTACAAAATCTGTAAGGATAGCGATGGAGCTTTGGATATAACAATACGTCCGCTTGCAAATGTCTGGAATATCGAGGAGGGGGATAAGGATGATTTTTCTGTACCATCAGAGGCGTCAATCAGAGATGCATTATCCAGGACAGGATATGAGGAAATTACCTTAACCGATAATGGTATTATACTGGGAAAAGAAGGAATTATAATAGATTTTGGTGCAACGGGAAAAGGATATGCCCTGGATGTAATAAGAGATGAGTATATATCCGGCAGGGTAGACGGATGTATTATATCCATAGGTGGCAGTGTTCTTGTATATGGCTCCAAGCCGGATGGTAAACCATGGAATGTGGGAATAAGGGATCCATTTGGGGAAGATGGCGAGATGCTGGGATATCTGACCTTTTCCGGTGATGTGGATATATGCATTTCTACATCAGGAGATTATGAAAAATATATTGAAAAAAATGGAATAAGATATCATCATATTCTTGATACAGGAACAGGATATCCTGCCAGGTCAGGACTTTCATCTGTGACAGTGGTCTGTGAAAATGGTCTGGCCAGTGATGGATTGTCTACAGCTTGTTTTGTTCTCGGATATGATAAGTCATTAGATATATTGAAGGAATATCAGGCAGAGGCAGTTTTTGTTACAAATGAGGGAGAAGTAATAATAACGGATGGGTTAAAGAATATATTCACCAGAGAAAAAAAGGAGGAATAAAAACTATGAAAAAGCTCTTGGTTGTGGTTGACATGCAGAATGATTTTATTGATGGGGCACTTGGTACAAAGGAAGCACAGGGAATAGTAAAAAATGTGGAAGAGTATATCAGAGAGTCAATAGAGGATAATAGAGACGTCGTGTTTACAAGGGATACCCACTATGATAATTATTTGGATACGCAAGAAGGAAAAAGACTTCCGGTACCCCATTGTATAAAGGATACAGAGGGCTTCCAAATATGTGACAGCCTTAAACCGTTTGCCGATGCTTCCAGGATTTTTGACAAGAATACTTTTGGAAGTCTGGATTTAATGGAGTATGTACGTGAGGAAGGCTATGATGATATACAGCTTGTGGGATTATGCACAGATATATGTGTTATTTCCAATGCAATGCTCATAAAGGCAGCCTTGCCTGAGGCGGACATTGCTGTTGTTGAAAAATGCATGGCAGGTGTAACACCGGATAGTCACAAGAATGCCATAGAGGCTATGAAAATGTGCCAGATAGAGGTGATATGATGAAATGGCTTGAGCATTTAAAAACAATTAACAGACATAAGTTTGAGGTAATGAAAAACTGCTTCAGGGTTGGCCTTTATAAACAGGGACTTTTACATGACCTGTCTAAGTATTCGTGGACAGAATTTTCCATGGGTGCGAAATACTATCAGGGTAACAGAAGCCCTAATGATGCAGAGAGAGAGGATAAGGGATATACTACAGCCTGGCTGCATCATAAGGGAAGAAACAAGCATCACCTTGAATATTGGATTGATTACAGCGTTGATAAATCAAAGGGATTGGTTGGAATGCCGATGCCTGTTGAATATATAGTAGAAATGTTTTGCGACAGGATAGCTGCATGCAAAATATATAACAAAGATAATTATAATCAGAAACAGCCATTGGAATATTATCAGAGGGGAAGGGCCAGAACCCTGCTCAATCCCGATTCAGCCAGAATTCTTGAAAAATATCTTAATATGCTGGCAAAAAAAGGAGAGGATTATACCTTCAGATATATAAAAAACAAGGTTGTGATTCCACTGAGAGTATCAAAGATAAAGAAGATATTCCATTTATAAAAAGGGGAACGTTATGGATTTTACACATTTACATGTGCATACAGAATATAGTCTGCTTGATGGTTCGGCCAAAATAAAGGAGCTGGTAAAAAGAGCCGCTGAATTAGGAATGAAGTCCCTGGCTATAACAGATCATGGAGTAATGTATGGTGCTATTGATTTTTATAAGGCAGCCAGGGAAGCAGGGATTAAGCCAATTATTGGCTGCGAGGTGTATGTTGCTCCCGGTTCAAGATTTGACAGGGAGGTGACAAAGGGAGAGGACAGATATTACCATCTGGTTCTTCTTGCAGAAAATAACAAAGGATATACAAATCTGTCGAAAATAGTATCAAGAGGCTTTACAGAGGGTTATTATTATAAGCCGAGAGTAGATCTGGAGGTTTTGAAAAAATACAGTCAGGGAATAATAGCACTTAGTGCGTGCCTTGCCGGAGAGGTAGCTGTAAATATAAGAAAGAATAATTATGAGCAGGCGAAGGAAACTGCGTTAAGATACAGGGAAATTTTTGGTGAGAATAATTATTATCTGGAGTTACAGGATCATGGTATACCTGAGCAGCAAATTGTTAATAGTGGGATTATGAGATTGTCAAAGGAAACAGGAATACCCATGGTAGTAACCAACGACTCGCATTATATTAATGCTGAGGATGCACAGGCACATGATATACTGCTTTGTATACAGACAGGAAAGATAGTTACAGATCAGGATAGAATGAGATACGAAGGCGGACAGTATTACCTAAAATCTCCTGAGGAAATGTACAGGCTTTTTCCGTATGCAGGGGAAGCTCTTGAAAACACCTGTAAAATTGCAAAAAGATGTAATGTTGAGATAGTATTTGGAGAACAAAAGGTGCCCAGATTTGATGTCCCTGATGGATATGAGGCCTTTGAATATCTTAAGGAGCTGTGTGAAAAGGGCCTTGAAAAAAGATATAACCCTGTGACTGATATGCTGAAAAACAGACTGGATTATGAGCTTGAAACAATCAGAAATATGGGATTTGTAGATTATTTTCTTATAGTCTGGGATTTTATAAGATATGCAAAGGATAATGGCATTGCTGTAGGTCCCGGACGTGGCTCTGCTGCCGGAAGTATAGTATCATATTGCCTGGAAATAACGAACATTGATCCTATCAGATATAATCTTCTCTTTGAGCGTTTCCTTAACCCTGAAAGAGTAACCATGCCGGATATTGATATTGATTTCTGTGTGGACAGGCGGCAGGAGGTTATTGATTATGTTGTAAGAAAATACGGAAAAGAAAAGGTTGTCCAGATTGTGACATTCGGTACTATGGCTGCAAAAATGTGCGTTAGGGATGTTGGCAGAGCTATGGATCTGCCTTACAGTCTTTGCGACAGGGTAGCCAAGGCCATACCGGGAGATATTGGTATGACAATTCCCAAGGCCTTAAATGCCAGTAAAGAGCTGGCCGAAATGTATCATGATGATCCACAGATACAAAATCTGATTGATATGGCTGTAAAGCTGGAAGGGCTTCCGAGACATTCCTCCATGCATGCAGCGGGTGTAGTTATAGGAAGGGAGCCTATTGATGAATATGTTCCTTTGTCCAAAAGCAGTGACGATGCCATAACTACCCAGTATAATATGATTACCATAGAAGAACTGGGTCTTCTGAAAATGGATTTTCTGGGCTTGAGAACTCTTACGGTTATTCAGAATACTGTGAGGCTTATCAAAAAAAATCACAATATAGATATTGATATAGATAATATAGATTTTGCGGATAAGGCTGTTTATGACATGATATCTGCCGGAAAAACCGAAGGAGTATTTCAGCTTGAAAGCAATGGAATGAAAAACTTTATGAAGGAGCTTAAACCGGCTGATATTGAAGATATAATTGCCGGAATTTCCTTGTACAGACCGGGACCTATGGATTTCATACCTCTATATATTAAGGGAAAGGAAAATCCGCTTCGGGTCACCTATGATCATCCTGCACTGGAGAAAATACTGTCACCTACATATGGATGTATAGTATACCAGGAACAGGTTATGCAAATAGTAATGGAGCTTGCAGGATATACACTTGGGCGAAGTGACCTGGTAAGAAGAGCTATGTCCAAAAAAAAGGCAGATGTAATGGAAAAGGAAAGACAGAATTTTGTCTATGGTAATCCGGATTTACATGTGGATGGATGTATAAAGAGAGGAATAAGTGAAGAAATAGCAAATAAAATATTTGATGAAATGACAGACTTTGCAAAATACGCTTTCAACAAGTCCCATGCTGCCGCATACGCAGTTGTTGCATATCAGACTGCTTATTTAAAATATCATTATACAGCAGAATTTATGGCTGCTTTAATATCTTCTGTTAAGGAAAATTCTGCCAAGGTATCATCATATATCCAGACCTTAAGGTCTATGGGGATAAAAATACTGCCCCCGGATATAAATACCGGTGAGGGAGATTTTTCAGTGGATGGAAACTGTATTCGATATGGTTTATCCGCAGTAAAGAGTGTAGGCGAGGGTGTCACCGATGTAATAAGGGAAAATATAAAGGAGTACGGTCCATTTCAGGACCTTGAGGATTTTGTAAACCGTCTTACCAATAAAGAGGCAAACAAGAGAACCATTGAAAGCTTTATATGTTCAGGGGCCTTTGATACATTTGGACATAACAGAAGGCAGATGATGATGGTATATCCGGGCATAATTGACCAGGCCGGAAAAAACAGGAAAAACGAAATGACAGGACAGTTTAACATGATGAGCTTTCTGGGTGAAGAAGAACAGGAGGATTTTAAAGTAAAATATCCTGATGTTGAGGAATATTCCAAGGCAGACCTTCTGGATAAAGAAAAGGAAATGCTTGGAATATATGTAAGTGGTCATCCTCTGGATGATTATATGGATGTCATTGATAAAAAGGCAAATATATGGTCAATAGATTTTATAAAGGATGAAGAAACCGGTGCATTTTCTGTTGAAGATCGCAAAGAATATTGCATTGCTGGTATTGTGGACGCAGTAAGCGTAAAAACAACAAAAAGGGGAGATAACATGGCCTTTATTACCCTTATGGATCTGTATGGGACAGTGGAGGTGATAGTTTTTTCCAGGGAATATTCAAAATACAGGGATTTGCTTGCAAAGGACAAAAAAGTTCTTATAAAGGGAACTGCTTCGATTACCGAAGAGGAAGGTAAGCTTATTCTTTCAGAGGTCCATGACATGGATGTGATTAAATGCGATATGGATGGTGAAAAAAAAGAGGTGTGGATATGCTTTGATAATCAGGAGGAATATAAACAAAATGAGTTAAAGCTGAGTTCCATACTAAAAGCTTACAAGGGTGGAAGCAGGGTATTTGTTCAGCTTAGAAATCCAAGCTTATATAAGTCTATGGGGGATGATTACAGAGTTCTTGCCAATACAGCACTTATGGATACTCTGAAAAGTGAATGGGGAGAAAAAAATGTACTTATAAGGGAGAAAAAGACATGAAAATAACATCTTCCTCCAATGAAAGGCTAAAGGAGATAAAAAAGCTTCTTAAATCTTCAAGACATAGGTATGAAAAAGGCAGGTATATTGTGGAGGGAATCAGAATGTTTAAGGAGATACCCAAAGACATTCTGCTGGAAATATATGTATCTGAAACCGGGTATGAAAGCTATAAGAATATTATTGATAACACAAAAATCGAACCATTTATCATAGCAGATAATATATATGCCGGAATTTCTGATACAATAACACCTCAGGGAATAATGGGTGTGGCTGCCATTCGGTCTAAAAAAATAGAGGATGTATTTCCAGACCATGAGCCTGCATTTCTTGTTATTGCAGAGAAACTTCAGGATCCGGGTAATCTGGGAACAATAATAAGAACATCTGAGGGTGCAGGAGTTACAGGAGTGATTGTAAGTAAGGATTCGGTTGACATTTACAATCCTAAAACCATTCGTGCAACTATGGGTTCAATATTCAGGGTTCCCATATATATTTCTGACAATTTGACTAATGATATTGCATATGTTAAAGAAAAGGGGGTAATGGTATATGCAGCACATTTAAAGGGAGAATGCTTTTATAACCGGGATTATACCGGATCATGTGGTTTCCTTATTGGCAATGAAGGGAACGGACTTAGCGGGGAGATTGGCAAGGCAGCTGATTGTCTGATAAAAATACCTATGTGTGGAAGGGTTGAATCCTTGAATGCAGGTATTTCTACATCAGTAATTGCATATGAAGTTATGCGGCAAAGAAAATTTGTATAAAAGTAGTCATATTTTAATTTTCCCCGAATATATATGTTATGTACACAAAATAAAAATTCCGTACATAAAAAGGGGAGGAAAAAATGACAGAGAAAATCTTAAACAACAATCAGGTAGTAGTAGCAGGAGAAATTGTATCGGACTTCAGGTTCAGCCATGAAATATTTGGAGAAGGATTTTACATGGTTGATATTATTGTAAGCAGACTAAGTGATGCCCATGACGTGATTCCACTTATGGTGTCTGACAGATTATTTGATGTAGGTAATTCACATATCGGTGAAAAGGTTCTTGCAAAGGGGCAGTTCCGTTCATACAATAAGCATGAGGATAATAAAAACAGACTTATCCTTTCTGTGTTTGTAAGAGAAATTGAGGTAATAAGTGAAATTGATGACAAAGAGAACAAACCTAATCAGATTTATCTGGATGGATACATATGTAAGGAGCCGGTTTACAGGATGACACCGCTAGGGAGAGAAATTGCGGATATTTTACTGGCTGTTAACAGAGCATATGGTAAATCGGATTACATTCCCTGTATATGCTGGGGACGTAATGCAAGATTTGCAGGTAAGCTTTCAATAGGCGAGCATGTTGCAGTCTGGGGAAGAATTCAGAGCAGGGAATATCAGAAAAAAATAGGCAATGATGAGATTGTAAACAAGGTTGCATATGAGGTTTCTGTTAGTAAAATGGAATGTCTGGAATAGATTGACATATATAAGTTTGAATGTTATAATCCAAAGAAGAGTGTACGGTATAGCTCTTTAAGGTAATATTATAGGTAGAGGCGCGGTATTTATAAGTATCCTATGGGATGACTTAGATCAGATGAGCATAGAGGAAAGGGAATACTGCCGAAGATTGGAAAATGTCTGAGCTTTTTCTTTCTGGTTTTACAGTTAACAGCTGTACGACTGTCATCGTAAGATGGAGTGCTACTTAAGGAATAATAAGGGATTTATTTCGGGTTGGCACTTAGCTTGGTGCCAACCTTTTAGTTTTTATGGGTAATTCCATTTTTTCCGGTTTAATGACCGGTTCGCTACAGTACATAGCATTTTTTAGGAGGAAAGATTTTATGGCAATTTTTACAGGTTCAGGAGTAGCAATAGTAACACCATTTCTTGAAAATGGAGAGGTTGATTACCCTAGTTTCAGAAATATGATTGAATATCATATAGCCAATGAAACAGATTGTATTATAGTTTGTGGAACCACAGGGGAGTCCTCAACACTTTCCCATGAGGAGCATATTGAATGCATAAGATTTTGTGCCAAGGTCGTAAACAAGAGAATACCTGTGGTGGCCGGTACAGGTTCAAATTGTACGGAGACAGCAATCTATCTGTCACAGGAGGCTGAGAAGGCAGGGGTAGATGGTCTTCTTATAGTTACCCCTTATTATAATAAGGCTACACAGAAGGGGTTGATTAAGCATTATACAGATGTGGCAAACAGTGTTTCGCTTCCTATCATAATGTACAATGTACCAAGCAGAACCGGAGTAAATATTGCACCGGAGACAGCAGTATATCTTGCAAAGAATGTTAAAAATATAGTAGGTATCAAGGAAGCTACAGGAAATATATCCCAGGTTGCAAGGCTTATGAGTATGGCAAAGGGATGTCTTGATTTATATTCAGGAAATGATGATCAGGTTGTGCCTATACTTTCATTAGGCGGTCTGGGAGTAATATCAGTAATTGCCAATATTGCACCAAAACAGACTCATGATATGGTTGCAAAGTATCTTGAAGGCGATGTAAAAGCTGCCATGGAGATGCAGATTAAGTCAATTCCTCTTTGCGATGCACTTTTCTCTGAGGTTAATCCGATACCTGTTAAAAAGGCAGTGGAGCTTGTGGGACTTTGTGGTGGAACACTTAGAATGCCGCTTAGTGAGATTGAACCTGAGCATCAGCAGAAGCTGGAAAAGGCTATGAAAGAATTTGGAATATAAATTCCGGGGGGACAGAAATATGACAAGGATAATCATGCATGGCTGCAATGGTAAAATGGGTCAGATTATTTCAGAGCTTTGCAGGAATGATGTTGATACAGAAATAGTTGCAGGCATAGATGTAGTTGACAATAAAGATAATGGGTATCCGGTATTTACAGATATAAAGAGCTGTAATATACAGGCAGATGTAATTATAGATTTTTCGATAGCGTCATCAATTAATGGATTGCTTGATTATGCTGTTGAAAGAAGTATACCTGTGGTATTATGTACAACAGGATTAAGTCCTGAGCAATTGAATAAGGTGTCTATAGATTCTAAGAAGGTTGGAATACTTAAATCAGCCAATATGAGCCTTGGAATTAATACAATTATGAAGCTTTTACAGGAAGCGGCAAATGTGTTTGCACCTGCGGGCTTTGATATAGAAATTGTTGAAAAACACCATAATCAAAAGTTGGATGCACCATCCGGTACTGCGATTGCCCTGGCGGATGCAATCAATGAAGTATGTGGAAACGAGTATCAATATGTATATGACCGTTCAGCAGTACGCAGGAAGAGAGATAGCAAGGAACTGGGAATATCAGCCGTAAGAGGTGGAACAATAGTAGGTGAGCATGAGGTAATATTTGCCGGAATTGATGAAGTTATTGAGATTAAGCATACTGCTTATTCCAAGTCGGTTTTTGCCAAGGGAGCCATTGAAGCAGCCAAATTTATGACAGGAAAGCCGGCGGGAATGTATAATATGGCAGATGTAATAGGTTAATTTGTATGCAGAAAAACAGCAGGTGAGATATGTATCAGGATAATATAGTATTATGCAGCGCGTCAAAGTATACCAGAAAGTACTATCTTAATGATGATTTTGATAATCTTCCCGATGATGTAAAAAAGGAATTACAGATAATGTGTGTGCTTTTTACTGAGGACGTGGGCGGAGTAATAATATTAGAATTTGATTCCAAGGGTAATCTTAATATAAAAACAGAGGCATATGAGGAGGATCTTCTCTATGATGAAATTGGAAGTGTACTAAAGATAAAACAAATCAGAGAGTCAAAAAAGAAATTGTTTGAACAGCTGGAACAGTATTTTGCAGCATTCTTCTAATATAGGGCTTTCAAAACAGGAGGAAATATGTTATTTGCAATAGACGTAGGAAATACCAATATTACAGTTGGATTGTTCGATAGGGATAATCTGCTGCACACCTTCAGAATGACTACAGGAATATCCCGTACCTCTGATGAATATGGTATGCTTTTGGGAGACTGGCTGACTCTCAGGGGGATGAGCGTATCCCATATACATGCCGTTATTATTTCATCCGTTGTACCAAAGGTGATGCATTCTCTTACCAGCGGTATAATAAAGTATTTACACATTAATCCAATCATTGTCGGACCGGGAATAAAAACAGGAATTAATGTGGCAATCCCAAATCCAAAGGCTCTGGGAGCAGATCGTCTTGTTGATGCTGTGGCCGCATATGAGCTTTATGGTGGACCTGTAATTGTTGTTGATTTTGGAACGGCTACAACACATGATCTGGTTCTGGCTGACGGGATTTTTCATTCGGGAGTTACAACACCGGGGTTACGTCTTTCTGCCAGTGCACTTTGGACAGGAACAGCAAAGCTTCCGGAGATTGAGATAACAAAGCCGGATTCAATTCTTGCAAAGGATACAGTGACAAGTATGCAGGCAGGAGTATTTTACGGCTGTATTGGACAGACAGAATATATTATCAATCGTATCAGGGAAGAATCAGGAATAGATAATATAAAGGTAGTTGCAACCGGTGGTCTGGGTAAGCTGATATCAGAGAATACAGATAAGATAGACATTTATGATGCCAATCTTACCCTGAAGGGATTAAGACTTATATATGAAAAACAGTAGTCAGTGATAATATCTGATATGCTATAACCGTATTTATTTTTGGGAGAAATTTATGTTGGATTTCAGGAATAAAATAATTCTGGCACCTATGGCAGGCATTTGTGACCTGCCATTTCGTCTGTTGTGCAAGGAACAGGGCTGTGACATTTTGTATACGGAGATGGTGAGTGCCAAAGGGATGTTTTATAACAATAAGAATACCGGACCATTGATAATGATGGAGCAAAGAGAAAAACCAATCGGAGTACAAATATTTGGCAGAGAGCCTGAACTTATGGGAGAACAGGCAAAACGTCTGGAAGAAAAGGGCTTTGATTTTATTGATATAAATATGGGATGCCCGGTTCCCAAAATAGTTAATAACAAAGAAGGCTCAGCCCTTATGAAGGAGCCTCTTCTTATCGGTGAGATTGTGGAGACAATAAGAAGAGCATGCAGTATACCGGTTACAATTAAAATAAGGGCAGGCTTTACCAAAGATGATAAAAACGCTCCAGAGGTGGCTCGGATAGCGCAGGAATCAGGAGCATATGCAGTGGCAGTGCATGGAAGAACCAGGGAAGAATACTATCAGGGAAGGGCTGACTGGGATATTATAAAAAAAGTTAAGCAAAATGTTTCAATTCCTGTAATTGGTAACGGAGATATATGCACAGGAGAGGATGTTATAAGAATTAAGGAGCAAACCGGCTGCGATAGTGTCATGATAGGAAGGGCGGCAAAAGGTAATCCTTGGATTTTTAAGGAAATAAAAAGCTATATTGAAAGAGGAGAAAAGATAGAAAGGCCGGATGTAACAAAAATCTGCGAAATGATAGAAAGACATGCCAGAATGATGATTGAATATAAAGGAGAATATACAGGTATTCATGAAATGAGAAAGCATATAGCCTGGTATACCCAGGGCTTAAAGGATTCTGCCAGATTAAGGGCAGGAATAAATCAGGTTGAAACCTATGAAGAAATGATTGGTCTTATAAGAAGTATATTGATTTAATCCGGTGTTAAAGCTGAAATCCTTTTTGAAATTTTTGTATTCTGATATATTCTTATATATTCTTCACCGGTCAGAGAAGAAATATAATTTTTGATATAGGCTGTGGAAAAACCTGAATGGTTCAGGGTGTCCACAGCCTTGTTATATGCTATGGCCGCTTCAATCTCTGTGTGGTAGGTTCCAATGTTGAAATTACCGTTTATATGTATATAGGCAACGTAGATGGGAACACCCTTGCGGCTTAGCTGCTTAACACCTGTATATTGATTGATTATTCTTATATTGGAGTACCTGTAATCCCATTTGTCCCCATTAATCATTACATAGTCCCTGCCGTAAACAGCAAAGGGACGGATTCCATATCTTGCGGATATTTTGTACTGGCTTCCATAGTCGCAAACAAACAGATAACCACCACGCTGCTGAATTTTATGGGAGGCATAAAAAAACAAGTCATCCCGGTCAAATTTTAGGATTAGGGATGGCGACAGGTAATATTCAAAATATCCTTTTTTCAGATAAATTGGATTAGCTATATATACATTGTTGTCTCTGAAATTAATTAAAGAGATAAATTTGGCATGAGACAGATGATAATTGTCATGAAAATCCTCAAGGGTAATGCCGGAATCTGACAAAACAGATTTTCCTTCACTGTACACCTTACAAGCAATATCATATTCAAAAAAGGTACCCAGACTAATATGTTTTCTCCTGTATGTAATTGAAGCACGGTGAACGACAGTACCGTTTTTCTGACGTGTTGTATAGATGCCAGTACTCATTTACATTTCTCCTCATTATATGTGCTTATTGTACAAAGTAATACAATATATAACTATTATAAGATGTAATAACATTATATGTCTATTATACTGTCTGAAATTGGAATAGACAATATATTGCCTGAAATTTAAAATGTTACAAAATGAAACAAATATTAAATCAAGGTAAAAAATCATTATTTTGCCTAAAATACTGTCTAAAACGTACTATAAATCCACAAATCAAAACCAACGAATTGTGCAAAATGCCAAAAAGGTGTGAAAAGACTTGACCTATAATGCAAGGTGAATTATAATCAGCATGTGTGATAAATGTAACTAAATTGTAACAAATTCGAAAAACAATAGTCACACAGAGGTGAAAAAATGAAACTGAATTTTAAAAAAGTGGATTTGACAAAGGTTAAAGAGAATGTTAAGACATTCTTTAAAAATAACTACAAGATGGTTGGCTCCGCAGTAGTTGTGGCTTCTCTTTGCGGTGTATGTACAGTGAATCTTGCTAATAGTTTTTCAGCCGGTAATACATCGACAGGCGTGGTAATGACTATTTCTGATGTTGCTGAAAAGGAGACACCTTTTGCCGGTGAAAAAATGGATGTGGCAGCGGTAAGCTATGCTGATATGAAAGAGGTTAATTATGAAGCTGAGCAGCTGGCTAATCTTGAAAAATCTGAGAGACAAATCGATGATGTGCTTTCATCAAGAAGACAGGATCAAAAGGATTTGGCAGCATTGGATGCACTTACTGCCCAAAGCACAGAGAGTACAGAGGCTGCAACAGAGGCCGTTGTTGTTCAGACAGCTACATATAGCGCACCTGTAGAGACTACATATGCTGATGAAAATGGAAGCTATGTGTGTTTAGGAGATTATGTACTTACAGCATATTGCCCATGTCCAATTTGCTGTGGCAGTTACAGCAACATGACTAATCCTACTACAGCCAGTGGAACTACTGCTACGGCAGGAAGAACAATTGCAGCAGATACATCGGTTTTGCCGTTTGGTACAAAGGTTGTTATTGACGGTCAGGTTTATACTGTTGAGGACAGAGGCGGAGCAATAAAAGGAAACAGGATAGATGTATTCTTTAACAGTCATCAGGAGGCTATAGAGTTTGGACGCAGAGTAGCTACAGTCTATAAGGTTCAATAGTTTTAGTTAAGAGTATATAGGATAGTGATTTTATTTAGAAAGAAAGGGTTTTGGGCTTTGTACTTCAAAACTCTTTCTTTTTCCTTGTTTTTATTCGGCTATTGTGTTATTATCCATTCTGAGGTATGCCCAAAGGGCTGCAATTCAGGTTAAGGAGTATAATATTATGGAACTGATATACAAAAGTACAAGAAATTCTGATGAAAAGACTACAGCATCTCTGGCTATTTTAAAGGGGCTTGCCAATGAAGGGGGGCTGTTTGTGCCGGATAGCATTCCGGGCTTTGATGTAAGTCTGGAAGAACTTTCAAAAATGGATTATAGAGAAGTAGCATATAATGTAATGAAGCTTATGCTGACTGATTTTACTGAGGAGGAGCTAAAATATTGCATTAACAGTGCTTATGATGCTAAATTCGATACTGAGGAAATTGCTCCACTTGTAAAAAAAGCGGGGGCATATTATCTTGAACTTTTTCATGGTTCAACCATAGCATTTAAGGATATGGCTCTGTCAATCTTACCATACCTTCTGACTACGGCGGCAAAGAAAAACAAGGTTTCAAATGAGATCGTTATACTTACTGCAACCTCCGGAGATACCGGCAAGGCCGCTCTTGCAGGCTTTGCAGATGTTCCGGGAACAAAAATCATTGTATTTTATCCGAAAAACGGTGTAAGCCCTATTCAGGAAAAACAAATGGTAACACAAAAGGGAGATAATACCTTTGTGGTTGGAATAGAAGGGAATTTTGATGATGCACAGACCGGTGTTAAGAAGATGTTCGCAGATGTGGAGCTTAACAGATATCTGAATACAAAAGGATACCAGTTTTCTTCTGCCAATTCAATTAACATAGGACGTCTTGTGCCACAGATGGTATATTATGTGTATGCATATACAAGACTTGTGGCAAAGGGTGAAATAAAATCAGGGGACAAGATTAATGTGGTAGTTCCTACAGGTAATTTTGGCAATATTCTGGCTGCATATTATGCCAGGGAAATGGGAGTGCCGATTAACAAATTCATATGTGCATCCAATGAAAATAAGGTGCTTTTTGATTTTTTCAATACAGGATGCTACAACAGAAACAGAGATTTTATCCTTACAACATCTCCGTCAATGGATATACTGATTTCAAGTAATCTGGAAAGATTGATATATAAAATTGCCGGAAATGATGCTGCTAAGAACAAGGAGCTTATGCTTGCTCTTTCAGGTGAGGGCGAGTATACAATTACTGACTCCATGAGAGCGGGTCTGTGTGATTTCTACGGAGGGTATGCCAGTGAAAAGGAAACAGCAGATACCATAAGAAGAGTGTATAAGTCAGATAATTATATCATAGATACCCATACTGCTGTTGCAGCCTGTGTTTATGACAAGTATACAAAGGAAACCGGGGATCAGACACCGACCGTCATTGCATCAACAGCAAGTCCGTACAAATTTACAAGAAGTGTAATGAAGGCAATTGACGAGTCCTATGATCGAAAAAGTGATTTTGAACTGGTTGATGAGCTTAATCGTTTGTCCGGGGTAAAGGTTCCTCAGGCAATAGAAGATATAAGAACAGCACCTATAAGACATAATACAGTCTGTGGAAAGGATGAAATGCTGACTGAAGTAAAAAAGTTTTTGGGAATTTAGTTAAAATATCATAATAGGACAGTTCATTTGTACCATCCTGTCCCTAAATAAAACTAGGACAACTTCTATGTTAAGAGGGCATAGGTGTGTTGTCTTGCACCCGGGCCCTCTTAATATTATTTTAAGGAGTAAAAGCTATGTATACGCTGACGACAAAATCCTGTTTTGACAGTGCACATTTTTTAAGTGGATATCAGGGTAAATGTGCCAATATTCATGGACACAGGTGGACGATAGAGGTGGAAACAGGGACACAGCAGCTTCATAAATCAGGAAATACAAGGGGAATGGTTGTAGATTTTTCTACTTTAAAGGAGGATCTGAAAAATATAACCGACTATCTTGATCATTGCCTTATTATCGAAAAGGGAACCCTTAAGAAAAGAACAATGGAGGCATTAGCTGAGGAACAGTTCAGGGTCGTGGAGATGGAATTTCGACCAACGGCAGAGAATTTTGCTGCATACTTTTTTGAACAGATGGAAAATAAAGGGTATACAGATATTAAGGTAACAGTTTATGAAACACCTAATAATTGTGCAAAATATTACAAAGATTAACCGGAGTAAAATATGGGAAAATTTAAGGTAGCAGAAAAATTTGTCAGTATTAACGGTGAAGCGAGGGCGGCAGGTGAGCTGGCCTGCTTTATAAGATTTGCAGGATGCAATCTTAATTGCATATATTGCGATACAAGATGGGTAAATGAAAATAATGCTCCATTTGAAATTATGAGCGAAGAAGAAATATATGCCTATATTAAAGATACAGGTGTAACCAACGTCACACTGACAGGTGGGGAACCCCTTATACAGGATAATATGGCAAGACTTTTAAAAATGCTGTCAAGAGATAAGAACCTTAGAATAGAGATAGAGACAAATGGGGGAGTTTCCCTGGAAAAATTTGTAGGTATAGGTGACAACATTACATTTACAATGGATTATAAGCTGCCGGGAAGTGGAATGGACAAATACATGATAATGGAAAATTACAATCTGCTACGGCATGAGGATACGGTAAAATTTGTGGTTTCTGACAGAAATGATATGGACCGGGCACGAAAAATCATAGATGAATATCAGCTTACTAAAAAAACAGAGGTATATTTGAGCTCATCCTTTAACAAAATTATGCCGAAGGATATAGTTGAATATATGATAGAGCATAATATGAACAAGGTTAAGCTTCAATTACAAATGCATAAGTACATTTGGGAACCGGATAGAAAGGGAGTTTAAAATGGCAATTGACAAGGAAGCAATAAGAAAGCATATAAGAGGTATTATTGAAGCTCTGGGAGATGATCCGGAAAGAGAGGGCGTAAAGGATACTCCTGACAGAGTAGCCAGAATGTATGAGGAAGTCTTTGAGGGAATGAATTATACTAATGACCAGATTGCACAAATGTTTAATAAGACCTTTGTACATGAAACCCATGATGTCAAAGATATGGTGCTGGTAAAGGATATAGAGGTGTTTAGCTATTGTGAACATCATCTTGCCCTGATGTATGACATGAAGGTTGCGGTTGCTTACATACCTGATGGTAAGGTTATCGGATTAAGTAAAATAGCAAGAATTGCGGATATGGTAGCAAAACGACTTCAATTACAGGAAAGAATAGGCACTGATATAGCATATATTATGAGCAAGGTGTGTGATACCGAGGATGTTGCTGTTATAATAAGTGGCAGTCACAGCTGTATGACTGCCAGGGGAATAAAGAACGGCAGCGCAAGGACATTGACGACGACTTTCAAGGGTAAATTCAGCGATGATATGGAATTACAAAACAGACTAATGATGCTTTTGAAGTAAAAAAAGGAGAAGCTTATGAAGAATAAAAAAGAAGTGGTAGTAGTTTTCAGTGGAGGCCAGGACAGCACCACCTGCCTTTTATGGGCACAAAATAAATACGAGAAGGTTTATGCGGTCTCTTTTGACTATAACCAGCGACACAAATTAGAGCTTGAGTGTGCAAGACAAATATGTGAAAAGCTGAGCGTAGAGCATACTATACTTGATATGGGGCTTCTAAATCAGCTTGCCCCTAATTCCCTTACAAGACCTGACATACCGGTAGATGAGAAGGCTCCGGAGGAGGGTACTCCCAATTCATTTGTTGAAGGCAGAAATATGATTTTTTTAACCTTTGCTGCTATATTTGCAAAGACAAAGGGCATTACCGATATAATAACCGGAGTGTCCCAAAGCGATTTTTCCGGTTACCCTGATTGCAGGGATATATTTATTAAATCATTAAATACAACTTTAAATTTGGCAATGGACTATAGTTTTGATATAATAACACCATTAATGTGGATTGATAAAGCACAAACCTGGGAGCTGGCAGATAAGCTTGGAGGGTTTGATATAGTGAGGGATATGACTCTTACCTGTTATAATGGAATAAGGGGAGATGGATGTGGACATTGCCCGGCATGTCTTCTTAGAAAGAAAGGACTGGAGGCTTATTTAAAAATACGGAGGTGAATGCAGTGAAAAGGCTTCTTTTCATAATTAATCCCAAGGCAGGAAAAACAGCAATAAGAAATGAACTCTTTGATATAATACTGACCTTTGCCGATAGTGGATATGAAGTAGTGACTTATCCCACTACAGGACCAGAGGATGCAGAAAGAAAAGTCGTGGCTGACGGGGCAGATTATGATCTTATTGTATGTGCCGGAGGCGATGGAACTCTGGAAAATACGGTTTGCGGATATATGAGGATGGGAGAAAAAAAAGTTCCTATAGGTTACATCCCGGTAGGTACCACCAACGACTTTGCCCGTAGTATGAAAATATCCAGAAAACCTATAGAGGCGGCAAAACAGATAGTGAGCGGATATGATAATATGATTGACGTAGGAAGGATAGGAGATAAATACTTCATATATATTGCTGCGTTTGGCATGTTTACGGATATCTCTTACAGTACAAAGCAGTCCATGAAAAAGATAATGGGACATTCAGCATATATTATTGAGGCATTGAAAAGCATAGTCAATTTCAAAAGCTATAAAATCAGAGCAGATTTTGACGGAGCTGTGGTAACAGGAGAATACATATATGGCATGATTACCAATTCCTTTTCTGTGGCAGGCTTTAAGCTTAGAGGCGCTAAACATGTCCTTCTTGATGATGGTAAGTTTGACTGTCTTCTGGTAAAAAAACCGGAAAATGCCACTGAATTACAGCAAATTATTTCTGCTGTTATATCCAATGACATAGAGGAAAATGAAATGTTTTTTGAATGTAAGGCGGCAAAGATTACCTTTGAGGCAGAGGAAGAAATACCCTGGACTGTAGATGGGGAATTTGGCGGAAGTATGAAAAATGCTGAGATATGTAATGAAAAACAGGCGGTGAATATATTTTATAACAGCTCATATAAAAATGATGATGCTGTGTATGATTCCGATGAAATTGCAGCCGGGGAATATGACAGCATAGAAGATAATATGGAAACTATAGAGCAGGCTATAAGAGAAAATATTCCATTTTATGAAACTTCGGAAGCTGAACACACAGCAGACACTTGTGTTCACGACCAAACTGAGGAACAAGCAACTGCCGGAATTGAGACGACTGCCGAAAATCAGGCTAAGGCTTACGAAGATAATAAAGCTCAAGGGGATATGAATTATTAGATAAGGATGTATAACGCTGATTTTGTTGCAGAAAAATTTCTTTGTGATAGCACAATATTGTAACTGAATTTATTTGTTTTTTATATGCTAAAACATATATCATAAAAGGCAGACAGAACCCCATCATACGAATAATA
>DLKL01000024.1:23322-23524 GCA_002476495.1 Lachnospiraceae bacterium UBA7589
AAAAAAGAAATAATTTTATATTTTTTTACAGGACAGTCAAAATATGTGACATAATGATAAAAAGTAAGTCTTGAGAAAAAAGAAGATGTATGCTACCATGAATGAAAGCATTAGATTTCTGATTCATATATGGCAGGGCCATTTCTAAAATTTTCTGGATTTCATGAACTTCGATGCTTTTCTTACACATAATTAAGCAGCG
>DLKL01000024.1:23661-23919 GCA_002476495.1 Lachnospiraceae bacterium UBA7589
ACTGCTGTTTGACGGGAAAGAAGTCGTAAAGCCTGATGAACTGTTCAACATTAAGGACAGAAGCCAGTTTAAGGCGGATGACGGAACGCTTCACGAACAGGAAAGGGATGTATTCAAGCTCTGGAAGGATAAGGCGGGCTTCAGGATTGCCTTTTTTGGTTTTGAGAACCAGACAAAACCGGACAGGGATATGCCCCTGAGGGTCATATCATATGACGGGGCATCCTATAAAAGCCAGCTGCTTGGGAACGAAGGTGA
>DLKL01000024.1:23998-24338 GCA_002476495.1 Lachnospiraceae bacterium UBA7589
CCGGTCAGTCTGTATGACTGCTTCGGTACCGTTCCGGAAGAACTGAAACGCTATGTGAACGATTACAGAATCAATCTCTTTGAAGTATCCTTTATGAAGGATGAAGAGATAGGGAAATTCAAAAGTGATTTCAGCATAATAGCGGATTTCTTTTCATGTGCCGGAAAAAACAGGGAATATGTACCGTCAGCGAAAGCGATAAAGCATACGGATGCTTTCCTGAAGTTAATGGCGGCTGCAACAGGTGACGACAACTATGTATTGGCAGGGAAGGACGGAGGTGAGACAAATATGTGCAGTATTTTACAGGGTTACAGGGAAGAAGGCTTGAAAGAAGGAA
>DLKL01000011.1:0-967 GCA_002476495.1 Lachnospiraceae bacterium UBA7589
GGACTATTTGAATTGATGTCTTAATATCCGGGTATACACCCGGTTTCTCAGGTTTATACGGAACATAAAGCCATCCCAATCGTTCAAAAGCTTCATACACACAATACTTATTAATCTGCGTTATGAGCTTTGTGTCGTTTGGTGTGGTGGAACGCACCTCAAAATTTGTATATATAAATGAACTGACTCCATTTTTGCACTGCACCAGCGGCATTTGTTTTCTTGCAGTCCTTGCCCAGTCTTGCTTTCCGGTCGAAGCCACCTTATATGTTTGTTCTGTTTCTACATAATATTTTCCACCAATATCAAAATAATACTCTATCACACTTGTATACGCATTGATTGGAAAATCAACAGATTGTGGTGCAGCAAATTTATTAACCGCAAGCAATCTGTCGTCTCGTGTTGTGAATTCGGACAGAACTTGTATAAGATGCCTGCTATCATTTCTGATTGCTTTGTCTTCGTCTGGCAATTGATATCCGATAGGGAAATAAACCATTGCATCATCGGTATCGGCCTTAATGCCGACAAAGCGATCTCCATCTTCATTTGTATTCACATGGCAGTGATCTTTTATATTAAATTCTGAAAGCTTTCCAAAAGCTTCATCTAAATCCATATCAACTCACCGCCTTAATCTTCCGGATTCGTGAATGCGCTCCTCACATTCTCCTTAAACATCTTAAATCTATCAAGTTTTTCAGCATACATAAATGCTCGAATAACTTGTTCCAAGCTTTGGTACTCTGCTGTTTCAAATATAATCTCTCGATTAAATTTAAAAGCATCATCCCACAAATACTTGATAACCTTATCTGGAAATTTTCGATTCTGCTTCATTGCATCTCGTATTTCAGTAAGTCTTGCTTTTTCTGTATCCGTAAGCTGTTTATGACTTTCCTTTTTACGCAAAGCATCATATTCTCCATCCGCAAGATCGCCCATTCTTTCATCAAACTTCAGA
>DLKL01000011.1:1000-16124 GCA_002476495.1 Lachnospiraceae bacterium UBA7589
AGACGCTTATCTTCTGCTGATGTCATTCTGGCACCGTTTCCTACCACAATCTTGTTGATTTCTGTGCAGAAGTCTTTCCAAGTCACAGAAGTATCCAAAATAGTCGCATCTGCCAACGATGGATCTACATTTTCAAAATTATTTTCAATAAGACGCATATCCCATCTGCGCTGGAATGCTGTATCTAAAGTAAACACATTCTGGTCAGATGTATTCATTGTTCCAATTATAGAGAGGTTCGATGGAATTCGCACTTTATGCTTTTCATCACCATATACAATCTTTGCAATATTGGCATTTGTGATACCATACTCACTTGTTCCGATAGGAAATCCATCGTCATCAACCTCGCGGTATTCGACTTTTCGATCAAGCAATTGAAATACCTCGCCAAAAATAGCAGGTGCATTGCCACGATTGATTTCTTCGATGATAAGGATATATTCCGTAGTCGGATGATTATACGACTCTCGCAAAATATTGGTAAATGGACCCGCAGTAAACTTATAGCTTACCTGCCCATTATCATCAACTGCCGGTAAGATTTGTCCAATGAAATCGGAGTATGTGTAATCCGGATGGAAAACAAGTCTCTCAACCTGACTGCCTGGTTTACAATACTCATGTTCGATAGTATAGCTCTTTCCGGAACCCGGAACTCCATAGAGCAATACATTACATCCTGCTGTCAAGCGATTAGCTTCATATTCTTGCGGAGCAATGCCTTCATTCGCTGCGTCAACATCTTCTAACCCAATAACTTTTGTTGCGGACAAGCGCAAAAAGGTATCCACTCTTTCTTGATATGCTTCTAATTCAGCAGCTTTTTGTTCGTTGGTACTAACAACTCCATTTGAATATTTCAAGAACGGATTTAATCCATCCGACAGTAGCGATTTTAGAATGCGTAAGGAGCCCTTCGCTTCTTTATCCCCATTGATATCAACTGGGTTATGTGTCTCTAATAGTTTTCTGTATAAACTATTCTGATTAAATATAACATCCCGCTCTCCATCGGTAAGTTTAAATACAGCTCCCTCCGATAGAACAGACAATATTTGACACAATTGCTCTTCACATTCAGGATCACTATTAACATTGAACCCTATCCACGCCAGCAATACTCTGACATAAGCATCCCTGTTGCTTTCAATCAGGCAGTGAATAATATCAGCATTTATTGTGTAAATTAATTTTTTGGGGTATCTGGTACCTCCAGTACGTTCAGCACTTGCTGCCTTGCTCTCATCAACAAAACTGACTTTTGCGAGTTTCCAAACAAGTTCAAATGCAACAATCAATGCTTCCATTTGAGATTTAAACAACTGATTCTCATTAATTGCAGATATCAGCGCTTCATTGTCAATCTGGTCTTCTGTACAAATGTCTGCCAAGTAATCAATGACCCACTGATCCAAATCATCTGTCATTACAATTCCATCGTTATTTTGTACAGAATAAATTAACTCTGAAGGTCTGTCAGCACATTCCCACAGTAAGATGGCTAATGCAATAGTACTTTTAACATGAGGAAGCGACGATTTGATTCCAAGCTTTAAATCAAGCTCATCGTATACCGATATATTATCTGGTCTGTTCATTCTTTGACTCCTCCTTCATATCCTTCATAATTACCTCGGCAACAGCCGCCGCCAATAAAGGTGGTACAGCATTCCCAACCTGTTTCATTTGAGAACCCTTGTTTCCAACAAAACGAAATGTATCTGGAAATGATTGAATACGTGCGGCCTCTCTAACTGTAATCGCTCTGTTCAAAAATGGATGCGTAAACTTTCCTGAAGACGGCGTATCAAATCTTGTTGTAATAGTAACTGATATTTCATCTTTTCTCATTCGAGTCCATGTTCCACTATAAATCGACTTGGTAAGATGCTCTTTAGGTAACACCTCTCTTCCTGCATTCGGTGGAATCAGAGCAAGTCTCTCTAAGGCTAATGCCGAATGCTTGGTCGCAACATGGTTGTATAATACCTCTGAATTTTTCCTAAGCAGTTTTTCGTATTCACTTTCGGGCGGCATTTTGTATGCTTGTTCATCTTGTCCTTCTCCAGACTCAAGAAACGCCAAGTCACTAATTGCATCCCATATCGTAACTGTATTGCTCTTTGGTTTCGGAAGACATGGTGCATCTCCTCCTAATTTCCCAATGATTACAGCTCTACGGCGATTCTGTGGTACTCCATAATCAGATGCATTCAATACACCATATTGTAATGAATACCCCATATCGTTGAATAATTCTTCTATCTCTTTTCGGAAATACCCACCCTCGGCGGTAAGCAGATTTGGTACATTCTCCATCACAAAATACTTCGGAGAAACAAGTTTCACCACTGCAACATAGTATTTAAACAAAAAATTTCTCTCATCATGAATGGTTTTTCTCTGGCCTTTTTGTGAAAATCCCTGGCAAGGCGGACCCCCAATAACAACATCAACCTTTCCCTTATACTGCCCAAAGGTTTTATCTAAATCCAGCGAGGTTATATCTCCGACAATCATTTTTGTGCTTTTGTGGTTTGCTGTGTATGCAGCAGCAATTGATTTATCATATTCATTTGCCACAAGCACATTGAATCCTCGCATTTCAAATCCAAGCGACAAGCCACCTACACCAGCAAATAAATCAATTACTGTTGGTTTCATTTTGTTTTCCCTCTATTCTGGACTTTGCAATTTCAAAATAGTCCTTATTCAATTCAACTCCAATGAAATTTCGTCCCGTTCTCTTGGCAACAACGCCCGTCGTTCCGCTTCCCATAAATGGATCAAGAACCCACTCATTTTCATTGGATAATATTTCTACAAAATGCTGCATTAAACTTTCCGGTTTTTGTGTTGGATGCTTACCATATCTGCGTTCTCCATTTGGGGTAACTGATGTCTCGATAAAATCATGAATCAAAGCTCCACTGTTATTAAAGGTTCCCGTTCGAGTTTTGTATGTGAAATATATCCAAGCTTCTGTTGAATTTACAAAATGCAAATTCATGTTTCTCGGCATTGGATTTGTTTTATGCCATATGCCCGTCGTCTTATAATAAAAGCCATGCTTTTCCGCCAGACGAATGATTGTTTCCACTTTAATAATTGCCATAAATACAATCATTGTACCTCCTTTTCTCATGACTTTTGCCGCCGCCTTGAAAAAATCATCCATTGATTTTTCCCACTCATCAAATTCCATGTCATCCCAACCAGCAGAGCCAAAAAAATTATCTCGCATTTTACTGAGATTGGTATCTCTATTCTTCATGAAATTTCCAAGGTTGTATGGAGGATCTGTAACAATCAGGCTTATGGATTTATCCTCCACTTTTTTCATGGCTGCTATACAGTCCTCATTATATAATCTAATCTCAGGCATCGTAATTCTTCCTTCCTAATGTATTGATGATTACTCTGCGCTTTTTCCACTGGCTATCCATTCATCCAGTTCAGAACGCTTAAATTTCCAGAGTTTTCCTACGCGATGTGCCGGAATATCTGGTTTTTTCTTTATCCAATTGCGCAAAGTGACTGTCTTTATTCCTAAATACGCCGCAGCATCATCAATACTTATGTAATTGTCATCCATTAAATTATTTTCAATCATAAAATCACCTCTGCGGTTCGTGAAATAAACGCAAATATACAGATTATATTATACCTCTTTCCGAATCAATTTTCAAGCAGTTTTCTGATATTTTGTTTCTTTATCTGCTATTTCATTATATTTGTTGATACTTACATTGTTGCACACGCTGAACGATACCTAACACCCTTTACACGATAGCTCGCTTTGAACGATACCTCTTTTCTGCTATCGTTCATTGTTTGTACCCACTCATTCTCCCGACTGCTATCTGCTGCTCGTCAAACACCGCAAAAAAGGCAAAAAAAGAAGACTTCTGAAATCCAGCATTTCAAAAAGCCTTCTATCAAGCGGTTTTAAGCATATTCTGTTGTCTGTGCGCATCGTATCTTTGTATCAATCCAATAGTCTTTATTTCTGCTACTGTTTCATCTATTTTAGGATCTACGACTTCTACAATCGCCTGAATAAGTGCTCTTGGCGTAAAATACTGTCCAGCACCGCTTTTCTTATCCTGTCCATTTTTCTCTAAAATAGATTCATAGATTGCACCCTTTAAGTCACCTTCCATCATGTACCAGTCTTCACTAGCCACCATTTCGATAACCTTTGCAAGCATAACTGGTCTATCAATCTTATTACTTGCTCTTGTGAAAATCGTTCCAATAAGGCCTTCATCTTTTGAAAGTTCATCTAGGATTTCTTCATATTTGTCAACAAGGTCTGTTCCACTAAGGTCACACAAATCCTTCCATTTGTATCCTTCTGGAATTGAACTTCCAAGTCCCAACTCTTCTTTTTCGTTATCCATTTTTAGGAATAAAATATATGTAAGCTGTGTGATATAGTCTGTAAAGCCAACACCTGCTGCCGCCATAACATTTGCTATATCTCCAACCTTCTTAATTAATGCTGCTTCGCTTTTTTGATTTGCCATACTATGCCACCTTTAATATAAATTTTGAAAGCGTCTGAATCTCGCTAGCTAATGTAGCACCACCAAAACTCTTAACTGCTCTCTTCCATAATTCTGTATCTGTTTCTTTAAGTTCCATCACAGTAATTGCACCATCGTTAATGATGTATTCTGCAATTTGCTGCATAATATCCTTCTGGTCTTCTGTAAGTACACGCTGCGCTCGACCACAATACAGGCTGAATCTCTGTGCGTAACCATTGATAAGACTTGTAAGTTTCTGATTCTTTTTATACGCATAACGCACTATCTGAATAAGGTTTGTAAGTGCATTTACATTAGCCTTGCCATCAAGTGCTTCTACATCTCCCTGTTCATCCAGAAGCTTATAGTTTTTCCATATCTGATATGCTCCATACTGTCTGCTTTCAGCTAACAACCTATCCTGCAATTCCATAAGCATTTCATGTGTGATAAGCGTATCCTCTGAATTATAAATAATACGTAGAGCTTCGATACTATCTTTATTATCCTCAAGGTATTTTTCAAAATTCTCGATGTATGTCTTTGCAGATTCCTTTGAAAATCCAGCATAAAGTACTTTGTCATCATCACCAGACTCCACCATATAACCATGCTGCATTTCAAGTAACTTATTTCTCGCCTGAAGATTTCCAATCAAACAATAGATAAGTGCCATTCTTGCAGTATTGTCATGGGATGGACTAATATACTCAACCAATGTTCCCTCTGCAAACGAATAATTTATTTTATTTCCATCTTTATCGATAATCTCTTTGTTTGGAAAATATTTATATAACTTCAACGGCATATTTATTTTGGATCTATATGAAAACTCATCATATCCCATCTTTTCTACATCTTCCAAGGTCATAAATGCACCATTAATTACACAACACGTAGATGCTAATTGCGGTGCCAACTGCTGTATATTCATTATTAATTCCGATAAATCCATCTTCTTCACCTCACATCCAATCCACAGCCTCAGATACCCTCTATCCAATCAGCCTACCCAACCACCAATTCTAGCGACATATCCATCCTGCAAAACAAAAATCCGAGCCTTTTCATCAGTTAAGCTTTTCGTCCTAACCTCCGAAAAAGCCCGGAAATACGCCATTTTCTTGATTTTACTTTTCTTTCCTTGACATCAAAACGACCGTCTCCACATGCACGCTTCCAGGAAACTGATCAACACCACATACCCTTTTTACCGTATATCCACTTGCCAGAATTGTCTTTAAGTCTCTGGCAAGGGATGTAGGTTTACAGCTTATGTAAACCATTTCATCCACTCCAAAAGCAAGTATTTTATCCAAAGCCTTAGGATTAATACCATCCCTCGGAGGATCAAGAATAATCAAATCAGGGGTATCCTCTACCAGGTCTATGGCCTTTAACACATCCCCGGATATAAACTCACAATTGTCTAAACCATTCAATCCTGCATTTTCCCTTGCTGCCATAACAGCTTCCTTAACAAGCTCTATGCCAACAACCTTTTTCGACACAGGTGCCATCATCTGGGCGATAGTTCCTGTCCCACTATAAAGGTCAAAAACCACCTTTGAGGGTTCTCTGCCATTTTCCGTATTTATATCAGAAGCTCCTATAACCTCACCGGCCATAATATATTCCCGGGCCTTTTTGTAGAGCACCTCGCACCCCTTTGTGTTGGTCTGAAAAAACGAGAAAGGAGATATCTTAAACCTTAATCCCATAATCTCCTCAATAATATAATCCCTTCCATACAACAGGATTGTCCTGTCGCTTTGAACAACATCTCCCAATGAATCATTCTCTGTATATAAAATACCACCTATACTGCCGGAAAAATCTTCTTCCTGCGACAAGCTTACCAGCCCTTTGGCATATTTTTCAATTATAGCTTTGCCTCTATATGCCATGTCATCATCCCGACAGCCCATCTCCTGCCCGGTTTCCATATATCTATCCCACTGCGTACTGGCTACAAGATTTATAAGAAATTCTCCTGTAGCCTTGGACTGCCTTATCACCAGATTTCTCAATACACCTTCATGGCGCATTTTGTGATAAAACGGAATATTTGCACCCCTGAAAAAATCCAGCGAATAATCAAGAATCTTACTCCAGTCTTCACCTATTATCCTGCAACCGGAAACATTCAGAATATCATAAAAATTACCCTTTCTGTGAAGTCCAAGGGCAAGCGGTCCATCCTTATACTCGTCGCCAAAGGTAAATTCCATCTTATTTCTATATTCTCTGATAAGAGGGGAAGGAAGAATACCCTCCCATATTGACTCAAAATCTGAGCTGCCACTTCCTCCACAGGCTGCAATACTCTCATTTATAACAGGAGCAAGAAGCTTTTTTTGCATTTCTTCCTTTAGTGCCAGCTGATTTTTATATGACATATTAAGATATGTACATCCTCCGCACACACCAAAAAAAGGGCAGTCCGGCACCTCGTCCTCCATAGGAGATTTCTCAATAACCTCCAAAAGCCTGCCCTCTGCCATACCACTCTTTTTCCTGGTAATCATAAATCGGACCTTCTGCCCCTTAAGTGCTCCCTTTATAGTAACCTTTCTATCATCCAGATAAAGACTTCCCTTGTTTGGAAAATCATAATTCTCAATAATTCCCTCGCAGATATCACCTTTTTTCACAGTTGTCTCCTTTTCCGTGTATTGCATCAGTAAAATGCTCTCCTGTCTCCGGCTTCATTTTAGCAAATCCGCATAATCAGATATTGTCGAGCTTAAATGTTACCCTGTCATTGTCATCAATTTCCATAATCATAAATGTTTTCTTATGTCCAATCTGTCTTGGCAGGGATATACTCCCCGGATTAACTATGGTAACGTCTCCACCCTCCTCAAGATGAGGTACATGCGTATGTCCGTACATGGCTATGTCACAGTCGTTCTCCAGTGCAAGATATCTTATTCTGTCTGTTCCGTTATATACACCCTGACGGTGACCGTGTACAAGAAGTACCCGGTGAGTTCCCATATAAATAATACTCATTTCCCTTAAAAAACCACCATAATCATTATTGCCTGCCACAATGTAGGTAGGAACACCTGCCATACGTTCAACCAAAAGATAGTCATACCCCACATCTCCAAGATGAATCATGGAATCAATTCTTCCTGCTTTTTCTATAGCCAATCTTACATTATCATTTCTACCATGAGAATCACTTACAATTAAAATACGACGCATAACACTCTTTATAATACCTCTCTGATAAGCCTTAATGCATTTCCTCTGTGACTAACCTTATTTTTTTCCTCGGGAGTAAGCTCTGCTGTAGTCTTAGAAAACTCAGGCACATAAAAAATAGGGTCATAGCCAAATCCGTTTTCCCCTGCCGGTGAATGGGCAATTTTGCCCTCAATTGTTCCTCTTCTTGTTTCAACTCTTCCGTCGGGAAACGCAGCTGCAATGGCGCACACAAATCTGGCCGTTCTTTTGTCCTCAGGTGCAGCCTCTAACCTGTCTATTATAATCTGGTTTTTGATTGAATAAGGTGTGTCAACTCCCTCATATCTTGCCGAATAAATCCCCGGCTCCTTGTTAAGATAATCCACCTCAAGTCCGCTATCATCGGCAAGGACTACAGTTTTGTCATCCACCAGCTCACTTATAGCCTTTGCCTTTATAATGGCATTTTCTTCAAAGGTTTTTCCGTCCTCCACTATATCTACATCGATTCCCGCTTCCTTCATGGACAATATCTCATATCCACAATCTGCAAGAATCATTCTTATTTCTTTCATCTTGTTTTCATTTCCTGTTGCAAATACTATTTTCCTCATACATCTCCACTTTCCCGGCAATGCCGGTTCCTTTCTGTATAATTTATCTGACTTAGTTTTTCTTGATATCAGTAAATGCCTTAAGGCAGACATTACAGCTCTGGGTGGCCTCCGCACTATGCCACAGCTCACCGTACAGACTGATATAACCCTCTCCGTCTGTTATATCAAAATTGGAGGTTCTCTCATCTGAATTATATTCTATTGCTATGGGATGTACAGCTCCGGGAGTATGTATCTTCACAACCACCGCAAACCTTTCTCCGTCAGCAAGCTCCACAGCCTCGGGAAAATCCACGGTATAATATCCTGCGTATTTTGTTCCCCCGGCCACAACAAACTCCCGGTTCTTAAGAGATTCCATATTTTTGTAATTTCTTACTACATATACCTCAAAATCCGTATTTTTATCCGTTGCATAAAATGCCACTGCCTTCAGCTCCTCATTGTCCCCGGCAGTATACACATTTGCAAAATATGCCTCCTCTTTTCCAAAGCCCAGCTGACCTATCCAGCCCAGCAAATCCGACTGGTATATTTTGTCATAATTGTCCGCAGCTCCTACACGGGTATAAACAACTGCTTTATTACATATGTTGGTGTCATAGTATGAAACATAAAAGTATCCATCCTCACCAAATTCAGTTCCCCAGCTGTTTTTACATATAAAGGCTCCGTCATCCTCAGGCTGATGGGTAAATTTTTCCTTTGGATAATTGTCATCCCATCCTACAATTACAACATCATGATTGGGATTTTCTTCCCCATCATAAAAATAAGAGCTGTTTTCCCTTGAATAATACTTTGAAACACTGTCGGCGTATTCCATCTGGGAATAGAGGGAGGTTTCAATGGCACCATATCTGAAAATAGCACTTTTTATAACCTCATAATCCTTGTCATTTATTACAAGAGCTTCCTCCAGATGCACTACCGGCTTAAGCTCAGGATTGCTTTTTCCGTCTCCGTAAGGGTCATCCTTTTCATATACCGGTCCCTGCCATGCAGCCAGATAAGCAATACTCATAGAGTGTTCTCCACCCCGGTTAATGTCCAGATTAAAGCTGTTGCAAAGTGTCATATGATCTGTGGCAAAGATATTCTCTGTAAGAGGCAGCATGGTTGTCTCCAAAGCCCCAAGAGAGGCGAAGGCCCAGCAGGTACCATATCTGCCCTGATCCCTCACAGGTGATACTCTTCCGTATTTTCTCATGTCATAGCTCTCCGGCAAAGGAAATTCCTCACTGTCTCTGGCTATATCAATCCAATCAGAGGCATAATGGTAATCTACTCTGTAATTAATATATGGTGATATCTCTTCTATGGGAATAAAAACCTTGTCTCCGTCCTTTTTTACCGGACAGCCCAGATCAATCTCCTCATAGCTGTTCACTATAGCCACCGGGGAGTCTGTTTCCAGGTCTATTCTATTATTGCCCTTCATTATAAGCAGCTTCCCATCAGGATATTCCAGGAAGGAACAATTTAACAGTCTCTTAATAAATTCTCCCTCCACCATAAGCTTTAAGTCCTCACTGACATAAAATCTGTAGCCAAAGTTATCAAGACTTACTCCCTCAAGCGTAACCATAACAGCAGCATCATTCATCTTTTCAACAAGATTATCCCGGAAGGCTGCTGAGCAGACAGGAAAATCCTCAGATTCACTTACTGTTATAAGAGGCGTTCTATTGACAAAATATGCAATTATGGCAATGACCACAACCATGGCCAGAATACTACATATTTTTTTCATGCTAATCCTTTCTCTTTGGTGGTTTTGGTCCCATAAACTGATAAAAATATGATTTTATCATACCATTATATATTTTCCTGTTTTTATCAGCCTTTTTCCCAATATATTTTTCTGCATCCTCATAGGAGGTTATAAGATACATAGACCAGTCACCGAGGGCAGCAAAGCTTTCACCTATGGTCTTGTAGAGAGCAGGCAGAGCCTCCTTTTCCTCAAGCCGTTCCCCATATGGAGGATTTGTTATAATAAAGCCATAATGCTTAGGATGCCTTAAATCCTTAACATCCCTGGCCTGAAAGTGAATATACCTGTCCACCCCGGCTTCCCTTGCATTTGACATGGCACATTTTATTATATCCCCATCAAGATCGTAGCCCTGTATATTCATATCCACATCATGGCGCACCATATCATTTGCCTCGGTATAGGCATCATACCAGATTTTTTTTGGACAAACCTTTATCCATGAATCCGATACAAACTCACGGTTCATTCCCGGGGCAATACATGCACCTATCATAGCAGCCTCAATAGGAAACGTTCCGCTGCCACAAAAAGGATCCACCAATACTCTGTCCTTATTCCATGGCGTAAGCATTATAAGAGCGGCTGCAAGGGTCTCCGATATGGGTGCCTTGCCAACAAGCTGCCTATAGCCTCTTTTATGTAGGGAGATTCCCGTAGTATCAAGGCCAATCGATACCATATCCTTAAATATAAAAACCCTGATAGGATACTCATCCCCATCTTCCTCAAAATAATTTACCCTGTATGTGTTCTTCATTCTGTCTACAATAGCCTTTTTTACGATAGACTGAATTGCGCTTCCTGAAAAAAGAGCACTTTTGTTGCTGGTAGCCTTTGTTACCCAGAATTTACCGTCCCTTGGCAGATATTCCTCCCATGGAAGTGCCTTTGTACCCTCAAACAGCTCATCAAAGGTGGCAGCCTTGAAGCTTCCCATTTTAAGAAGTATACGCTCAGCAGTCCTTATAAATATATTGGATCTCGGCATAGCAGTAAGGTCTCCCCTGAATGTGACCCTTCCGTCCTCCACGGCAACAATATCATACCCCAGATCTATTATCTCTTTTTTTAAAACCGACTCCAGCCCAAAATGGCAGGGTGCAATAAATTCCAAATCCTTACCCATCTGCTATACCTTTCTCATTTTTAAGCCTAAAATGGCATTTTCTTATTCTTTTTATATTATATTTTGTATAACCATGGTGTCAAGAAGTAAGTTCAAAGAACTTTATCAGAGACTTTTTTATTAAGCACAAATAGAGGGCTGTCATCCGACAGCCCTCTTTGTTAATGTCTTGCTGGTCTGGTAAGAGCACCCCTGTACTCTTTGAGCCCCCCAACAGTGTTAATAACCCGATATCCCTTCTCAGATAAAATTTTTGCGGCTAGAGCACTTTTCCCTCCGTTTTCACAATAGATAAGTATTACCCGTCCCTTGGGCAGGGAAAACCTTTCCTGCTGTATATCAATAAGCGGCAGATTGATTGCCATGGGTATATGACTTATCATAAATTCATCTTTTTCTCTTACATCCACAATAATTCCACCATAATTCAGGGCTTCGTTTAATATATTTCTGATATTTGTATTCTGAAATCCCACTGGTCTGCCCCCAATCATACTATAATATATAGTATTCACAGGGCATATTTTAGTTACCTGTAAACTACATTCTGTTCCATTATTTCCTTTTCCATATTCAGTTCATTTAAGCTGGCAAACCTATATCCTTCTGCCTTAAGATTTAATATTACTGTCTCTAATGCCTGTGCATTGGAAGATGACACATTGTGCATAAGAATAATGGCGCCGGGATGATGATATTTTTCAAAATGCTTTATTACATAATCCGCCCCCGGTTGTTTATTTACATCATAATCCAGATATGCAATGCTCCAAAAAATAGTTTTATATCCTAAATCCATAGTGAGGGCAAGAGTTCTTTCGCTGTATTCTCCCATCGGTGGGCGCAGGTAGGGATCCATACAATACCCTGTTACCTCTTCCATATAATCAGCACAGCCATTTATCTCCTGAATAATCTCCTCATAGGATTTATTTGGCAGGGAGGGATGGGTAATAGTGTGGTTTCCCACCTGATGCCCTTCCTCCTTCATACGTTTTGTTAATTCCACGTTGTCTCTTATATAAGTTTTTGTCACAAAAAAGCATGCCGGAATATCCTGTTCCTTCAATATGTCCAAAATATCTCCCGTATATCCGTTTTCGTATCCACAGTCAAATGTAAGATATATGATTTTTTCCCCTGTTTCCTTATCCAGATAATAGGCCTCATAATCTGAAATATCTATGGTATCATCACAGCCGCTTCCCTGGTGATTCTCATTTCTTTTAAACCACCAGGCCAGCTTTTCGTTGGAATAATCATAATATGTATCCTTTTCACGAACATTATTTTCTATGGGCAGGGTGATATATCTTGCGTCCTCCACGGACATTTCCCTTTGTTCCTCCCGGGAATTTGTTGTTTCATCTTCACCGGCCCCGGTATCTGTATTTCCCTCACTGCTATAGCTTACATATTTTATTCTTTCACATAACCCCTTTAAAAAGCCCCCTTTTATTAAACAAAACACAAGTATTATAAAGAAACCCGAAACAATAAACAAAATAATCTTCTTCAAGAGAAAAATTCCTTTAGAAAGCTATCCAGAAGCTCCTGGTTTGAGTCTCTCTCATGATAACAGGATTTTACCTGCTCAAGCTTTGTATCCTTATCAATAAGACCCTTTATCTCCTCGTCCGTAAGGGCAACCTCTTCCATAGCCAGAGGCTTCTTTTCCTTTTCGGTCCTTTTGCCTCCGGTATTGATTCCCCTTTCCTTAAGCGGAGTCAGATTCTCCAGATAATCCCTTATATTAGCCTTCAATATTTCAACCTTATTTGTTACTAAAAATATATTCTCAATAAACATTAAAAATGCAAGGACAATTCCTGCATTTATTAAAAAGCCTGTCATGGCAGGGCTTCCTCTCCAGCTCACATCATAATACATAAAGGCACCTCCTGTGGTTAGGAGCACCAGGGAGCACATTGCTTGTCCGGACCGCCTCCAGGCCTCCAGTGGAAAGGGGCCCATCCTTAATCCCCTTATGTTTTTTTCAACAAAGGCCTGTCCGCTTATCCTGTTTATTCCGAGAGTTCTTCCATTTTCATATTTCTGTCTTATGGCACGGAGAGATTTTTTTCTGGTAGTAGCCATATTTTCCGATGCCTTTACCATTCCTTTTAAATAAGCATTTGTTATGATTTTAAAGAGTAATCCCAGCAATCCTAATCCCCACAGAAAATAAACACCTTTTCCTGCTTCCATGATTTTCTCCACCATATACATTCCCTCTTTTCATAATATTATTTTGCCATTCAAATAATTTTTCTGCCCATTTTATTTTTTGCCTCTCACCGGCACAGGACCGCAGATTTATATTTTTACTATGGCCAACACAACCTCCTGTCTGTTATGTATGAGGTGATTATAAAAAGGGTTAATTTCATAATGCAAGCCTTTTGAATCGTAAAATTCTGCCCTTTTCCACCACAATTTTATCTTTAACACCTTAAAGCTTTGTGATATACTTTACTAATCAGTAACATTAATACGAAAAGAGGGGTATAATATGACATATAGAACAAAAGGTACCTGTTCACAATCTATTGATTTTCAAATTGTTGACGGGAAGGTGAGAGATGTTAAATTCCAGGGGGGTTGTAATGGCAATCTTCAGGGAATCTCAAAGCTTGTAGATGGCATGACACCTGATGAAGTAGTTTCCAGACTTGGCGGAATTAAATGTGGCTTCAGAGACACCTCATGTCCGGATCAGCTTGCCAAAGCACTTAAAGAATATATTTAATCTCTATAAAATCGGAGGATTATATGAAACGAATAGTATTAACCGGTGGAGGAACTGCTGGTCATGTTACACCTAATATGGCTCTTATTCCCGTGTTGCAGAAGAAGGGCTATGATATACATTATATAGGCTCTCATGAAGGAATCGAAAAAAAGCTTATAGAGGAAATGGGCATACCTTATCATCCTATTTCCACCGGAAAGCTCAGAAGATACTTCAGTCTGGAAAACTTTTCAGATCCCTTCAGGGTTATAAAGGGGCTTTCCCAGGCCAAGGCTCTTATGAAGGAGCTTAAGCCTGATGTGGTTTTTTCCAAGGGAGGTTTCGTTGCCGTTCCTGTGGTTCTGGCCGCCAAATCCAGAAAAATCCCATGTATAATTCATGAGTCCGACATGACACCCGGTCTTGCTAACAAAATTGCCCTGCCCGGGGCATCAAAAATCTGCTGTAATTTTCCCGAAACCCTTGAAAAACTTCCTAAGGGAAAGGCAGTTTTGACGGGAACACCTATACGACAGGAGCTTTTCAATGGAAATGCTGTTTCTGCCATGACTTTTTGCGGCTTTAAGGATGTACGGCCTACGCTTCTCATTATCGGCGGAAGCTCGGGAAGTGTTAAGGTTAACGAAGCAGTGTGGTCTTGCCTTGATAAGCTTACCGAAAAATATAATGTTATACATCTGTGCGGAAAGGATAAAACTAATCCTGACTATGCCGGTCACCCTGATTACGTTCAATTCGAATATATTAAGCAGGAGCTTAGTAACCTTCTGGCACTGGCAGACGTGGTTATATCAAGAGCAGGAGCCAATGCCATATGTGAGCTTCTGGCACTCAGAAAGCCAAGTGTATTGATTCCTTTGTCACTGGCAGCCAGTCGTGGGGATCAGATACTCAATGCAGAATCCTTTGAAAAAAGTGGTTATGCCAAAGTTTTGCTTGAAGAAAATCTGAATGACGCTTCTTTACTTGAAGCTGTTAATGAGGTTTATGATAACAGGGACCATTACATTAAGGCCATGGAGCTTAGCACAAAAACCGATTCAATAACTCTCATTACTGATATGATTGATGAATTGGCAGGATATGGTTCAAATTAGAAAAGAATTATTTTAAGGGGAT
>DLKL01000011.1:16143-44690 GCA_002476495.1 Lachnospiraceae bacterium UBA7589
ATCCCCTTAAAATAATTCTTTCTCAAGCTGAAATATATAATTCTCTATCATCTGCATACGCTTTGCATACTCGGTTCTTCCCGCGTCTGTTTTACATCTTCTTATCTTTGGCTTATTCACCCTGTAATAATTCTTAATTCTGTAATATGCCTTTTTGTAGCTTGCTTCATCCTCACAGGCTGTTGCCATTGCATCCCATAAAATACCTACGGCTCCTACCTCATCCAGCAAATCAGCATCCATAACTATCTTACATTCAAGGGACAAATCTGCATCTGTATCTTTATCCTCATGAATCATTATTATTTCTCCAACCTTTCGGATGATATCGGGTTCAACACCTATGCTGTCCATATATTCCACTGCAAGCTCAGCTCCCACCTCACCATGAGGTCTATTGGCATCCCAGCCTATATCATGCAAAAGGGCAGCCAGCACAATAACATCAAGGTCTCCACCAAGCTTTGACTGGAGTTTAATCGCCCATCTGTAAACCCTCATAGTATGCTCATACCTGCTCCTAAATGGATATTTTGAAGGTCGGCCGTTGTCAGCGGTCATCTTTTTAACATATTCAATTACCTCTGCATAGTTCATAATTGTGCCCCTTATATCCATTTTCTCGTAAAACGTACCACATAATATACTAACATTAATTCAATAAAAATACCACATTTATATTGTAAAATTGTAAAAAGCTTTTACCGTGCGGCTGGTGTTGTGAAGCTCTCATAAACGTTACCTTAGCAGTTAACTCAGCTCAGGCGACCTCACGGCACACAGAAGGTTCCACTTAGTGCTGCTTCGTTCCCGACCTGACACGGTTCATGGATTTCTGTCGCGCAAGACCCAAACATCAACGCCACTTACCAAGGGCAGCTCTACAAAAAGCAACCCGAAACCAACCATCACCCCTGCTATAGCGGATTGCAGGTACAGGGCACCGCTAACTCCCCGGCTGCACGGAAATTTATATCAATAAATATTGATAACAAATTATTGCGTACTAAAATGTATTTTTAATAAATCATAATACATAAGTATATAAGAAATATTATGTTAAGTCAAGTTTTTTCCCTTCTGCTTTCTTACTCTCACGAAGCCATGCAAAGAAATCCTTAAGCATTGCCGAACACTCCTCCTGGAGAATTCCGCGTGTAACCTGAACCTGATGGTTAAACTCCCTGATGTCAAACAAATTCAAAACAGAGCCGGCGCACCCTGCCTTAGGGTTCATGCAGCCTATAACCACCCTGGGAATCCTCGCCTGAATAATGGCACCTGCACACATCTGGCATGGTTCGAGGGTAACATACATTGTGCAATTTTCAAGGCGCCAGTCGTTCAACACCCTGGATGCTTTTTTTATGGCCAGGATTTCTCCGTGGGCAAGGGTAGTTTTATCTATATTGCGCCGGTTATAGCCTCTGGCAATTATCTTATCCTCATAAACTATCACGCAGCCAATAGGCACATCTTTATTAGCCTCTGCCTTTCTTGCCTGCTTAATTGCTTCCCTCATATATTTTTCATCCAAATCAGTTTCAGCCATTTTATCTCCCTTCCGGTAAAACTACCGTTATACCTGAAATGCTGTTAGTATTTTATATATTATATTTGTATAACAAATTGATTTATTATATAATATAACTATCATTTTTAGGAGGCGCTGGCTATGGGACCTGACATAATATATACCGGACATCTTGTGCTCAAGGTTGAAAATGAATCAAAGGCAAAGGATGTCCTTAACCTGTATCAGCGCAACCGCCTTCTGTTTGAACGTTTCGAGCCTACAAGGCCCTCAGATTTTTATACCCTGGACTACCATTATAACATGCTGCGCCGGGAATATCGTGCATACCTGGCCGGCACCTTTATAAGATATTATATCTATGAAGCATACCACATGACCCGGATTATAGGAGCTGTAAATTTTAATCTGTTTTTCCACAGCCAGAAGCCCTATGCAGAAATAGGCTACAAAATAGATTCCCTGCATCAGAACCGGGGATATGCCTACGAAGCATGTATGGCAGGTATAAAAATTGTGTCACAGGAATACGGTATTACTAACTTTCACGCCAGAATCCTTCCGGATAATCTGCCTTCAAGACATCTGGCCGGCAAAATGGGCTTTACACCTGTATGCACAGAACCGCTAAGTGCCAATGTATGTGGTCGCATGGTTGACATAATACGCTATATCCTTGACACCTCCCAAATCCAGTAACCAAAATTTCCTGTGAGCACCTTCGTCGGCTTCACAGGTATAAACAGATTGAATCCGAACATATTGGCCAGATATTTTTCTTTGCCGTTATATACACCAGGTATACCTATAACATATCGATCCTTATCCTTATACTTCACAATTCCCATCATTAAATATCTGTATTGATAATATCCGTGGGATAAGAAGCTGTTGCTTCCCAGTCTCCAGTTTCCTATGGGAAGCCTGCCTATATCCTGAGGTACAATCTTCACACATTCCGTAAAGCAGCTTCCCGGAAACAGAGGGAGCTTGGGAAATGTATCTATCATTTCCTGGCATGTACACGCAGTTTCTTCCCCTTCATTCATTGTTTCCTCTTTTGCCACATCAGTTTTTGTATCTTCATTGCTGCTCACCGTAATATCTATCTGCTGCTCATCAATCTTTTTACTGTCCGGTGTAAAATCAATCCTGTCTGCCACAACCTGCTCTGTACCCCAGATTCCCATTAAAATCTCTCCGTCATCACATAAAAAGACAAGACCCTGGTATTCCCGGATATCAAGACCCTCTCCCAGACAATTCTTCCACGGCAATTCTATTTTCTTCATGAGGGTGTCCGTTTCCTCCCCGGAAATACCCATTTCACCTATATAGCCTGTCTTATAATTCCTGTTTAACAGATATATTTTGCTTATACAGCTTTTTCTTTTGTATAAGCGCAATCCAATCTGAATCCGTGCTCTTTCTTCACTTTTTTTACAAAGCTGTTGTACCTTAATGAAGCCCGCATTTTCACACCTTGCTCCATCTCTGTACCTGAAAATATAGGATACCCACCTGTTTTGTCCCATATGTAGACCTCACCCCCATTTATCTATAGATATAAATATATGTAGGGGTTTGAGGTTATATTCCTAATTTTCTCCCAGAATATCGCTAAGCCGGGCAAATTCCTCCAATGTAAGTGTTTCGCCACGCACCGATTCAGGAAGTCCCATTTTTTCCAGTGCATTAACCACCTGATTCTTGGTAAAGCACAAATCACCTGCATTATTAATACCATTTTGCAAAGTTTTCCTTCTCTGGTTAAAGGAGGCCCTTATCAGTCGGAACATCAAGGTCTCATCCTTTACCTTTACCGGACTTTCCTCCCACCTTGTAAGCCTTATAACTGCCGAGCCTACATTAGGTCTTGGCATAAAGCAGTTAGGAGGCACATTGGCCACTATATAAGGGCTGGCATAAAACTGCACAGCAAGAGATAGAGCCCCGTAATCCTTTGAACCGGGAGCTGCCTGCATTCTCATTGCTACCTCTTTTTGGACCATTACAGTAATCGACTTTGCAGGAATATGATTTTCAAAAAGACCCATTATGATGGGAGTTGTTATATAATATGGCAGGTTGGCAACAACCTTTACCCTGGAAATATCCTCTCCAAGCAGTTCCCTTATATCCAGCTTCAATATATCTTGGTTAATAACCGATATATTATCATAGTCTCCCAGTGTTTCCTCAAGAACAGGTAAAAGATTCTTATCAATTTCCACTGCATACACCTTCCCTGCTGCCTCTGCAAGATACTGTGTCATGGTTCCTATTCCCGGGCCTATCTCCAGTACAACATCATCCTTTGTTATGTCTGCCGCTCTGATTATTTTTTCTATCACATGGCTGTCAATAAGGAAATTCTGTCCAAACCTTTTCTGAAATGCAAAATTATATTTTTTTATTATTTCAACCGTCACCTGGGGATTACTTAATTTTTCCATAAAATATATTTCTCCTCCCATCCATTGTGGTTAATATGAAAATTTTACTCCTTCAGCCTGTACAGCTTCAGGGCATTAGAATAGGTTGCCTCATACACCTCATCTATGCTTATCCCCCTGATATCAGCGATTACCCGGGCGCTGTATGGTATTAGGAGCGAGGAATTTCTTTTACCTCTGAACGGCTCCGGTGCAAGATAAGGTGCATCCGTCTCCAGAACAATTCTGTCAAGAGGAGCATATTCCACTACCTCTTTTAGCTTTTTCCCATTCTTAAATGAAACAACTCCTCCGACTCCTATATAAAATCCCATATCCAGAAATACCCCGGCCACATCCTTACCATAGGAAAAGCAATGTATCACTCCACCTATATCTCCGGCTCCTTCGCTCTTCATTATATCCATGGTGTCACCGGCGGCATCTCTGCTGTGAACAACTATCGGAAGCTTTTTCCTCCCCGCAAGCTCCATCTGCTTTATGAACCATTTTTTCTGGGTAGCCCTGTCAGTATCCTCATAATGATAGTCAAGACCTATTTCTCCTATTGCAACTACCTTATCTCTCTCTGAAAGCTTTTCAATAATATCAAATGCCCCATCCACCGCAAGCTCTTTTGTATCAGATGGGTGAACCCCCACTGCACTGTATATAAACGGATACTTTTCCGAAAGAGCCACACCGGCCTGCGATGTACTGATACTTGCACCAATATTCACAACCTTCATTATACCTTTGTCCTGAAAACTCTCTAAAAGCGCATCCCTGTCCTCATCAAATGCCTCATCATCATAGTGGGCATGTGTCTCAAATATTTTTACCATGTTCTTAACCTTCTGCGAATTAATAATTTAATAATCAAAGCACATTTTCCTATATTCTAATTATTTGTCCGTATTTTGTAAATATTTTTCTTTAAAAGTATTTTATTATTGATATTTATGTTAAAATTTTATAAAATACAAGTAAGTATCAATTAGTAGGAGGTGTATTTATGACCATTAATGATTATCTGGATATGACTGCTTTGGACGAGGTATTGGAAAACTGGGCTGCTGCCACTCATATGATTGCTGTGGTTCTTGATGATGAGGGTAATTTTCTTTCAAATAAATTAGGTTTTTCCCGCGACAATATAGAAGCCTTCAGCGAGGATATTGAAGTAGATGAGGTTATTGTTGCCTCTGTAATAGGCGGTCCTGTTGATGAGGATACAGATGAGGAGGTTGTTGAGGCTGCGGCAAGACTGCTGGTACTCTCTATCCAGAACCTTCTTGAAGCCTCCTATCAGAAGGCTCACCATGACGAAACTCTTTCCTCCTTTTCCGAGGCAATAGGAGGAGCTGCAGCTCTTATTAAGGAGCTTAATTCCAAGTCCCAGGGACTCAAAAAAATTGAGAATAAGCAGAATATCCTTGCCCTTAATGCTTCAATTGAAGCTGCCCGTGCCGGCGAGGCAGGTCGTGGATTTACCGTTGTGGCACATGAATTCGGTAAAATGGCCCACGAATCAGGCTTAATCAATGACTCCATACAGAAGACCCTGCGTAAGCTTGATGAATCAGTTAAGGCTATGGGAGACAAAAACTAAAGAGGATTTTTATTGTGTTTTCCGGACACGTTTTTTTTACAAAGTAAACACATTTTGGACACACATCCCTGTTATAGTACATATTGTAAGAGCTTTTCATATATTTGAATCCTCTCTCCCCTCAAATGAGCGGTGATTAATTCCTTCCCCGGATTGGTCATCGCTCGTTTTTTGTTTTGTATATTAATATTATAACTTTTTTTTTGCCTGATTATTTGATATAATCAGCTTAGTTTTTTATGCTGGAGGAATATTATGATTAATGAAATGTACAAGGATATGACAGGAAAGGGTTCTGTCATCAGAGAATTTTTTACTTATGCTAACAAAAGGGCAGGGGAAATCGGTGCCGAAAATATATATAATTTTTCAATTGGCAACCCTTCTGTACCCGTTCCCCAGGAATTTACTGATACCATGATTGACCTTTTAAAGAACAGTGACCCGGTAAAGCTTCATGGCTATAGTCCTTCCCTGGGTATCGACTCAACCAGAAAGGCAATTGCCGATTCCCTTAACAGAAGGTTTAACATGAACTATACAATAGATCAGATTTTTATGACAAGTGCGGCAGCAGGAGCTATCGCCCATGCATTAAGATGTGTTGTCAGGGAAGGAGATGAGGTTATCACCTTTGCACCTTATTTCCCTGAATATGTTCCATATGTGAATGGTGCAGGTGCCAGACTTACTGTCATACCTGCTGATGTAAATACATTCCAGATTAATTTTGAGGAGCTTGAGAAAGCATTTAATCCTAATGTCCAGGCGATACTTATTAATTCTCCTAACAACCCTTCCGGAATTGTATATTCAAGTGATACAATTAAGAGGCTTGCCGGACTGATGGAAGAAAAGCAAAAGGAATATGGTCATGATATATTCCTTATTACAGATGAGCCATATAGAGAAATAGTATTTAAAGGAACTGATTCCCCTTTTATATCTTCCTTCTATGACAATTCCATTTGCTGCTATTCATTTAGCAAATCCCTTTCTCTTCCGGGAGAAAGAATAGGATATATGGCTGTCAATCCTGCCTGCAGGAATTCCGGACTTCTTGTACTTATGGCCGGTCAGATATCAAGATTCACAGGTCACAACTGTCCGCCATCCCTTGTCCAGCTGGCAGTTGAGAAGGTTTTAGATATTACCAGTGATATCTCCGTTTACAACGCCAACAAGGACATCCTGTTCCGGGAGCTTACAAGAATCGGCTATAATGTTGTGGAGCCGGGAGGAACCTTTTATATGTTCCCTCAGTCTCTTATACCTGATGCCAATGAGTTTTGCTGGAGGGCAGCAAAGGAACTTAATCTGATTATTGTTCCCGGAGATAGTTTCTGCTGTCCGGGGCACTTTAGAATATCCTACTGTGTTCCTACCGAAATGGTTAAAAGGTCCATTCCTCTCTTTGAAAAGCTTTATAACATGTACAAATAAGTGATTATTTAATTGTAAATTCTACATAAATTATGTATAATGGGAAATGGTGCTTAAACACTAGGAGGAACTACATTATGCTTGAAAATATAAGCTCAAAATATAAACCAAAAAAATATGCCGGAGTATTGCTTCACCCTACCTCTCTTCCCGGTCCTTACGGAATCGGTGAACTGGGTAAGGAAGCTTACGATTTTATAGACTTTCTTGTACGCTCCGGTCTTAACACCTGGCAGGTACTTCCAATGGGACATACAGGCTTCGGTGACTCACCATACCAGCCTTTTTCGGCCTTTGCCGGACAGCCACTGGTTATAAGCCTTGACCACCTTAAAGCCCTGGGGCTTTTGAATGATTCCGACTTTTTTAATATGCCTGCGTGGAATCCTGAGCAGGTAAGCTACGGAGATTTGATAGAATTTAAAACCGCCCTTCTTAAGAGAGCATATGACCGTTTTGCAGATGACAGCTACAATGACAAGATCACCTCTGACCCGGAGCTGCTCGAGGAGTATTCCCATTTTTGTGAAAATTCCCCATGGCTTGAGGACTATGCCCTGTTTATGGCAGGGAAGGATTATCATCAGGGTATGCCATGGTATATGTGGGAGGACGAATTAAAGAAGCCTACAAAAAAGCAGAAGGAAAGCTGGAAGAAGAAGCTTGAACGTGAAATGGGATACTATAAATTTATTCAGTTCCTTTTTCATAATGAATGGCTCTCTCTGAAAAAATATGCCAATGATAAGGGTGTATCCATTGTGGGTGATATACCAATATTTATGGCATGGGACAGTGTGGATGTCTGGGCAAACCAGAGCCTGTTTCTTCTTGATACCAAAGGTTATCCTACTGTGGTTGCCGGAGTTCCCCCTGACTACTTTTCAGCTACCGGACAGTTGTGGGGAAACCCTCTCTACAATTGGAAAAAGCATACCGAAACCGGATATGACTGGTGGCTTGAGCGTATCCGTCATCAGCTGACTCTGTCAGATTTTCTGAGAATTGACCATTTCAGAGGCTTTGATCAATTCTGGGCTGTACCTTATGGCGAGGAAACTGCCATAAACGGTGAATGGATACAGGCTCCCGGAATTAATTTCTTTACCCAGCTTGAGGCAACACTTGGTTATCGCCTTCCTATTATAGCAGAGGATTTGGGAGAAATTGACGATTCCGTTATTGAGCTCAGGGACAAGTTTGGATTACCCGGTATGAAAATACTACAATTTGCCTTTGAAAATCCAAATGAAAATGATTTTCTGCCTCATAATTTTACAAGAAACTGTGTATGCTATACAGGTACCCATGATAATGACACCACCCTGGGATGGTACAATCATGCGTATGAGGCAT
This sequence comes from Lachnospiraceae bacterium UBA7589, assembly GCA_002476495.1. Taxonomy (GTDB): domain Bacteria; phylum Bacillota; class Clostridia; order Lachnospirales; family Lachnospiraceae; genus Coprococcus_C. The sequence goes on from DLKL01000011.1 coordinate 24,524, forward strand.
CTAAGGATAAGCTTAGAAGATATTTTTCCACCGACGGAAATGATATATGCTGGATACTTATAAGAGCCTGCTTCGGTTCTGTTGCCAACATGGCCATAGTTCCCATGCAGGACATATTATCACTGGATTCCTGGGCCAGATTTAACACTCCGGGTGTCGGAGAAGGAAACTGGGCATGGAGATATAAAAAGGAAGCCCTTACGCCTGCTTTGGAGGCAAGGCTCTATGAAACCTGTAAAATGTATGGCCGTTAATCTACATATGTAATGGGAGGAGATTCACATGAAAGGACTAGGAGTACTGATTGTTTTACTGGTTGCACTGTTTTTCAGTCTTCCGTATCACCTGTACCTGAGGCATTTATGGAAAAAGGATCCTGATAAATCCTGGAAAAAAGCCAGAAAATATGTATCGGGATTTTTTAGAAAGGAGCTTAAAATATCAAAGTGTGATATTGAAGCAAGAGGTGTTGAAAATATTCCCCAGGATATGCCTGCTCTTTTTGTAAGCAACCACAGAAGCTATTTTGATATTCTTATTACTCATGAGACTATCGGAAAGCCCGCCGGTTTTATAGCTAAAAAGGAATTAAGAAAGGTTCCGCTTCTCCCTCTTTATATGGATGATATAGGCTGTCTTTTTCTTGACAGAAACGATATCAGGCAAAGCCTTTCAATAATTAACCAGGGGGCTGAATATCTCAAAATGGGGCATTCCATGATATTGTTTCCCGAGGGTCACAGAAACCAGAAGGATGAGTTTCTCCCCTTTAAGGAGGGTGGCTACAAAATGGCAGAAAAATCAAAATGCCCTATTGTCCCTGTGGCAATAAGCGGCTCAGATTTATTGCTTGAATCTGCCCCTAAGAAAAAAATACAGGGCAGCCATGTTATAATAGAATTTGGCAAACCTTTTTATCCTTCGGAATTGCCATTGAAGGACAGAAAAGCAAAATATGCCGAGATACCTGCTACAATTAAAGCAATGAGAGATACACACAAATTATAAATATTAAGGAGGATTAAACCTATGCCATGGTGGGGTATAATGTTAATAATTATAGCTGTTGCCATAATTATTCTTGTAGTATTGTATATCGTGGGAAATAAGCTTCAGAAAAAGCAAATGTCCCAGAAGGAGCAGATGGCAGAGGCAGCACAGCCTATGACCATGCTCATAATTGATAAAAAATACATTCCTATGAAGGATGCTAACCTTCCTAAGATTGTATTAGAGCAGACACCTAAGAGATTCCAGAAATCCAAGCTGCCAATCGTAAAGGCAAAAATCGGTCCACAGATTATGAACCTTATCTGTGATGACGCAATTTATGACCAGGTTCCGACAAAGGGTGAGGTAAAGGCCATGGTAAGCGGTATCTATATTCTCAGCGTAAAAAGTGTCCGTAATAAGAAGAACGTACCTGAGGAGGACACCGGCAAAAAGAAGAAAAAGACCTTCAGGCAAAAGATGCTTGCCCGTCAGGCACAGTACCAGAAGCAGCTTAATGATGAGATACTTGCTAAAAACCAGAACAAGGCAAAGAATCCTGAGAAATCCAAGGATGAGCTGAAGAAAGAAAAGGAAAGAGTAAAAAAGATTCAAAATGATTTTAAGAAATAATAAGAATCAATTACATATAACAGATTTAGTTTTATCTTTTACACCTGTACTTATCGCAATATGTCTCCAATACCTTACGGTTATTGGAGACATTATTGTGCTTTTTTTCAAAAATCTGTTCTCTGATGAAAAAACCGTAAGTACCCGTTTGGCCGGAACCATTTTAACCCAGGATTATAATCAGCCCATGAATCAGGCATATATTCTTCTGGCAAGATATGTACTGTACATTATTGTATTCGGTGTCTGGTACTATAAGACCCTTGTCAAAAATGATGATTTTAAACTTAAACCACTTACACTTGTGCTGATGATTCCAATGGGTATATCCGCACAGATTGTTGTTGATGCCGTTCTTGTTCTTGCAAGGCCCTGCTTCCCACATGCCTTTTCCGGGTATGACAGTCTGGTTCAGAATGTTACCGGTGCAGGTGCTTCCTTTGTTATGACGCTTGCCATAATGATTATTGCACCTATAGGTGAGGAGCTTTTATTCCGCGGAGTAATGTTTAAGTATTTTTGCCGCTATCTGGCTACTGCCCCTGCTATAGCATTTCAGGCTCTGATTTTTGGCATCTACCACGGTAATATTATCCAGGGAATTTACGCATTTTTCCTGGGTATACTTCTTGGGGCTGTTTACCAACACTCAGGTTCTGTTATACCCTGCATAGCTTTGCACATGAGTATAAATATAAGCTTTTTTTTCATTCCCGAAGTCTTATTTGCAACAGTGCTAAGAACCATTATTGCCGGTGTTGCCGGTTTATTACTGCTTATACTTTGTATATTTTTCGCACTGAAAAAACGCAATTCCGGCACATAGTACCTTAACCTATTGTGTAAATATAAGCCTTTTCATCCGGATCGTTCACATATCCTGGCAGCTTAAGAATTTTTTCCGGAGAAATAGGATATTTTCTTAACACCGCCATTATTTCATAGGTGCAATAATAAAAAATGAAGGTAATCCTTCTTTTTTTATGCCTATAGGATACAATAATATTATCAAGAACCTCGCACATAACCTCCGGAGAAAAGGGATTAAAAAAGTAGAAATAATTATCCCGATCCTCCACTATATACTCCTCTGCTTTCATATTGAGGAGAAGAATTTTTTTCTCCTGATTTTTAAATCTTTTGCAATAGGCATCAGCATTTTTTTGTAATCGGTCATATATATCCCGGTCATATTCAACCCCTGTTATATGACACATATACAGCTGATTGCAATAAAAAAGCACTCTTCCAAGGCCACATCCGAAATCCACAAGGGTATCATAGGGAGTAAGTATAAGCTCCTTAAAAATCCTAATCAGCCCCTGATAGTGAGTAGCCTCATAAATAGAGTACCTTCCTGTTTTAGCTGCCTCTCCGGTATTTTCAATTGTATCTACTCCGAGGAAATCCTCAAAATCCTTTTCTTCAAGCATACATACCTCGATTTTATCTATAAATTAGTGACCCTGACTTTTATGCTCATAGGCAGCTCTTCTCCATTAATCCCCAGAATATATGTGGTATAAAGGGTCAAAGAATAATTCTCCGGCAAAATGCCCTCTTTAAGCATATGACTTTCCTTCACCTCAAATTCCCTTGTGGTAATTGTAACGGGAAATATTCCACAGGGGGTTTTGTATCCTGTGTTATGTACCATATCACGACCGAAAAAAAACTCCGTATCAAGCTCTCCTCTCCTGATAAGCCGCATACTGTCCATAGATATAAGCATAGTTGATCTGGTTACATTTCCCTCTCCCGATAAATCCTCCATAAAGGTAAGCCTGTGGTTTTCTTTTCCCGGCTTCATAACGGCAGTAACTACCGAGGTATGCTTTTCCCCGTTTGCGTCTACACTCTCATATTCAAGCTTAACCTTCATATAGTCCTCCGTTAATAGCTTTCTATATCAACCACATTTACTGTTTTAATATTGATTGGAAGAACATCATCTGCGAATGCTCTGAATTTATCTTCTCCATCACTTACATAAAATTCATAATCAGGTGTGCTTACCTTCTGATTCAACAGCCGGTTTTTACTTAATATATTTTTCAGCTCTTTTGCCGTTTCATATGCCGGATTTACAAGAGTTACAGAGTCTCCCATATATCTTTTAATAGGATTCATAAGTAATGGATAATGTGTACAGCCCAGCACCAGTGCATCCACATTGTATGGCTTAAGCTCTGACAAATATCGGTCAACCATATCATCTGTTATCCTGTCCTCCAGAAGCCCCTCCTCAACAAGTGGTACAAAAAGAGGACAGGCCTTACCTACTACGGTAATCTCCGGATCCAGCTTTCTTATGTAATCTGTGTATATCCCTGACTTGATTGTAGCGTCTGTACCTATTACACCTACACTCTTTGTCTTGGTCTTATCCGCTGCCATTCTTGCCCCCGGCTTAACAACCCCTACCACAGGTATTTCAATCTCGCCTCTCATCTCCTCCAATGCAAGGGCACTGGCTGTATTACAGGCAAATACTATAGCCTTGACCTTCTTTGTCATAAGAAAACGTACTATCTGCCTTGAGAACTTCAAAATTGTTTCCTTTGATTTGCTTCCATATGGAACTCTGGCTGTATCTCCAAAATATATTACATTTTCACCGGGAAGCTGTCTCATTATTTCCCTCACCACAGTGAGACCTCCCACTCCTGAGTCAAATACTCCTATAGGTGCGTCCATATCTCTACCTCCGGGTAATCCTTATAATCTCTCCACTGCCATATCAAGCAGCGTCTGCACCAGCTCTTCTATTGAATAACCCTTTGCTTTAAAAAGCATAGGATACATGCTTATGGATGTAAATCCGGGCAGCGTGTTAATCTCATTAAACACAACACAATTTGTATCCTTTTCCAGGAAGAAATCCACTCTCGAAAGTCCAAATCCGTCCAATGCATTGAATATCCTGACTGCGTCCTGTCTTATCTCCTCCTCTGCTCCCTCCGGAAGCTCAGGTCCGATAACAGTTTTTGAATCTGCATTATTATATTTTGCATCATAATCGTAAAAGGCCGCTTCCTCAGCTGCAAGTATTTCTCCTACACCGGAGGCTTCGGTTTTATCTCCGTATCCAAGAACTCCACACTCTAATTCCCTTCCTACAATAGTTTCCTCAACCAGAATCTTATAGTCATGGCAGGCAGCTTCTCTAAGACCCTTTATCAGTGAATCCCTGTCTTCTGCCTTAGATACTCCCTTTGAGGAACCGGCCTTGGATGGCTTTATAAACACAGGATAATCAAGCTTTTTCTCAACCCTTTTTACTACCTCATCCACATTGTCAAGCTGACTCCTTAAAACAGGTACATATTCTGCCTGTCTTATATCCAATGTATCAACAATAAGCTTTGTATAAAATTTGTCCATGGCTGCAGCTGATGCAAATACTCCACACCCTACGTATGGGACTCCTGACATTTCAAATAATCCCTGTATAGTTCCATCCTCTCCGTACATTCCATGAAGTACAGGAAAAATCACATCAAGCTTTACATTATATGTATCTTTGCCACCTGTCACAATCAGCTCCCCTCGCATATCCGGAGAAATTATGGCACGGGTACTACTGTCTCTCCAGCCTCCGCTTTCTATATCATCTGTTGACGAAGCAAGCAGCCAGTTTCCTTCCTTTGTGATTCCCACAAGAAATACATTATATATCTCCTTGTTTATTGCCTTAGCTATAGTAAGAACCGATACAGTGGACACCTCATGCTCGGATGAACGCCCACCAAATATTACTGCAACATTTTTCTTTGACATAGCTTATTCCTCTTTTCAATTATTAATGTATATGCAATAAATAGCCTGGAATTCCCATAAGCAGGGAAATTCAGCCTTAAAGCTTATTATACCCTACTTATGGGAACAAGTTCAAGCAAATAATAATACCCGAATGTACAATTTATCTAGGGTAATATCCATTCAAGAAATTTAAATCGTATTTTGATATCCTTTTTTTCCGGCTCCCGTTCAATAAACAGCCGTTCGTATTCCTCCGGAGATAAAACCCTTTCAAGCTCCTTTTCATCCTCCCTTGACAATACGGCGCCGGTATCTAAGGGATAACACATCATAGGATACAGAATACACCAGAAATTTTCTCCCTGTGCCTCACCTATATCCACCCTCAGCGCATCATAATATCCTGCCGGAAATACCAGCTCTCCATATTGTCTCATAGGAAAATAATCATTTGAAAGATATACTCTTACAGGATATGTGTAGCCCAGGGATTCTATTGTATCCTCAGCCAGTAATTTTATATTCTCAAGATTATCTCCCAGATATTCCATAACCTCCTGTTTCGTCATATCTCCCTGAAGAACATCCTGATAGCTGTAGATTATAGCATCCCTTACCGCATATTTAATAGCAAGATCCTCATCACTGTTACTGTTGGCCTTCACATGAAACCTTAGAATAACATCCATAAGATCCCTGCATTCCTCCCCGACATTGTTCCCAATCGCTCCGGCATCTGTATTTGCTTCAATTATATCCTGCCCTCTCTGATTAACCGTCACATATTCACTATGCCTTTTCTTGGCAAGCTCCCTTATTCTCAGTGCATAGGTCAGACATATTCCGAAACACACTCCAAGAAATATTCCTACAAAAGCCCCTCTTATAATTCTCTTTGACATAACAAGCCTCCTTTACCTGTTATGATTCTTCCCCGGAATATAGTAACTTAATCAACTCCCTTAAAGGAAGCTCATTTCCCCTTGAATCTGTCACAGTTACTGACTTCGGTACTGATGGCATACTCTCCAATTCCCTGATCAGCCAAAGTGTCTGTGGCTCCCAATAGTCAAGCTTCAGCACTATTTCCCACACATGCCCCATATCAAGCTGCCGGTCATTTTCAAGAGAATAACTTGCTAATGCCTCCTTAAGGTCTACGGCTATACATTCATAGTATTTTTTCTTAAGATTACCCTGGGATGAACCCTTGTAATCCTCCAAATCAGCTATTGTAAATTTGAAGCTATAATATGCTTCACTGCCACCCTCTCCTGATATTTCACTGCCGGTTTCCCCGGTATCTACAGTGAGTATTGCAACATAATCTCTGTTCTCAAGGGATACATTTTTCTGATTAAGGGAAGAAAAGCCTGTATTAATTTCCCGGGTCAGCTCCACTGTATTTTTAACACTTCTGCACCCTGTCAGACTGACGGCAGAAAGTACTATAAGCATCGTCAACGTCCCCTTTAAAAAGGCCTTTTCCCTCTTCCTCTTTACTGCCAGAATAATTAAAGGTATCCCCAGCCCTATCCATATATCAGCCCATACCGTATACCATGTAAGCACCTTAGCCACAGCTTTAAACCTCCATAGATAAGTGGATACCGCGAATAATATTCCTACCGGCAGAATGCTCCGGTATCTGTCACTTCCGATTATTGAATTAATAATTTTTTTACTGTAATACATATAACCGCTTACTGTTGCAAATATGCCTATAATCCAAAACCCGAGAACAGGATAATCCATTCTTTCCACAGTTCCTCCCAAAGAGGTTGCTTCCATGACACTAAACACAGAGGTACTGCTTGTACCTGTCCAGACCCTGCCTAGTATGGATATTATAAAAATGTGTGACATAACCATGGCGATTATTATCCACAATAGTATTTTCAATGCATTTTCCCATGTATTTTTCTTCTGTCTTGTCAGTGTAAACATCATAAGTTCAAGAGAAGAAAGACACACAAGAACCAGATATGCGCCCAATAATATATTAGATATATTTCCCTCTGCACCTCTCATGGAAATTGTCGAAAACATAAGGGGTATAGCCTTCCGGTCCAGATTGCTTATTGAAAACACACCCACAATAATTATCGGAACCAGCATCCACCAGAACAGAAGCTCCATAAGTCTACCCCTTTTTTCTATGCCATTTCCTCCTCCATAACAGCATATAAGGATAAAAGGAATTATTATCCAGGCCATATTAAAGCTTCTCAGCATATATTCCTGGATTATTCCTCCAAAGAAAATTATAATAAGCCCTCCTCTGATAATATATCTAAGCGCATATATACCAAGAATGAGCTTCCCAAAAATTCCAAGACTCTCCTCAATATATACAATAAATCCCTGAGGAAACTCCCTTGATAGTAAGAAAATAATCCCACTGTACAGCACTGTAAAAAGCAAGCCCGTAAGGAGCGCCGGGAAATGCCATTTCCCGGCTACATTGGCGGTTATATATGGTATAATAACCATGCCGACGGCTATATTTTCCAATATTCCTATTCTAAAGCATTGTCGGTCAGATATTTTTCCGTTTTCCAGATACATACTCTATTTTTCCTTCCTTTTTAGTCTTACCCTGTTTCCGGCTCTTGACCAGAGTGGTCTGTATCTTAAAGCCTTTAGAGGACTTCTTATTACAAAATCCCTTTTTCCTGCCTTATTTTCCTTTATATCTCCTGCTATAGGCATCATATACGGAACACCAAAGCTTTCCAGATTGGATAGATGTATAGCTATTACAATCAGCCCAAGAATGAACCCATATAATCCCATAAGAGCAGAGGTGAGTATGATGAAAAATTTCAGCAGCCTGAACACAGATGCAAACTCCTCATTTGGAATGGCAAAGGAGGCTATTGCTGACAAAGCCACCACAATTACCACAATGGTGCTGACAATTCCCGCCTCCACAGCAGACTGGCCAACAATCAGACCTCCAACCACTCCAATAGTATTTCCAAGAGGTCCCGGTAAACGAATGCCGGCCTCTCTTAGTAATTCAAACAAAAATTCCATAATAAGCATTTCAACTACGATGGGAAAGGTGACCATGGTTCTGGCAGAGGCTATGGCATACAACAGCTTTGTTGGCAGCATTTCACTGTGAAAAACCGTTACTGCAATATATAATCCGGGAAAGGTAATAGCAAGAAATGCAGCAATATACCTTAATATTCTCGCAAATGTTCCAACAGCCCACCGATTGTAATAATCATCTGATGCCTGAAGAAGCATATTGAGATTATTAGGTGCCATAATTACCTCCGGTGAATTGTCAAATACTACTGCAACCCTACCCTCCACAAGTCCTGAGGCAACCTTATCGGGTCTGGTTGTGCTTTGAAACATCGGAAACGGAGAATACCAGTTATCTTCCATCAGATGCTCTGCCATCCCGCTGTCAAATATTCCATCTATATCATATTTTTCTATTCTTTTTTTAATTTCCCTTACCAGATTTGGACTGGCAATATCCTCCATGTACATGATGGCATAATCAGTTTTGCTTCTCTGACCTATATTCCCCTGTTCAACCTTAAGCCTGACATCCCTTATCCTTCGCCTTATAAGAGCAGTACCGGAACGAAATCCCTCGTTAAAGCTGTCCCGTGGGCCTCTCATACCTGCCTCTTTGTCATTTTCTCCTATACTTCTCAAGGGAAGCTTTTTTGTGGATACCACCATGGCATCATAATATCCGTCAATAAAAATTGCGGTATCTCCCTTAAGTACAGAATTGACAGCCTTGTCAAAGGAGGGCTCACGTTTTATTTCTACTGTATGTGCCTCCTTATACATAATGGAGGTCCATACATCCTTTGTATATCTGTCTCTCCATTCATATATCAAGGGTTTTACCACGCTGTCCTCAACCTGCTGCACATCCACAAGTCCATCAATATATATAATGTGAATTCTGGTATTTCCCTCCGCTCTCTCCAGCAGGATTGTCTTTTGTGCCACATCCGCACAATTTGCAAAAAGTGCATTAAGCACTGTAATATTTTTATCCAGATACTTACTTATTTTTATCTTCAGCTTATTATCCTTATCAAATAAACAGGAAACATCAGCCATAAAAAAACCTCCCACAAACAGACTTAGTTATAAGCTTATTTTGTGCAAGGTTTTCCATATTATTCTTACTATTCCTTTATTCAGTTTTCAAGGTTACATTTTTAATAACAATCTGCTCCTGATTATATATGTGCTCGTTCATGATTTTTACAGCTTTTTCCTTGTCTTTGTTTATTATGGCTTCCGTAATAAGGTCATGCTCCCTTACCAGATTGTCATGGTAAGAAAAATCCTTTACATATTCTACTCTGTAACGATACACCTGTTCCCTGAGATTATGAGCCAGACTAATCAGCTTTTCATTTTCAGAGGCACGGTATATCACGTTATGAAATGCCTCATCGCCCTCCACAATTGCTGTAACAAGCTTTGAATTAACCGCCTCCTTAAAGGCAGCGCAACACCTTTCTAATTCTTCCTTCCGCCGGTCGTCTATCCTTTCACAGGCAAGCTTGACCGAAAGCTCCTCCAATGCCATCCGAACCTCCAGGGCATCCTTCAAATCCTTCACGGTAATATTAGCTACCTCTGCTCCACGCCTGGGAATCATGACAACCAATCCTTCTAATTCCAGCATTCTTATAGCCTCTCTGACAGGAGTACGGCTTACCCCCAGCTTATTTGCAAGATGCACCTCCATAAGCCTCTCCCCCGGTTGAAACTCGCCATGAACAATAGCGTTTCTCAAAGTGTTAAATACAACCTCTCTGAGAGGAAGATACTCATCAATATTAATATCAAGCTTCATGTACTCTCCTCCTTCACCTATAAGTTTACAGGAGCAGTAACAAATACTTCTCCGGATAATCCCATCTTTCTTATAATTTCCCCTGCTCTTGAGGCGGTTTCCTTATTCCTGAATATTCCAAACACCGTAGGTCCACTTCCGCTCATTATGGCATTCAGGGCTCCGTTTTCCTTCATTATATCCTTTATAACCTGTATTTTCCCATTCAGCCTCAGGGTCACATTTTCAAGTACATTACCCATGTACCCGGCCACAGCCTCAAGGGAATTGTCAAAAAGAGCCTGTATCATTTTATCCACCTCAGGATGATTTACTATTTCATTCACCTTGAGATTAGTATAAACCAGCTTTGTGCTGACACCCTCCGGTGGCTTGGCAAGAAGAATATAGCAATCCGCCAGCCCTTGTACCGGAGTCAGAATATCCCCTATTCCCTCTGCCAAAGAGGTTTTTTCCAATACACAATACGGTACATCTGCCCCAAGCCTGCCACCAAGAGCCATAAGCTTCGCTGTATCAGCCCCCAGATTATATAGTTGATTTACAGCCTTTAATGTAGCTGCACAATCCGTACTTCCCCCTGCCAGACCGGCCTCCACAGGTATATTTTTCTTCAAATCAATCTCTATGCTTCCAGACAGATTGTATTCGTCAAACATAAGATTAACAGCTTTATAAATCAAATTTCTATTGTCTGTGGGAACACCGTCTTTATCACAGTTAATGGTGATTTTTCTACCGGCATATCCGGTATCGGCAATAAATACCAAATCATCATACAAACCAATATTCTGCATAATCATCTTTACATCGTGGTATCCGTCCTCTCTCTTTTTCACCACATCCAAAGCAAGATTTATCTTGGCATATGCCCTTAGTGAAATCTCCTTCATTATGCACCTCCATCTGTATATTGTATACAAAATGTATATTTATATTTTATAAAAAAAACAACTATAGTTCAATAGTTAAATATTTTATTTTTGTGCCGATATACACTATAAGTTAAGGTTTATTCTTTAACATTGACACTGTTGATTTACAGGACATAACAGGAATTTCCTGTTCATAACCAAGGAGGGTAATTATATGGAATTAAACGGAATTAATTCAAGCACCTATACTTCTGCAGACTACTCATCCACACAAAATGCTGCTTCCGGCTCAAAGAAGAGCATACAAAAGAATGAGACTGCCGTAGTATATGAAAAAACAAAGACATTAAAAAGCGGAACTGCCTATAAGGCATCCGGCTCAAAGGCAGATAAGGCCACTATTGAAAAGCTTAAGGCTGATGCCGAAGCACGATATTCCCAGATGCAGTCTTTGGTGGAGAAGCTTATTTCAAAGCAGGGGCAAAGTTACCACTATTCTACATTGGGTGATTTAATGAAGGATGTTGTGGCCGGCAAGATAAGTGTAGAGCCCGAAACTATTGCACAGGCAAAAAAAGATGTTGCTGATGATGGTTACTGGGGTGTTGAGCAGACAGCTACAAGAATTGTCGATTTTGCAAAGGCTCTTACCGGTGGTGACCCCGACAAGATTAGCGAAATGAGAGCTGCTATCGAAAAAGGCTTTGGTGCTGCAAGAAAGGCCTGGGGTGGTGATTTGCCTGAAATATCCGGCAAAACCTACTCACGCATTAATGAATTATTAGATGAGTGGCAGTCCGAAGCCGGACAAGACTAATGCCTACTAATCTCACTAACATCGCCCCGGGAGTAAATATCTCCCGGGGCGATGTAATTTTAAACCCTTTTTATGATTTCACAATAATTAATCTGTCTCCTTCGCTTATAGTATCTCCATCAAGACCATTTATGGCTTTTATTGATTCCGTTGTAGCATAATATTTTCTTGCAATTGACCAAAGTGTATCTCCTTTTTTTACAATATAGCCCACTATTCCCGGCATGCCTGCCTTTTTTTCATAGTCAATAGGTACAACCTTCATATCTGTAATAACCTCTGTCACCGACTTTGAGAATACAGAAATTCCCAGATTGACCTGTGCTTTTATCTCAACCTCTTCACTGCTTAGCATAGCTGCACTGAGCTGATCAAGGCTTGGTACTATCCGTACGGAATCCTCTGCTGTCAGGCCGTCCGCATCTACGGAGTAGTCAAAAGGAATATCAATCTCCATACAATTCATTGGATCCTCCCCGGAGGATATGTACAGTACACTGGTTTTTACAACACCGGAAATATGTATCCCGTTTTCTACCATATCAGCATCGTCAACATCTACAGAACCATACACATGACATATTTGAAGAATTTTTGATTGTGTTCCGGATATACGTCTCCGGCTGCTAATCTTTGCCTTAGCCTGATTTCTTATTAACAAATTTTCATAGTCAAAACAACACGTCTCCGGCTGTATTTCAACCTGTGGTGAAAACATATCATGAAGAATATCTATCTGCTGCTCCTGATACATTTTTATATTCATATCAACATTGTATTCAACACCTATTACTCTATCCTCACCATCCTTGTCGGAACGTATACTTACATCTCCTTTACCAAGAAAAACATCTACCTGTGATACCATTCCCTCCTTTGCTCCCTGACATTCCAGCTCTTTTGAAATAGTTCGCACAGAGAAAAGATACTGAACAGGCAGATGCTCTTCCTGCCCCTTGTATACCACAAATATTTCAACCTCTCCCCGTATACTGAGCTTATTGTCTAATGGTTTAGTCTCTATATTTCTAAGAGCAACTGAGGACCACATAATACATTTTATATTAGGCTTATTCTGGGGTATCTCTATTTCTTCCTTTATTTTGTACACATCTCTTTTTGAGATAACTGTCTCTGTAGCACTAAGTTTTTTATGCTGACATTCAATGCCCTGACCATTTTCAAGGTCCACCGCAGCATTAATTTTTATATCCTCATATACACATACCCCATCACCGATAAGTCCACGGACCTCAAGCTTTCTGGAATTAATTACACTTACCGTAATATCCTCTAAACGACATTGGCTATCTGCCATATTGTTCTTATTAATACCATCAACATTAACCTGATCCTCAAAAGGTATACTTCCTTCGTACACCTCTATATCAGGTTTATCACTCACAGTCTTGTATAATATTTTGAAATATACCTCTCCCACAACCTTAACCCTGTTTTCCTCAGATAGTATTTCGTCCACCACCACATAACCATCTTTCGCTATTACCTTATCAATATCATCCTTTGATTCCGGAATATTAAAATCCTCATCAATGGTAAGCTGTGAATATTTTGATGCCTTCAAAACACTTGTATGTATATCTTTTCTGCTAAAATCCATAAAACCTCCACCTATTCATATAAACTGTGTACCTATGTTTATAAATATATTCCCATGAAATATATTTTATTCCCTAATCCACATCAAAAACCACAGGCAGATCATACTTTTCACATTTAATTGCTATGTAGGGATACATGGATGTCTCCCCCTTTGGCAAGTTATTTTTTTCTTCATCCATAGAAATAAGATTTGTTTCCAGATAAACCGCATTGTCGGTTAAATATAGAGATTCAACAATTACCTTAATATTTTGTCTGTTTACCTCTCCATATCCCACTACAATATACATATAGTCATTATTCAGATAGCTTAGCTTAAATGGCTTACTTTTCTTTTCCTCAATTATTTCCACAAGTTCCTCCGGAAGTTTGGTTTTGTCGCAGACAGTAAAATCTATTTCCTTGTGCATTGCCTGTTCCTTCCTTTTGCATCCAAAAAGACACAGAATTGCTGCACAAAAAAATAGTATTGTAATAATTTTTTTTGCCTTCATGGCATCACCTTAAAAAAACATTATTACAATACTATGAATATTTTTGTGTTTTAATTCTTTTTATCTGAATTATTATATTAAAATGATTTGTCAATAAAAGGAATTCCCCTGTGTATATAGGTTACATCCTGTTTTGCATCATACGAAAAGGCAATATTTACATTTACTTTCTTATCCCCCTGATATGCAAACCGGTCTATTCCATTGCTATAACCATAGAAAGAATAAACATTATCAAATTCTACACTGTCCACAAGAACAGCATCTGTTGTTTCCATGAATTTGTCCATTTCAGACTGAATTTCCCCTTGTGTCATTTCACCGGGCCTCTGGGACAAAATATATAGTCCGGTGTCAGCATCCATACCCAGCTCCTCATACATCCCTTCAATCCTTTCCATAAAATTGTATGCCTCCCGTCCCTTTGGTCCTTTTAAGCTGATTTCAACCATAATATAATTTTCTGTAACTTCCTGATTGTAGTCATCCTTCTCCAATAATGTGATTACCTTAATAGTAGTATCTGCATACTCACCATTTTTCTTTAAACAGGTTACCTGATTTGCGTCACTGCTTCTGTTTTCTATATCATATCCGCCTGTAATTCCAAGCTTTTCAGCCAGTCTTTTAACAATAACCTCCTTTGACCCCGGCGTCATTGACCGGGTACCAAAGTATCCATACGCTGTAACGCTTCCTTCCATTATATTATCCAGATTGCTGCTCATGGCCTCCTCCACCATTTTTTCTTCCCGTACAATAGAAGAATTAATGAATATCTGTAAAAGAGCTGCTGCCCATATAAGTACTACCACATATATCTTATTTCTGTTACTCATTTTTCGCCTCCGCTTTTTCATTTTCATAGATGGCTGTATTATTGACATATTTTCAAGGCAGTATACAAAGCACACAGTACAAAATATGCTTTATGCTGATTTTATGTTTTGTATTTCAACCCCGACGTGGTATAATTAATTTCAGATTAAGCATTGGGAATTACTCATATAAAGGAGATATTATGACAGTTGGAATTGTTGGACTTGGTCTTATTGGTGGTTCATTTGCAAAGGCATATAGTGAAAATGACGATTATCACATTCTCGCTTATGATATAAATCGTGATGTCATGAAAGCAGCCTATGACATGAAAATAATTGACGGGGAACTTAATTCCCACAATATTTCAGGCTGTGAACTGATTCTTATAGCCCTTTATCCTGAAGCTACCATTGAATATTTGAAAAGCAATGCTCCTTTTATTTCTTCAGATACTATGGTAATAGATTGCTGCGGTGTAAAAAAGTATGTTTGCAATCACTGCTTTAGCATTGCTAAGGAGTATGGTTTTACATTTATAGGCGGACATCCTATGGCAGGACGCCATTTTTCAGGTCTTGAATACAGCACCAAAACCATGTATAACGGTGCTTCCATGGTTCTTGTTCCTGAAAGCCCTGAGGATGAACAGGCTCTCACCCGTGCCAAAAAGCTGCTTGCTCCTATTAAATTCGGTCAATATACCATATGCGATCCTGACAGACACGACAAAATGATTGCTTTTACCTCTCAAATGGCACACGTTGTATCCAATGCCTATGTAAAAAGTCCGACTGCTAAGGATCACGAAGGCTTTTCGGCCGGAAGCTATAAGGATCTGACCCGTGTTGCCTGGCTAAACGAGACCATGTGGACAGAGCTGTTCCTTGAAAACAGGGAGCATCTGCTCAACGAGCTTGATTACTTCATCAAATCCGTTACCGAATATAGAAATGCCATTGAAAGCGAAGATGCCTCAAGGTTAAAAAAGCTGTTGGCAGACGGAAAAAAATGCAAGGAAGAAATTGATGGAGTAAATTAGATATTAATATATCAATTTTTTCTATGAACATAGTGGCATTTTTTCAAAATAATGGCTCTTGACTTTTTGGGTTTAGAGTTCTACAATAGGGCTAATTAAAAATAATAGCTATGATGAGACGAGTACTATTGAAACGGTCTACAGAGAGAGCTCCGCTACCCGCTGAGAGAGAGTTCAGAATACGCCCATAGGAAAACTACCTCTGAGCTGCTTATTAAAAGTAAGCCGTTAATTACGTTATAATTATAAATTAAGAGTCAATCCGTATATTGCAATATCATATTGATTACATATACAGATTGGAACTAGGGTGGAACCGCGATAATATCGTCCCTGGCACAGTGTGCCAGGGCTTTTTTTCGCGTAAGCAATTTGTAATGAATAAATTGATTGAAGAAGTCGGAAGGTGCACTGATTACTTGCAGCTTACTGACGAAGTCAGGAGAAAAAGAAGGAGGATGGAGATATGATAATTACATTGAAAGATGGCTCATCAAAGGAATACTCACAACCGATGAGTGCCTATGACATTGCAGCAGATATAAGTGAAGGACTTGCCAGAGTTGCCTGTGCTGCAGAAATCAACGGAGAATTAAAGGATTTACGAACAATTATTGATAAAGATTCATCATTAAGTATATTTACATTCAATGATGAAGAAGGTAAAAAAACCTTCTGGCATACAGCCAGCCATATTCTTGCCCAGGCAGTCAAGCACCTGTACCCTGAGGCAAAATGTACAATTGGACCTGCTATAGACAATGGCTTTTACTACGATTTTGATATGCCATCCCTAAGCAGGGAAGATTTGGACAAAATTGAAGCTGAAATGAAAAAAATAGTTAAGGAGGGCTCGGATATAACCTCGTTTACCCTCCCTAGAAACGAAGCTATTGAGTTGATGGCAAAAAAGGAGGAACCATATAAGGTTGAGCTTATTAACGATTTGCCTGAGGATGCCATCATAAGCTTTTACACTATGGGTGATTTTACAGATCTCTGTGCCGGTCCACACCTTATGACTACAAAGCCTGTAAAATATTTTAAGCTTACATCCTCATCCGGTGCATACTGGAGAGGCAGCTCTGACAATAAAATGCTCACCCGAATATATGGTACAGCCTTCACAAAAAAAGCTGACTTGGATGAAAGGCTTGAATTTTTGGAAAATATTAAGCTTCGTGACCACAACAAGCTTGGACGTGAGCTTGAGCTTTTTACAACTGTAGATGTTATTGGGCAGGGACTTCCGCTTATTATGCCAAAGGGTGTTCAGATTATCCAGACACTTCAGAGATGGATTGAGGATGAAGAAGAAAAACGTGGATATATGAGAACAAAAACTCCTCTTATGGCAAAAAGTGATTTGTACAAAATATCCGGACACTGGGATCACTACAAGGAGGGAATGTTTGTACTCGGTGACGAGGAGAAGGACAAGGAAGTATTTGCTCTCCGTCCAATGACATGTCCATTTCAGTATTATGTATACAAAGCAAGCCAGAAGTCTTATAGAGATTTGCCTTGCAGGTATGGAGAAACTTCTACTTTATTTAGGAACGAAGACTCCGGCGAAATGCATGGTCTTACCCGTGTCCGTCAGTTTACTATTTCAGAAGGACATCTTATTGTAAGGCCTGATCAGATGGTTAAGGAATTCAAGGATTGCATTGCCCTTGCCCAGTATTGTCTCCAGACTCTCGGTGTAGAGGAGGATGTAACATATCATCTTTCAAAATGGGATCCTGAAAACAGAGAAAAATATATCGGTGAACCGGAGGTCTGGGAGCAAACCGAGCAACATATAAGAGATATCCTCACTGAGCTTAAAATTCCTTTTGTAGAGGATATAGGTGAAGCTGCTTTCTATGGTCCTAAGGTGGATATAAACGCCAAGAATGTTTATGGCAAAGAAGACACAATGATTACAGTTCAATGGGATGCGTTACTGGCTGAACAATTTGATATGTATTTCATAAATAAAGATGGGGAAAAGGAAAGACCTTACATTATTCACAGAACTTCACTGGGCTGCTACGAAAGAACCCTGGCATGGCTTATTGAAAAATATGCCGGAGCTTTTCCAACATGGCTTTCACCTGAGCAGGTTCGTATACTTCCAATCTCTGAAAAGCACCATGAGTATGCAAATTCCGTCCTCTCCAGACTTAAGGCGGCAGGAGTCCGTGCAACCATAGATGAGAGAGCAGAAAAAATTGGCTACAAGATTCGTGAGGCCCGGCTTAACAAGCTTCCATATATGCTTATTATCGGAGCAAGCGAGGAGGAATCAGGAACCGTATCTGTCAGAAAACGTGGCGAAGACGGTGATCTCGGCAGTATGGAAACCGATAAATTCATTACTGATATCGTAAAGGAAATTGCTGATAAGGTTATTAACTAGCTTTTATCCATATATTCAAAAACAGACTGTACCATCGGTGTACAGTCTGTTTTTTACTTTTACTGCTTATCCTTCCCCTTAATAAAGCTGCTTACAAAGCCTGTTAAAAGCCCTATTCCGAAAACATAGGCTCCCGGCTGGAGGCTTCCTGACATTTCCTTTCTTCCGATTACAAACTCCTGTTTAATAATGCTCTGAACCTCTTTACTGTTCAGGGTGTCCATTGCCCATCTAATAAGATTATTCATATCAGCTACCATTATAATTATCATCGCTGATATAATAAAAAACGGTACTAATCTAAACTGGGGAATTTTTACAAAGGATAGTGCCGCCATTAATATTATTCCAATCCACAGTCCCATAGGTATTCCTGTCCACACAGGAGAAATAAGCCTTACATTTTTACATAGCTTTACTATGTTATATTTTATATCAATTATGTCATTGAACTTCGAAAAATCAATAACAGGCAACAGCATACCTGTAATCATCAAAGCAGCCGAAATAAGACCAAAGACCATACCTGTATTCATTCGCTTACTTTTTTGTGGAGGTATCTGTTGACAGTCCCTGTAAAAATAGCTGTACTGGTTTTCCTGATTATCCATTATTACTTAAGCTCCTGTCCTTTTTCAAGTAAAACCCCTGCTATACTGAGAATCAGGCCTATAACATAAATTATAATTCCTGTGCATGTATAAATAGTTACATGATTTATGCTTCTGGCTTCGGAATAAGCCTTATTGGTAATAACCATCATAAATGCTACCAGCGAAACAACTATAGGTACAATTCCGGCAAGCTTATTGTTTTCCACCCTTGCAAGAAATCTGATATTTCTCCTTCCTGAGTAGAGTAAAATTGCAACTCCCATCAAAAGGATAATCAAAGCATAATAGAATATTTTTTTGTCTCCAATGTAAAAGCTACTGTTTTCTGACACCATATCAAACAGGTCTCCACCCTTTATTTTCCCATGAACATTCCCACAGGTCCATTTCATAAATACAGAAAGATACATGCATAGTGCTCCTAAAAATGTCAGCAATACATACATATTGCTCACCAGCTCCTTTATGTATCCTCCAAGATTAATCAGTGGACGGGCATCAACCGGGAGCTCATTTACACTCATTACAATAAGCTTATCTTCAACAGATTCCCCACACTCCATGCAATAATCCATTCCATCCTTAATTTCACTGCCACAATGCTTACAGGTCATAACATATACCCCCTACTAATCAGTAAATGAGGTGCCACAAAATGCAGCACCTCACTTATGTAAAATATAACTGTTATTATTTCTTAATAAACTTAATCACTCTTGGATAAGCTGAAAGAATAAGACCAATAAATGCTATAACCGGTCCGATTCCGTGACTTGCCTTGCCATCAAAATCCTTAACATCGCTGATTACATCCTTTACGGTTCCATTCATGAGAGCAAAAATAACTACAAGAACACCTACACCAACAATGATTAAATCAACATAAGGTACCTTCTGAAGACTGGCCTTAATTTTGCCAAGCTCAGGAATATAGTCCGCAAGATCCCAGCATATTATAACCACACCTACAAGGAATAAAAGAATTGACCACAAATAATATATTCTTACGTCTGAATATTCCTTACCTAACTTGAACATATTTTCTTTCATTGATTCTTTATATCCCCACATCTCAATTTTTGCTGAGAACCAGGTAAAGAATGGAGAAAGAAAAATTAACAAACCGCCAACTAAACCAAATATAATATTGTAATCGGATTTTATTGCATTGAAGAATCCCTGAAAACCACCGCCATTATTAACCGGTGCACCCATGCCTCCCACTGGAGCCATTCCCGGATTCAT
>DLKL01000011.1:44772-54377 GCA_002476495.1 Lachnospiraceae bacterium UBA7589
CGGATTCATTGGCTGTCCCATCGGAGTCATCCCCGGATTCATTGGCTGTCCCATCGGTTGCTGAAATCCCCCCATCTGATTAGCAGGCTGTGCCGGTGCTCCACAATTAGGACACGCTGGCTGACCATCTGCATAAGTTGCTCCACATACTGAACAATACATTTTAAATCCTCCCTTAAAATCTCTTTTTTGTATGAATTACACTGTTTTATGATACCACAAATTTGTTATATATTCAAGAATTTTATTAGCTGTATAAATAGCTGTCTGCTACCCATCTATACTGATTGTATTAGTAATCGGCAGCATATTAAAATAAAATCTCATAGCTGCAAAATTTCATAAGATAGCTTTTTACCTCTGAAAAATTCCACATCAGATATTTCTGGCTAAATAGTTTCATCTTACCCTTTTCTATGTTATGGGTGATTATATTCATGATACTGTCGTTACCTGCAACTTTTGCAATGTCATTTTTAAGCCTTTCTCTCTCATAACCCAATTGGGTTAGTTCCTCCAACCCCAATACAAAAATTCCTCCTGTAGTCTTTTTTATTGAAGATATAAACCTTTTACCTGCCGTATAATTGAGTCTGTAAAGAAAATCGCTCATATCATAAGGATATTTGTATATATATAACAATGCCGCCAGACGTGCATTGAGCTGGCTCACCAATCCTGAAGCAAAGGAAATATCAAAGTCTACATATGTACAATCAGGTTCCCGCATGGAATTTACTATTTCCTCTATATACATTTTTATATCCGGGGGAGAAGCTCCATCTCTAATTAAAGCCTCTATCATATGATAGTCTTCCCGGGATATATCCCAGAATTTCAAATCCACGCAGGCGCATTCTTCCCTGCTTAGACCATATTTTGTTCTGGCCGTCTCAATTCTGTCTATTTCATGGTCAATCAGGATTAATCTGAAATACTTTGACAGGCTTTTTATATCAATATCATTACATCCACCTGCCCCCCAGATTGCAAGCTTCGGTTTATCATACCCTGATGCAATAATTTCCTCCATGCCGTATCTTTCTTCAAGCCTCTTTTTCCCTGTTTTAAGCAGATACTTTTTTGTATAATAGCTTTCAGCTATATCTAAAATGAGCTCTGTTACCTCATTTCTATAGCCTCTCCACAAATCATAATACTGATCCATATTTTCACTTAAAATCATATGTTCAAAATCCATATATGCTCCTTAATCTACAGGATTTTTGCAATGGTAAAATGTCTGTTTGTTTAGATATCAAATGATAGTAAAATTACCCTTGAAAAAAGGAAAAACACCGACCCCGCAGCTCTACGTCTGCAAAACCGATGCCTTTGAAAGTGGGCCGCCGGGGGCTCGAACCCCGCACACCCTGATTAAGAGTCAGGTGCTCTACCAAATGAGCTAGCGGCCCGTATTCAACTATGTTTCTTACCGAACAAGAACGATTATATTACATAGTTCTAATTTATGCAAGCTTTTTTTCACATTTTTTTCAAATTTTTTTATTTTCGTCTTTTTTTGCACGTCCCACCGTTACATCCAAGACATTTAATAGTGTTAAGATTCCTGCATAGTGCAACTATATTCTTATTTATACCACATTTACCATAAATATATGCATTAAGACGATATTTAAATTTTCTGCAAAGCATAAACGTCTCCGAATTATACTTATTAATATTATATTCATTTAATGAATTTAGTTCATCCTCTGTGGTTACATACCATTTATTAATTTAATTCTTCCTTCGCAGCCTGCATATCATTTACAAATTCAATTCTTTCTTTGTGGTCTGCATACCAGACGGCAAATCGGATTCCCCATGCTTGAAAACCTTTCTTCATATTCTGTCATTACATTTCCCTTAACATATTGGGAATTATGCAAATCAAAGGTATAATTATCCAGGATCCAGCCTGCCTCCCTGACCTGCTCCAAGGAAAAATCAAACAATAATCTGTTATCGGTTTTGAAGGTAAGCCCTCCTTCCTCACTTAGAATATTTTCATATCGTTTAAGGAACTGTGTTGATGTTAATCTTCTTTTTGCGTGTCTGTCCTTTGGCCATGGATCAGAGAAATTAAGAAAAACATAATTCACCTCACCCTTATCAAATACTTCTTCAATATATTCAGCTTCCATTCTTATAAAGTATAAATTAGGCAACTGTTCCTCCTGTTGCTTCTCTAAGGCGCGTACCAATACACTTGAAAATTTTTCTATACCCACAAAATTAATATCCGGATTAAGCCTTGCCATATCCATTATAAAGCGTCCCTTTCCCATACCGATTTCTATATATATGGGATTATTATTACCGAATTTTTCTTTCCATTTGCCCTTCATGGATTTCTCATCCTGAACTACATATTCATTAGCAGCAATTGCTTCCCTTGAGCCTTTTACATTTCTTAATCTCATCTTTTCCTCCAAAAAACATAACTGCTGTAATAATAACATTTTCATTATAGTTTTTCCATAGAAAAGTCAATAATATTGTTACAAAGATAGTACATTTTTGTAATACATTATAAAATTAAATCTTGTGTTTTTTTCAAAACTATAGGATAATTAGCTGTATATGATATAATGAGTGTAGGAAAGTTATAGTACGATTGCTCACTTTTGGCTAATGGCAAAATAATTTGTATAAAATGATTTATGATTTAGTATTAAGAAGGAACGATTTGTTTGAAAAAGATAAATAGATTTATTTGTATTGTATATATTTTTATTTTCGTGTTTTTTTCATATCAAAATGTTTGTTTAGGGAAAGTGTATGCCCCTGCTGCCAATACGGTAACTGAAGCCTCGGTTCCTCCTGAGGATGCTCCTGAAATATACAGCGAAGCAGCTATTGTAATGGATGCCACAACAGGGCAGATTTTGTATGAAAAGAACGCTTACAGCACTATGTATCCGGCAAGTATAACAAAAATACTCACTACTCTGGTTGCCTTAGAAAACTGTAATCCCGATGATGTCATAACCATGTCTGATGAAGCTGTATATGGAATTGACTGGGATAGTTCCCATATTAGTCTCAAGCCGGGAGAACAGATTACGATAAAAGATGCCCTGTATGCAACCATGCTTTCATCAGCCAATGAAGCAGCCTGGGGTGTAGCAGAATATGTAGGCGGAGATCTTGATACATTTTGCGATATGATGAACGAAAAGGCAAAGGAGCTTGGGTGTGTCGGCACACATTTTGTTAATGCCAACGGCCTTCACAACGATAATCATTACACCTGTGCATATGATATGGCTCTTATAACAAAAGCTGCCCTGGAGAACCCCCAATTCGTTGAGATTACCTCAACGAAATATTATACTATCGAGCCTACATCATATACTGCGGAAACCAGATATCTGGTTCAGGGTAACAAAATGCTGTTTGAGGATTCAGAATACTACTACCCCGGATGCTATGGCGGAAAAACCGGATATACAAATATGGCTCAGGGTACACTGGTAACCTGGTGTGAAAGAGATGGCATTAAACTAATATGCGTAACAATGAAGTCAAGTCTTACCGCATATAAATATATGGACACAAAAGCACTTTTTGACTATTGCTATGAAAAATATGAAAAGGCTGAGCCTCTTGACACCTTTCAATTTACAGAAGAAGATATAGCTAATACAGAAGCATTTCTTAATCAACATTATAATTGTGACAATTTGGGAAGTTTAACCCTGAGTATTGATAATCCGGGCTATCTTCTCATAAGCAGGGATATTTCCTCCCAGAACCTGACAATCAGCTACGAAATGTCAGATTCACTTTTAGATTCCATGATTTGCGGTACGATAAGTATATACTATGGTGAAGCTTTTTTGTACAGTGTTCCTGTTACCTACAGTGGTTATATTAATTCCACAGATGAGGCAGCCGTAGCTGATGCCATGGCAAAGGGTATTATCAAAAAACCATCCGGATTTAATTTGTGGAAATTCATAATAATTTTTATTTTTGCAGGTGCCATAGCTTTCGCAGGGTTCTGCTACCACAGACGCATGGTTTATATAAGAAGAAAACGTGAAGAGTATAAAAAACGCAGAGACAAAGCGAGAAGGAATGGTCAATCCTTCTAAGGGAGAAAAAATGGATAATCAGTCTACAAATAATTTTAATACTATTCAAAAATCCAACAAGGAAATGCTGGAATACTTTAATAAGCTTTTCCTTGAGAATCTCGAAAAAATTCAGGATTATAAAACCAGAATTTTTGAAATTGATATTAAGATTGAAGAATTAGAAAAAACAAGGAACATTTATGCTTTTAAATCCTCATCAAGAAAAAGTGTATTTACACCTACAATCAGTGACGATGCTGAAAACGAGAAAAGTAAAATAATTGATAACCAGATCAGTGATTTAAAATCAGTCCGTGAATCCTTATCCTTTAACATAACCGATTTGGAATATACATTAAAATCAATTAAGTCAAAGCTTACTCTGCTTAATGATGCTGAAAATTCTATCAAAGATATGGGTACCCGTATTGCACCTGAGCTTATTAATGGTGTGTCCTCTGACGATGATTCAGGGTTTGAATTTCTTCAGGAACCGGATGAAGGCACCCATAATCATGGGTATAATATCCTTATGCTGGATGCCTTTGACAAATCCTTTTATTCCACCCTGATTGACCGCAACCTTAAAAATGCCATTGTAAACATGAATCACAAATTGGATATGCTGTCCTACCTTCTTTCTACAGATATGAACAGGGCAAAGCTTACTATCCAGGAACTGTCCCAGGGTTCAAAGAAATTGTTGGATTCCGTAGATGATATAGTTTCCAGATTGGATTATTCACTTGACTCCCAGCAGCCTATTTGGAATTTGCTGGATAATTTTGTAATGACCCAGCGGGATAAGCATCCTGAATTCATTATTGATGCCGACATCCAATGCACTGATTACGAAATTAATATACACCCTGTTTTTACAATTAATCTTATATATTTACTTAATATTTTCTTTGATAATATATACAGACATTCCAAGGGAAACAGTATCGTCTTTCGTCTTTGCCTTAGCAAAAACAAGGTTGATGTAAACCTGTCTGATAATGGTATAGGAATAAGCTCCGATTACCTTTCTCAAAGTCCTTGGTATAGTAGTCTTCATCGGGCTCATGAGATAATATATCTTTTGGAAGGAGATTTTAATATAGGGGAAAATCCCGAAAAAGGAACTATTATAAAATTCAGTTTTCCAATTAAGGAATGAATAATCTGAATACGGAATAAATAATCTGAACCACCTGATGTATTTGAAGGTATAACAGCTTAACAACAAAACCTGTTGATACTTTTTGATATTGCAATGTCTTAAACTGATTGATGCTTTAAATTGTAACTAAATAAACTGGAGGATATATATAGAAGCTATGAAAAATAAGATTGGAGAACTAATATTTAATAATGTTGAGGGACTTCCCTTGGATGATATACTTGAATTAATCGAAATACCCCCAAAGCCTGACATGGGTGACTTTGCATTCCCATGCTTCAGATTGGCCAAAACTATGAAAAAAGCTCCTCAGCTTATTGCCGAGGACATAAGATCAGCAATAGGTGATGTTCCGTTTCTTGACGATATTAAGGTTGCAGGTGCTTATATTAACTTTTATGTAAATAAAGAAACCTTTGTTAAATCTATGATTGAACCCGCTCTTGAGGAGACTTTTGGTTCGTCATCCGTAGGAAATGGCCAAACTATATGTATTGACTATTCATCCCCTAATGTTGCGAAAAATTTTCATGTCGGACACCTTAGAACTACAATTATTGGCAATTCTCTATACAAAATATTTTCAAAACTTGGTTATAATGTTGTTCGTATTAACCATCTTGGTGATTGGGGCACCCAGTTTGGTAAGCTTATTGTTGCTTACAAGGCCTGGGGAAATGAAGATGCTGTCAAAAAGGAAGGCATTTCAGAGCTTATGCGCCTATATGTAAAATTTCATGACGAGGCAAAAGACAACCCTTCTCTTAACGATGAAGCCAGGGCATGGTTTAACAAAATGGAAAATGGTGATGAGGAAGCGCTGCGAATCTGGCAGTGGTTTAAGGACATAAGTCTTACTGAATATAAGAGAACCTACGATCTTCTCGGTATAGATTTTGACAGCTATAACGGTGAAAGTTTCTATAGAGATAAAACTGCACAGATTGTAAAAATGATTGACGATGCCCATCTCCTTACAGAAAGCGATGGTGCTAAAATTGTTGACCTTTCTGAATATGATATGCCCCCATGTCTTATATTGAAGAATGACGGAAGTTCCATATATGCAACACGAGATCTGGCTGCAATCTTTTACAGAAAAAAGACCTATAATTTTGTAAAGTGTTTATACGTTACCGGGCAGGAACAAAAGTTACATTTTTCTCAAGTTTTTAAGGTCGTAGAATTATTAGGAAATGATTGGGCAAAGGAGCAGCTTATTCATATTCCTTACGGTCTTGTAAGTCTTGAGGGAGCTAAACTTTCAACAAGAAGCGGCAATATTGTATATGCTGAAGACATTCTTCTTGAAGCAATTTCAAAGATAAAAGAAATAATTGAAGAAAAAAATCCTGATATTCCCGACAAGGACGAAACTGCCAAAAAAATCGGCGTAGGGGCAGTTCTATTTAACGACCTGTACAATCAGAGAATTAAGGATGTATCTTTCAAATGGGAAAAGCTTTTAAATTTTGATGGTGAAACAGGCCCATATGTTCAATACACTTATGCCCGTTGTGCAAGCATTTTAAGAAAGGTTAATGACTTTTCTCCTTCCTTAAATATAGATTATTCTCTTTTAACCGGAGCCGAAGCAATGGATCTCTTAAAAACCATCAGCAGATTTCCAAGAGTTGTTCTTGATGCCTCAGAAAAATATGAACCATCTGTTGTTGCCAGATTTGCTATGGATGTTGCTCAAGCTTTCAACAAATACTACAATGTGTGTAGAATAAATGTAGACGATAAAAAGGTCAGAGATGCAAGGGTTACCCTTGTTTATCTTACCAAAAAATCTATTAGAGATGCTTTATTATTGCTTGGAATACAATGTCCTGAACAAATGTAAAAAAGTAAAGCAACGGAAAAATCATTCACAAATATATTATTTTAGACCTAAACACAGGTTTACAGGAAAGATGAAGTGGTAGTTATACCTTTCATCTTTCTTGTCTTTTATGCATATAGCAGAACCATCTAATATTTTTTTCTTTAAATATCCATATATTGTGATTAATATTTTATAAGCACAATATATAGTTTTCTTTATAGAATTTATACACATTATCCACAGACTTATCCACATATTTATGTAGAAATATGTAAATCAAATTTTTTACATGTTGATAAGTTTCACGTGAAACATGAATATTATCACTTATTACCATTTGAAGTGCATGAACGTTTGTTTGTTTTAGCCTTAATCATAATTAGCTTTTATATTTGTATATTTAATAGCATTTTAAGTTACTTATATTTGTATTTATGTCAACCATATTTCGTTCTGCATTTACTCCCATTTTAAATCTGGATATTTTTGTTAAACGCTATATATCTAAAAGCAGCAAATTTGTAGTATAAAAAGTTACAAGTTTTACTCAAAATATTTTCAATCATATTTTATAATACTATTTGTTTTTTTATGCACACATTCAAAAGTTCTGTATGTCTAATTTTGCGTTTTGGTTTGTTTAACACATAAATACAAAACTCATAGCAACAATTGTGTTTCACGTGAAACATTACAATCGTAAAACATAACACATTTTGATGTGAAGAAATATTCAAACAAGATTAAAGAAGCTTTGTGAATATAATATAATATAATATAACACATTACATATTCCGGGCTTAAAAGTCGATAATACTATTTACAGTCCTTAATCCCATAATGATATATTTACCTATAAATATCAGTAGTTTCTGAACACACCTAATTACTATATGTCTGTATATTTATAAACTCGTAAAACTCTTATATAAAATTGCGATCTTCTGTTTTCACGTATGCAATTGTTTTTTAATTGAATAAGTTTTTACTTAATGTAGACTTTATCTAAGCTCAGATTTCTTATTTAGTTATATAGAAATTAACAAAATAAAAATTTAACTATACTATTACAACTATTATGAGTATATATTTATCGGTATGTTTTTTAATAGTGTCAGTAACTTTTTATAAAAATATGTTCCACGTGAAACATATCAAATGTATAACCTTATATACCAGCAATCAGTTTTATTATTTCAATATAATTATCATAGTAAAGGCAAAGCATATTAGAAAACAGTTATATATCCAGATAATTAATTTTGATTTGATGTACTATTTAAGTGCATAATTTGTTCTGGCAGAAAGTAAATTTACTTGCCATTAAAAATTGCATTTTGTAGTTTTGGCTATACTTGTACTATTGCAAAAGCAGTACAAGTACTATTCTTTAATTTCAAACTTGGATATTTTAAATATTTCCTCAATTTGAAAATTCACATTATGCTCATTTGTTATATTGAAACGCTACTATAAATTATAGTGGTAATCTTACAGACAATTTCTGTTACATTTTATATCCAGGCTCAAAAATATTTTACTAATAAAACATTTATAACATTGGCCACACATTGCATGTTGCTGTTCATCTAATATTTTAATATATTTAATTATCACCTCGCTATAATTAATCACACGTTGTACATTAACATGTTTTTTAAATTTATTATATATCAGAGTGTACATGTTCCTGCACGTCTGTAACATATTTAATACAATTATGTATTTAGTAAAATTATGTTTTCAATGGAATTATATTTATAAGTACGCATCTACAATATGGTGCAATATAGAATTACTATTTGTACCATTATAGATGGGTATATTTTACATCAATCACATTTTATAGATACGAGATACGTTTCACGTGAAACGTATTTAGGTGCTGGCATCTTATTGTATTGTAAGCTTCTTAAAATTGCATTGTTCATCTATCTGTCTATCTACATGTAAAAGATTGGTACTATCATCTATATATTGTACATTTCATTATTAACACCCCATATTTAGATATGGCGAAAAAAGTCATAAAGTGATATAATGTTGGATAAGTATGGAGGTCTGATTATGGGTAGAATTATAGCAATAGCCAACCAAAAGGGTGGTGTTGGCAAAACAACAACATCAATTAATTTAGCTGCATGTCTTGCTGAAAAAGGAAAAAAGGTATTAGCAGTAGATATGGATCCCCAGGGAAACCTGACAAGTGGTTTTGGCATAGATAAAAATTCTCTTAACTATACTATATATGATGCGATGCTTGAGGAATGTAATATAGGAGAATGTATGATAGTTCACCCACTTGATAGAAACCTTGATATAAGTGTTCTACCCTCAAGCAGAGAGCTGGCAGGTGCAGAGGTTGATTTTATTGAGTTGGAAAAGCCTCAATATATTCTGAAGAAGCTGCTTTCAAGCATAAGAAACAAATATGATTTTATAATCATTGATTGTCCTCCGGCATTAGGTGTTTTAACAGTTAACTCTATGACTGCCGCAGATACCGTACTGGTTCCTATTCAAT
>DLKL01000011.1:54382-100583 GCA_002476495.1 Lachnospiraceae bacterium UBA7589
TATGTGAATTTTTTGCTCTGGATGGCTTGTCCCAGTTAATTTATACAATTGACCTGATTAAACAGAAACTTAATAAAACATTGGAAATTGAAGGTGTCGTTTTTACCATGTATGACGCACGCACCAACTTATCTCTAGAGGTTGTTGAAAATGTAAAAAACAATTTGGATCAGTTTATATATAAGACTATAATTCCGCGAAATGTAAGATTGGCAGAGGCACCCAGCTTTGGTCTGCCAATTAATCTGTATGACAGCCGTTCGGCAGGAGCACAGGGTTACAGGGATTTAGCAGAAGAGGTAATAAACAACAAGCTATACGGTAATATGTAGTTTTTACTCATGCTATATTATGTAAACCAGTTTAAATATTTATGCTGCATTTCACGTTATTTGCAAAGCTTGTTATATTATACCTGCAAATTACCTTTGAATTTGTCAGCTATTGCACTATGATAGCCGATTGCTTATATGATATATATTTACTTTTATACGCATATTCTAAGGAGGAATATTATGGCACCAAAGAGAGGATTAGGAAGAGGTCTTGACAATCTTATTCCTACCGGAGATTCAAAAACTTCAAGGGCTGATTCAGGAGCAGTCTCCCCAAAAGTAAAAACCGAAATAAAGGAAGTTATAAAAAAGGTGGAGCAAACTCTTAATATAAACCGAATCGAACCCAACAAAAATCAGCCAAGAAAGCACTTTGATGAAGATGCTCTTACTGAGCTGGCTGAATCAATAAAACAGTTTGGAGTCATTGAGCCTCTTGTTGTTGTAAAAAGAAAAGGCTTTTATGAACTCATAGCCGGAGAACGTAGATGGAGAGCTGCCAGACTTGCCGGTTTAAAAGAAGTTCCTGTTGTAATTAAAGACTACTCTGACCAGGAGGTTGTAGAGATTGCCCTCATTGAAAATATTCAGCGTGAGGATCTTAACCCAATTGAAGAAGCTCATGCCTATGACAGATTAATAAAAGAATTTAATCTTAAGCAGGATGAAGTGGCAGAAAGGGTATCAAAAAGCAGGACAACCATTACAAACTCACTCAGATTGTTGAAACTTACTGATAAAGTACAGCAAATGCTTATCGATGACATGCTCAGTACAGGACATGTAAGGGCACTTATTTCCATAGAAAATCCGGAGTTACAGTACGAAACTGCATTGTACATTTTTGACAAGAAGCTTAGTGTCAGAGAGACCGAGACCTATGTTAAAAAGCTTCTTTCCGGAAAAAAGCCGGAGGATAATAATTCTGACAAGAATAAGGATTTATCCTTCCTGTATTCTGAGATAGAAGACCGCCTTAAAAATATCCTTGGAACAAAAGCTACCATCAAAGCAAAAAGTAAAAACAAGGGTAAAATTGAAATAGAATATTATTCCGAAGAGGATTTAGACAGAATAACCCAATTGCTATACAGTGCAAAATAAGATGGACTATTCTATATAGAACGAGGTATTCTTAATGAGTGAAACAGTGCTTGGAATGAAGCTCACAACCATAATATATATATTGTTGATATTAGTCGTATTTCTTGTATCTACAACTATAATAGTCATTAATAAAATTAATATTATAAACCGCAAATACTACACTCTCATGAGTGGAAAAAAGGGTGCTGATTTGGAAAAGGTAATCCGCCTGCGTTTTAAGGAGATGGACCAGGTAAAAGCTAATGCCAAACGGGTAACAAAGGAGCATAAAATAATTAAGAATCAGCTTTCTACCTGCTACAACAAAATGGGTCTTGTAAAATATGATGCCTTTGATAAAATGTCAGGTGAGCTTAGCTTTGTCCTTGCTCTTCTTAACGAAGAAAATACCGGTGTCACAATAAATGCCATGCATAGCCGTGAGGGCTGTTATATTTATGCGAAGGAAATAATTAAAGGAGAATCCTATATTCCACTTTCCCAGGAAGAGAAGGATGCAATTGAAAAGGCTAAAACAATTGACGAAGAAATAAAATCTATGTCATCTGAAGATAATATTAATTTTGATTTATAATTTTATGCAATACTTTATATTTATATAATGAAAGGAAGAACGCTATGTTAGACATTAAATTTGTAAGAGAAAACCCAGATGTTGTAAAGGAGAATATAAAGAAAAAATTTCAGGATAGTAAGCTTTCCTTAGTAGATGAAGTAATTGAGCTTGATAAAAAGGCAAGAGCCCTGCAGCAGGAAGCAGATGATCTGCGTGCAAAGAAAAATGCTATTGCAAAGCAGATTGGTGCCCTTATGGCACAGGGTAAAAAAGACGAAGCCGAAGAAGTAAAAAAAGAGGTCGCAAAAAATGCAGCCCGCCTTGCTCAATTAGAAAAGGAAGAACCTCAGATAAAAGAAGAATTAAAGAAGAAGATGATGGTAATTCCTAACATTATTGACCCTTCTGTTCCAATCGGAAAGGATGATTCTGAAAACGTAGAGCTTGAAAAGTTCGGAGAACCCGCTGTACCTGTTTTTGAGGTTCCTTATCATACAGACATTATGGAAAAGCTTAACGGCATAGATTTAGACAGTGCAAGAAAGGTTGCTGGAAATGGCTTTTATTACCTTATGGGGGACATTGCCCGGTTACATTCTGCCATAATTTCCTATGCAAGAGATTTTATGATTGACAGAGGATTTACCTATTGTATTCCTCCATTTATGATTAGAAGCAACGTAGTAACCGGTGTTATGAGCTTTGCGGAAATGGATGCCATGATGTACAAGATTGAAGGCGAGGATCTCTACCTCATCGGTACAAGTGAGCATTCCATGATTGGTAAATTCATTGATACCCTCACCCCTGAGGATGCCCTTCCAAAGACTTTAACCAGTTACTCACCATGTTTCCGAAAAGAAAAGGGTGCTCACGGAATTGAAGAAAGAGGCGTATATAGAATACATCAGTTTGAAAAGCAGGAAATGATTGTTGTGTGCAAGCCGGAAGATAGCATGGACTGGTTCCATAAGCTTTGGAGAAACACTGTTGACCTATTCCGCTCTATGGACATACCTGTAAGAACTATTGAGTGTTGTTCCGGCGACTTGGCTGATTTGAAGGTTAAATCCTATGATGTGGAAGCATGGTCTCCACGACAGAAGAAATATTTTGAGGTTGGAAGCTGCTCAAATCTCGGTGATGCCCAGGCTCGTCGTCTTGGCATTAAGGTAAAGGGTAAGGACGGAAAATACTTTGCCCATACATTGAATAATACTGTTGTTGCACCACCTCGAATGCTTATTGCATTTCTTGAAAACAATTTGAATGAAGACGGCAGTGTTAACATTCCTAAGGTTCTTCAACCTTATATGGGTGGTAAGACTGTTATAAAATAAGGAGTAGTATATGCATTCCTATCTACGCGCTATAGGCTTAAGCAATATTAAAGAACGTAAGCAGCTTGAGCCACTTTACAGACTTTGCCTAAAGAGCCCCCATAGAAAAATAGTTACCACCGTAAGTGTAAACACATCCCTGATTCAATTTGAAAGAGATTGTGTTTCACCTATGGGGATATCCATTTTAGGTGAATATAATGTATCCGGTGAATTATCCATAGAGCATTTCTTCCCGTACATGAAGGGTGATGTTCTGATGAACTATGAATCAATTACTATTGAAAAGCATAGCGATAAAGAGGCCTATGCCGGCGTATGTGAGGATTATCGCCTCGGCTTTACATTAATTTTCTATGTGCTAAACATAGCTGACTATGCAAAGTCTAAATGGTTGAATTATTCAAACCGTAATATAAGTCTGGTAAGCTTATCTGCACTCTCCATAAGTGGTTCTATTCTGTTGGGTGTGCAAAAAAATAAGTTTCAAAGAAAATATGAGGATGATTATAGAACTATGCGGGATTCCATGCTATTTGCCGCAAAACAGGGTGACACAGAAGCCATAGAGAATCTTACCATAAGCGAAATGGATACCTATACGTCTCTGGCCGGCAGAATAAGAAATGAAGACATTTTCTCCATTGTTGATACCAGTTTTATTCCTTGCGGAGTTGAATGTGACCACTACATGATTATTGGAAATATACTAAAGGTTTCAACCTTGATTAATCCCTACTCAAATGAAACTGTTTACAGCATCCTGGTTGAAGCAAACGGCATTCAGCTTAATGTAGGAATTAATAGCCTGGATTTACAGGGAGAGCCTAAGGAAGGAAGAAGATTTCGCGGGGAAATCTGGCTCCAGGGATATATTAGAATTTAACAATAATTTTAAACCCGATCAGATGCCCCAACGTTATCCGGATTTAATACCTGAGCCTTAGGTACAAAGTTTCTATTTACTTTTTTATGAAAATACTTTATAATATGCCAGTGGGTAAAAATACGGCATTTGTCTCCTTAGTTAAATGGATATAACGGGGTCCTCCTAAGACTCTATTGTAGGTTCGATTCCTATAGGAGACGCTAATCTTTAGTGGTAATGAAAATAATTCATTGCCACTTTTTTCATATAGGAGTGGGAACAAAGAAACGAAAATTAGTGGTACAAAAGCAGCTTTTACAGCAAATTGAGTAAAACATGAATTTACGAAAGGTAAAATA
This sequence comes from Lachnospiraceae bacterium UBA7589, assembly GCA_002476495.1. Lineage (GTDB taxonomy): Bacteria > Bacillota > Clostridia > Lachnospirales > Lachnospiraceae > Coprococcus_C. The sequence goes on from DLKL01000011.1 coordinate 58,948, forward strand.
TAATGAGTCGTATAATATTTGATGAATCATATATTACAGTTATGCCAACCTATAATAAGACAGATATTCACAAGCATCCTTTTATGCACTTATTTTTTGGAATACACGGTTGCAACATCATAGCAGAGAATAAAAAAATACAAGGCAATATTATTATATTAAAATCAAATATTGAACATGTTGTCAATGAAAAATGTAATTACGATTTCTTTTTATTAATTGAACCGACAAGCACCGTTGCTGAGCAATTATCAGACAAATATTTATATGATGATAATTATTATGCAATCAATGAAAACATTGAAAGTATTACTAAAGACATTAAGAGTCTGTCTGATAAAGAAGTTATACAACTGATTGACAAAATCCTGCTAAATTTAGATATATCCATAGAAAGTACCCATGCAAGAGATACAAGAATTGAACAGGTTATTTCTAAAATGATTTCCGGAGAATGGTTAACTTACCACGTTAAGGACATTGCCAAATCAGTTTTTCTTTCAGAAAGCAGATTGACACATCTATTTAAAGAGGAAGTAGGAATTTCACTAAAAAGCTATATTTTGATTCGCAGGATGGAGCGTGCATACAAATTAGTCAGTTTAGGGAAAAAAATTACCCATGCGGCAATGGAAAGTGGTTTTTCAAGTCCGGCTCATCTTGCTTATACATGCAAGACCTTAATGGGAATTTCCATTACAGATGTGTTAATGGGCTCAAAAAAATAGCAGATATTTGATAGTAAAATATAATTTTATAACTTATACTCATTGTAAAATTATCAGTAAAAGGAGTTCTGTTATGAAATTTATGTATTTTTTTGATGACAAAATAAAGCGTCACATTATGAAAGGCAAAAAGTATTGCAACCCTGCCAATACAGGAATATATGAGGATGGAATAAGCTGTATCAGGCAAGGTGATGTAAATTTGTGGTTTTATACAAAGAACGGGGTAACAATAGCTATTGATTCGGGGCATTTAAATTATCGTGGATTAGATAAATCATTTAAGAAGATTAATATTAATCCAAAGGATATCAAATACCTTTTTATTACTCATGCAGACGTTGACCATTGCGGAGGGATTGATATATGTGGAACAAATATATATCCGAACGCACAGGTATATTTAGGAAAAAAAGAAAAGGTATACTTAGACAGAGCTACATACAGAATGAAAAAGTTTGGATTGAAATTAAAAAACTGTGTCAGAATTAAGGACGGTTACTATTCCATAGATAATGATGAGACCTTTGATATAGAGGGAATCCGAGTGCAGGCTGTCTACACTCCCGGACATACCCTGGGGCATACCTGCTATATTGTTGATAATAAAGTGTTGTTTACCGGTGACTGCCTTGCAATAAATGATAACGGAGGATATAGTTTTTTTGATTTTTTTACCCAGTACCCCGATATGAACAAAAGATCATTACTGAAATTGAAGGAGCGTATTGTTCAAATCCAGCCGGAATATGTATGTACAGGACATAGCGGCATCAGAAAATACTCTGAAAACATATTTGCACATATTGATGAATCCGCTAAATTCAGTAAAAAAGAGCCTTTCGATGATAAAGCACCCTATGATGCCTTTGTATAATAATTTAATTCCGGTTTATCGAATGAATTGAAAAGAATGTGGCCTCGTAAAAAATAATTGTTTTAATATGAAAATGATTTCCAAATTATATTGACAAATTTCAACTTTGTGATAAAATGAAAACTGTTTTCAAATTGAAGGAGGTGATTGATTTGGCTAAAGCACCATATAAGACAAAACAAATGACCGAATTACTTACCTTTTTGAAATCAGCTCAAGGCAGCCATGTTACAGTAAATGATATATGTGATTATTTTCAGACAAAGGGGATAGCAATCGGAACAACAACAGTTTATCGTCATTTGGAGAAAATGGTTAAAGAGGGTGTGGTTGCTAAATATGTTGTAACTGGGACCAGTGGTGCCTGTTTTGAATATATAGGCAGTTACAAAACGGAAACACAGATGGTATGCTATCACTGCAAATGTGAAAAATGTGGAAAATTGAATCATTTGCAGTGCAATGAAGTAGACAGTCTGAAACAACATATGATGAAACATCATGGATTTGAGATGGATTCCCTGCGTACAGTATTTTATGGGATATGCAGTGAATGCAAGAAAATGCAAAATTAGAAGCACAATATGATTGTGGGAAAGGAGAAGCAAATGAATACTAAAAAAAGAAAAATTTTTTCAATGGCAATATGCGTTATATTTCTGATTGTTACATTTGCTTCTCTTTTCTCTATTGCAAAGGAAGAAAATCACAACTGTACGGGTGAAGACTGCCCTATCTGCGCCAATATACATCAGGCCGAACAGACATTAAAGAATCTGAATACAGGCGTGATTGCTCGTGCAATTATGAATCCATTATCCCTTATACTCGTATTGTTGATAATGGGTGAAGCTTTATTTGTTTCAAGCACATCTCTTATAAGTCAAAAGGTAAGATTAAATAATTGAATAAAATTATCTTTAAAGCATAGAAGGTAATCCAAAGGGTATACCTTTTTGTTTTTGTACTCTTTTTTAGAAAAATTAAGATAAAAACGGAGGTTTTATTCAATGAAAAAATATATTTCTATTCTTTTGGTGGCAGTTATGGCAGTATTCTGTCTTTCCGCCTGTGGTCGAAATAATTCCAATACTAATATTCAGACAAAAGACAATAGTGATAAGCAGATTAAAGTCGTTACAACCATATTCCCGATATATGACTGGGTAAAAGAAATTGCCGGAGATGAAGTATCGGATATAGAGCTTACAATGCTTCTTGATAATGGAGTTGATCTGCATAGTTATCAGCCTACCGCAGATGATATCATGAAAATTTCCGATTGCGACCTTTTCATTTATGTAGGAGGAGAATCAGATGCATGGGTAGAAGATGCATTAAAGGAAGCTGTTAATAAAGATATGCAGGTAATTAATTTATTGGATGTCTTAAAAGACAATGTAAAAACAGAAGAAGCAGTACCGGGAATGCAGGCAGAGGAAGATCACAATCATGGATATTCACATTTTGATGACAGTGATGTACAAGATAGGACATTATCCGACTGGGATGGTGTTTGGCAGTCTGTGTATCCTTATCTGCAAAATGGTGTTTTAGATGAGGTTATGGAGAAAAAAGCAGAAAACGGAAATAAAACAGCCGAAGAATACAAATCATATTATGAAAATGGCTACAAGACTTCGGTTTCTCAGATTACAATTAATGCTGAAAATAATACCATTTGTTTTGTGAAAGACGGAACTGAATCAAAAGCAACTTATGAATACAAGGGCTATAAGATTTACGATTATGAATCGGGCAGCAGAGGTGTCCGTTACTTTTTTGAAGCCACAGGAGGCGATGCCGATGCACCTAAATATGTTCAGTTCAGTGACCATGGTATTGCTCCGGGTGAAGCAGAACATTTCCATATCTATACCGGCAATGATGGTTTTCAAGCATTATCTGAGGAAATGGATAATTGGCCTACCTATTATCCGGCAGATATGTCAGGTACAGAGATTGCTGAGGAGATGTCAGAGCATGAGGAGAAAGAATATGACGAACATGTATGGCTCTCACTAAGAAATGCACAGATTCTTTGTAATGCGATTGCAGAAGCCTTAGGAAAAATAGATCAGAGCCATAAAGACGTTTATTTAGAAAACGTTACTTCTTATAACAAGCGTCTTGCTTCACTTGATTCCCAGTATCAGGATGTGACAGCGAATGCTTCACAGAAAACATTGCTTTTTGGAGACCGTTTCCCATTCCGTTACATGGTGGATGATTACGGTTTAAATTATTACGCAGCATTTGCAGGCTGCTCTGCAGAGAGTGAGGCAAGCTTTGAGACAATATCATTCCTTGCAAAGAAAGTAGATGAGCTTGGCCTTAAAACAATTATGACTATTGAAAATTCCGATTCAAAAATTGCAAAAACCATTCGTGATAACACAAAGGATAAGAACCAGGAAATTCTTTCGCTGGATTCCATGCAGTCTGTAACCTCTGAAGATGTTAAAAACAAAACGACATATCTTTCGGTTATGGAAAGTAATTTGAATGTTTTAAAAGAAGCATTGCAATAGGAGGAATTATGGAACAGATTACTTGCGAAAATCTGGCGATAGGTTATGATGGAAAGATATTAGTAAAGGATATTAACTTTTGTGTGAAAAGTGGAGATTATCTTTGTATTATTGGAGAAAATGGTTCAGGCAAGTCAACCCTGATGAGAACATTACTTAATCTGCAACAGCCCATTCGTGGAAAAATTCTGTTTGGAGCCGGAGTAAAGAGTGATGAAATAGGATATTTGCCACAACAGACAGTAATACAAAAGGATTTTCCTGCATCCGTGAGAGAGATTGTTCTCTCCGGATGTCAGAATCGCATCGGCATACGGCCATTTTATAAAAAGCCGGAAAAAAAGCGTGCAAAGGAAATGATGGAAAAACTTGATATTACAAATTTGGAAAATCAATGTTACCGTGAACTCTCGGGAGGGCAGCAGCAGAGAGTTTTATTAACAAGAGCCTTATGTGCGACAAAAAAAATATTATTGTTAGACGAACCTGTATCCGGTCTTGATCCCAAAGCTACAGGAGAAATGTATCGTCTTGTTGAAAAAATAAATTGTGAAGATAAGATTACGGTTATTATGATTTCTCATGATATAAAGGCTGCGATGAGCTATGCCAGCCATATACTTCATATCGGAGAAGAGATATTTTATGGAACAAAGCAGGAGTATGAAAGAAGGTGTACTATTGATAGATAAATTATATTTTTATTTTCAGTACCCATTCGTTAGATATGCCCTCATTGTTGGGATCTTGATCGCACTTTGTTCCTCCCTGTTGGGGGTTACTTTGGTGCTGAAACGATTTTCCTTTATTGGAGACGGCCTATCACATGTTGCCTTTGGAGCTATGGCAGTAGCGTCAGTTCTAAATTTTACGAATACTATGATATTCATTTTACCTGTAACCATAATTTGTGCTGTTTTACTGTTACGGGCAGGTCAGAACACAAAAATTAAGGGCGATGCAGCGGTTGCCATGATTTCTGTAGGAGCATTGGCTATCGGCTATCTGCTTATGAATCTGTTTTCCACAGGTTCTAATCTTTCAGGTGACGTATGCAGCACACTGTTTGGTTCAACATCTATATTGACATTGACAAAGGAGCAGGTGATATTGTGCAGTATTTTATCATTCATTGTTGTAATTGTTTTTATTACATTTTATCAGAAGATATTTTCTGTTACTTTTGATGAAACATTTGCAAAGGCCACAGGAATGAAAACAGATTTTTACAATCTTTTAATAGCTGTCATTACCGCGGTAATTATTGTTCTTGCCATGAATTTAGTGGGTTCGTTACTGATTTCGGCACTGGTAATATTTCCGGCATTGTCGGCAATGCGTGTATATAAAACATTCTTTAGTGTTACAATTTGTTCTGTAGTGTTATCTGTAATCTGTGCCGTTATTGGAATTTTATTATCAATTCTGGCAGGTACTCCAGTAGGCTCAACAATTGTTACAATAAATATTGTGGTATTTATAGCCTGCCGTGGTGTGGAGAAAATAACAGGAGGAAGATCATGAAAAATTTGATAAAAAGTATGGTTATATTTCTATGTATTTTTCTGATAACCGGATGTAGTAATAGAAAAAACGTGGATGAAAAAGGTGTCAGCAACACAAATTCAGTTAACCAGATAATAGATAATCAGACAGTTAATAATGACAATACGACTGAAGCTTCGATAGATGAGGAAGCTTCAACTACAACTAATGTAGAACCGAGCAAGACTACAGAAAGTATGATAAACAAAGAAGAAGATGTAAAAAATCCAGATACAACAGTTGATTATGACCTTACACAAATGAGCAGCTCTATGGTATTTGCAACGGTATATCAGATGATGATGACACCTCAGGAATATGAAGGAAAAACATTCCGTATTGACGGAAACTTTTACGCAACCTATTATGAGCCTACAAAAAAATACTATTTTTATTGTATTATTCAGGATGCAACCGCCTGCTGTACCCAGGGAATGGAATTTGTGTGGGATGATGGCTCTCATATATATCCGGATGAGTATCCGGATGATAATGCTGAAATTGTAGTTGAAGGAACCTTTGAGACATATAGAGAGGAAGGAGATCAAAATCTATATGGCAGATTATCTGACGCAACATTGCAACAGAAAAACTAAAATATCAAAGCCTCATTAAGAACATCCATTTCAATGAAACTATTTTAATGATGAGTCAATTCACCATTCTGCTTTAATTTTATGTTATAATATTTTATTGGATTTTTTCCCATATGTTTTTCCTTATCAGCGCTTGTAAACACCGATTAGATAATATAACTGCTATTAACTCTCATACTACAGGTGATATCTCGATTGCAAATTTCTGTGTAGAAAAAACATATATGAAGCCATTGATAGCTATTCCAATACTATTCTAATAGTTATATTGGTATCTTTGACATTTTTTAACTTAAGGAGGTTCATTATGCCCGATTCAAATAACGAAGCCATATATATAATTGGCCACAAAAACCCGGATACCGACTCCATATGCTCAGCTATCTGCTATGCTTATCTGAAAAATGCTATCAGCTCCGATAGGTATATTCCTATGCGTGCAGGAGAGCTGAACGCAGAAACAGAATATGTACTGAATTACTTTAAAATTACTCCACCTTCCCTTGTGGAAAATGTATATACCCAGGTTAAGGATGTGGAATACCGACATATGAAGGGTGTTCAAAAGGATATTTCAATAAAGAAGGCATGGGAAATACTAAACGAAAATCACCTTACTACATTAGCATCCGTAGATTCACGAGAAAATCTTTACGGATTAATCACAATTAAGGATATCGCTATGTCCTATCTGGATGTATACGACAACAAAATAATAGCAACAGCAAAGACGCCTTATTCCAACATAATTGAAACCCTGTCCGCAACCCTGGTTGTGGGCGACGAAAAGGAAAAGGTCAAAAAGGGAAAGGTTCTCATAGCCGCAGCAAATCCCGATATGATGGAGCAGTATATTGATAAAGATGACATTGTTATCCTGGGCAACAGATATGAATCACAGCTTTGTGCCATTGAAATGAATGCCCAGTGTATTATAATCTGTGACGGGGCAACTGTATCTAAAACCATTACCAAGCTGGCAGAGGACAGAGGCTGCTCAATTATTATTACCCCTTATGATACCTATACCGTTGCAAGACTTATGAACCAGAGTATTCCTATTAATTACTTTATGATTAAAAATAATCTTATTACCTTTTCCACAGAAGATTATATCACTGGCATAAGGGATGTTATGGCAAGCAAAAGGCATCAGTATTATCCTATACTGGATGAAAATGAAAAATATGTAGGGCTTATTTCCCAACGTAACTATCTGAATGCTCATCCTAAAAAGGTAATACTGGTTGACCATAATGAACGATCCCAGACTATCGATGGTATAGATGAGGTGGATTTACTGGAAATTATAGACCATCATAGAATAGGAGGACTGCAAACCATGAATCCTGTCTATTTCAGAAATCAGCCTCTCGGATGCACAGCAACCATAATATATCAGATGTTTATGGAAAATGCTGTTGATATACCAAAGGATATAGCCGGTCTGCTATGCGCAGCTATTATTTCAGACACACTTATGTTCCGTTCACCTACCTGCACAGATATTGATAAATCTGTATGTCAGTCTTTGGGAAAAATAGCAGGCATTAATATTCCAAAATTTGCTTCCTCAATGTTTAACGCAGGAAGCAGACTGAGTGACAAATCCGATGAAGAAATATTTAATCAGGATTACAAAATATTTACCTCAGATAATTTTACCTTTGGAATTGGACAGATTACTTCATTTGATGAAGACATTTTAAACAACCTTAAGCCCCGTCTGTTAGAATACATGATGCACATATATCCGGATAAGGATGTTGATATGTTATTTTTCATGCTTACTAATATCTATACCGAAAATACCGAGCTGTTATATTACGGAAAAGATGCTGAACAGCTTCTTGCAAAGGCGTTTAAGCTGGAGCTGGTCTCCGGTGGCAGCATTAAGCTTGAAAATGTAGTTTCACGAAAAAAGCAGGTTATTCCAACCATTATGATTGCTGCTAATGAGCAATTGAATTAATTTTTGTTCTATGTTATAATGTAAAAAACGTAAACAGACAGAATTGGGAGGTGCACATGAAACACAAATCACAGTCTTCACTTACTATAAGTGCTGTTGCTTTTGTAGCTGCATTTCTTGTGGATTTGTATCTGATAACCGCATATTCCTCAAGTATTGAACTCATTATTGCAATTTCACTTATAGCTGTTGTTGATACCTTCTTTCTTGTAGATGGTATTCTCAATACAATTAATGAAATTGCCTCAATTAATATAGACAAACAAAATGAGCTCACAAAGGTTGAAAAGGGTATATATTCCGTATCAAAAAGAGAAGAAATAGCACGAAACCAGAGTATGTCAGCTCTTTTAGACACACTTATAGAGCTTAAAACTGAGAATGCAAGCCTTCATAACCAGCTTATGGAGCAGAATAAGTTACTGGCCAAGCTGCAGATTAAAAAGGACATTGATAATTCCACAAAAATTGTCAACAGCAACGATCAGATTGCCCTTCTTATTGAACAGCTTGCCACTGCAAATTCAAAGTCCTCATCAGAAACTTTGGAAATACTTAACGACATTTGCAAGGAGCTTGAAAACAAAGACAACTCATCTGCAGAATATTCACATTTAAGAGTGATGTCTAAGGCAGAATAGGACAATTTATGAACTACATAGTATTTGATCTCGAATGGAATCAGTGCTGTGGCAGGGATTTGGAAAATCCACGGATGCCCTTTGAGATAATTGAAATCGGAGCCGTAAAGCTTGATGAAAAACTTAATATAACGGATTCTTATTCCAGTATTGTTAAGCCCAGGTTATATAAGAAGCTGCAGCCTCACGTCAAGAGTATACTGAATTATGATGAAAACACCCTGAAAAAGGGCAGACCCTTTGATATGGTATGCAGGGAATTTATAAAATGGTGTGGTAAGGATTACATTTTTTGTACCTGGGGCTCCATGGATTTAAACTATCTCCAGAGCAATATGGATTACTATTATCTGAAGCCCCTTGTATCTCCTCTGAAATACTATAATATACAACAGATATATGCTGATGTCCGGGATGATAATAATTCCATTGTAAAGCTTGAACGGGCAGTTAATGAGTTGGATATATCTATAGACAGACCCTTTCATTCAGCACTGAACGATGCTTATTACACCGCTATGGTATTTCACAAAATTAATCCAAAAGATCTGAAAGACCGGTACACTTATGATGTGTATAATAATCCAAAAGAAAAGGAAGAAGAACTGATTTCCTATCACAAAAATTATATGGAGCATATATCCAGAGAATTTCCCAGTAAATTTGATGCTCTTGAAGACAAGGAGCTGCTTACAATGCGATGCTACAGATGTGGCAAAAAATTGTCAAAGCGTATACTCTGGTTTGCAAATTCTCCTAACTCATACATTGGTGCAGGTAAATGTTGGTATCATGGTCTGGTTGCAGGTAAGTTCAAATTTAAGCAGGCAAAGGATGGTAATTACTTTGTGATTAAAACAATGCTTCCTACTGATAAAAAAGGATTAGAGAACATGAAAGAAAGGCAAAATGAACTTCGTATCAAACGCCAGACAAAAAGACATAACAAACATAATCATGAATTCTAAATATCGAAAGCAAGCAGACAGCCCCTTTAGATAAGGGGCTGTCTGCTTGCTGTTCCGGCTTTTCTTGGATATATGCCGGGAGTTTTTCTTTGTTTTTTTATAAATATAAAGCTTCTGCCTATGTCTGAATCCGGCAGTGTAAGTTTTTTTATATCTTCGACGCTTCCTCCCAGAATACTGATTGCCTTTTTACCCTGTTCAAGCTCCTCATCGACATTTTCCGTTTTATATGGAATAAAGTATCCTCCTAATTTAACAAAGGGCAGTGTGTACTCAGCCAGAACAGTTATATTTGCCACAGCTCTGCTAAGCACAAGATCAAATTTTTCTCTCAGTGATTTATCCTGTCCCCCTTCCTCAGCACGCCCATGTATGGCAATACACTTTCCCTCACCGGAAGCTCCTTGGGAAAGCTCTAATTCAGCAATTACTTCCTGAATAAATTTTACCCTTTTATTCAGGGAATCATATAATGTCATATTAATCCACGGAAAAGCTATCTTAAGCGGTATTCCCGGAAAGCCTGCTCCCGTTCCTATATCTATTACATCTAGCTTGTCCTTTTTTAAATTGAAATATCCGCCAAGAGCTATACTGTCTATAAAATGCTTAAGCTCAACCTCATGCCTTTCTGTAATAGCAGTAAGATTCATAACCTTATTTTTTTCTATAAGCATATTATAATACTTTTCAAATTGAGCCTTTTGTCTGTCACTGATATCCATTCCCAGATTTTCTTTAAAATATGAATATAGTCTTTCCATAAAATTCCCCTTTAACTTTTCTTCGATGCTTCACCATATGAAGTTACATATATAAGAAGCACAGCTACATCAGCAGGAGAAACTCCGGATATACGGGATGCCTGTCCAATAGATGAAGGTCTTATGGCAGACAGCTTCTGCCTGGCTTCCTTTCTGAGATTTGAAACCTTATCATAATCAATGTCCTCAGGGATAAGCTTCTTTTCCATTTTCTTAAACTGATTTACCTGCTGCTTCTGCCTTGTTATATATCCCTCGTATTTTATCGCTATATTAATCTGCTCAACAACCTCTTTTGAAAGCTCACCCACAGTCTCTCTGTCAGGATCAAGCTCCTTAAGCATATCATAATCAAGCTCCGGTCTTCTGATAAGCTCTGCAAGAGAAGCAGCGGTTTTTAATGGTGTACTGTTATGTTCCATAAGAAAATCCTGAACCCTTTTATTGGCACCTACCATAACATGCTCCACTCTTTCCAGCTCTGACCTGATTGCATTTCTTTTATCCTGAAATCTTCCATATCTTTCTTCGTCAATAAGTCCGATTGAATGACCAATATCTGTAAGCCTCAGATCTGCATTGTCTTGTCTCAACAAAAGCCTGTATTCGGCTCTTGATGTCATCATACGATACGGCTCCTGTGTCTCCTTTGTTACCAGATCATCAATAAGTACGCCTATATATCCCTGGGATCTGTCAAGTATTACAGGTTCCTTGCCCTTTACCAGCATGGCAGCATTAATGCCTGCCATAAGTCCCTGGGCAGCAGCCTCCTCATATCCGGAGCTTCCATTTATCTGTCCGGCAGAAAAAAGTCCCTTAATATCCTTAAATTCCAGATTTGACTTAAGATTAACGGCATTGATGCAATCATATTCAATAGCATACGCATTTCTCACAATTTTAACATTTTCAAGTCCGGGAACAGTATGAATCATTGCATATTGAACATCCTCAGGCAAGGATGAGGACATTCCTCCCATATACATTTCATTTGTAAATTCTCCCTCAGGTTCTATAAACAGCTGATGTCGGTTCTTATCAGGAAATTTCATAACCTTATCCTCAATAGACGGACAGTACCTTGGACCTGTTCCCTCTATAAATCCTGAAAAAAGCGGAGATCTGTCAATATTATCTTTTATAATCTTATGTGTATCTTCATTTGTATAAGTCAGCCAACAGGAAATCTGTTCCCTTTTAATATCATCCTCTGTATTTGTAAAGGAAAATGGTACAATATGCTCATCTCCCTTCTGCTCCTCCATCTTTGAAAAATCAATAGTTTTTTTATCAAGTCTGGCAGGAGTTCCTGTCTTAAATCTTCTTATAAATATTCCTGCCTCCTTCATTGAATCCGACAAATGATTAGCAGGGGATAACCCATTAGGTCCTGTATAATTAACCACATCTCCATATATACATCTGGCCTTAAGATAGGTTCCTGTACAAAGAACAACAGCCTTTGCATAATATATTGCACCGGAAAATGTTTTTACACCCTTTATTTTCCTGGTTACATTTTCATTCTCATCTACATTCACAATTTCATATAACAGCTCAGACACTTCTGCCTGCCTCAACGTCAGTCTGTCGGTATTTTGAAGGGTAAGCCTCATTTCTTTAGTATATTCCCCTTTATCGGCCTGAGCCCTTAGCGAATGAACAGCAGGTCCTTTGGAAACATTAAGCATCTTAGACTGAATATAGGTTTTATCAATATTTTTTCCCATCTCTCCACCCAAGGCATCTATTTCCCTGACGAGATGTCCCTTTGAGCTGCCACCCACATTGGGATTGCAAGGCATAAGTGCAACACTGTCCATGCTTATGGTAAATAATATGGTCTCAAGACCAAGACGGGCTGCAGCCAGTGCCGCTTCACAGCCGGCGTGTCCTGCACCTACAACCACAACATCATATTCTTCCTGTATAACTGACTTACTCATCTTATATCCTTCTTCCTTAAAATCACTAAGACTTATTTTAACAAAATTATTTTTTCTTGCAACATAAGTTACATTTTTTTATGCTTTTTTTACATGTTTTTTTCTAAAAGTCTGTATTGACTGATTATTATCCCTATGCTAGTATCAAACAAGACAAAAATACTTGTAAAAATAACCTTTAAAAAGGAGTTTTATTATGGATACAATTGCAGCCATAGCTACCGGCATGGGTAATTCAGGAATAGGAATAATCCGTATTAGTGGTGACAGGGCTATTGAAATAGGAAATATTATTTTTAAACCCAATAATTCAAAAAAAGCTGTTTCTGATATGGAAAGCTATACCGCAGCCTATGGAACCATAGAATATAATGGTAAAATATATGATGAGGTAGTTGTTTTGGTTATGAAAGCACCAAAAACCTACACAAGAGAAGATGTGGTAGAATTTGACTGCCATGGTGGAATTACCATTTTAAAGGAAATACTCGATCTGATTATAAGACTTGGTGCAAGACCTGCCCAACCGGGCGAATTTACAAAAAGAGCTTTTTTAAATGGGCGAATTGATATGTCCCAGGCTGAATCTGTAATGGATCTTATCCATGCAAAAAATGAAATGGCAGTACAATCTTCAGTAAAACAATTACAGGGATGTTTAAAAAGAATAATTCAGGATATGAGGGAAAAGCTTTTATATAACATTGCATATATTGAATCTGCCCTTGATGATCCTGAAAATTACTCCCTTCATACTTTTCCTCAAAGTCTTAGAAATACTGTTGATAATTTGTTGATAACTGTGGAAAACCTGATAAAAACCAGTGACAATGGACGTATAATAAAAGAAGGTATAAAAACTGTTATAGTGGGTAAACCAAATGCCGGTAAATCCTCTGTTCTCAATATGCTTTTAGGTGAAGAAAGGGCTATTGTTACAGAGGTGGAGGGCACCACCCGAGATACTCTGGAGGAGCTTATTAATATAGACGGAATTACCCTGAATATAGTAGATACAGCAGGAATAAGAGATACACGGGATGTAGTTGAGCAAATCGGAGTTGATAAAGCAAAAAGCAATGTTGAAAATGCTGACCTTATACTTTATATAGTTGATGGCTCTATTCCCCTCAACGAAAATGATTACAAAATTATGGACATAATAAGGTCAAAAAAGGTAATAACCATAATAAACAAAAATGACATGGATATTGTTGTTGATAAAATGTTGATAACTTCAAATATTGATACCCGGATTATAGAGTTGTCTGCAAAAAAAGGTACAGGGAAATCTGTTATTAAAGATATAGTAAAAGATATGTTTTTTAATAATGAGCTTTCCTACAACAACGAAATATATATAACAAATTTACGACATAAAAATCTTTTATATGAGACAAGGGAAAGCCTTAACAGAGTCATCGAAGGCCTGTCTCTTAATATGGGAGAGGATTTTCTTACCATAGACCTTATGGCAGCATACAGCAGTCTGGGAAAAATAATTGGTGAAGAGCTTGAAGATGACCTCGTTAATAAAATTTTTTCAGAATTTTGCATGGGTAAATAAAAATGACTGCGCATAGCGCAGTCATTTTATTATTAATTCTTCTTTAAGTATATTACAACCTTTCTGTAAGGCTCCTCACCCTCGCTTCTGGTAGAAACATACTTATCATTTTGAAGAGTTGAATGAATAATTCTTCTTTCAAATGGATTCATTGGTTCAAGAGTAAATGACCTTTTAGTCCTCTTAACCTTAAATGCAATATTTTTTGCAAGATTTTCAAGAGTATCCTTTCTTCTTGAACGATAATTTTCAGTATCAAGCTTAACCCTTATATAAGATTCACTCTTTTTATTAACATAAAGGCTTATTAAGTACTGAAGGGCATCCAGTGTCTGTCCACGCTTACCTATGAGAATTCCCATATCGGGACCTGACACATCAATATCCATTGTCTTATTTTCATCATCAAAATCTATTTTGACTTCACTCTCTATATCCATAGCCTTAAACAGATTATTCAAGTATTCCTTAATATCATCTAAAAATGAGTCCTTTTTTCTTGCCTTAATAATTGCAGGCTTTGAACCGATTCCTAAAAATCCTGAAGAACCTTTTTCAATAACCTCATAATCTAAATCAGCGCTGGCAACTCCAAACTCCATTGACGCTAAGGTAATAGCTTCATCAACTGATTTAGCCTTAAACTCTTTGAATTCCACTATTAATTTCCTCCATTATTATCATCTCTATAATGCTGCATCAGATTAGCCTTTGAAGCAAGGCTTCCTTCTCTGTACTTTACATTTCCATCATTTTTTTTCATTGTATTAGAAGTATAATTTTTCAGGCTTGCAGTAGAAATATTATTCCTTGCAGCTGTAGATGTCTGCTGTGAATTTCCGGCTGCCGACTCCTGCATTCTCTCCATAAAGGATTTCTTACCCTTTGCTTTTCTCTTTGCAATTTTTTTCGCAGCTTTTTTCTTAGCCTTTTCAACAATTTTTTCCATATCGCAATGCTTAAAATAAGCATTTATAATTTTTGATGTTAAAAAGCTTATAAGTGAACCTGTTGCCCAATAAAGACCAACACCTGCAGGAGCACTTACACAGACGAAGAAGGACATAATAGGAAATACCTTCATCATAGTCTTCATAGACTTCATTGTAGCATCCTGGGTAGGATCTCCGTTTGTCTGCATTGGCGTAGCATTCATACTGAGATACTGGAATACCATTGATAAAACAGGTATTATAAGTGCAAATGTAAATGCAAATCCGGGAGCGGTTGTAAGATCTATACCTCCCACGAAGGAATAAATCTCGGTAATCTTTCCAGAATTTTGATTAATTGCATCAACTATAGGACTTGAACTGTTAAATAATCCACTAAACTTGTCCCATGCATCAGCAGGAAATTTAGCAAGTACGTCTATAATTGTATTAATATTATTCGGATCTAATTCAACTGTTTTAAGTGAACTGTATTCACCTTGGAATTCCTGAAGCTTTGATATAGCATCACTATTTCCGTAAATTGCTTTTGCAATAGGCTCATATAGATTATACACCTTATGAACATACGCAGGAACATTCTGGATTACATTATACAGGGCAAAGAAAATAGGCATCTGTATAAGGGATGACAAACATCCTCCTGTCATACTTACTCCATATTTTTCCTGAATTTTTCTGGTCTCAGCCTGCTGAGCCATCATAGATTCCTGATCCTTTTTTCCTCTGTACTTTTTTGTAACCTTATTCAACTCCGGCTGAATATATTTCATTATTTTTGAGGATCTATTCTGCTTATAAATAGAAGGACAAAGACACAATCTGATTACAAGTGTAAATAAGATTATAGTTATACCAATGTTATTTATCCCTATTTTTTCAAGCAGCTCGTAAATCCAGTTGATTACAACTCCTAAGAGTCGGGCGATTGGTCCTAAGATAGCACCACTATGTTGTGTTAAAAACATATTTTCCTCCAGATTTAACTATGGTACCGGATCATATCCACCTTTTGAAAAAGGATTGCACCTCAATATTCTCCATACAGTAAGAAAAGTTCCTTTAAAAAAACCATATTTTTCATATGCTTCAATTGCATAAGCTGAGCAGGTAGGATAATACTTGCAGCATCCATGCTTTTTTAAAGGTGATATATATTTTCTGTACATTTTTATTAGAGCTATACATAATCTTTTCATATGAATTTACATCCTAATTTGCACTATTCTCCAAAAGATTGTGCAATCTTGCCAGATGCATAAATGAACCACTTATTTCACTGTAATTCTTACCCTTTGCATTGTTCCTGGCAACAATAACTATATCATATCCCGATTTAAGCTTTTCTCTATTAAGGCGGTAGCTTTCCCTTATCAGTCTGGTTATCCGATGTCTGACCACACTATTACCAACTTTTTTACTAACAGAGATTCCAATTCTACTGTAATCCAAGTTGTTGGCCCTCAGATACATCACTAAATTTTTATTGGCAAACGATTCTTTGTGGTTATACACCTTGCCGAACTCTCTGCTATTTTTAAGTGACACAATATTTTTCATATAAAACTCCACTTAAAATTTTTTTCAAATTAAATTAAAAGAAAAATAAAAGGTCACAATAAGCTGTGACCTATGCTGATAACTGCTTTCTGCCTTTAGCTCTTCTTGCGGCCAATACTTTTCTTCCGTTAGCTGTGCTCATTCTCTTTCTAAATCCATGAACCTTTGATCTCTGTCTGTTTTTTGGCTGAAATGTCATTTTCATTGTAGCCTACCTCCTTCTTATTCTATGTATATCTTTTCAAATAACAGCAAATTTAAGTAATACCCTGCTATTATTTAAAAGACACCAGCCCATATTATATTTAAAAATCTACTCTACGTCAAGCATATATTTAAATTTACATATATTTTTTAATAATTTTTTATTTACGCCTTTTCATAACATTACACTGTATAGACTAATTAACCATAATTTATTTACATAATTTTATCCACAAAATGTTATTAACCTGTGGATAACTTGTAAATTAGTTGTGGATTTATTAACATTTTCTATATTTTTCAACATATTTTACGTTTATATATAATTTTATTAATAAACATTTACTTAACATAATACTGTTTTACATAATTGCTTTTTTATTATTTGATACTCAATTATCCGGTTTTGTTTAAAATTATTTTTCTACCTATTTAAATGTATATTTGGGTTTATTTTCTTGAAAAATAATCAATTTTATAGTATAGTATGTTCATGTATGTAAATTGATTAACTATGTCAATTTTTATTAAATATAAAACTAATTTTTGACTTCCAGTGGAGGTTTTTATGAAGGAACTAATTGAAAGTAAATGGGAGGATATATTATCACTCCTTGAAACACAATATGAGATATCCAGTATTATGATTAACACATGGATTCGTTCTCTCAAAATATATGAATATAAAAATAATACTGTATATTTTTATGTTGATGAGAAACTTGGTGAAAATGCAGTCAAATTTCTTCACAGAAAGGAATTTGATTTATTTCTTCTGTCTTCCATAAGAGAAACCATTAATAACAGTGATATAGATATTGTAATAGATGAAAAGAAGAATCTTGTTTCAGAGTCTGAAAAAGAATCCTCTAAAACTGCTGTAATGTCCGACTCCTATAAGGAAGCCATAAGCCGCAGCAATCTTAATCCAAAATATACTTTTGATACCTTTATTGTAGGTGACAGTAACAGGCATGCCCATGCTACCTGCCTTGCAGTTGCAGATCTGCCTGCCCAGGATAATTTTAATCCTTTGTTTTTGTATGGCAATTCAGGTCTTGGAAAAACCCATCTTATGCAATCTATTGCCCACTACATATTGCAAAAAAATGATAAGGCTAATGTTTTGTACGTTCCATCTGAAACATTTACCAATGAAATAATAGATGCTATCCGTAATAACACTACTAATAAATTCAGGGAAAAATATAGAAAAGTAGATGTCCTTTTAATTGACGATGTACAGTTTATTAAGGACAAAGACAGTACCCAGATGGAATTTTTTAATACCTTTAACACCCTTTACAATGATAAGAAACAAATTATACTTTCGTCCGACCGCCCACCTAAAGAAATAAAAACTCTGGATGAAAGAATTATTTCCAGATTTGAATGTGGTGTTCCTATTGATATCCATGAACCGGATTATGAAACACGTATGGCAATTCTTAAAAATAAGGCTGAAATGGATCATCTTGTAGGTATTCCTGATGAGGTTTTTGTTTATATTGCTGAAAATGTTACAAATAATATAAGAGAATTAGAGGGTGCCCTCAACAAAATCAGCGTTTATTCAAAGCTTATGAATGAAAAAGTTACATTAGAAACAGCAAAATATTCTCTAAAGGATATAATTAATAAAGACAGTAATATTTCAATCACTCCTGATTTGATTATTACAACAGTTTCTGAGCATATGGGTGTTTCCGAAGATGATATACGTTCAAAAAAACGTAGTCAGGACATTGCTACAGCCAGACAGATAGTAATGTACCTTTGCAGGGAATTTACAGTACTTTCCCTTAAGTCCATTGGCAATGCCGTAGGAGGAAAAGATCATGCCACAGTTATTAATGGCATAAACAGAGTTGAAACTAAAATAAAGGAAGATCAATCCCTTAAATCAACTATTGATACACTTATAAAAAAGCTTAATCCTAATAGTTAATAAACATTAACCTGTTAATAATTTGTAGTTAATACATTAATAAGCTGTTGAGAATATTTTTATGTTTTTTTACCGGTTTTTTTGAATGTTGATTATCCATACATTTTTAACATCCTTTTTCCGGCTTATTCACACATATTTTTATACATCAAAACTGCTTTTTTAAAGGGCTTTTGGAGTTAATAACATATTAACACCCCCTACTACTACTATTACTGATTTATATTATATTATTTTATGCAATCTATCATACTTGTTTACATGAAAGGAGTTTTCCACAGGATGAAAATCAAATGTACAAAATCTAATCTTTTATCTGCTTTAAATATTGTTTCAAAAGCAGTTTCTACAAAAACTACAATGCCTATACTTGAATGTGTGCTTATAGATGTATACTCTGACAGTATAAAGCTTACAGCTAATGATCTTGAGCTTGGAATAGAAACAGTTCTTGATGGTTCGGTTATTGAAATGGGAAGAATAGCTATTGAAGCCAAACTTTTTATGGACATAGTAAGAAAGCTTCCTGACAGTGATATATATATTGAGTCAACATCTGATTATAAAACTATTATAAGATGTGAAAAAGCAAAATTTACTATTTCTTCAAAATCAGGAGAGGATTTTACAGAATTACCTGAAATTGAAAAAGAAAAATGTATAAGAATCTCACAGTTTACTCTTAAAGAGGTTATAAGGCAGACTATTTTTTCAATATCTGATAATGAATATAATAAGCTTATGTCAGGAGAGCTTTTTGAAGTAAAAGATGGAAAGCTTACAGTTGTATCCCTGGATGGACATAGAATTTCTCTTAGAAATATAGACATTAATACAGATAATGTGAATGTTAAGGTAGTAGTTCCCGGTAAAACACTTAATGATTTGTCAAAAATAGTAAACGGTGGAGTAGATGATATGGTTAATATATACTTTACTGATAAACATATTCTCTTTGAATTTGACAAAACTACAATGGTTTCAAGACTTTTAGAGGGTGAATACTTTAAAATTTCACAAATGCTCACAATGGATTATAAGATTAAAATTGATGTTAATAACAAAGAATTTTTAGAATGTATAGACAGAGCATCCCTGCTTATAAAGGAATCTGATAAGAAGCCTATCGTCATGAATATAAAGGATGATAATAATATGTATCTTAAAGTGGATACACTTATGGGATCCATGAATGAAGAAATTGAGATAGATAAATCGGGAGAAGAAATAATCATAGGATTTAATCCAAGATTCTTAATGGATGTTTTGAGAGTCATTGATGATGAAAAAATAACAATGTATATGAGAGATTCAAAATCACCTTGTATTATAAAGGATAATGATGAAACTTATATTTATATTGTTCTTCCTGTAAATATAAATGTAGATGCCTACTAGGATTGGAGATATTATGCATATATTAAAGCTTAGAGACGGAGAAGAATTTATAAAGCTGGGACAGGCTCTTAAGGCTACTGGTCTGGCAGATAGTGGAATAGATGCGAAGGAATACATACAGCAGGGTCTTGTTATGGTTGATGGAGAAATAGAAACCAGAAGAGGAAGAAAGCTTTATGACGGAGCATTTGTTGAGTTTGATGGTGATAAAATAAGCATACAGAAGTAATCACCGGGAAGTGTATAAAAATGTTTATTGAGTCATTAAGTCTGGATAAGTACAGAAATTATAAAAATTCCCATATTACTTTTTCTGATGGAATTAATATTCTCTACGGTGATAATGCCCAGGGTAAGACCAACATTCTTGAGGCAATATACATGTTGGCAACTACAAAATCCCATAGAGGAAGCAGAGACAGGGAAATAATTGGATTTGATGAGGAAGAAAGCCATATAAGGGCAGAAATAAAGAAAAACGACATATCACATAGAATAGATATGCACCTTAGAAAAAATAGAAGTAAAGGTGTGGCTATAGATATGATTCCCATAAAAAGCGGAGCCCAGCTTATGGGACTTATGAATATAATACTTTTTTCACCGGAGGATTTGGCAATAATTAAAAACAGTCCCCAGGAAAGAAGAAGATTTATGGATATGGAGCTTTGTCAGCTAAATCGAATTTATTACAGTAATTTGTCATCTTATAATAAGGTTCTTAGTCAGAGAAATTCTTTGTTAAAGCAGATATACTATGATAAAAGCCAGATTGATATGTTGGATGTATGGGATATCCAGCTGGAAGAATATGGAATAAAAGTTATAAAAGATAGGAATAATTTTATAAAAATGATTAATGAAATTATTCAGGATATACATAAAAAACTTACATCCAACAAGGAAAAGCTGGTTATTGTTTACGACAACAATGTAAACTGTGAGAATTTCAGTAGTGAATTGAAGGAAAAGCGAAATCTTGACATAAAATATCAGGTTACCCAGTCAGGTCCCCATAGAGATGATTTGACTTTTTTAATTAATGATATGGATGTGAGAAAGTATGGTTCGCAGGGACAACAGAGAACAGTTGCCCTTTCACTTAAGCTGGCAGAAATCCAGCTTGTAAAAAAAATAATAAATGATAATCCCATATTACTGTTAGATGATGTTATGTCCGAGCTTGATACCGGACGAAGAGATTCACTTCTATCATATATAAGTGATATACAAACTATCATTACATGTACAGGATATGATGATTTTATAAAAGAAAGACTGAGTATAGACAGGATATATAAGATTTCACAGGGAACTATACATCAGGTAAATCTATAATTATATTATAGACATAAGGAGGAAATAAATGGGAAGCAATGATAACGGCAAATATGATGCCGAACAAATCCAGATTCTTGAAGGATTAGAGGCTGTTAGAAAAAGACCCGGTATGTATATAGGAAGTACATCTACAAGGGGATTACATCATCTTGTTTATGAAATAGTGGATAATGCCATTGACGAAGCTCTGGCAGGATACTGTACACAGATTGATGTTTCGATAAATGGAGATAATTCTATAACAGTTATAGATAACGGAAGAGGTATACCTGTAGGTATACATGAAAAAGCAGGAATACCTGCTGTAGAGGTTGTATTTACTATTCTTCATGCCGGTGGAAAATTTGGTGGTGGGGGATATAAGGTTTCAGGAGGACTTCACGGAGTTGGTGCTTCTGTTGTTAATGCCCTTTCAAACTGGCTGGAGGTAGAAATATCAAGAGACGGAAAAGTTTACAGACAGCGTTATGAAAGAGGAAAGGTAGTCTATAAGCTTAAAGAAGTTGGAAAGTCAGACAGCACAGGAACTAAGGTCACATTTATGCCTGATGATACCATTTTTGATGATGTCATATTCGATTATGACACATTAAGGAGAAGATTCAGGGAAATGGCTTTTCTTACTAAGGGACTTAAAATTACACTTGAGGATAAGCGGGCAGAGAATGAAAAAAAGATTACCTTCCATTATGAGGGAGGTATTAAGGAATTTGTTGAATATCTCAATAAAAATAAAACAACTTTGTATGATAAGGTTATTTATTGTGAAGGACAAAAGGATGATATTTATGTAGAGGTTGCGATGCAGCATAATGATTCCTACAACGATACAACCTTAAGCTTTGTTAATAATATTACTACTCCTGAGGGTGGTATGCACCTTACGGGATTTAAAAGTGCTCTTACAAAGGTATGTAATGATTATGCAAGAAATAATAAATTTCTTAAGGAAAAAGAGGAAAATCTTTCCGGTGATGATTTGAGAGAGGGACTTGCTGCTGTAGTAAGTATAAAAATTCCTGAACCACAGTTTGAGGGGCAGACTAAGCAGAAGCTTGGTAATGCCGAGGCAAGAACAGCAGTTGAAAGTCTTGTTTCAGAGAAGCTTACTTATTTTCTGGAACAGAATCCCCAGGTTGCAAAGGCAATTATAGGTAAGGCTGTGCTTGCCCAGAGAGCCCGTATGGCTGCAAGAAAGGCAAGGGATGTTGCAAGAAAGACTACTCTTGAAAGTAATATGGCACTTCCGGGTAAATTGGCTGACTGCTCAGATAAGAATCCAAAAAACTGTGAAATATATATAGTTGAGGGTGATTCTGCAGGTGGTTCCGCAAAGACAGCCCGTTCCAGGGCAACCCAGGCTATACTACCTCTTAGAGGTAAAATTCTTAATGTTGAAAAGGCCCGTATTGACAGAATACTTGGCAACGAAGAAATTAAAGCAATGATTACAGCCTTTGGAACAGGAATAAGAGAAAATTTTAACATTGAAAAGCTTAGATATGATAAGATTATTATAATGACAGATGCAGATGTAGATGGTGCCCATATAGCTACACTTATGCTCACATTCTTTTTCAGATTTATGCCTGATCTTATAAGACAGGGACATGTATATCTGGCACAGCCACCACTTTATAAGCTGGAAAAAAATAAAAAAATATGGTATGCCTACAGTGATGATGAGCTTTCTGCTATTCTTGATGAGGTTGGAAGAGATCAGAATAATAAAATACAGCGTTACAAGGGTCTTGGAGAGATGGATGCTGAACAGCTCTGGGATACAACTATGGATCCTGAAAAGAGAATTTTACTGAGAGTAGCCATTGATGAGGACAGTGAGTCAGAGCTTGATATAACCTTTGATACTCTTATGGGGGAAAAGGTAGATCCAAGACGTGAATTTATTGAAGCAAATGCAAAATTCGTTAAGAATCTTGACATTTAAGGGAGGTAAAAAATGGACGATAGTACAATATTTGATAAAATCCAGGAAGTGGATTTGAAAAAGACCATGGAAGAATCATATATTGATTATGCCATGAGTGTTATCGCTGCAAGAGCCCTTCCTGATGTAAGAGATGGTCTTAAACCGGTTCAAAGAAGAATTCTTCACTCAATGGTTGAACTTAATAATGGTCCTGACAAGCCACATAGAAAGTGTGCCCGTATCGTAGGTGATACAATGGGTAAATACCATCCACACGGTGACAGCTCAATTTATGAAGCATTGGTTAAGCTGGCTCAGGAATGGAATACAAGATATCCTCTTGTTGACGGACACGGAAATTTTGGTTCTGTAGATGGAGACGGAGCGGCAGCCATGAGATATACAGAGGCCAGACTCTCCAAGATATCTACAGAGATGACAGCTGATATCGGAAAGGACACTGTAGATTTTGTTCCAAACTTTGATGAGACAGAAAAGGAACCGGTAGTATTGCCAAGCAGGTATCCTAATCTCCTTGTTAACGGTACATCAGGTATTGCAGTCGGTATGGCTACTAATATTCCACCACATAACCTTAAAGAGGTAATTGATGGTGTAGTCAAGATTATAGACAATCGAATATATGAGGACAGAGATACCGATATAGAAGAAATAATGGATATAATCAAGGGACCGGATTTTCCTACAGGTGCTCAAATTCTCGGAACATCGGGAATCAGTGAAGCATATAGGACGGGCAGAGGTAAGATAAAGGTAAGAGCTATATCTGAGATAGAGCCTATGACCAACGGAAAACAGAGAATTGTTGTTACTGAATTACCATATATGGTTAATAAGGCAAGACTTATTCAAAAAATTGCTGAGCTTGTAAAGGAAAAGAAATTAGATGGAATAACCGATCTTCGTGATGAATCATCAAGAGAGGGAATGAGAATCGTTATAGAGCTTAGGAAGGATTGTAATGCCAACATAATACTTAACCAGCTTTATAAGCATACACAGATGCAGGATACCTTCGGTGTTATTATGCTTGCTCTTGTAAATCAGGAGCCAAAGGTACTAAATCTGCTTGAAATGCTTCAGTATTATCTTAAGCATCAGGAGGAGGTTGTTACAAGAAGAACAAAGTATGACCTTAAAAAAGCAGAGGAAAGAGCCCATATATTAGAAGGATTACTGATTGCTCTTGATAATATAGATGAAGTAATCAGAATAATAAGAGGATCAAAGGCTGTAGCTGAGGCTAAGCTTTCCCTTATGGAAAAATTCGGGCTTACTGATGTTCAGGCTCAGGCTATAGTGGATATGAGGCTTCGTGCTCTTACAGGTCTGGAAAGAGAAAAGCTTGAAAATGAGTACAGGGAGCTTATGGAAAAAATAGCTGAGTTAAGGGCAATTCTGGCTGACGAAAAAAAGCTTCTGGGAGTAATAAAAGAAGAAATACTTATTATAGCTACAAAGTATGGTGATAAGAGACGTACATCAATAGGAATTGATGTGGATGATGATATAACAGTTGAGGACCTTATCAAGAAGGAAAATATTGTAATAGCAATGACTAAACTGGGATATATCAAGAGAATGTCCATCAATAATTTTAAAAGCCAGAACAGAGGTGGAAAAGGAATAAAGGGCATGCAGACCATAGATGATGACTTTATAGAAGATCTGTTCATGACAACTACCCACCATTATATTATGTTCTTTACAAATCAGGGAAGAGTATATAGACTTAAGGCCTATGAAATTCCTGAATCCGGCAGAACAGCAAGAGGAACAGCAATAGTTAACCTTCTTCAGCTTTTACCTGATGAAAAGATAACAGCAGTTATACCTATCCTTAAGTATAACGAAGGAAGATACCTGTTCATGGCAACAAAGAATGGTATAGTTAAAAAGACCAGAATAACAGAATATTCAAATGTCAGAAAATCAGGGCTGGCTGCCATAACTCTTAAGGAAGGCGATGAACTTATAGAGGTTAAGTCAACCAATAATACAAGGGATATATTCCTTATTACCAAGCTTGGTATGTGTATCAGATTTAGTGAAACTGATGTAAGATCTACCGGAAGAACTTCCATGGGTGTAATAGGTATGAATGTAGCCGATGGTGACGAGGTTGTCGGTATGCAGATGGACAGCCAGGGAGAGGATCTTCTCATTGTTTCCGAAAACGGCCTTGGAAAGAGAACATCCATTGATGAATTCACTCCGCAGAGAAGAGGAGGAAAGGGTGTCAAGTGTTATAAGATTAATGAAAAGTCAGGAAATGTTGTAGGATTTAAGGCAGTTAATGATGACAATGAAATTATGCTTATAACTAATCAGGGTATTGTTATAAGAATACTCTGTGAGGACATTTCCAGATTAGGAAGAATTACAACAGGGGTTAAGCTCATTAATATGGATATAGAGCATGAGATTTCTCTGGCAAGTATTGCAAAGGTAAGACAAAAGTCCGCAGATGAGTCAGAATCACTTGAAGCCATGGAAAAAGAGATGGAAGCCGCAGACAGTGAAGAGGGAAACATTGAAGAAGATATCGATGATGATACTGCTGAAAAGACAGAATAAATAGTATGATTGTGAGGTATAAGTATGACAGGTGAAGATTTAAAGAAAAATCTTGAAGGTCTAAGCAAGATAGATGGTTTTGCTGACGGATTGTTTGATGTAATATATTGGCTTGCAGTTATATTTGTTGTGTTATTTATTGCCTATGTATTTTCAGTTATAGCCTGCTATTATAACAAAAAGAAAAAAGGAACTTTACATGGAGATAATGACAATTTCTTAGGTGACTGATAAACAAAAAAGGAGCTGTTGCAATAGAGATATATTATGCGGCAGCTCTTTTTTATAACATGACCGGTATTTTTATGATAACAGATATGCAATCAGATAAAATGGAAAAATGTAATATATGTCCAAGGAATTGTAACGTCAGCAGGACAGAGGGTAAGACAGGATTTTGTGGAGTACCCGGAAATGATATATATGTAGCCAGGGCAGCACTCCATATGTGGGAGGAACCCTGTATATCCGGAGAAAACGGATCAGGAGCCGTCTTTTTTTCAGGTTGCTCCTTAAGGTGTGTATATTGTCAGAACAGAAATATTTCTATGGCAAAAGCGGGCAGGAAGATAAGCTCTGAAAGACTGGTGGAGATTTTTCTTGAACTTCAGGGAAAGGGAGCACACAATATTAATCTTGTAACCCCTACCCACTATACGGAGCAGATAGTAAATTCACTGAAAGCAGCAAAAAACAGGGGGCTGACTGTTCCTGTTGTGTACAATTGCAGTGGATACGAAAAGGTGGAAACCCTGAATAAATTGGAAGGCCTTGTAGATGTGTATCTTACGGATTTTAAATATATGGAGTCTGACATAGCAGAAAAATACTCCTATGCAAAAAATTATCCTGATGTGGCAAAGCCTGCTCTGGAGGAAATGGTCAGGCAGCAGGGAAAAATTGAATTTGGCGAAAAAGGTATAATGAAAAAAGGGGTAATAGTAAGACATCTTCTCCTGCCAAACCATGTAAATAATGCCAAAAAGGTTGTTAAATATGTTTTTGAGGCTTATGGGGATAAGGTGTATCTTTGCCTGTTGAATCAATATACCCCTGTCAATATAATTAAAGAGTTTCCGGAATTGTCCAGAGGTGTAACAAAAAGAGAATATGAAAAGCTGCTGGATTATGCCATAAGCATTGGGGTAACTCAGGCATTTATTCAGGAGGGAGAAACCGGAAAGGATAGTTTTATACCTGAGTTTAACTGTGAAGGAGTTTAAAAGAGGTGAATTAGTATGAGAACAATCAATACAGATATTATAGTGGATGTGGTAAAGGAAATGTGCATTAAGGCTAACATTTTTCTTGCCGATGATATGGAGAAAAGACTTAGAAAAGCCGCCAAAGAAGAGGACGGAAAGCTGGGAAAGCAGATTATGGACCAGCTGATAGAAAACCTGGAAATATCAGGAAAAGAAAATATTCCTATATGTCAGGATACAGGAATGGCAGTATTTTTTGTAAATGTAGGTCAGGATTTACATATAGAAGGCAGTTCACTTACCGATGCCATAAATGAGGGAGTGAGAAAAGGATATGAAGAGGGATATCTAAGAAAATCTGTGGTAAAGGATCCTCTTGTGCGTGAAAACACAAAGGATAATACACCGGCTATTATACATTATGATATAGTTCCGGGAGATAAGCTTGAGATAACTATAGCACCAAAAGGATTTGGAAGCGAAAATATGAGCAGGATATTTATGCTTAAGCCATCGGATGGTGAGGAGGGTGTAAAAAAATCAGTTATTGAGGCAGTAAAGGATGCAGGACCTAATGCTTGTCCTCCGGTGGTTGTAGGGGTTGGCCTGGGAGGAGATTTTGAGCTGGCAGCAAAAATGGCAAAGAAGGCACTTACAAGGGAGGCAGGCTCACATTCACCGTTGGAGCATATTAAAAGAATAGAGAAGGAATTGCTTGAGGAGATAAATAACACCGGAATCGGACCGGGAGGTCTTGGAGGAAGGACAACTGCTCTTGCAGTAAATATAGAAACATATCCGACTCATATAGCAGGAATGCCACTGGCTGTAAATATGTGCTGCCATGTAAACAGACATATGACAAAAATCATATAATAACCGTATCATGCAGGTTTAAGTAGCTGTAATAGTAAAATGTCTGATAACAGATTACAAATTTTAAGTTACAGGAGGTATTGTAATGAAAAGCATAGGAACTATTTTTGAAAGCCGGATAAAGAAATTGAAAAGAAATCTATCCGTATATACCATTACACTCATTTCAGGAATGATACTCTCTATAACAGCATTTGTTTTCAGTCTTTTTGATAAATTAAACAACAGGTATTTTCAACATTTTGCCTCAATAATACTACTTTTTATGATAGGATGCTTTTTTACAGAAACATATTTTATCAGAAATAAGGATAAAAAAAAGGTAAAATTAATAAGTGTGCTCTATATACTCAGTCTTATGTTTGCTATTGCGGCAGATGCAATTTTAACGTGGGCATATGATAATTTTTCTGAAAAAACCTCATATTGGATTAATACATATTTTATTGTATTTTATATAATTATTTTAATTGCATCTGTTTATAAGATAGTAAAAACCAGCGATTTAATGATTGAGGTGTATTTTGCCAGAGCTGTATTCGGGCTGCTGAAGGTATGGGCTCTTTTTGCAATATTATATCTGGCTACTATACTCATACTTGAAGTATTCAATGTACTTATAACAGATATAGATTATTGGGATACGGTAAGCAGGATAGAAATGCTGTTGTGTGGATTCCTGTATCTTCCATACTCAATAATGGTAGTTACAAGTACAAGTGAGGATAATTCCGGATTTACAAAGGGTCTTATTACATATGTACTGATGCCCTGTGTTCTGATTGCCGTAGCTATAATATACATATACATTTTTAAAATTATATTTGGAATGAAGCTGCCGAATAATGAAGTATTTGATATTTGTGCTTATATATTTATTATAGGATGTCCGATTTGGCTGATGGCCAATGCATTTCTTGAGGAAAAGGCCGGTAAAGGTGGAAATTCACCAGGCATATATAGAAAAACAGTTGGAGCAATGCCATATATTTACATCCCTTTTGTGGTGCTTGAGATAATCTGTCTTGGAATAAGAATCAGGGAGTGTGGATTTACTGAGAAAAGGTATTTGGGACTGATACTAATTATTTTTCAGATTATATATATTATGTGGAAGCCTGTAATCGGAAAGCTGCTTGGGAAAAAGGAGTATATTTATCTTATTCATGTCATTGTGGTTTTGCTGCTGCTGACCCTTATTATGCCCGGAATAAATATTATGAGGGTTTCGTATATGTCCCAAAAGGGCAGATTTGAAAAAGCAGTGGAGCAGGAAAATTATAGTGCTGCAATCGGACCATATTCATATTTGGAGGATACCATATACGGAGAGGAATATCTGAAGGAAAAGTACACAAAAGCAGAGAGAAATGCACTGGAAGAAAAAATGTCACACTATGATAATAATTCTATAAATCGGAGTGAGTACGTTTATTTTAATTGTAATACAGGCCTTAAGGACGGAATGGATATCCGGGGATATTCGAATATATATGCCTTTAATTCCACAACAAGAAAAATCACAAAGGATGATTTACATAATATAGAGATTGAATATGGGGAAGAGTATTATGTGAATGTGGATTTTGCCCAGACATATGAATACTTTTATAACAGAGAAAATGTATCAGAGGATGAATTCTATGAAATAAATATAAACGGAAGTATAAAGCTTATTATTACGCAATTCAGATGCAGCAGTGATAAATACAGTAATAAAGTAGAATATATAGAGGTATATGGATATATACTTACAAAATAAGAAAGGGAGTACGGTCATCTGACCGTTAGTAATAAAATGGGTGATAAAAAAATAGTAAAGGTACCTTTTTCAAAGGAAGAAATTAAGAGTTTAAAAGCAGGAGACTACATATATCTGACCGGAACAATATACAGTGCAAGAGATGCAGCACATAAGCGTATGTATGACGGAATAATGGAATCCGGGTTAAAAAAGGAAAATGGAAAAATACTATATGAAAAAGGGGTGCTCCCCCTTGACATAACAGGAAATGTAATATACTATCTTGGACCTACTCCTGCCAAGCCGGGGCAGGTTATTGGATCTGCAGGTCCGACAACCAGCAGCAGAATGGATAAATATACTCCTGTACTGCTTGACAAAGGACTGTCGGGAATGATAGGAAAAGGCAGGAGAAATCAGGATGTAATAGATGCCATAGTAAAAAATGGGGCTGTATATATGGCAGCGGTCGGGGGAGCAGGTGCTTTACTATCAAAGTGTATCAAAAAATCAGAGGTTATAGCATATGATGATCTTGGAACAGAAGCAATAAGAAAAATGAAAGTCGAAGACTTTCCTGTTGTTGTTGTGATTGACAGTGAAGGAAATAATCTTTATAATACAGCAATAGAGGATTATAAAAAAAGCCTGAACAAATAAGTAATGATTTGTAGATGCGTGTAAGCAAGGAGTATATTTATGGGAAAAAAGGTAAAGGTTGTATATGATGTGGATGGAATCATGAAAAAGAAAAAAGGCACGAATAAAGAAAAAAACAGCAGATTTGGCAAGGCTAATATAATAGCCCTTATAACATTGATAGCAGCAGAGGTGATATATTACTATTTTGCTGTTCCTGCCATAAGTATATATAAGGTTTCATTCTGGATATGGATGATAATCACATTTGCGTGTATTTTTTTCGTAACCATGGATTTTAGTTTAGAAACAAAAGGCAAAAATAAAAAGGAGAAGGATAACAGGCTGCCTGTTTACAGTATAATTCTGGCCGGAATAACAGGCTTATGCCTGATTGTGGTTGTAATAGGGGGATTTTTATCATCTAGGCTGGTCAGCTCGTCAAAATATGCAGGGTTAATCAGAATTGAAGAAGGGGATTTTAACAGGGATATTGTAAAAAGTGATAATGTCAATGATATAGCCCTGATGGATACGGACAGTGCAATTATATTAGGTGACAGGGCAATTGGCTCACTTTCTGATGTAGTAAGCCAGTATGAAGTCAGCGAGGAATATAGTACAATCGATTACCAGGGACGTCCCATGAAGGTAGCTAGCCTTGAATATGCGGGCTTTATAAAATTCATGAACAACAGGGACAATGGAATTCCCGGATATGTGCTTGTGGATCCGGTAAAAAATGAGGCATATTATGTAGAGCTTAAAAAACCAATCAGATACTCAGAATCTGCATGCTTTAAGTATGACTTGCAACGTCATATACAGACAAAGTATCCTACATATGACTTTTACGGAGCCTTTTTTGAGCTGGATAATGAAGGAAATCCATACTATATCTGTCCGGTTTTAAAGCCAAATGCCGGGTTGTTTGGAGCTAAGGATGTAACCGGAATAGTAATCTGTGATCCCTGTTCCGGAGATTGTGAATATATGGATGTAGAGGATGTGCCTAACTGGGTTGACAGAGTTTATGACGGAGACCTTGCCTGTGACAAATATAACTGGTACGGAAAGCTTTCAGGAGGCTTTATCAACAGTATATTTGGAAATAAGGGCTGTAAGGTTACAACTGATGATTATGGCTATAAGGTAATGGACGGAGATGTATGGGTTTATACCGGAGTAACCTCCGTAAATGGAGATCAGTCCAACATAGGCTTTGTTATGATGAATTCCCGTACAGGAGACAGCAAATATTATGCCATAACAGGAGCAGAGGAGCATTCTGCCATGGAGTCTGCTGAAGGACAGGTACAAAATCTTGGATATACAGCATCATTTCCATCCCTTATCAATATTGACGGAATACCAACCTATATAATGGTTATGAAGGATAATGCAGGGTTGGTTAAAATGTATGCCATGGTTAATGTGGAAAAGTATAATATTGTCGCCACAGGTAACACCCAGAGAGAGGTACTTAACAATTACAGAAAGCTTATGGTGGAAAATGGAATAGCAACCGGGGAGGATATTATAAACGACCAGCTTCTGGAAAAAGAGATTACAGTTAAGGATATAAAATATATAAATATGGATGGAGAGACATATGTCTATATAACTGCCGGGGATGGCAGCGTGTATAAGCAAAGCTTTAACGATAATGAGGCTCTGATATTTATACAACCCAAAGATCTGATAATGGTTTATTATGTGGAAAGTGATAATGGTATAAATGAATTGGTGTCATATACACAAAAAAGACATTGACATTATAAATATGATTTGTTATAATTTTTAAGCGTGTTAACGTAGAACTAAATATTTGCCAAGTACTGATTGGTAGGATTTAGGCACTGGAGATGTACTCAAGTGGCTGAAGAGGCGCCCCTGCTAAGGGTGTAGGTCGTTCGCGCGGCGCGAGGGTTCAAATCCCTCCATCTCCGTTTTGTTATTGTATTATGTAATATCTTAGATTATTTTTGCGAATGAAAGATTGTAATCTGATATTGACTTATAGCAGAATTTCTCATATAATCTAATTCGGGTAAAAAATACAATAATATTATTCCTCGATAGCTCAATGGTAGAGCACTCGGCTGTTAACCGAGTTGTTGTAGGTTCGAGCCCTACTCGGGGAGCTCATATCGTTAATGATATATGGCGCGATAGCCAAGTGGTAAGGCTCCGGTCTGCAACACCGTCATCGCCGGTTCAAATCCGGCTCGCGCCTCTAAGAACCTTGATTCCTGTGAGAATCAAGGTTTTTTTTTATAAAAAATGTATTGGACATTTCCATAACTAATAGAAATAGTCAAAAAGTATATTAAATACTGTGTTATGTGGATAAAATGACTTGCACTAAAAAATCTATGATGATATCATTTATCTATATGCTTTCTATATGGATTTCACGGAGGAATAGAGACATTCTATGAAAAAAATTATTCTTGCCTCCCAGTCGCCGAGACGCAGGGAGCTTTTGTCCCGGGGAGGATTTGATTTTGAGGTAATACCCTCGGAAAAAGAAGAAATAATAACTGATAATCGGCCTTGTGATATTGTTAAGGAACTGTCGCGCAATAAAGCAATTGATGTGCATGATATCATAAAGGAAAAATATGGGTATAATACACATGATTATATTATAATAGGCGCAGATACCATAGTGGTATTTAATGACAGTGTTCTTGGCAAGCCTAAAGATAAGTATGATGCTTACAGGATGCTAGATATGCTTCAGGGCAGAACCCATACGGTATATACAGGTGTAACCATAATG
The DNA here is from genome assembly GCA_002476495.1 of Lachnospiraceae bacterium UBA7589. Taxonomy (GTDB): domain Bacteria; phylum Bacillota; class Clostridia; order Lachnospirales; family Lachnospiraceae; genus Coprococcus_C. The sequence continues at coordinate 92,267 of DLKL01000011.1, forward strand.
TATAATGAACAAAAAACAGAGAGATATTACAGCTTTTATGAAGATACGGATGTTACGTTTTATCCTATGACAGATGAAGAAATATGGCATTATATTGAAACGGGTTTGCCATTGGATAAGGCCGGAGCATATGGAATACAGGATAGCTGTGCTCTTTATATAAAAGAAATAAGGGGAGATTATAATAATGTTGTTGGATTACCTCTTGGTAGATTATATCAGGAAATGAAAAAATTGCTATTAATATAATTTGATTGAGGAATGTGAATATGGCTATTGATTGGGGATTTAAAAGTATTGTAAAAGAAGAATGTAATTCTATGTATCAGCTCTGCCTTAAGAGGGCAGCCAGCATAGGATATGCAGATTACCTGCGCACAAAGGGAAAAATTAACCTTGCCGGTAATTATATGACGGATATGCTTAATTTTCTTATTTATCTTTCTTATGCTGACGGCAAAGTTAATAAAGAGGAAATCAGATATATTAATACCCTGATGGGATATCAGTTTAATGAGTTTTCCATTTCGGAATATGCAGACAAATGGAATCTGAAGAGCGAGCACATCATGGAAAATCCTCCTCTGTCGCTGACAGCCTTTGTCAAGTCCAACAATGGCGCAGAAACAGGAGAGCTGTCAACAGGATATTATGATCTGATAACTCTGTATATATCTACGTTTCATTATGTGGGAAATGATCTTATTTCATGTAACAATGAGATAAGAAATGGTGAGGTCGAAGCTTTGTCATCATATATTAATATGCTTAGAGACAGTGTGGATGTTATTCGGGAAATGATAAATGAGTACAAGCCAACCATAGCCTTTAAACCGGGGAGCAGGGTAAAACAGGAAGAAACCCCTCAATATGCTCCGTTTAATACATGGGATAATGACATGAATGGCAGAGCTTACGGTGATTTAGGAGCAAGAAGAAAAACAGGGATATCTGAAAATAATAAAGATGGTGTAACAAAGAAGAATAATATGGAAGCTGAAGATACAGCTATGGGTAATTCAGGCAGAGAAAACAGAAATGTGCAGCAGTCCGAGGTGGTTCAGGATGCAAATCAGCTTGAGAAATTATTACAGGAGCTTAATGAGCTTACCGGCATGGAAAGTGTAAAAAAGGAAGTGAACAATCTGGTAAATCTTCTCAGGATATGTAAGCTTAGGGAGGCTAAAGGCTTGCAGCTTCCACCTACCAACAATCACTTGGTATTTCTCGGGAATCCCGGAACGGGAAAAACTACTGTGGCAAGGATTTTGTCCAAGATATACCACGGACTTGGCATTCTTTCAAAGGGTCATCTGGTAGAGGTAGACCGTTCCGGACTTGTGGCAGGTTACATGGGACAGACAGCGGAAAAGGTAATGGAGGTTGTTGAAAAGGCTAAGGGCGGAATATTATTTATAGATGAGGCATATGCCCTGTCTGTGGGTAAGCAGGATGGAGATTTTGGACAGGAGGCAATAGATATTCTTAATAAGGCAATGGAGGATTACAGGGATGACCTGATTGTTATAGTTGCCGGATATGATAAAGAGATGCAGATATTTCTGGATGCCAACCCCGGTTTACGATCCAGATTTAACAGAACGATACATTTTCCGAATTATTCAGGGGAAGAGCTGGTAAAAATAGTATCCGACAGGGCTGCCGGGCTGGATTACAGATTTTCCGGTGAAGCAATTGAATATGTAAGAAATGTATTTAATAAGACCTTAAGCAATCCACCTGTTAATTTTGGAAATGCCCGTTCAGCCAGAAATTATCTTGAAAAAGCAATAAATAACCAGGCAAACAGATTAATATCAGATCCACATCTGGATGAAGAGGAACTGATGACTATTACTGTGGCTGATGTTGAAAATATAGTATTTTCATAGAAAAAGAATAATATAGGATAGCAAGATTGTATTATGAAAAAGTATGTTACGGAAGGAATAGAGGAATATCTGGATAAAGCACCGGCTCCCTGGCATATGCCGGGGCATAAGCGCAAGCCATCAAAGCAAAAATCCGTCGGGATAATTGACCGGGCATTGGATCTGGCTCAGGCTGTGGATGTTACGGAGGTACCGGGAACAGATGATTTATACAATCCCCGGGAAATAATAAAGGATTCTCTTAATAACCTGACAGAAATTTACAAAACCTATGCCAGCTATTATCTTGTCAACGGAGCAACCTGTGGAATTCTTACTGCTATTACAGCCTGTTTCAGGGGAAACAGCGGAAATAGTGGGAACAATAAAATAATTGTTGCAAGAAACTGTCACAAATCAGTTTACAATGCTGTAGAGCTGCTTGGTCTTGAGCCGGTTTATATTTATCCGGATTCTCTTGGAAAAAGCGATAAATATATGCCTGATATAGATGGCTCAATAGATCCGGAAAGAGTCAGAAAAATATGTGAGAATACCCAGGGAATAGGAGCTATGGTACTGACCAGCCCTACCTATGAAGGTGTTATATCCCCTGTTGAGGCAATCAGTAATATATTAAAGGAGTACAACATAAGGCTTATTGTGGATGAGGCACACGGGGCACATCTGCCATTCAATGAATATGCACCGGAGTCATCCATACATAAGGGCGCAGACCTGGTTATACATAGTCTTCATAAAACCATGAATTCCCTTACCCAGACTGCCCTGCTACATGTAATGAAAAAGGAAATGGATGAGGATGTAAGAAGATATCTGGGAGTGTATATGACATCATCACCCTCTTATCTGCTTATGTACAGTATGGAAAGAGGCATTGCCAAGGGAATTGACGAGAATTATAATGAATACAATCAACGTCTTGTGGAATTCAGAGATAGGTGCAAAAACTTAAAATTTGTTCGTGTTCTGGAGAAAAAATCGGCAAAGGCTGCGGGAGCCTGGGATTATGATATCACCAGAATAGTTATTACAACTATTTTTAATAAAGCAGGCTTAGAAAACAGCAGACCGGGAATGTGGACAAATTCGTATATAGCCGGAACCTGGTTGGGGTTTAAGCTTGACAAAATAGGTAAGCTTGTAGTAGAAATGACGGGAACTGATTATGCGGTTCTTATTTCTACACCGGCAGATTCCGTTGAGGATTTTGAATATTTGTACAGGGGTTTAGCAATACTGGACAGTGAAATTGAGGCTATGTGCAGCAATGAAAAAAGTAATATAAAAAGCAATTCACTAAGGAACTTTGTCACAGAAAGCGGGCTTGATACAAATGCCGCAAAAACGATTTCCTCAGACAAAATATTGCAGCTTGTGGGAACAAAGGCTATAGATAATGTATATGTATATCCGCCGGGAAGCTATATACTTACCCGGGGAGAGATTATAACTAATACTATTGCCCGGAAGCTTATTGAATATGTGGAGCAGGGCAAGGAGATACGAGGCAGATTGCAATGAAGGATTTAACAAAGGGTTCTCCCGCAAAAATTATAATAATGTTTACTATCCCTGTTATGCTGGGATATATATTACAGCAGCTATATAATATGGCAGACGGAAAAATTGTAAGTGCATATGTAAGTCCCAAGGCTCTGGCAGCGGTCGGAGCAACAGCAGTAGTGTCAAATACAATAATTGGATTTATAAACGGACTCACCCAGGGCTTTGCCATACCTGTGGCTAATGCATTTGGAGCAAAGGATTACAAAAAACTGAAGAAATATGTGGCGGGAACATTTGTACTTACATTTGTTTCCTCGGTTATACTTACTGTTTTATCTCTGAAATTTATCAATAACATCCTTACATGGCTGGATACTCCGGGAGAAATAATGCCACAGGCAGTAGCTTATGTAAAAATAATACTGGCAGGTATAATTCTCACTGCCGTTTATAATTGCAGCGCAAATCTGTTAAGGGCAGTCGGTGACAGTAAAACATCCTTATACTGTCTTCTTGTGTCTGTAATAGTAAATATAGGTCTTGATTTACTTTTTGTATGCGGCTTTGACTGGGGAATAAAGGGAGCGGCTTATGCGACAATTATTGCCCAGGGACTTGCAGGTGTGCTTTGTGCATCATATATGGCAATAAAATACAAGGAAATATTGCCGGAAAAAGGGGATTTTGTGCCGGAAAAAGAGCAATACAGGACACTTATATCAACAGGACTCTCCATGGGGCTTATGTCCTGCATAGTTAATGTGGGAACGGTTGTCCTTCAGGGAGCCATTAATAAGCTTGGTACAAATATCGTAACTGCCCATACAGCTGCAAGGAGGGTATTTGATATATTGTCTGTAATGATTTTTACCTTTGGCATATCACTTACAACCTTTGTGAGCCAGAATATGGGTGCGGGTAAATATGACAGGGTAAAGCAGGGAGTAAGACAGACACTGGCAATAGTAACAGCCGTAACAACAGTGCTTATTATAGTATGTTATCTGTTCAGTAAGCCGGTATTTATGTGGCTTTCCAGCTCAGATGAGCCTGAAATAGTAGATTCGGCAGTAATGTATGCCAAAATAAGCATTTTATTTTTCTATGTCCTGGGACCGTTGTTCATCTTCAGATATAGTCTTCAGGGTATGGGAAGAAAGATTATACCGATTATGTCCAGTGTGCTTGAGATGCTGGTTAAAATATTGTCCGCAGGTTTTCTGGTACCGAAGCTTGGGTATGTGGGTGTTGCCTTTACCGAACCAATAAGCTGGATAGTTATGACTATACTTCTTGCAACGGCATACTACAAATACAGCAGGCAAATGCTGATTGGTGGAACGGAATAAGGAGGATATCGTTTCATAATTGCAACTTATTTTTCGCCTATAGTCGCTATATATATTGTATTATTTTACATTTGTGTGGTATAATTAACGATAATGTGTTTGTGAGGAGAAGCTATGTCAAAGATAAAAAAACCTAAACAGGCAAAGCTGCCCAAAAAACCTTTTAAAAATGAAGAACCGCGGGAAAAGCGGATTTCCGGGGCAGAAAAAAAGCTGAATAAGGAAATGCTTAAAGAAGCATTAAAAAGAAAACAAAAAAGGGAAAAGACAATTAACAGGAGTCTGGGGATAGCGGCTGTGTTACTTTGTATTATTTCATCGATTCTGGATGTTATTATCAGAAAGGCAGACAAAATCGAATGAATATGTTATGCCCGTACGGTTTTGTGCGTGGCACAAATATAAGCATCTTATATCAAGGAGAAAGGAAGAAAAACAAATGAATAATTTTGATGGATTACTGGAGAAGATTTCAACCTGTGGCAAAAAAAAGGTTGCTGTTGCAGTAGCGCAGGATGATGCTGTACTGGAAGCGGTACAGGCTGCAAGAGATAAGAACATTGCCGATGCCATTCTGGTTGGAGATGCTGATAAGATAAAGGAAGTAGCTGCCGGCATTAATATGGATTTAACCGGTTATGAAATTATAGATGTCAAGGATACTACTGAGGCAGCTCTTACAGCAGTTAAGCTTGTTCATGATGGCAAGGCAGATATGTATATGAAAGGTCTTATTGATACTAAAGGCTTTTTGAAGAGCGTTCTTGACAAGGAGGTTGGCCTTAGAACCGGCAAGCCGCTTTCACATGTGGCTGTTTTTGAGATTGACGGGTATGAAAAGCTATTCTACCTTACAGATGTTGCATTTATTCCATATCCTACTCTTGAAGATAAGGTGGGAATTATCAATAACACTGTTGAGGTTGCCCATGCATGTGGAGTAGAATGTCCAAAGGTTGCCCCTCTTGCAGCAGTTGAGGTTGTTAATCCTAAAATGCCTGTTACAGTTGAAGCTGCTGAGCTTACCAGAATGAATGAAAATGGTGAAATTACCGGATGTATAGTAGATGGTCCGCTTTCAATGGATCTTGCTATTGATCCTGAAGCAGCAAGACACAAGGGAGCAACAGGACGTAAGATTGTCGGGGATGCAGACATCCTTCTTTTCCCTGACATACATGCAGGAAATCTTGTATATAAGACACTTGTACATACAGCAAAGGTTAAGAACGGATGTATTCTTACAGGAACAAAGGCACCGGTTATTCTTACATCACGTTCAGATTCCTTTGAGACAAAGGTTAATTCCATTGCACTTGCAGCTATAGTTGCAGAGGCAATGTCAAACAAGTAAATCTGTGACATAGGACGGAAGGCATCAAGCTGCCATTTTAATCATAGATTATAAAGAATATGGAGGAAATACAAATGGGTTATAAGTCACTTATAATTAATCCCGGATCCACATCTACAAAAATCGGTGTGTTCGAGGATGAAAACCTTCTTTTTGAAGAAACATTAAGACATCCTACAGAGGTTATTACTCAGTATGATTCCGTAGTTGCACAGAAGGATTTTCGTAAAGAGGTTATATTAAATGTTCTAAAAGATAAGAGCTTTGATGTAAAGGACCTGGATGTTATTGTCGGCAGAGGTGGTTTGTTAAAGCCAATACCAAGTGGTACATATGCGGTATCTGACGAGCTCTTAAAAGATCTTCTGGAGTCAAAGAGAGGGGAGCATGCATCTAATCTTGGTGGTATAATTGCAAGAGAAATGGCAGATGAGCTTAATATACCATCCTACATCGTAGATCCTGTTGTTGTTGATGAGCTTTCTGATGTTGCAAGAATATCAGGACATCCTGAGCTTCCAAGAACAAGTATTTTCCATGCCCTTAACCAGAAGGCTGTTGCAAAGAGATATGCAAAGGAAAAGGGTGTTAAATATGAAGACCTTAATCTTATTGTTGTTCACATGGGTGGTGGAGTATCAGTAGGAGCACATAAAGACGGAAAGGTAATTGATGTATTCAACGCACTTGACGGAGATGGAGCATTTTCACCTGAGAGAGCAGGGGGAGTTCCAAGTGGAGAGCTTATAAGACTTTGCTATTCAGGAAAGTACACAGAAAAGGAAATGATTAAGCAGTTGGTTGGAAAAGCAGGATATAACGCATATCTTGGCACAAATGATGCGAGAGATGTTGAGGATGCTGTATTTAACAAGAAGGATGAATATGCAACTTTAATATATAATGCATTTATATATCAGGTTTCAAAGGATATAGGTGCACAGGCAACCGTACTGAATGGCAAGGTTGACCAGATAATCTTCACAGGTGGAATTGCATATTCTAAGAATGTTATAGAGAGATTCAGGGAAAAAGTCGGATTTATTGCACCTATAACAGTTTATCCGGGAGAGGATGAGCTGCTGGCACTGGCCCAGGGCGCATTAAGAGTTTTAAATGGTGAAGAAGAAGTAAAAACATATTAAGGAGGAAACAAAATGGATAACAACAATCAACAAATCACACAGCCACAGGCAAATCAGCAATATGCACAGCCACAGGCGAATCAACAGTACGCACAGCCACAAATGAATCAGCAGTATGTGCAGCCACAAATGAATCAACAGTACGCACAGCCACAAATGAATCAACAGTACGCACAGCCACAAATAAATCAGCAGTATGTGCAGCCACAAATGAATCAGCAGTATGCGCAGCCACAGTACGGATATCAGCAGGCACCAAAGCAGCCTAATAAGGCTATGGAAAATATTAAGGATGTGCAAAATCAGTTTAAGAAGAAGGTCAGCAAGATGGGTCTTAGTACTTTCTGCCTTATTGGCATAATTGCAGCCATGCTCTTAATATTTGGACCTTTCCTTAATTTTGCCAGTGCACATTATAGCGATAAGGTTGATATTGGTAAGAAGGTAAAGATAAGTGTCAGTGACGGTCTTAACCTGTTTGAGCTTTCAAAGGCAAGTAATACAGTTAACAGAGTATGTGATAAGCTCAAGGTTGATAAAAAGGATATTATCGAAGAATTGGATGACTTTGATACCGATGATGTGATTGATGCCGTTGAGTATGAAACAGATGTTAAGGTTAAAAAGGGAGTTGTAAACGAAGGTCTTGGTATAGTTTATTTATTGCTTAAGGGTACAGCTGCTCTTATGATTACACCATGGTTAATTATTATCTCTGGTATCGGACTTCTTGTATTTACCGTTATTAATAATAAGAAGCTTAAGCTGGTTTTCTCAATTATACCACTTGCATGTCTTCTTATCCTTATATTATGCTCATCACATTTCTTTGCAATGATGGGACTTGGTGCATGGGTTATCGTACTTGGTTCTGCAGGTGGAATTGTAAGTGCAATAAAGGATGTATAAAGTAATATAACTGTAATAAAGTATAATATAGGAGAATTTATGGATAATAATTATAACAATTTTGATGGTACAAATTCCGGAGTAATTAATCCGGATATATCCAATCCTGTTCAGGCACAACAGGATCAGCCGATGAGCCAACCGATGGGTCAGCCAATG
>DLKL01000012.1 GCA_002476495.1 Lachnospiraceae bacterium UBA7589
ACGACCCAGTAGCTGTCGTTGAGGGACAGTCCCATACAGACATCAATGATGCCCTTCGTGTTGTTGACACTCAGCCCCAGCGTCTTTAAAATCTCGTCTACAAACTGCCGGTTCTTCGGAATTACCCGTCGTTCCAGCCACTTCACAACGCCCTCGTTTGTCAGCTCCAAGTCGAGGGGAAACAGCTTTTGCTTTGCCGTTTCGGTGTGAAGAATTGTCGCCTGCAAGCCCTCCAAGCCTCTTTCCTCCAGCGTGAAGGTCAGCAGTGTTTCATCATAAAGGCGCAGACTATATACTTTTTCCATTGTGCTGCTCCTTTCCTCAAGCATTACGGACACATCCTTATCAAGTGCCTCTGCGATCTTGATCATCAGGTCAAGGGAGAGGTTTTGCGTTCCCTTTTCGATGCGGCAAATGTTGGAGCGCTGGGTTCCAATCCGCTTCGCAAGCTGCTCCTGCGACAATCCTTTTTCCAGTCTTGCCTGCGTCAGCTTCTGCACGATGCTCTGCCTTGCCGTCAACAGTTCTTTTTCGGTCATACAAAACCCTCCCTTCCGTTCCACTATAATGTTATCATATATGATAACGATTGTCAAGAGGTTCGGCTATCTTTCCAAGTCCCTCGGTTTCTTTTCGGGCGGTTCTTCGCCATCATCGGGAGCATCGTCCGCAAGCTCATTGTCACGCTTATCCACATTCAACAGACTGTTCAGAACATTCAGCCTGTCGGTCTTTTCTTTCAGCTCCTGCTCCTTGGAGAAGGGCTTTTTCACTTCCTCTTTGTCAACCTCAAACTGCTTTTCCAAGCCCTCCAGCTCGGCTTTCACGGCTTTGAGGTTATCGCTGATCTTCTCGATTGCGTTATCAATGCGGGTGATGTTGCCGGCGGGGTCGGTACCCAAAGAGATGGTGCGTGAAGCGGCACCTCGAATTTTGACCTTGTAGGTTCGTTCCATCGTATCAAACGACAGCTCCAATCCAAAGCCACGATATGTGCCGAGGGTTATTGGGTCAGGTGAGTTCATCTGCTGGCAGGCATCAATGATTTTCTGCCCGCCTTCCGCCTTTTCCGAGCAAAAAGCACCCTTTACCTCAATGCCGACAAAGCGGTCATCTGTGGGTTTCGGGTGCTCCTGTGCAGTGGCAAGGTCGCTTTCCAGTGCCGAAATCAGCTCCGTTTTTACAGCAATCTGCTGAGGGAAATACTTAACGATCTTGTCCTCCAAGGCATAAATCTCGGAGAGGTAGCTGGATATCAGCACTCTGCTTCCATAATTTTCAATCAACAGATTGCTGATGTCCCTAGCATAATTGGTACGGTTATCGACCATTGTAAGCAAAATCCCCTCAATCTCCAGTTTCGGATTGATCTGTCGTTTTACCTTTCCAATGGTTATAATAAGCTGTTCCAGACCTTTTACTGGCAGATATGCCGCCTGTACCGGAATTAAGATACTGTCCGCACAAGTAAAAGCATTTATCGTAATCATTCCAAGTGATGGCATACAGTCAATCAGAATGTAATCATAACGGTCTTTCTGCTGTTCTATGTAGGTACGAAGCACCGTCTCCCTGCTCATAACATTCACAAGCGAGGTTTCCAAACCGGAAAGCTCGATATTTCCCGGCATAAACTCCACCCCTTCCTCATGTCTTAAAATGCCATACTCTGGTTTTATTTCCTCATCATTGATAATGGCTGCCATAATGGTTGCAAGTGCAATTTCCAGTCTGTCCGGCTCCTGAATGCCAAGACTTGCCGTAAGACTGTCCTGTGCATCTGAGTCTATCAGTAAAACTTTCTTTCCCTGCTTTGCCAGTCCGATTCCCAGGTTGCTTGTTGTGGTGGTCTTTCCAACTCCACCCTTCTGATTTGCGATTGCGATAACTTTACACATGATAAATTCTCCTATTCTCTACTATTTTGCTTTTATTTGCTGCCCTTTACATTGCTTTTCTGTACTTTCGCATAAGCCCTGTAATATTTGTTTGTTCCTTTATTGCTATAAAGCTCTGATATCCCCAGAACTTCTACTTTTGGATGACGCTGTAAGTTTTTCTGAAACCATACAATGTCATTCTTCGTTCCCATCAATCTGACTTTTAACATTAATCTGCTCCTCCAAATAAGGCATACAGTTCCCGGTTATAAGTCGCATACTCTGGATAGCGGATCTGTATCGCCTGCCAAAAGAAAGGTGCATAGGCACAGCAGAACAAATCCTCCACTGTATACTGCCTGCACTCGCTTACCTGTTCCTCTGTTTTTGTGTAATCATCTACACTCGGTGTGCCGTTGCAATACAGGTTAAATGCCATTCGCACCACTTTCATACTGCCACTGGTCTGCCAGCCTTCATGCAGACACTCTGTTTTTACACAGCCTGTCTTAAAATCATAGATGCTATTGATATTTCTTCTTGTATCATCGCTGATACCATGGCAATAGCAAAGTGCCTTGTGGTACACATCCTGATAGCGTACCTCTTTTAATTTTTCATAGTAGAATTTTTCATGTGCTTCACTGATAAAATTGATTGTCTGTTTCTTTTTGTTTTCTGCTCCTAACGCTGTGTTGTTCATAGTGAACCTCCTTATAGATATTAGAATAAAAAAAGGGAACAAACCCAAATAAAAGGGCTTATTCCCAAACATCAAACAAGGGAAAGCAATAAATGCTTTCCCTTGCAGAACTTTATATATAGACTTTTACTTCAATATCTTTAAATCTGTTCGCTTTTGTATACTCTGGACGTTCAGCCATAAATGCCTGCACATCTGCTCTCGTTACCGTTAAGCTGCAGAAATAAATATATTGTTGCCTAATTCCTCTTGTCCGCAATAGCAGCCTGTGCAGCAGCAAGTCTGGCAATTGGCACACGGAATGGTGAACATGATACATAATCAAGACCAATCTTGTGGCAGAATTCAACTGATGAAGGATCTCCACCGTGCTCTCCACAGATACCAACGTGAAGCTTAGGATTAACCGGCTTTCCAAGCTTGATTGACATCTCCATAAGCTTACCTACACCTGTCTGATCAAGCTTAGCAAATGGGTCATTCTCAAAGATCTTAGTATCATAGTAAGCATCAAGGAACTTACCTGCATCATCTCTTGAGAAACCAAATGTCATCTGAGTAAGGTCGTTAGTACCGAAGCAGAAGAAGTCAGCTTCCTTAGCAATCTCATCAGCAGTAAGGGCAGCTCTAGGAATCTCGATCATAGTACCAACCTCATACTCTAAATCAATGCCTGCAGCAGCAATCTCAGCATCTGCTGTCTCTACAACGATCTTCTTAACATACTTAAGCTCCTTAACCTCACATACAAGAGGAATCATGATTTCAGGCTTAACATTCCAATCAGGATGAGCCTGCTTAACCTCGATAGCTGCACGGATAACAGCCTTAGTCTGCATCTTTGCAATCTCAGGATAAGTTACAGCAAGACGGCATCCTCTGTGACCCATCATTGGGTTAAACTCATGAAGTGAAGCAATGATATTCTTAATAGCTTCTACTGACTTGCCCTGAGCCTTTGCAAGCTTCTCAATGTCAGCTTCTTCAGTAGGAACAAACTCATGAAGAGGTGGGTCAAGGAATCTGATAGTAACAGGATTACCCTCAAGAGCCTCATAAAGAGCCTTGAAATCTCCCTGCTGATAAGGAAGAATCTTCTCAAGAGCTGCTTCTCTCTCTTCTACTGTATCTGAACAAATCATCTCTCTGAATGCTGCAATTCTGTCTTCCTCGAAGAACATATGCTCTGTACGGCAAAGACCGATACCCTCAGCACCAAGCTCTCTTGCCTTCTTAGCATCAGCAGGAGTATCTGCATTAGTTCTTACCTTAAGCTTTCTGAACTTGTCAGCCCATGCCATAACACGTCCAAACTCACCTGCTATCTGAGCATCAACAGTAGGAATAAGTCCTGCATAGATATTACCTGTAGATCCGTCTATAGAAATCTCTGAACCCTCTGTAAATGTCTGGCCTGCAAGAGTGAACTTCTTATTCTCCTCATCCATAGCAATATCGCCACATCCTGATACACAGCATGTACCCATACCACGGGCAACAACAGCAGCATGGCTTGTCATACCACCACGTACAGTAAGGATACCCTGAGCAGCCTTCATACCGGTGATATCTTCAGGTGAAGTCTCAAGTCTTACAAGAACAACCTTCTCTCCTCTTTCAGCCCATGCAACTGCATCATCAGCTGTAAATACAACCTTACCGCATGCAGCTCCAGGTGAAGCGCCAAGACCCTTTCCGATTGGTGTTGCAGCCTTAAGAGCAGCAGCATCAAACTGTGGGTGGAGAAGTGTATCAAGGTTACGAGGATCTATCATTGCAACAGCCTCTGCCTCAGTCTTGTGTCCCTCATCAACAAGGTCACAGGCAATCTTAAGAGCTGCAGGAGCTGTTCTCTTACCGTTACGGCACTGAAGCATATAGAGCTTCTTATTCTCAACAGTAAACTCCATATCCTGCATATCATGGTAGTGATTCTCAAGAGTTTCACAAACCTTAATAAACTCAGCATACGCTTCAGGGAACTCCTTTTCCATCTGGGCGATTGGCATTGGTGTACGAACACCTGCAACAACGTCCTCACCCTGTGCATTGATAAGGAACTCACCCATAAGCTTGTTCTCACCGGTTGCAGGGTCACGGGTAAATGCAACGCCGGTACCTGACTCATTATTTAAGTTACCGAATACCATAGGCATTACGTTAACTGCAGTACCCCATGAATAAGGGATATCATTATCTCTTCTGTATACATTTGCTCTTGGGTTATCCCATGACTTAAATACAGCCTCGATAGCAAGCTTTAACTGCTCTACAGGATCTGAAGGGAAATCCTGGCCTAACTGCTTCTTATACTCAGCCTTAAACTGCTGTGCAAGCTCCTTAAGATCATCAGCTGTAAGCTCAACGTCGAACTTAACACCCTTCTTCTCCTTCATCTCATCGATAAGCTGCTCAAAATACTTCTTACCTACTTCCATAACTACATCAGAGAACATCTGAATGAATCTTCTGTATGAGTCATATACGAAACGTGCGAATGCAGGATCCGGATTACCGGCGATCATTGCATCAACAACATCGTCATTTAAACCAAGGTTAAGGATTGTATCCATCATACCAGGCATAGAAGCTCTTGCTCCTGAACGGACTGAAACAAGAAGAGGATTCTTAAGATCACCAAACTTCTTACCGTTTACCTCTTCCATCCAGGCTACACCTTCCATAGCCTGAGTCATGATTTCGTCATTAATCTTACGGCCATCCTCATAATACTGAGTACAAGCCTCTGTTGTAATAGTGAAACCCTGTGGAACAGGAAGACCGATTTCTGTCATCTCTGCAAGGTTTGCTCCCTTACCTCCAAGTAAGTTACGCATGGACATGTTACCTTCTTTGAAGGTATAAACCCACTTGTTTGCCATTTGTCAATTACCTCCTAAGTATCAAATTTACTGTACCGGCGACTTATGGCGTGTCGCCACTACGCTATTTGTAAGTATAACATAAACTATGTAAAGTTTAAACCACTTTTTTTAAAATTTGGGTAAAACATAACTATACCTCATTTATATATTATAAAAGAGTATATTAAACACATTATCTGTACATACTATATGTGAAAGGATGGTGTTTAATATGGCAAAAAACCAGACAAGCAATAATTACAGCAACAATAATACCAACAAGGCTTCAAACAATTATGCAGGCAGCAGCACCGATAATACTGCAAACAAGAATTCAAACAAGAATTCAAACAAGAATTCAGCCGGTGCAAAAAACAGCAATGCCGATAATTGCAATTACTAATTTTTTCATGTAAAAAGGGGCGTCGCACTATCCGGTGCGGCAGCCCCCTTGTTATATACAGATTATATAAGCATCTGATTAAGTATATATCTTATGCGCTAAAACTAAAAATAAAGCTTCTTCTCGAAGTATGACTTCAGATCCTCTATCTTGATTCTCTCCTGCTCCATTGTGTCACGGTCACGGACTGTAACAGCACCGTCAGTCTCAGAATCAAAATCATATGTTACACAGAACGGAGTTCCTATCTCGTCCTGTCTTCTGTATCTCTTACCTATATTTCCTCTGTCATCAAATTCACAATTCCAATATCCGGAAAGCTCTGTATATACCTTATTTGCACCCTCGTTGAGCTTCTTGGATAACGGAAGCACACCTATCTTAACCGGTGCAAGTGCAGGATGGAAATGAAGCACTGTACGCATATCAGGCTTCTCCTCTGTTCCTATATTCTCCTCGTCATAAGCCGAGCAAAGGAATGCAAGAGTCACACGATCCGCACCGAGGGATGGTTCTATTACATATGGAACATACTTGATCTTCTTCTCATCATCGAAATATTCCATTGGCTCTTTTGAAGTATTCTGGTGCTGTGTAAGATCGTAATCTGTTCTGTCAGCAATACCCCAGAGCTCTCCCCAGCCGAATGGGAATAAGAACTCTATATCTGTTGTAGCCTTACTGTAGAAAGCAAGCTCAGCAGGATCATGGTCACGATAACGCATCTCGTCTTCCTTGATTCCAAGCTCCTTCAGCCAGTTAATACAAAAATCCTTCCAGTACTTAAACCACTCAAGGTCTGTATCAGGCTCGCAGAAAAACTCTAATTCCATCTGCTCAAACTCCCTTGTACGGAAAGTGAAGTTGCCCGGTGTAATCTCATTTCTGAAGGACTTACCTATCTGACCGATGCCAAACGGAATCTTCTTTCTTGAAGTTCTCTGTACATTCTTGAAGTTTACGAAGATACCCTGTGCTGTCTCCGGTCTTAGGTAAAGAGTTGCGGCAGAATCCTCAGTAACACCCTGGAAGGTCTTGAACATCAGATTAAATTCCCTGATATCTGTAAAATTATGTTTTCCGCAGCTTGGACAACAAATATGCTTTTCCTCAATATAATCTGCCATCTGGTTCTTAGACCAGCCATCAACACTACCCTCTATCTCAATGCCGTTTTCCTGCATATAATCTTCTATTACCTTATCTGCCCTGAATCTCTCATGGCACTCCTTACAGTCCATAAGAGGGTCAGAAAAGCCACCTACATGTCCGGATGCCACCCAGGTCTGCGGATTCATAAGAATTGCACAGTCAACGCCAACATTATAAGGATTTTCCTGAATGAATTTTTTCCACCATGCCTTTTTTACATTATTCTTAAATTCAACTCCAAGGTTACCATAGTCCCATGTATTGGCAAGGCCACCATATATCTCTGAACCGGGATATATGAATCCTCTTGATTTTGCAAGGGCAACTACTTTTTCCATTGTTTTTTCCATTATGTTTCTACCTTCCTTTCATCCCTCACCGGTGTGTGGGGATTTTGATACATTGTAACCAGTATTTATAATTTTTTCAAGACAAAGTATTAAGAATTTCCAGAGATTTGAAATTTTTATCAATATATTCGCATCTGAATCTGTCTGAAATTCTGAAAAGCTCCTCCTCGGTTTCCGGTTCAAGCCGGAATGAAAAAAGCCTGTTTACGGGAGTTGATTCAATAAATTGCAATGCATAAACCAGGGTATTGCCCACCTTTTTGGTAATCCTGTATCTTTTGCCGCATTCCCCACACAGCAGTCCCCCGGAAAATGCATCAAAATAAACCAGTTCATGATTTTTTCGGCATTTCACACAGGAAAAGCAATGTATGCCCTGCCCCTCAATATTCATAAGCCGTATTTCATATATACTTTTTATAAGTCTGTCCGGCATATCTCCTTTAATAAGTGCCTTCAGTGTAAAATACAGAAGATTTAAATTATCCGTACAGAACTCCCCTTCCCTCGTATAATATGACATAAGCTCACTGAAATAGGAGGCATAGCACATTTTTTCCATATCCATGGCAATATCGGAAAAATAATCCGTCACCTCAACCCTGATAAGATTATATGCCTCTCTCCCTGCCATAACAGTAAATTTTCCCATTACGAAGCTTTGGCTGGCTGCCCTCAGTATACTCTTTGGCCTTCTGGCATTATTGGCAAATGCAGTTATCTTTCCTCTCTCCTTTGTAAGAATTACAAGGCGCTTATCGTAATCGCCAACCAGAGTGGTATATAGTACTATTCCATTTAAAACTATCTCATCGTTCATGCTCTATATCCTACATATCATCCGAAAAACCATAATTTTTAAGAAGGGTATCACTGTCACGCCAGTCCTTTTTTACCTTAACCCAAAGCTTAAGATTAACCTTGCAATCCAGCAGATTTTCCATTCCAATGCGGGCGCCTGTGCCGATTTTTTTCAGCATTGCTCCCTGCTTGCCAATAATAATTCCCTTGTGGGAATCCCTTTCGCATATTATTGTGGCATCAATATCAATAAGGCCTCCTCCATTTCTCTCCTTCATACGGTCTATAACCACAGCGATTCCATGAGGTATCTCCTTATCCAGCTGTCTTAATGCCTGTTCTCTTATAAGCTCAGCCACTATCTGACGCTCGGGCTGGTCTGTAACAGTATCCTCATCATAATATCTTGGTCCGAAGGGCAGACGGCATTTCAGTGTTTTTACAAGCTCCCGGCTGTTTTTCCCTTTCAGGGCAGAAACCGGAACAATATCTGCAAAATCATATACCTCTTTGTATGTGTTTATGGCATCAAAAACCTCCTGCTCAGAAACTGCATCCGTCTTATTAATCACCAGCACTACAGGAGTTTTGACCTTATCCAGAAGATCCGCAATATGCCTTTCACCTGCTCCTACAAAGGTGGTAGGCTCCACAACCCACATAATAACATCCACCTCATCAAGGGTGTTATATGCAACATTCATCATATATTCCCCCAGCTTGTTCTTAGCCCTGTTAATACCCGGGGTATCAAGAAAAACGATCTGGGCATCCTCATCTGTATAAACCGTCTGGATTCTGTTTCTGGTTGTCTGGGCTTTATTGCTGGTTATGGCTATTTTTTGTCCTATAAGCCTGTTCATAAGCGTGGATTTACCCACATTAGGTCTTCCTACAATAGCAACAAATCCTGATTTAAATGTATTCTCCATATATTTTATCTCCACGTTATTTTCAGAACACGCTCAATACTTCATTAAAGCTTGCCTTTGCCTCTTCAATTTTGGTCTCATCACCTATGGCACATATAGTTTTACTGTCAATTACAGCCTGAATATAAGGTGCAAGACATCTTATCTTTTCCACATCTGCACCGAGAATTTCATCTCTTTCCCTTTGAAGGTCATCATCAGTAAGCCCCATAAGGTACGAGAGGAAGCTGAAATTACCCTCTGCAGACGGTGTCAGTGGTGCATCCTGTCTGCTTATGGCTCCGATAATATACTTAGTCATATCTCTGTTATCGGCATTAAAATTTCTTACATAATCTGCTGCTCTCTTATAAACCTCGTAGGTTTCCATCAGATTCGGATCCCTGTAAGAAGTAAAATATCCGTTTCCGCTTCTTGTAAAGGCACACATACATCCGTATGCTCCTCCCTTTACCCTCACATTAAGCCACAGATAATCATAAGAAAATATTGTCTGCAAAACTGATAATGCACCTGTAAATTCCAGACCCTTCTTGCGGAAATTACCTGCTGTTGCCACATACTGAACCTGGCTTGAGGTCTTAAAGCCTTCATTCAATATTACCGGCTTATTCTTCTTTTCATCATCAAATTCAGGTCTGGTAGAAAGCCTTTCTGACAAATGGGTAACAGCTCCGGTTAAAATCTCCTCCGGCTCCTTGTTTCCTGTATAATTGACTGTAAGTCCCCCTCTTCTCAATATTTCACCGAGAACCGTCTTAAGTGATGTTACCAGCTCAGGATACATATCATCAAAATTATCATCCACCTTTTCAAGATACCTGTAATATTCGATTCCCTCTGTAAGCTCCTTAACCACACCTATTGGAGAAACATATGATATTGCCCTGTCGGCTGCAGTAAGATGTCCTGATGCCACCAGATCCATCTTAAGCCCCGACCTTGTCTCTCCTATTATTTCCTTAAGTCTCTTCTTATCATCAAGCTTTGACGTAAACAATATCTCCTCAATAAGATCCATAGCCTTAAATACCTGGTCGTGGAAAAATTTTGCATTGACAAGAAAATGCACATAATACTCATCCACGTTTTTTCCGTTTACTACAGATGTGGCAAAACCAATCCCTCCTGTATTAATATTAATCTCATTAGCCAGCTCATTATAGGTATACTTCTCTGTATCTACATACTTGAATATTTCTGTGAGAAGAGCTGCAACAGGATATTTGTCCGATGCAAGATCCGATATATCAAAGTTAAGATTAACATAGCTTATGCCGTTGGTAAAAATGTTATGGCTCACAACCTTAACCATCTCTATTTCAGATATCTTATTCTTAAGCTTTCTTGCATTTTTTTCTATATCACCGATTGTAAGCAGCGGTATGGTCTTAAGCTCCTCCGGAGTGCTTGGCTCATCCTGGTATTCAAGTAAATGCTTTGCATCGGCACATATTTTATCAAGCTCCTCCCTGCTTAAAGCAGCCTTATATGCACAAAGCTTTTCCTTCTCCTTTTCCTCCCGGCTGACATTAAGACCCTTTTTTGGTGCGAGAGTAATAATACTTTTGTGATTGTTGTCCAATATATATGTCTTAATCAGGCCTTCAAAAAAATCTGTGTTAATCAGGGTTTTCAGCTCTTCGTACACCTCATTCATGGAAAAAAGCTCCAATGCCCTGTCGTCATCATAAAGCCATGTTGAAAAGGCATTCAGTCCAAGCATAAGCCCCTTTGGATATCTTCCGAAGTTTGCCTCCATATGCTTAAACTCAAAGTAGTTAATTGAAGCCTGCAATGCCTTTTTATTAATTTTATCTTCAACAAGCTTTGTCAGTGTGTCCTCAATTACCTGTACAAATCTGTCCCTGTCTGCTTCATTGGCATTTTTTGCAATCACTGAAAAGGTTGGCTGTAATATTCCGTCATCATAAGACGAAAAAACATCCTTTCCTATTCCGGCATCAATTATTGCCTTCTTCAATGGTGCACCGGGAGCTGTCAGCAGAGCATGCTCCAAAACGGAAAATGCCACGCTTATTTTTTTGCTTATTCTGCTGCCGATTACAAAATTGTATGCAAGATAGGTATTGTCCTTTTCCTCATCCGCATCAGACAAAGAATAATGCTCCCTGACATATACCGGCTTTTCAAAGGGCTTTTGCTCTGTTATCTCAGAGTTAATTTCCTTATAGTCAAAATGTGAAAGGTACTCCCTGTCAATAAAATCCAGCTCTGCTACAGCATCCATATCACCATACAGGTAAATATAGCTGTTGCTTGGGTGATAATAGCTCCTGTGGAAATCAAGAAAAGCCTCCCTTGTAAGCTCAGGGATATGCACAGGGTCTCCTCCTGATTCAAATCCATATGGTGTATCAGGAAGCAGCGAAGACTCAATAATACGATAAAGCTGCTGCTCCGGATTGGAATAAACCCCCTTCATCTCATTGTATACCACTCCGTTTATCTTTAATTCCTCTGTCTCCCCGTCAACCTCATAATGCCATCCCTCCTGCATCATGATTTCGCTTCTGTCATATATATTGGGATAAAATACCCCATCCAGATAAACATGCATCAGATTATGGAAATCCTTCCTGTTGAGACTTGCTACAGGATAAACGGTTTTATCTGAATATGTCATTGCATTAAGAAAAGTATTAAGTGAACCCTTACATAGTTCAACAAAGGGATCCTTTACGGGGAATCTTCTTGAACCACAGAGAACAGAATGCTCCATAATATGGGGAACACCTGTATCATCCCTTGGAGGTGTCCTGAAGCCTATGTTAAACACCTTATTATTGTCATCATTTACAATTACCATAACTCTTGCCCTTGTTTTGTTATGGCTAAGCATATATCCTGTCCCATTAACCTCCGGTAAATCCTTTTTCTTAAGAATTCTGTACGCTTTCATCGATTCTATACTGCTCAATTTTATATCCTCCTGCTATACTATTTAAGATTTTGCGGTCCAAAGCTTTCCGGCAATAATTCTTCAAGGGTATTAACCTTATAATCCACTTCACTCCTTGCCATAATCACAAGGAATCCGTCAGGTCTTACAAACTCCCTTAATACCTGTCTGCACATACCGCAGGGAGGCGTATAGGAGAGTCCTTCCCCCTTATTCCTGCCTGTAATGGCAATTGCCTTAAAGTCTTTTTTCCCTTCGCTGACTGCTTTAAACACAGCTGTTCTCTCGCCACAGTTTCCCGGCGAATATGCCGCATTTTCAATGTTACAGCCGGTAATGATCTCACCACCGTCTGTAAGCAGCGCCGCACCTACACAAAAACCGGAATACGGTGCATAAGCATATTCTCCGGCAGCTATTGCTCTTTTAATCATCTCCCGGATTAATTCATCCGGAATATGTATATTTCTATAATCCATATTATACTTCTCCCATTATAAACCCCATTACGGTAATCCCATATTAATTATTCCCCAAGAGTAAATTCTACAACAGCCCTGATATCACCGGCATCCCGGCCTGACAGGGAAATAATATGTCTGTTGTCCCAAGATGCCCTCCTTACAATAAGCTTTTCACCATACCTGGACTGACCTTTGTATTCCACTCTTATCCTTTTAATATCAGCACCGGTTTCCATATACTCATCTGCCACCTGGATATATTTACCGTTACTCATGTGTCCGTTGTAGTCAATATCAGACTTTCTTACTGTCACCATGTCAATTTCCTTCATTTTCTCCGGAAGCTTTATCTTTCTTCCCAGCTTTTCCATGGGATATCTGTCTTCAATTTCATATCCTCTTTTGTCCTCTTCTTCGATTCTGGTTGGATGGCCTGTATTCATGTCCATAAGAGTCCACATAGAATCTGCCACAACAATATCATTGCCACTTTCATCGGTCATAATAACATTTCTCATGCCTATGGAAGCCGAAAAATCATAGGGCCAGGTCTTAACATCCACATTTTCAAGCATACCGGGAAATCTCCTGATTTCAATATTCCAGCTGATGGCAAACCAGGTTCTCCTTTTCTCCAGCATATAATCAATCCCTCTTCCTATGGACTCGGAATTAATATTAACGCAATCCTGCATAGCATTCATTATGCCATCCACTGTCATCCTTTTGTTACAGTCAATATCTGAAAATAAAATTCTTTTGGTATATGTATTCATTATGCCTCTCCAAATATATTTCTTCTAATATTGGATTATATTACAAAATCCACTTACACACAATATTTTAAGAAATAAAAAAAGTCCCGTAAACTCTGTACTCATGAGTCTAAGGACTTATTTTTATTATATTGTCAGAACAGTTCCTTTTTCAGATAAATTGAATCCTGTGGGGTAATCCTTCTGATTACACGGCATGGATTTCCTGCGGCAAGAACACCTTCAGGTATATCTCTCGTAACTACGCTTCCTGCACCTATTACACAACCATCACCTATAGTTACTCCTCCGCATACAGTAACATTTCCACCCAGCCAGCAATCATTTCCTATAAAGATAGGCTTTGAATATTCTATATCGTAAGCCTTGCCATCCTCCTTATATCTTATCCTTCTTTCATCGGGTAAAAATGGATGCATGGGCGTCAGCAGGCTGCAATTAGGACCGAAAAAAACATCTCTTCCTATTGTCACCGTGCTTATATCCAGCACTGTAAAATTAAAATTTGCATAGGTATTTTTTCCAATCCTTGTATTATATCCGTAATCAAACTGAATAGGACCCTGGAGATATACACCCTCACCACGGTCAGGTATGAGCCTTTCTAATATATCCTCCCTCTTTTGCTCCTGCTCCTCATAGGTATTATTATAATCCATACACAGTCTATGAGCCACAGCTCTGTCTTTTTCCAATGTCATATCAGTGGGATCATATATTTTCCCCATAACCATCTTTTCTTTTTCAGTCATATATCAATCTCCATGCATATATCAGCCGGACATTCCGGTCACAGGCTGCAAACAAATGTATAAGCTGCAATTTGAACAGATTATAAATCTGCAATGGAAATATTGTCAAGATAATCCGAAATAAGATTATTCAATTTTGTCCACATGCCGAGAGTCGTACAGCTATCCTTTCTCTCACAGGGGGGTGCCCCCTCCTCCAGACAGCTTACCGGAGCAAGAGTTCCCTCCGTAAGACGAAGTATATCACCTATTTTATACTCTGATGCGGGTCTGTTAAGGCGATATCCTCCGCCCTTCCCATGAACAGCTTCAACAAAATTGTTCTTTGACAAGAGAGTCATAATGCTCTCCATATACTTTTGTGAAATTCCCTGTCTCTTAGCAATATCCTTAAGAGGAATGAATTCTCCCTTTGAATTATTGGCAATATCAACAATCACTCTTATGGCATATCGTCCTTTGGTTGAAATCAGCATATTCCACCACCTGCTCTTCCTATTCTTCGGCAAATAAAGGAGTTGAAAGATATCTGTCTCCTGAATCGGGAAGAAGTGCCACAATGGTTTTGCCACGGTTTTCAGGTCTTTGTGCCAAAATTGTGGCAGCCTTTAATGCAGCTCCTGAAGAAATACCCACAAGTATACCCTCTGTAACAGCAAATCTCTTACCCTCAGCAAAGGCATCCTCATTTTCAACGGTAATTATTTCATCATATATCTTTGTGTTTAACACATCCGGAACAAAGCCTGCACCGATTCCCTGAATCTTATGTGCCCCGGCAGTTCCCTTGGAAAGCACAGGACTGGTGGCAGGCTCAACTGCTACAATTTTTACTCCCGGATTTTTTTCCTTCAAAAATTCTCCTACTCCTGTAATTGTTCCGCCGGTTCCAACACCTGCCACAAAAATATCTACCTTTCCGTCTGTCTGATCCCATATCTCAGGTCCGGTTGTTGCCTTGTGGGTTGCCGGGTTAGCCGGATTCACAAACTGACCCAATATAACAGAATCCTTTATCTCCTTATTGAGCTCCTCAGCCCTGGCAATAGCTCCCTTCATACCCTTGGTGCCATCTGTAAGAACAAGCTTTGCTCCGTATGCCTTTAAGAGATTTCTTCTCTCAACACTCATAGTCTCAGGAAGGGTAAATATTGCCTTATATCCCTTTGCTGCTGCAATTGCGGCAAGACCTATTCCTGTATTACCTGATGTAGGCTCAATAATAGTGGCACCCGGCTTAAGAAGCCCTTTTTTCTCTGCATCCTCTATCATTCCCAGTGCAATACGGTCCTTAACAGAGCCTGCCGGATTAAGATACTCCATCTTGGCAAGAATGACAGCATTTGTGGCTCCGGCATTGCTGCTGAACCTGCTTATTTTTAGAAGTGGTGTTTTTCCTATCAAATCCAATGAACTTTGTGCAATTTTACTCATATCAAAATCCTCCTTAAATTTAATATAAAGGCTAGGCTTCAAATGCCTGGCTTAAATCCTCAATTATATCGTCAATATGCTCTGTTCCTATTGAAAGTCTTATAGTATTCTGCTTAATTCCCTGGTCTTCAAGCTCCTTGTCACTCAACTGTGAATGAGTTGTTGTAGCGGGATGGATAACAAGGCTTTTTACATCAGCCACATTTGCAAGCAGTGAAAAAATCTTAAGATTGTCAATAAATCTGTGAGCCTCCTTCTGTCCACCCTTAATTTCAAAGGTAAATATGGATGCCCCTCCGTTAGGAAAATATCTTTCATATAAAGCATGATCAGGATGATCCGGTAAGGATGGATGATTAACCCTTTCAACCTTTGGATGATTAATCAGAAACTCCACTACCTTCTTTGTATTTTCCACATGCCTGTCCAGTCTGAGGGAAAGTGTCTCAACACCCTGAAGAAGCAGGAATGCATTAAACGGAGAAATTGTAGCACCTGTATCCCTTAAAAGAATTGCTCTTATATAGGTAACAAAGGCTGCCGCTCCCGCCGCATCCACGAAGGAAATACCATGGTAGCTTGGATTTGCCTCTGCAATCTGAGGATAATTTCCACTGACCTTCCAGTCGAACTTTCCTGAGTCTACAATAATGCCGCCAAGAGTAGTGCCATGTCCTCCTATAAACTTTGTAGCCGAATGCACAACTATATCAGCCCCGTGCTCAATAGGTCTTATAAGATAAGGTGTGCCAAATGTATTATCGATAACCAACGGAAGACCATGCTTATGGGCAATGGCTGCAACAGCATCAATATCAGGTATATCAGAATTGGGATTACCGAGAGTTTCCAGATATACAGCCTTTGTTTCAGGTCTGATTGCTTTTTCAAGCTCCTCAAGGTTATGTGCATCAACGAAGGTTGTAGAAATTCCGTACATTGGGAGGGTATGTGCTAAAAGATTATAGCTTCCTCCGTAAATTGTTTTCTGTGCCACAATATGGTCACCGTTTTTTGCAAGGGCCTGAATTGTATATGTAATAGCCGCTGCACCGGATGCCAGGGCAAGGGCTGCAACTCCTCCCTCCAGGGCAGCAATCCTTTTTTCCAGTACATCCTGGGTTGAGTTAGTCAGTCTGCCGTATATATTACCTGCATCAGTAAGACCAAACCTTGCTGCCGCATGGGCTGAATTATCAAATACATAGGATGTAGTCTGATAAATCGGCACTGCTCTTGCGTTGGTAACCGGATCAGGTGTCTCTTGTCCGACATGAAGCTGAAGTGTTTCAAATCTGTAATTATTTCCCATAGTATAGTCTCCTTCCGTTTGTCCATATTTGCAAGTTTAACCTACCAAACTTGTATGTTGGTATTAAAATACTACCTTTTACCTATCTTGTCAATAGGTAAATATAAAAAATTTAAGGCAATATGCCCAGATGCTGTAAAAGTATTTTAACTCCTATAAGAATAAGCACTATACCACCTGTAATTTCTGCCTTGGCTTTATACTTTGCCCCGAAAATACTCCCCACCTTTATTCCAAAGGCTGAAAAGGAGAATGTAACCAGACCTATAAAAGCAACCGACCATACAATTGAAACCTTCATAAATGCCAGTGAAACACCTACAGCCAGAGCATCTATGCTTGTTGCTATTGCAAGGATAAACATCTCCTTTGCCTCCATGGAGGCATTCACCGGCTCATCCTCCTGCAGTGATTCCTTAATCATATTAATTCCTATAATACCGAGGAGAATAAAGGCAATCCAGTGGTCAATATTTTGTATTTTATCGGCAAAAAGGCTGCCTGCCATATATCCTATAACAGGCATAAGTGCCTGAAATCCTCCGAACCACAGTCCTGCTTTAAGCATATGAATTTTGCTGATATCTTTCAGAGACAGGCCCTTACATATAGACACGGCAAAGGCATCCATGGATAAGCCCACCGCCAGTAAAAATAATTCTAATAACCCCATTAGCTCCTCCTATAATATGAATCCGGTCAATCCTCTACAATATTATTTAACCATATTCCGCTTTTAACCATAAAGAAACCGATTATTGCCTTAATTATCTCCATCGACTGCACCAGAAAAAATACAGTAATTATATTAAGTGTGGTATATTTTGCCAGAAAGGTTGCCAGTGGAATAACCACAATCCAGCTGTAAAAGCTGTCAAACAAGAATGTTATAACAGTCTTTCCTCCTGACCTTAACACAAAATAACTGCAGTGGCAATATGCCGATACAGGCATAATGATGGCACACACAAATATAAATTTTCTGGCAAGCTCCTTTATTATAATATCATAATCATAAATATCAGGGAAATATCCACCTACAATTATCATAACAATAGCTACCATGGTACAACATACCACGCTGAAAAAGGTCATTTTCCTTGCTACATCCTTCGCCTCATCCAGCAATCCGGCTCCCAGCCTCTGACCCACTACAATAGAAATACAGGCTCCCAACTGTATATATACCACATTAAACAGATTAGTTATGGTAGATGAAACCGACTGGGCAGTAACTACCTCCAGGCCTCTTACAGAATAGCACTGGGCTATTGTAGCTATAGATGATGCCCATAGCAGCTCATTAATAACAAGCGGAGTTCCCTTAATTAATATGCCCTTAACAACCTTCCCCGGTATATACATACTTTTATATGCACCCTTTATGTAAGGATTTTTATCTGTATTTACATGAGTCCATATGAGGACAATTGCAAATTCCACAAATCTGGCTATAACTGTTGCAATGGCTGCGCCCCTGACTCCCAACGCCGGAAATGGACCGACCCCGAAAATAAGAACTATATCAAGCACAAGATTGGTAACCATGGCAGCAATTCCCGCCAGCATGGGTACAAGAGTATGACCTGTTTCCCTTATGGAGCTGATATAAGCCTGACCCAGGGCAAAGGGCAGCAGCCCAACGGACATAATAGCCAGATATTCAATTCCATATTCCAGGGCGAGGTCAATATCTCCTATGTGACCGCTGTCACTCAGATAAAGACCAATGAGCCCATCTCCCTTATATACAAATAAAAGAATTGTAATAATTGAAATCAGCACTGCCGAATATATCTTGTATCTGAATGCATACTGCTGTCCCTGATAATCTCCTTTGCCATAATACTGGGTTCCAAATATACCGGGGCCGGATACTGCACCAAATATACACACGTTAAATACAAATATAAGCTGGTTTGCAATTGCAACACCTGACATCTGCTCCTGTCCCAGCATACCCACCATAATATTGTCGAGAAAGCTTACAAAGCTTGTAATAGCATTCTGTCCGATCATGGGAAGAGCCAGAAATAGCACATATCTGTAAAATTCCTTATCTCCTATGTATTTTTCCTTAAATTTTTTCCACATAAATTCCTCCAAAACACCTTTATCCTTAGTGCAGAAAATGCACAAAAATATCCGGGATTAACATAAGCCTGTAAGCCGCCGGAAACCCCAGATATCGCAATAATTAATAATATTTAAATTATATCCTCATACGCTAAAACGAAACCGTAAGAAGCATCTTGAACTGCTCCTGTCCATATACGGCATGAGGTATATCCTTCGGCATAATAAGGGTTTCTCCCTGATTCAATATAAACACATCTTCTCCTACGGTAAATTTACCCGTACCCTCAAGAACTGTAACCATAGCATCTCCCCCGGAAGCATGGGTGGATATCTCCTCGCCCTTGTCAAAGGAAAAAACTGTGACACTTACATAATCATTCTGTACAAGAGTTTTGCTTACCACCTGTCCCTTCTGGTAGGACACCTGATCCTTAAGCAATAACTTGGTTTTTTTATCTATATTCTTATACATTGAAATTTCCTCCTTAACATAGTCTTCCGTAAAACCGAAATTTTTATTAATTGTCTTCATTCATTTTGGCAAGCTTCGCTGCCTGGTCGGCTGCGATGCAGGCATCAATTATCTCCTGTATATCACCGTTCATTATCTTATCAAGCTTATAAAGTGTAAGCCCGATTCTGTGATCCGTTACACGGCCCTGCGGAAAATTGTATGTTCTGATTTTTTCGGAACGGTCACCTGTTCCTACCTGGCTTTTTCTAAGGTCAGCCTCCGCATCGTGACGTTTTTGCATTTCTATATCCAGAAGCTTAGATTTGAGGAGTGCAAAGGCCTTTGCCTTATTCTGCAGCTGGGATTTTTCTGTCTGGCTGTATACAACGATTCCGGTAGGATAATGTGTAAGTCTTACCGCTGAATCGGTAGTATTTACACACTGGCCTCCGTTTCCTGATGCACGCATAACATCTATCCTTATATCCTTTTCGGGAATTTCGATTTCATCCATTTCATCAGCCTCAGGTAAAACGGCAACACTGG
Source organism: Lachnospiraceae bacterium UBA7589 (assembly GCA_002476495.1). Taxonomy (GTDB): domain Bacteria; phylum Bacillota; class Clostridia; order Lachnospirales; family Lachnospiraceae; genus Coprococcus_C. The sequence continues at coordinate 19,826 of DLKL01000012.1, forward strand.
CAGTAGATGTATGAATACGTCCTCCCGACTCTGTCTCGGGAACTCTCTGGACACGGTGAACACCGCTTTCATATTTAAGAACAGAATAAGCTCCGCTTCCTGTAACAATACAGGAAATTGACTTCATACCACCAATGCCTATTTCCTCGGCCTCTACAAGCTCAACCTTCCATCTTCTGCTTTCGGCATAATGTACATACATACGATAAAGCTCTGCCGCAAACAAAGCAGCTTCATCTCCGCCTGCTCCTGCACGGATTTCGAGGATAACATTACGATCATCGTTTGGATCCTTAGGGAGAAGAAGAATCTTCAGCTCCTGCTCAGTTTTTTCTACCTCTGCCTTTGCCTCAGACAGCTCCTCCTTTGCCAGCTCCCTGAGCTCCTCATCATTTTCCTCATCCAGCATGGTGAGGCTGTCTTCTACTGTTTTTTTTGCATTTTTATACTCAAGATATTTTTCCACAATTGGAGAAAGCTCAGCCTGCTCCTTCATAAGGCTTCTGAATCTTTCCTGATTTGAAATTACAGCAGGATCGCTGAGTAAAAGCTGGAGCTCATCCAGCCGGGCAACCAAATCCTCTAATTTGTCAAACATAATATCCTCCTATATATAAATATAATTTATCTTCTTGCAATAACAATACGGTCAAGTCCTGCATAGTCCTTTTCAAGGATTACATTTTCAAATCCCGCTGAATTCAGCATGGCTTTGACAGGCTCATATTGGTTATAACCTATCTCAAACAAGGCAACGCCCCCGGATGTAAGATAGGCGCCAATTACCCTTATTATTTCCCGGTAAAAGTAAAGCCCGTCCTCCATACCGTCCAAGGCAAGGCGTGGCTCATAATCTTTTACATCCCTCATTATTTTTTCCAAATCCCCCGTTGATATATACGGAGGATTGGACATTATTATATCAAAGTCTTTTTCATTAACATTTTTGAATAAATCGGACTGTATAATATTCACAAAGCCAAGCTCAAGCCCATCTCTGTTTTCTTTGGAAAGCTCAATGGCATGGGAAGATATATCCGCAAGATAAATATCATCATTGTAAAAGCCTGCCTCTATTCTCTTTTTCCCAAAGCCAAGACCTATACAGCCACTTCCACAGCACATATCAAGAGCCTTTACTTTGGATTTATCCTTCACTTCCTTCAAAGCTGCTTCAACCAGAAGCTCTGTCTCCGGTCTGGGAATAAGAGCTCCTTCCCTCACCAGAAATGTATAACCCATAAAATCCTGGGTTCCTGTTATATACTGGCAGGGGAAATGTGTTGACCTCTTTTTTATCAAATTATTATATTCTGCCTCTTTTAGAGGTGAAACAGCACTGTTACCTTCAAGTAAAAGTCCCTGATAATCCATTTTGAAGCAATACATTGCAAGAAGCCTTGCATCACTTTCCCCACAATCTATTCCTGAATTATATAATTCCCGGGCACCTTTATTTATCAGCTCTCTTATTGTCATCCAGATATGCTCTCCAGTCCAAAACATTCTCCACAGCCACAATAGCCACCTCTGCCATATCCTCTGAGGGCTCTCTTGTAGTAAGCCTTTGTACCCACAATCCCGGCTTGCTTAACACATTTGCAAACAAATTATCATGGCTGCCGGCAAATTTTATAAATTCGTAAGAAATCCCTGCAACAACCGGCACAAGCAGAACCCGGTAAAGCAGCTTGAGCAGCAGGGTGTCGGTTCTTATACACATAAAAACAAGTATACTAACTATCATTACGATAAACAGGAAGCTTGTTCCACATCGTTTATGAAAGCGGGAATGCTTCATCACATTGTCTACCGTAAGCTCCTCACCTGCCTCCAGACAGTTAATACATTTATGCTCTGCACCATGGTACATAAATGTTCTCTTTATATCCTCCATTCCTGATATAAGAGCCACATATATTAAGAAAATCACTATTCTGATAATTCCCTCAACAAGCCCAAGCAGCACATTGTTTGAAATAAATCTGTCCAAAAGAGATGCCAGATACGCAGGAAGAAGCATAAAAAGTCCAATTGCCACAATCAGTGAAAGAGCCACGGTGGTAAACATAAACAAACCGTCATTTCCCTTCTTGTCATCCTTCTTGTTTTCTTTTTTGCTTTTCTTTTTTTCTTTATCTTTATCTTTATTTTTGTCTTCTTCCTCTTCATCATAAAATGAAGCAGAATACATAAGTGTTTTTATACCGATAACCAGGGATTCAACAAAATTGAAAACTCCCCTTATTATCGGAAAACCCAAAAGACTGCATCTGTCCCTGGCCGGTTTGTATTGTTCAACCTTAACCTCTATTTCCTTGTCAGGCTTTCTTACGGCAATGGCATATTTGTCATTGTTTTTCATCATTATTCCCTCTATTACAGCCTGACCGCCTATACTTACTCTTCCCATTACTACCTCATATCAATAAAATAGGCTTGCTACGGATTCGCGTAACAAGCCTTATAGTTCATTATTCAGTAACTACGCCTGAGAAACACCATACTTACGGTTGAACTTATCAATTCTACCACGAGCCTGAGCAGCCTTCTGCTGACCAGTATAAAAAGAATGGCACTTTGAACAAATTTCAACGTGGATGTCTTCCTTTGTTGAACCAGTTACGAACTCGTTACCACAGTTGCAAACAACCTTTGCCTGATAATAATCTGGATGGATTCCTTCTCTCATGTTATTCACCTCTTTATAATAAAATTATCTATGAGAACAGGCAAACGCCTTGATTCTTCATACTCACAACAAAAAGTATTCTACCATAGCACAATAGTAAATTCAAGTACTTTTTTAGAAAAAAACAATTTTACCTTCTGAGAAGAGATTTTTTGACCAAATCCACAAATTCCTGATTATTTCTGGTGCGTACAAACAGCTTAAGAATTTCTTCAATGGTTTCCTCAGACTTGATTCCGGACATTGCTTTTCTGAGTCCGTTAACTGCCTCTAATTCCTCAGTAGAAAGAAGCAAATCATCTCTTCTGGTACTGGACTTTGCTATATCTATAGCCGGGAATATTCTCTTTTCCGAAAGCTTTCTGTCAAGAACCACTTCCATGTTACCGGTTCCCTTAAATTCCTCAAAAACCACATCATCCATTCTGCTGCCTGTTTCCACTAAAGCTGTGGCCAATATTGTAAGACTTCCGCCCTCTCTCATATTTCTGGCCGCACCGAAGAACCGCTTTGGCATATGTAATGCAGCAGGATCAAGACCTCCCGAAAGAGTTCTTCCGCTTGGTGGAACAGTAAGGTTATATGCCCTGGCAAGTCTTGTTATGCTGTCAAGAAGAATAACCACATCCTTCTTATGCTCCACAAGGCGCTTAGCCCGCTCAATAACCATCTCCGAAACTCTCTTGTGATGATCCGGAAGCTCATCAAAGGTAGAATATATTACCTCAACATTTTCCCCTTCGATTGACTCTCTTATATCCGTAACCTCCTCAGGTCTTTCATCTATGAGGAGAACTATCATATGTATGTCCTTATTATGTATGCTTATGCTCTTGGCAATAGCCTTAAGCAGGGTTGTCTTACCTGCCTTAGGAGGTGAAACTATCATTCCTCTTTGTCCTTTTCCTATAGGAGATAAAAGATCTACTATTCTGATTGCGACAGGTGCACCATTTTCATCCAGACTGATTCTCTCGTTAGGGAAAATCGGTGTAAGCTCTTCAAAAGGAACTCGTTTAGCAGCCTCTGACGGTAAAAATCCATTGACATGTTTAATGTAAAGCAATGCTCCAAACTTTTCCCCCTGGGTTTTAAGTCTTATAGGACCCCCTATAATATCTCCCTTTTTAAGGCCGAATCTTCTTATCTGGACAGGTGATACATATATATCCCTGTCTCCCGGTAAATAATTGGCACTTCTGATAAACCCATAGCCGTCTGCCATTACCTCAAGTATTCCGTTAGCAGATTGTCCACTGTCTAATTCCTCATTATACTCCTGACCGTCATAATACTTAAGAATTCCCGTATGGGGCTGTACATTTTCCTGCTTGCTTTCCGGTTTATTCTCATACCTGGAATCATTCTTCATCTCAGGTTTTACTATCTGTCTTTGTTCAGATTTTTGTTCAGGCTTTACGCCCTGTCTTGCATCTGACTTTGTCTCAGGCTTTACGCCCTGTCTTATATCCGACTTTGTCTCAGGCTTTACGGCCTGTCTTACATCTGACCTTGTCTCAGGCTTTACGCCCTGTCTTACTTCTGCCTTTGTCTCAGGCTTTACAGCCTTTTTTGCATCTGATGCTTTGGTATCATGTCCTTCATCTGCTTTTTCTTTACTCAGGTTTTCCAAATAAAGAGCCAGCTCTCCTTTCTTCAGGGTTGATACATTCTTAATTCCATTTTTCTTGACATATTCTTTTAATTCTGCCAAGGACGCCTTTTTAAAATCCATAAAAACTCCTTTTCACTTGATAATAAACAACGGGATAAAACTAACGATTTGTTAAACACTGAGTATTTCTCGACTTGTCTATACTAGTATATTAGCATATAAAGTACGAAAGGTAAAGCAAAAATAATATACTTCTTGCTTTTTTCAATATTGTGGTTTATAGTTTATTCAATATTCTAAAGAAAATCAATATATGGAGAACATTATGGAAGGTTTACTGCTGTACAAACTTATAATTTTATTCATGCTGGACAGAACTGATTATACTATGACTAATTCCCTGGTATCGGACTTTGTCGTCGGCAAGGGATACACAAGTATATTTAATCTCCATGAATCTCTTAGCGAGCTTATTTCCAGTGATTTCATATCCACTGACACCATCAGGGATACTATACACTACAAGATCACAAACTCCGGCGAAGAGGCTCTTTCTCTCTTTGAAAACCGGCTTCCATATGCGATTAAGCAGGATATATTGGAATATTTAAAAGCAGAACGTATAAATGTAAAAAACGAATCAGAGATTACAGCTGATTACTTTTATAATGATGCCAACTGGTATACTGTCCAATGTATAATTAAGGACAGAAAAGAAGTTCTTATGGACCTCAAGTTTGATGTTCCCACAAAAACCCAGGCTGAAAATATATGCAACAACTGGCGTTCCAAAAGCTCTATGATATATGAATATCTTGTTAATCAGCTATGGCCTGCTGAATAAGGCTCCATATTTCCTCTCTTCCCTGCTTTGTAGCAGCGGAAAATGCAACAATTTTTGTATCGGGTAAAGTATTGAGCCTGTCCCTTATAGCCTTTATATTTTTTGCAAGCTGGCTTCTCTTTATCTTGTCCAGCTTGGTAGCTATTATAACAGGAGTGTATCCATTTGCGGTAATCCAGTTATACATTGTCACATCATTTTCTCCCGGAACATGTCTTATATCAATAAGAAGGAAAACTGTCTTAAGCTGCTTTGATGTATGAAGATATTTTTCAATCATCTTACCCCATTTATTTCTTATTTCCTGGGAAACCTTTGCATAACCATATCCCGGCAAATCAACAAAATACAATTCCTTATTAATGTTATAAAAATTTATTGTCTGTGTCTTTCCCGGGGATGATGAGGTTCTGGCAAGGGATTTTCTGTTTAGCAATCCGTTTATCAAAGAAGATTTACCAACATTGGATTTACCGGCAAAGGCAATTTCCGGCATGATATTATCCGGCAATTTACTGGTTATTCCACACACAGTTTCCAATTCTGCACTCTTAATAATCATATTATCATTCCTCCGTTACTCTTTATATATCGCCTTACAAACAGGTTGCCTTACAAAGCTTTTCCTGTGAAACAAAAAATCCAGGGTCTTTTTTTGCAGCTGTAGCTGCCCAAAAAGGCCCTGAATCTAATTTAAGCTATACTATCCTCATTATGTCTGATATGCTTTCTGAGATTATTCTTTTTGGTCCGGGGCTTATCCGAATAAGTAATCTCCGGTTTATCCTCTCCGGTAACAACTCCCTTAGTTATCTTGCAAGCTGTAATATACTCATCTGACGGCATCTCATACATAAGATCCATAACTACATTTTCCATTATAGCTCTGAGCCCTCTCGCGCCTGTCTTTCTTTCTGTAGCCTCTTTGGCAATTTCCCTCAAGGCATCCTCATCAAATGTAAGTTCAACACCATCAAGCTCAAAAAGCTTTTTATATTGCTTACATATTGCACTCTTTGGCTCAGATAAAATTCTTACAAGAGCATCCTCATCAAGCAGATCCAAAGTTACCGTAACAGGAACACGTCCTACAAATTCAGGTATAATTCCATATTTTACAAAATCCTGTGGTGTGACATGCTTTAGTAATTGTCCCACATTCTCCTGGGACTGGTTAATCACATCTGCATTAAAGCCTATCGACTTTTTGCCGATTCTGTTTTCGATAATCTTCTCTATTCCTTCAAATGCACCGCCACATATAAATAATATGTTAGTTGTATCAATGTGCATAAACTCCTGCTGTGGATGCTTACGTCCACCCTGTGGAGGAACAGACGCAACAGTACCCTCTATAATCTTGAGAAGAGCCTGCTGGACTCCTTCACCTGAAACATCTCTGGTAATAGATACATTCTCAGATTTTTTGGTTATCTTATCAATCTCATCAATATATATAATTCCACATTCAGCCCTGTCAATATCATAATCTGCAGCCTGAATCAGCTTAAGCAGAATATTCTCTACATCCTCACCTACATATCCTGCTTCAGTTAATGTAGTAGCATCAGCAATGGCAAAAGGAACATTGAGAAGCTTTGCAAGTGTCTGAGCCAGATAGGTCTTACCTGAACCTGTAGGACCAATCATAATTATGTTACTTTTCTGAAGCTCAACATCAAAATCCTTTTCTGCAAGTATTCTCTTATAATGGTTATATACAGCTACGGAAAGAACCTTTTTTGCCTCATCCTGACCGATGACATAATCATCAAGAAATTCCTTTATCTCCTTTGGTTTAAGAAGATTAATATCTGAATCAGCTACATCATTGTCAAATTCGTCCTGTATAATCTCTGAGCAGATTTCAATACATTCATCACAGATATATACTCCCGGACCTGCTATCAGCTTTCTAACCTGTTCCTGACTTTTATTGCAAAAGGAACACCTTAATTTTTTTCTATCGTCCACGTGATTAGACATATAGACACCTCTTCATAATCATTTTAAGCCAAAGAAGTATATTATACCTCTTTGCAATTTTCAACAAGGAAATCAAGGGCTTTTCTTGCTGCAACATCCTTCTTTACCTGCTCTAATTCCTTATCACCCATTATCTCCTTAAGTTTTTCAGGCTCCATCTGATATGTTGATGCCATATCCTGAATCTCCTCTTCTACCTCTGAATCAGAAACCTGAATATCCTCAGCCTTAGCAACTGCCTCTAATACAAGACTTGTCTTAATTCTTGCAATAGCATCAGGCTTAACCTGCTCTAACATCTCATCCTTTGTCTTGTTCATAATCTTGAGATATTGCTCCATCTGAAGACCCTGATACATCATTCTCTGGGAAAACTCCTCAAAAATCTTCTCCTGATTGTACTTAATCATTGCCTCAGGAATCTCAACCTGTGATTCCCCGGCAACCTTTTCAACTACCTTGCTCTGCTTTTCCCTAAGAGCATCCTTGGTTTTCTTTGCTTCAAGTGTTTTCTTCACGTCCTCCTTGTACTCTGCATAAGTATCAAAGGATGACACCTCACTTGCATACTCATCATCAAGCTCAGGCAGCTCTATAGCGTTAATGCCAACAAGCTCAACCTTGAATAATGCAGGCTTTCCTGCAAGCTCTGACGCATGATAATCCTCAGGGAAGGTAACTTCAACATCAAACTTGTCTCCTATATTCTTACCTACTATCTGATCCTCAAAGGTGTCAATAAAGGAATGTGAGCCTAAAACAAGCTTATGATTCTCTCCCTTTCCACCGGCAAAGGACTCTCCATCCATAAAGCCTTCAAAGTTGATTGTAACCTCGTCATCAAGCTTTGCAGGTCTGTCCTCAACAGGTACGGATCTTGAATTCTGCTTCTGCTCCTCAAGAATCTTAGCCATAACTTCATCCTCAGTAACCTGTGTATCAATTTTATCTATCTGTACATTTTTGTAATCTCCAAGCTTAAGCTCAGGCTTTGTAGCTACAAGAGCAGTGAATATAAAGTTCTTACCCTTCTCGATTTGCTCAACATCTATCTCAGGATTAGATGTAATTTCAAGATCACAATTTTCTATTTCCTTTGGATAATATTCATTGATAAGCTTATTAGCAGCATCCTCATAAAATACAGCAGGTCCATACATCTTTTCAATATATGCCTGAGGCACCTTGCCCTTTCTAAAGCCGGGAACGGCAAACTTATGCTTTTCCTTCTTATATGCTTCTGTCATCGCCTTGGTGAACTCCTCGGCTGGGACCTCAATAGTAAGCTTTGCCATACTTTTCTCTAATTTTTCAACTGATAAACTCATTTATTTTTCCTCCTTGTATTGCATACAAACGCACTATTCGTTAGATTATACCATAAGAATATTCCTAAGTCTATATTTTTAGTGCAAAAAAGAATTAAAAAATGGGCCTGTTTATATTTTATGCAACAGCCTCTGCCATTATCACTAATATAAACAAGCCCTTGGTTAAAAGTTATAAATTACATTGAATTTATTACTTTCCTGACATCTGCTCTTCCTGTCTCTTGATCATCTGTCTTACCATCTCACCACCGATAGAACCTGACTCACGGGATGTTAAATCACCGTTATAACCCTGCTTAAGGTTAACACCAAGCTCATTGGCAACTTCCATCTTGAACTTATTCATAGCGTCCTTTGCTTCAGGAACACTTACAGAATTACCTTTTGAATTAGACATGATAAATACCTCCTAAATTTTAATAGACATTTTATGTCTTAGGAATATTATCTGAAAAATTCATAATAATATTACTGGTAATTTTTGCAATAAATTCTATTTCGTTCTTTTTCTTTTTACAGCCATAACTACCATAAATGTCAATGAAACAAATAACAGTCCCGCAAGCAGTAATATGTTAACAGTATCACCGGTATTAGGTGTATTGGTTGAATCCATATATGTATACTTTTTATCTGTGTTACTGCTTGTATTATCCTTATCACCCGGTTTTATGGTTGCATCGGGAGCATTAACATTATTATCCTGCTTATTCCTATCCTTTGCGGTAAACCAGGCGGCAATAATTGTGTCCTTTGTAATCTTTGAATAATCAGTATCCCAGCCCGAGAAAGTATATATATACTTTTCGGTGGCAGTCTTGGTCGGAAGCTGTGTAGGAGGTGTAGCTGAGCTGCCTGCTTCCACAGTCTCTGTCTTCATAACTTTTCCATCACCGTCAACCCACTTTACAGTATATGTTGCCGGAGCAGCAACCATTCTATACAAGGCATATATTGAAAAATGATTAGTATTAACAGTCACATAATTCTTTGATAATACCATATCCGAATCACTGTCCCAATTAATGAATGTATAATCATTACCTGTATTATGTATAGATGCAACATATATTTTCTGTCCTGACAGGCTTCCCAGAGGGAAGGAAATTGTAACAGGATCATAAAGGTCGGACACATATGACGGAGTTCCGTTTATAAGATTTCCATTGGCATCTCTTACCTCTTTGATTATATACAGCCTTATGTATCTTTCCACAACAGCGGATTTGCCAAGCTTAGAGGCAAATATTCCCTGCTCCTCCGGAGATATCTCTGTTACATTTATATTGTCAGCATATAAGCATATATCTATCGTACCGCCCTGGGCAAGAGCCGCTTTGTCATCAGGAGTTATGGCACCCTCATACCAGGTAGTGTCATATATTTTTTCAAGTCCGTCGGCTGAAATATTAATTGCATTATCCTTAATCACTACAGAGGTACTCATTGCATTGAGCACAAGATTAATTCCACCGTTAAGTGCATAATCCTCCGGATAAACAATTCCACCGTTTTCAACTGTAACAGCACCGGTTTTTGTAAGCTTTCCGTTAGTTGCCACAACCCTGTACACACCATCATTTACATTGTCAAACCTGTATGCCGACTCTCCGGCTGATTCAATGGTATCGGACGCAACCACTGTATTGCCCTCATAAAGGCTCACATATACCGGATATGTTTCATTAACTCCCGGTGCATAGCTCACTGTACCTGCTACAGAGCCTGTTGCGTCAGGATTGCTTGTTCTGAAGCTTCCCTCAAAGGTTTTAACTTCATTGGATGTTTTTGTCTTTGCATATATCTTATACCAGTATACGGTATTTTTCTTAAGGTTATTAAATCTGGCATCAAGATGCAATCCGTAGCCTTCCTCAGTCTTGTTATAGAGGCAGCCTGAATATGTACTGTCCTTATCCTCTCTGAGTGTAATATAGGCATCGGCAATATCATAGGTTCCCTTGTATATAAATGCTTCAAGGTATGCTCCTGTTTCTGTAATACCTGTTATAGGATTAACAGATATTGTCAAAGGATTAAAATGCTCCTCGTCAGAGATATTGCCTGCGTTATCCTCCGCACAGATTACAAATTCATCTCCATAGGTTGCATCAAAGCTTCCTGTAACAGCGCCCTGCTCCTCTATAGTATCTACAGCATTGCCATTAACTGTAACCTTATCCTTGTTAACACCACTAACCTCATCTACTATTCTGAATTTTACATTAATTCTGCCATCATCATCCGTAGCAGACTCTGTTATATAAATCTCAGGGGCATCAACATCCACCGAAAGCTCTCTTGTGGTTTTTTCACTCTTAACTCCAGATGCACTTTCAGCCCATGCCTCAATAGTAATACTGCCCTCATATTTGAGTGTAAATACCTCGTCAGCCTGAGTGAACCTGCTTTCACGCTCTCTGTCCTCTGTTATAATCTTATAATGTGTAGTTACAGGAACATTATCCCTTGTAACCTCAGATGATTTAATCTGAATTTCCGGCTGATCCGATATATACCATCCGTTATTACCTGTTGTTCCCGTAATATTGATAACCGGCTTGTCAGGTGTAACATTGGATACATTGTTGAGATTTATATTCTTAGAAGCTATATTTCCCGCATTATCAGCAGCCTGAATAACATATTCTCCCGACTCTGTAAGCTTCTTCTCATAACTGTCGGATGCACTCCAGGTTTCAACAGGTACAAGGCTGCTTCCATCCTTTTTGTACAATACTACGGATGCAACACCACTTTCATCCTCTCCCTCTGTAACAGTAAATTTCAATATTACAGTGTTTACATATTCTGTTGAATACTCTGTGTTGTCACTGATTACAGGCTCCTTTGTATCAAGAAGAAACGGTCCGACCTCGTCAAGCTCTGCCCTATTGCCTGCATTATCCATCAATATTCCCTTTATAACGTAATTACCGGGAACAAGAGTGCTGTCAGACAATTCCTTGTTGAAGGTATATTCAAGCACCTTCCCATATCCGGTTGCTGTAACTGCATAATCGGTAGAAGCTGTCTGCTTATCACTAATCACAGCACCGCTTGGATCTGTTATTATCCACTCAATACTGTTAACACCGCTTTCATCATCCTTGCTGTCCACAGAAAGATTCAGGCTGTTATACCATGTATCCGAAACAGCGGCAGAGCCTCCGGCTGAAGCCTGTATAAATGATGAATCAATAGTATTTTCTACCATCCACTCATAATATCCGTCTCCTACCGGATTGTTCTCAATATATTCAACACATTCATCAACCTTAATCTTGTTGACAACGGATTTGTTACCTGTTTCATCTACCGCATATACAACAAGCTGTCCATATTCACCAGGATGAATGGTAACTCCTGCTTTGTACCTTCCTGTAATACCATCCTTTATAAGCTGCACTCGATTAGAAAGATTACCTATTATATCTCCGTTTTCATCCACGAAGCTGTAATATAAAGAATCGCACCCGCTTCCCTCTGAACTGTATTCAAAGGTTATGCTGAGACTGTCAATATAAGCTCCGTCCTCTGTAGTCTGTGAGTGGAAATATGCGCCAAAAGGAAGCTTGTTAAAGTAAAAATATTCAGGGGAAACAGAATATTTTTCAAGGCTTGGCCCTGTTGTATCCACATTAAGGTTACTCAGTGTAACAGTCTGTGTGACTGCTCCCGTCAGTGTACTGTACATCTGAATATATACTGTTCCGTTAACCATATCCGGAACATCAACCGAAGTTGCTGTAAACAATCCTTCGACCTCGCTCTTTGACATTGCAGGGTAAATATCCTGGCTGGCTGCAGTAAACATTCTGATTCTGTTATATTTTTCTCCGTATGGAGTAATTGTAAGTCCCGGATAAAATCCATTGGAGCTCTTGTCGGTGCTGAGTCTGAAATTAGCTGTGGACGTAGTTGTTTCGCTATACATTATGCCCTCGTCCCTTGTTACGGTAAAGCTGCTCTTATCACTGTCCTGGGCCATGGCATAATTCTTGTTTGAGCTGTTAAATACCGGTGCAATGTCATAAGTTCCCGGATTACTGTACAGGACTCGCTGTGTACTGAAGGACACTGCTCCCAGACGGCTCTCTATATATAACATTTTGTCATCATCGGTAAGAAGCCCCTCATATATGGCTCTTTCATTTTCGGGAAGCTGTTCCGGATTCTTCAGATAAACTACATATGAAGGATTATCCTCACCATATAATACAGTGTCATCCTCACCCTCCGGAAGCTTTATGCCAATGCTCAGATACTTTGGATATACGGTTGCCACTCCGTAAACCTCTACGGTTGATGCAGCTGTTATACCGGTAAGCACATAATTGCCAAGCTTATCCGCATCACCGGCAAGCTTAACACCGGTAAGCTTAATGTCCTTGTTATATCCCGCGTCCTCGTTAAGTAAGGTAGCATTGCCGTCCACTGTGAGATAAACATTATCCTTTCCTGTATCGGCAAACTCTACTACTCCCTCCAGCTCGACTCTTGGGCTGACAGCAATCTGATTGTCACCGTTGTAAGATTTGTATGGCTCCTGTGACCTGCCCGGATCTCTTATCGATTCCGGATCAATTGTAACCTGCTTTTTAGATGCATTAAGGGTAACAATATACTCTGAAACCCTTTCATCCTCAGGAGTTGAAGGATCATCCACCGCCTTGTTATCTGTGACGGTAAGTGTAACGGAAACACCGCCTGCATTAGTTACCTTCATAATCTGTCCGCTGATCTTAAAATAAGTTCCGCCGTTAGTCACACCAAGACCGTAGCTTCCCAATGTCTCAATATCTGCCTGGGAAATACTGTATGTAAATTCAGACTGGGTATTATCATTATAAATTGCCTGTATAATCGTACTTACATCATCACCGTAGCTTCCTGAAATACCTACTGAGGTTCCGTCAGAAGACACTACACCATCGTCTGAGGCAGAAAGATGAATATTCTTGTATGCCCATATGGCTGTAAGCCTTCTTCCTGTAATATTAGGATTAAGTGTCACATCCGTAACCGGATCAAACAAAAGTGTTGTGTCTACAGGAGTGTCAATTGAAAATACAGTTGAATTATATTTCCATCCGCTTAATGTATATGCATCACTCTGTGCCCAGAATTCCTCTCTGGAAGGAAGCATCTGATTTGAGCCATATGTATACTCAAAGGTCCGGATTTGCTGGCTGCCATCCTTGACAGCAGCATCAGAAGGCGGATTATCTCCTATGGCATCAAATGATACCTCACCCTTCATTGCTTCCCATTCTCCCGAAAGGGCAATCTCATCAATCATATGTCCAACCGGGATAACTACGGTTGTATCGGGAGCATAATATGTATTATTGAACTTAAGTCCTGCAAAGCTGTAGCCTGTCATATAATAGTTATAATCCGCCGCATTCTTCACAGTGTATGAAATCTCCGGATATATGCTTCCCTCCACAGGTGTTGCCGGAGCAGTCTCTGTAATCTCGGGAAGATTCCCCTTGCTGTCAACTATCCTGACAGGATATGAATTACGGGTAGCCTTGAAATAAATATTATAGGAATTATTTACGGCAACCCATGTGTCTTGTAAGGTTCCGTCTCCGATAGATGAGGTACATCCCGGATCAAGATAAAATCCGTCAATT
>DLKL01000016.1:0-14009 GCA_002476495.1 Lachnospiraceae bacterium UBA7589
TTTAGTAACCTATCGAATTAACAAAGCTCTCAAACCCCAAAATTAGAATTTAGGGTCATCTCCGAGCTATAACACATTTGCGAATATGTTGTTAATTCATCTCTATTATACACAAATCTCTATCAATTAGGAAGCATTTTTCTTTATTCATTATATAATCTGGACGATTAGAAAGATTGACAATTGTTATTTCTTCATATTTTATAGTTTCATACAGCATTTCGTATTCCTGCTCCGATATAAAGCTTTTCAAGTTAATAAAAAAGAATAATCGGATGCCACATATGCTACTACATAATTTCATGTAATCCACAAGCTTATCAATAAAACTGGTAGATTTGTCATCAAAACCTACATGATATAATTTGAATAATCCAATATCATCCACATCAAAATCATAAGTTATCGGGTACGGGGTTTTAGTAACTACTTTATCAAAAAAATTTATAAGTTCCTTGGCTAAATTATTTTTTTGTTCTGGCAATTCCTCAAGTACTATTTTTAACAAATCCTTATATAACTGATTTACTATCTTTTTGTCGTTTAAGCTTACAGCAAATGGATTCACAATTACAGCTACATCTTTTGAAATATTTATCTTTTTACCAGAGTCAGATATGATAATGTGGCCTTCCTCACCATTATATTCATTCCACAATTCCTGAGTAAATCTCATACATTCTATCTCTGATTCAATGGCAAAGGAATACATACATGATAATTCCAGCATAACATTAATTCCTAGCCTATCATATAGAATCCTCATAGTAATATGACCCTTTCATCACTATCAATTATTTCAGATTTCTTTTTCCCAACAACATATTCCATCTTCTGAAACTGCTTTTCAGTAACGCGTAATACCTGAACCAATCCCACCGGAGGTTTATTTCTTTTAATTCCATTTACAGCATTATCACAAGCTACCCCATTTGGGGTAAGCTTGCAATATACAGATTCCTGCAGCATTATAAAACCTGATTTCAGAAGATATTTTCTAAATGCTCTATAATTTTTAAGATTTTCCTGTGTCAAAACAGGTAAATCAAACATCACTAAAATACGCATATATCTATAATTCATATTCATAAAAGCTGATTTGCGATACATCTCTGTCATTCAGTGCATTAATTACACTTTTTGCATAAATTGATATGGCATTGCTGACAGATTCTTTTCTTCCACATATTTTAACTGTATCACTCATCATATAAAATAATTTAACTTTTTCCTCATGTTCAAACTTTTCAGGTTTCATATTATATACATACCTGTCCACAATAATTCGAAATGGCTCCATCATATCAGAAGACAGGTTAAAAGGATTAAACATATTGTCGTGGAAAATACCCAATTGTGTTAAATATCCTTTTGAGGCTATATGTCTATTAAACGAAGATAATATAATACTGTACCCATAATTCAGGGCTGCATTAACACTAATATCACTCGATCTGGTAAAATCCTTTCCAAATAAAGCATTAAAATATACCTTTGCTGCGTGTCCCTCCCGGTTAGTAACATCTCCAAATTCCATCTCTTTAACATATTCCAGAAGCATTTTACCTTCCTCAAGATTACGTTCAAGAAGATATTGCGCCTGTTTTCTTATTTTATCGGTCACTATTTCGGTCCAAACAGCACTTTTTATCTCGGAATCCCACTCAATCTGCTTTCTAATTTTACCACTGACATCATATGCCCCATAGTATGCCACCAATTCAGAAGCAGGGTTATGTTTTTCGTCGCAGAAAATTACCTTAACCTTTTTCTTAATCAACTCTGCTAAAAGTGCTGTCGTCAATGATACTGCTGTTGATTCTATCACTAAGGTTTCTATCTCTTCCACACTTATTCTGACTACATCCTGTTGTCGTACTACCATATATCCCAATTGGTAGTCAAGCTTTGCTGAATGGGCAATTATTACAGTCCGCCAACTCATACTGTTTTCAAATCTATAGGAGCACTGTTAAATATTCCCGTATATGATGTATTAATAAGCTGGCAGCTATCTAAATCACTTATTTTCTTTCCAACAGTAAATTTTCCGTTATTACTGCGACCTCCAATATCTCCGAGAGCTGCTGTCAATGTACCTATGGTTGTCAATTTAAGTATTTCATTTATTACAAAATACTGTTTTTCCACGGATAATTCAATGAATTGCCCCCTTCCATTGGACATTATATTTCCAACGGTTTTAGCCCTGTTTCTATATATTCCGTCTTTAAATTTTTCCATAAGTATATCATAGATTTGTATATTTACTTCCTTGTCAAGCTTATCGTGGTATTCTTCTTCACTATGCTTTTCCAAATAAGCAATATAGTCCTGATATCGGTCAGGTAAATACAACGGCTCCGCGTTACGCAATATCAAGGCATCACCTGTCTTTCCTGACAAATTCGCCCTATAACCATTAACTTTTAACAAGGACTGTATTCTTATTTTTCTGTAACGTATCGAAAAATTAACCAGTTTAAGAACATCTCTACAATATTTTTCTAATTCATCAGGATTATTTTCTACTCTGGTGTGCATATATCCCGGCAATCCCTCGATAGTTCTTATTCTTTTTCCCTTAACCTCATGCTCAACCAGGAAATAATAGCAAATGCTTATGCTTGTCATCCCACCATACTTAGTTACATCTGCTATCTTCGGATCACCAGACTTTAATGGCATATATCTTTCCGGAGTTGCTTTTCTTTTTCCATAAATTGTAACCTTATTTACAATTCCCGGTTTAACAAATGCTTTTCTTGTATATAGTGGTGTATTTCGGCTCATAACCTTATTTACAGTATTAATTGTAGGTTCAAGATTCTCCTTATTGCCTTCCGGAATCCATGCCACATATCCATTCCTTACTACCTTTGTTTCAAACATTCTGCCAAGATTATATTCAAAATTTTCTTTATTTTGTCTGTAATCTTTTTTGATATAGTTAAGTGGATTAGATGTAAATTTAGTATGATAAACGTTTCCTACAACAATATTAAGATACGCATCATTTGCATGGTGAAAATCATTTATTAACCTGGATTTTGAGAACCCTTCCACAGGAGAGTTGTCACCATTTTTATGTCTCCTGCCTTTATTCTGCCTGAATCTGGATACATTGTTTGCTTTGACAAACACCAATTCACTGGTAGGAAGCATCTGTCTTAGCAAATCGGATATTCCCTTAGTTCCTTGACTCGTTTCAACCAACTGTCTGGCAATAAAATTAGCTTTTTGTTCATCTGAAAATTCTTCCTTGCAGCGCAACCTTGCATACTTAATATCATTAATCATCCCATTTGCATGAAGTCTGTCCCAAAGCTCAATGGTCGCAGGATTGTTGCGGATTTTTTCAGGTATAGGATAATAATCCTTTTTGATATGCTCATTTGATGCCTTATTTGTCAAAACAAGATTATTCTCAATATTATTATCTGTAACATAATGTCTTGGATAAATATGGTCTATATCATATCTATTTGTAAACAGTTCATCCAGATCAATAGGTTCACCTGTATACATATCGCATCCCATCTGCTTTATATAGAGATACATCTTTTTGCTTTTAATTCTGCCTGTTTCTGATTCATGTTCAATCAAATCGGACCAATACTTCCTGTCGGCAACCTCTTGTTTTACATTCTTATACAAATCAAGCAACTGTTTTTTTCTGGAAGATGTTCTGCCTGCATCTCCTTTTTGTTCGTCACTCCTTGTCATCTCAATAAAAATTTTTCTTGGAGCCCCTCCCATTACCTTTACAATTTCTTTTAATACACCATTTGTCTGAAGTATCATTCTCTTCACAGGTGCACTGAAATAGTATCTATCCAATACTTCTACATCAAGCTCCGCCAAAGAACTCAAAGTATTTTTCTCCAGCTTATCCATACTTTCCTTGAAAGAGAAAACAGGACTATTTATCAATTCCATGAAATTATAATTTTCTTCCCAAAGAGCATCAAGCAGTGTATATATCTCCCCAGTCTCTCTATTATATCCCTCCAGCATAAGTAATTCCTTGGAAAACCTTCCCCAGTCGCTGAATTTAAATCCAAGAATTCTCTTTATATTGGATAAAGTCATATATGGATATTCATTTTCCGGATATGTATTAAGAAGATATTCTTTCAAATATTTTCTATCATCTCCAAATATAGTAAATGTATAAATTATATCTTCAACAACCTTGCGTCCATCATCTGTATCAAGAAGTTCTCCCATAATTGGTGCAAATTTGCCATATGAAGCTAATGAATTATTTATTTCTCTGTCTATACCCGTAATCTGCGCAGACTCTGAGATTCCATTCAGAATCAGACAATCATGGAGTTTTTTAAGTGTAGGCTTTTTCCCTTTTTTGTACAGCTCATTATATATTGTTTTTTTCAGATTATTATCAATGCGCACATTGTCAATTCTTATGTTATTTATCTCATTCAGAACACAAAATTTTTCGTACAGGAGAGAGTTTTTAGGTAAAACCTGCTCGTTATTCATATACGTACATCTGCGAACCATTCTTTCAATAAATTCTTTATGTGTCTTTTCCTGATCTATAACGTCATTCATATTCCATGGCAAAACATGCGTATTCTCATATCCCTTATTTCTGACTACCCATCCGGTTTTACTTTTTTCTGTTGTAGGACCTATGTAATATGGTAAAGTAAACGTGAACAATTTGTATATTCTTTCAGCTACACTAAGACCGCTTCCATCAATCTCATTCAAGAATGGTAAATACTCCGAAGCATTTTGAAGTATAACCTTTAGCTCAATTGCATGTAACTGATTCGGTATAACACCATTATCTCCGTTAAGCTGCTTTGGCATAAATGTCCCATTTTCCATTTCATCAAGAATTGTCTGAACTCTTTCATCTTCATTGGCGAACGGTGAAAGCATCTTTTTAACTGTTGAATAAAAATCTGCTTTGCTCCTCTTATCCATATTTCGTCTATTTGGTTTTTTTATCCCATTTTCCGAATAATTATATTTTTCTGAATTAGACGAATTAACATATGCACTGTATGAACCATCATGTGTATCTCTAAACATGCTGTCAAACTGTTCAGGCTGATACTTTTTCACAAGCATTTTTAATAACCTCAGGTCTTCTTTATGCTTCTCATAATCACTACACCGTGCAAAGGAAAGATAATTATACCCCTTAAGCAGCTCTGTAAGTGTCCCCGCATCATATATTCTTTTTATATTCACAAGAACTTCACCAAGCACGTCACCTAAAAGTTCCAATATTCCGGGTTCTTTTTCAGAATATCCGAATTCGGAAAATTTTGCTTCTATCTTTTCTTCTGAATCAGTTATTCCAAAAGCCTTACAGCAATCTATTTTGAGTCCTACGATACCATTTATAACCTCATTCTGCTTTTTTGCCTTCTTATCAATATTTAGCAAGTCTCTGATTTTTTCGGCTTTATACTTTCTGGAATAATCTCTGTTTCCAAGTATCTTTTCCAGTTCCTTATATACACAATCTTCATTAATAACCGGCATAGTCAGTGATTCAGATTCATCGTCTGAAAATGCCCTTGATATAGAATTTAGTAATTCTTCATATGCTTCTTTTATATTGACATCGAACTTTCCATTATCTACATTAAGACTATTATTTAAAAAATGACCTCTACGTTTGAAAAGGTTAGAAATTGCAAGATAAACCAAACGGACATCATATGGCTTGTTTTTGTTTTCAATTAATTCCTTTCTTAAGTGGTAAATTGTAGGATATTCTTTGTAGTAATCCTTATCCTTATATTCTTTATCATTAAATATACCATTTGAAGTCCTGACATCCTCATCTTTATCCTCAAGATAGTATTTACTGTTTTCCAGTCTCTGGTAAAAGCTGGAATCAACCGTTGCAATTGCATCCGCAAAATAATCTTTAACAAGGCCAAGTCTTATTAATTCCCTCTGTCTTCTACGCCTGGATATCCTGTTTGCTCTTCGTTCCTGAGCTGTATTAGCAGGTTCAAATTCACGAATTCCCCACAAATCCTTGCCTTTTTTTCTTATAAGGTTATAATTTTCGTCCGTTACAGCCCACCCAACAGATGATGTACCCATATCTAATCCGACAAAATAATTTTTTTCCATAAAATAAATTCCTCCCCTTTAAGTAATTATTGACATTACTTCCCCAAAGTGTTATACTAATAGAGAATTAACAAAGCGAGTGCAAATAAGATTATTCGAAATCGCCTATACGGACCGCATTGTGCGGATTTTAAAAAGACTTTATGTAAGGTCTTTTTTATTTTTGTAAACAAATACACTGTTTCTTGATTATACCATATTTTTCGTTGTAATTCAACAACAGTATATTAAGTAAATAATTATTTCTGTTTTTCAACAGATTTTATGCCGCAAGATCCTTTTTGCTATATTGTACATACGCAATAATAATACCTATTACCATAACAACCATTCCCATGACCAGTGCAGTCGCCTGTATTTCCCCGGTGCTTATTATATCTGTTGCATTTGAATAGGAAAAGGGGCTGACAGCCTTGTAGTCTGACAAAGCAGGAATTACTCTGGAAATTATATCATAAGCATATAATATCATTACAATTCCGATTCCATATCCCAGCCTGTTTTTTTTCATAAACGACGATACACTAAAGCATATTGCTGATATTTCAAGATGCATAATAAGCTGCATGCCATGATATAGCAATAATCTTTTAAAATTAATATCCTCCCCCAGAATAACTATTGCCATAATATATGCCCCAACACTAATAATATTAAATATAATTATATTAGTTATTATTGCAATAAGCTTGGTTGTAATAACCTTTGCTCTTGATACGGGAAGTGTGAATAGAAACTCACCTGTATGTCCGTCCTCCTCCTTTGACAGCATATTCATGCTTATAATAGCGGCAAACATTGCTGCGCCAAGACCATGTATCATTCCCACCTCTGTGGCATAGAATCCCTCAAGGGTTGCAACACTTAACTGGCTCATGCCAAAGGCATCCGCAAATGCACCCATCTGTGCAAAGCTTTCTGACATTCCCTCTATCTCACTCTTTATTGAGTTAAAAAGCAATATGCAAAAAAAACACATACCACCAACTACCAGAGTCCAAATCAAAAGTGTCTTATATAATAATTTCATTTCATGTTTATATATTGTTAACATATTTTCTCCCCTCTACTTCTCATAATAGTGCATAAATATTTCGTCAAGAGACAAATCTTCAATCAGAATATCTTCTATGTTGTGACCTGCCAATTCATCTGCTATTTTATTCAGGTCGCCATCATATAAAAAGTCCTCATACTTCCCATCACGGATCATCTTTATTCTCTTTGCATTAGTTCTGGTGATTTCTGCAACGGTGTCCACCTTTATCAGTTTTCCTTCTTTCATTATGGCAACATTTTTACAATAGTTTTTCACCTCTGACAGCACATGGGTAGAAAGCATACATGTAGCACCCTTTTCAACATATTCCTGAATAAGCTTAAAGAATTCAGTTTGCATAAGTGGATCCAAGCCACTGGTTGGCTCATCGAAAATAAACAGTCTTGGTTTATGCTGCATAGCGCACACTATGCTTACCTTTTTACGATTGCCCAGTGATAGTTCACTTATCTTCTTTCCGGTATCCATCCTCAGTCTCTCACAAAGCATATTCGCTTCTTTCTTACAATCAAGTCCTCTTATGTCTGCTGCCATTTTAATTACGTCCCTGACTCTCATATCCGGATAAAACATGGCTTCAGATGGCATATATCCAACCTGGGAAAGAATTTCCTCCCCTGCTTTTTTCTGATCTTTACCAAGTATCTTAACATTGCCCTCATCGTATTTAATCAATCCAAGCATAGACCGTATTGTAGTACTCTTGCCAGCCCCGTTTGGTCCAAGGAAGCCAAATATATCTCCTTCCTCAACGTGAAATGTTACACTTTCAGCCCCTCTGTGTTTGCCATAATGTTTTGTCAGATTATCAATCTCAATTACCTTATTCATCTACATCTCCTCTTGACTCAAATTGTTTTTTGCTTGTCTCTTCCCCATTGTTGTTTTTTCGGCACAAGCGCAGTATATTGCTAATTCCCTAGATTCTTTTCTTTTTCAAAAAAAGCCCTTCTCAATAATCCAAATTCTTCATCTGTACACACCTGCTTACAGAATGGTTCAAATGATTTTGTTATCTCAAAGCATTCTTTTATATTGTCACAAGGATATTCCGGGCACTGTCCACAATTTTCTATGCCTCTATCCTTGGTGCATCTGACTACCTTGTATCTGCACCAGTTATCTTCACTGCATCCGGTACATGATATTTCTTTGTTTGTTACAACATGATCCCGATAACCGATTTTGTACCATAGTTCTGCAGTATGAGCTAATTGGGCTTTGTTTTTTGTATATGGTTCTTTTATGTATCTCGGACATGCCGAACAATCATTCCCGCATGCTGCAATAATTCTTTTATTCATAAGTTCACTCCATGATATGATAGTACTACTATCAAAATTGAAAAGGCTCTATTCATAAGGTTTTACTTATATGTCACTTGTAAAATTTAAACCCACTGAACCATTCCTTCTCAAATATCGTTCAATATCCTGACTCAGGTGTTCAAATAGGAGCTCCTTTGTTTCTACAGGCAGATTATCTGTAGTCACTTTTCTTTTTGTCTTACCTGTTTTCTCATGTGACTTTTCAATTTCAAATTCCTCAATATAAAGCTCGTCCCCCGATGTCTGAATACTGTCTTCTTCTGTTAACTCTTCTGAAAATTCAGTTTTTTCTTTCTCTGCATCTTTTGTACTTTCCATCTGACCGGCTGATATATCATCCTTTTGTGTTGCTTTTTCCTTCGCATTTTCTTCAGCAATTTCAGCTTCTTCAGGAAGAGCCTTGTATGCACCGCTCCTTACAAACTTGTTATGGGCATCCCTGATAAGGCAGATTTCATTATTAAGTCTTTTTAGCAATTCAAGCTTCTTTCCCTTTGGTATATATGGATTGTTAGCAATAGTCTTTGCCTGTGCGGCAAAACTTCCAAGTCTTCCAACCTTCAGCCTGTCTACTTCTTCTTTTGTTCTGCAATTTTTGAGTGCCTTTTCATATGCTTTTTTCTCTGCCTGAGCCCTTTCATATTCAGCAAGAGCCTCCGGGTTATTTTCCTTCAAGTATGCTATTTCGTCAGCCGTAAGTGTTCCACCGGTCTGCAGCTTTGCATATAATTCACTTGTTGCACTACGCTCCCGCTCTTTTGCAGCCTGTTCCTTGAAGCTCTCAAGCATGCGCTGTTCTGCTGTCATATCCTCTTTTTTCCGGGAATTAATATCTTTCTTTTTTTGTTGCCATTTTGTGTCAAGCATCTGCATTTTTACATGATTAGCAACTGTACCTGTAAACATAGAAAACACCTCCGTGTCAATAATCGCTGTTTCATTTTATCCTTCTTTAATAAGGAATTCCATCAAATCCATTTCGTGCATTTTCATCTTATACCTCCAAATTTCAGCTTGTCAGATTCATAAAACCCTATTTTCAATAATTATATCATAATCACATAATCCTGAAAAGAAATTAAATTTTCTTTTCCAATCCTTTTACTATCTTATCAAAATCAGATTCTATCGGCTGTGTCTTGTTAAAAATTTCATATTCCTGATATGCTTTCTCCACTGCCTGCTTGTGAAAAATCCGCCCATTATCTTTGAGGATATCGTATCTGCGGAACGCAAGGAACTCGTTCACGCTTTTTGAAAATTCCTCCATAGTAAAGACGTTTTCACGTTCAATCAAATCCTCTATGTAATCAAAATATCCTGTAACAGCACGTTCCAACCGACGAATCTGTTTTTCGTCCAAATAGTTTTTGGCAATCGGAGTATCAGATTTGAGGATACGACCATCGGGAGCATTTTTCCATGTGGTTAAGCCCATATTTTCCTTGGTGTGGTCAGCCTGATTATAGACGATTTCAGCCGCTGTTTTACCAGTAATGGCATAATGAAATTTGTTCTGTAACCAACGGAAATAATGGCGTCCA
This sequence comes from Lachnospiraceae bacterium UBA7589, assembly GCA_002476495.1. Taxonomy (GTDB): domain Bacteria; phylum Bacillota; class Clostridia; order Lachnospirales; family Lachnospiraceae; genus Coprococcus_C. The sequence continues at coordinate 10,062 of DLKL01000016.1, forward strand.
GATTGTAATAATTGGTAGAAATAGTCTGCGTTTTATCCTGCATTGCTCCGTGCTGAGTGGTTGTTGCAATTTTTGCAACAACCACTTTTTCATCCAGCTCACCGGTTTCAAAAATCTTTGCTAAATGGCGGCTGATGCCCGACTTGTCAATACCAAACAATTCAGCCATGGTTTTTTGTGTCAGCCATATCGTTTCATCTTTTATCAAGGCACTGACTGTTACGTTGTCATCTTCGGTTCTGTACAGCACCATTTCCATTTGTTTTGTAATATCCGTATTCATAATCAGCCTTCTTTCTTATAGCACTTTAGTCTGCATAAGCGTTCCATATTGTTAAGACGATATAAAGGTCTACCAATGGGACATTTTGCCCCCTTGACTTTAGTGCGTTAATGTGTGTAATCTAACACATATTCCAGTTCATAATCATTATCTGAGTAATATATCTCTTCCACTGCTGTCATATCAAATGGTATCCTCTCATCTATATCCAACGGATTCTTTCTCTCTGGCCCTGCATCAACGCATATAGAACCATCCGGATTGAGTATAGGATACATAGGGTAGTGAATCTCAATCTTACCACCACTTAACATACAAACTCCACCAATTGTTTGAGCTGAACCACATGTAGTAGTCATTCCCATCATAGTCACATTAGGGCATAAGGATAAATTATATGCCAACAAATCACCGCTACTTACACATCCTGCATTTACAAGAACCACGACCGGAATATCCACATATCTTCCATCAGCCTCAATTCTATATTCAACATCGTAATTGATAGCAAATCCTTCCTCATAAGAATATGTTCCGCCATATCTGACAATATCATCAACTGTAAACATCGACACTATCTGCTCATATATAGCATCATATCCTCCGCCATTACCTCTAATATCGATAATAAGCTTCTCCATTCCTTGATTTTGTAAAACATCTATTTTACTAATAACCAAATCTTTAATTTTAGGATAATCATCAGCCAAAGCAGCATATATATCGCTATATGTAGAATATCTTTCTCTTGGGATGTATAAATAACCAGTATTATCATTAAGCATTGTGGAATAAGCAAATTCTTCCTGATATCTGGTGGTCAATGGCTTTGTAGCAGTCATAAGTCTAGATGAATAACTGCCAATACTTCTCACTTTTATTGTCTGTTCTACGCCATTTTCATCAATAAAACTAACGCTAACCTCATCCCCACCACGGCCCGCCAGATACATTGCTCTTGCACGTTCCTCATTCTCCAGAGTTGGATAATCATAGAAACTTACAGATGGTGGTACACACTCTACTGATGAAACTGCAGTATCTATGGAAATGCCATCCCATTTAGTAATCACTGCTCCGTTATAGAGTCCCAAGGACTGTGCCTGTGATTCTTCATCCAAAAGTATAACAATCACCGAACCATCGTCCAACCTGGCCATAGAAAATCCATAATCATTACCGGAAAGTTTTTCCGTAAGCAGAGTGCTAAGGTCATCATCATTTACCATGCAATAAAGATGACCATCATGAAATTCGTAAGCAAGCTCTGTAACAGCCTGTGCAAAAGCTACCTCATCATTATTTTCCTGTGCCTCTAGAGCAAGAGGAATATACTTATCTCTTAAAGCATCAAAATCAATTTCTTTATGTCCTCGCAAAATATAATAGTGTTCCAATTCGTCAATAGTAGACTCCATGGAATCTACATAATTCATATGTGTACTGTTATCTAGGCGTATTGTTCCCTCTACCCCAAGAACATAAAGAAGTGACCATGCAGACAATAAACAGGTAAAAACACTCAACATAATGAATGCCCCTGTCCTTCGTTTGGATTTCGAAATCATAATACTGGCTACACAGATGATTAAACTAATAATCAGCTGTGCATGATATCTCATCAAACCAAAAAGCTGATTACCTGCCGTATAATTTAACATATAAAATACTGCGAAGTTAAGAAGTGGTATCGTAGCTATAATCTCGTAAATTCTCTTGTGAGAAGATTTAATAAATGCAGATATTATCACAAATAAAACCGCCAAACATAATGTTGATATCATAATGTATGCCGTAGGGAAATCCATCCCACCTGAAAAAACTAATATCTTTTTTAGCATATTAATTTACCTTCCTACATGAAATTGTATTCTTAATTAATCATTTTTACACTTATATGCTTATACAGCATATATAAGTTTTTAAGAAGGTTACTTTACTTTCATTTCAGCCCTCCTTAACACTTTAAATAGGAATTTAGGATTTTGGTCATTTACCAAATTTCCACTCAAATATCATATCACACCAGCTTATGTAAACATAGTAAAACTTTCTTCACTCCATACATTTTTTCCTTAAAAGAATAAAACGGAAGTGTGTCACACTCCCGTCCTAATCTGTTTGTAATAAGTATCCTTGAAATAGACTTTCACAAGTGATTTCAATTTCATATTCATATTTGCTTCAGCTACCATTTTAAACTCGGTTTCAAAAGCCACTGCATATTGTAGCCTCATTGCTACATAAGTGTTATAATCACATTATGAAGAAATGAAAGGGGCCTTATATTATGACCGTTGGCGATCGTATCAAAAAAACATTCTCGTCAGCTAACAATGATGATCATACCCATGATTATGCTGACAATGCTGCTCTTGAACTGATGCTTATTGGCCACAGCTGGCAGGATTATATGAAAGGTATGGGCACTCCGGAAGAACGTGATGCAAATATTCAAAGTATTCTCGATAATGGTGGAATACATTACTCCTCAACTCAAACCATATCCTATTAATGGGGCATATGAAGAAAAAGATGACTGGGTAACTAGGAAAATAATAATAAAAGCTCTTCAATGTGAAAAAATTCATTCACATGAAGGGCTTTTTCATTGTATAAAAATAAGCCTCGTGGTTCTAAACCTTAAAAAAAATAGAACCACAGCACATATTTTACTAATATAATTCGGTATCTTGAGTGTAAAAAAGGCTCCCAGAGGAAAACCTCTGGAAGCCTTGATTTTACTGCATTTATCTATAATCAGATATTGATTACTCGATAATTGTTGCAACTCTTCCTGAACCTACTGTTCTACCACCTTCACGGATAGCGAATGTAAGACCCTGAGCCATAGCGATTGGGTGAATAAGCTCGATAGTCATCTCTACGTTATCACCAGGCATACACATCTCAGTACCGGCTGGAAGGTTACATACACCAGTTACGTCAGTAGTTCTGAAGTAGAACTGTGGACGATAGTTGTTGAAGAATGGAGTATGACGTCCACCCTCGTCCTTAGTAAGAACGTAAACCTGAGCAGTAAACTTAGTATGGCAGGTAACTGAACCTGGCTTACAAAGAACCTGACCTCTAACGATATCCTCTCTCTTAATACCACGAAGAAGAGCACCGATGTTATCACCAGCCTGTCCTTCATCAAGGAGCTTTCTGAACATCTCGATACCGGTTACAGTAGTCTTCTGCTTCTCTGGCTTAATACCAACGATTTCAACTTCCTCATTTACATGGATAACACCAGCCTCAACTCTACCGGTTGCAACTGTACCACGACCTGTAATAGTAAATACATCCTCAACAGGCATAAGGAAATCCTTATCAGTATCTCTCTTAGGATCTGGAATATACTCATCAACTGTATGCATAAGCTCAAGAATCTTATCGCCCCACTCTGAGCTTGGATCCTCAAGAGCCTTAAGAGCTGAACCCTTAACGATAGGACAATCAGTGAAGTCATACTCCTCGAGAGCCTCAGTGATTTCCATCTCAACGAGCTCAAGGAGCTCCTCATCATCAACCATATCACACTTATTCATAAATACTACGATATAAGGTACACCAACCTGACGTGAAAGAAGGATGTGCTCCTTAGTCTGAGCCATAACACCATCAGTTGCAGCAACAACGAGGATAGCACCATCCATCTG
>DLKL01000016.1:14065-16372 GCA_002476495.1 Lachnospiraceae bacterium UBA7589
CCTGGACAGTCAACGTGTGCATAATGTCTCTTCTCAGTCTCATACTCAACGTGAGCTGTAGAAATTGTGATACCTCTTTCTCTCTCTTCTGGAGCCTTATCAATATTCTCGAATGCAACAGCCTCACCAGTACCAAGTCTCTCATGAAGAGTCTTAGTGATAGCAGCTGTTAATGTAGTCTTACCGTGATCAACGTGTCCGATTGTACCAATGTTACAATGTGGTTTAGTTCTTTCAAACTTAGCTTTTGCCATTATAATATCCTCCTTAATTTTGCCCTTCCCGGGCTTATACTCGGCTATCAAATATTATATTAAAATATATAGATATTTTCAAGCATTTTATTATTAATTTTATATGTTAGCCCTTCTTCGCTGCAATGACCTTATCCTGAATATTCTTAGGACACTGTGCATATTTCTCAAAGAACATGGAGTAATTACCACGACCCTGAGTTGAAGAACGGAGCTCTGTTGAATATCCGAACATTTCAGCAAGTGGAACAAATGCACGAACGATCTTACCACCGCCTATGTCGTCCATACCTTCAATCTGACCTCTCTTGGCATTTAAGCTTCCGATTACGTCACCAAGATATTCCTCAGGCATTGTAACCTCAACCTTCATGATAGGCTCAAGAAGAACAGGGTTACCCTTTGCCATAGCATCCTTAAATGCCATAGAACCGGCAATGTGGAATGCCATCTCCGAAGAATCGACTTCGTGATATGAACCATCATAAACGTTAGCCTTTACACCAAGTACCGGATAACCGCCAAGGATACCAGCCTTTGCTGCTTCCTCAATACCTTCACCAACTGCCGGTATATATTCCTTAGGAATAGCACCACCAACTACAGTTGACTCAAATACAAATGTTTCCTCACCGTTAGGATCCATTGGCTCAAATTTAACCTTACAATGACCGTACTGTCCACGACCACCTGACTGCTTAGCATACTTACTGTCAACATCAACAGGCTTGGTAAATGTCTCCTTGTATGCAACCTGAGGTGCACCAACATTTGCCTCTACCTTAAACTCACGAAGAAGACGATCAACAATAACCTCAAGGTGAAGCTCACCCATACCGGCAATAATTGTCTGTCCGGTCTCTTTGTCTGTATGTGCCCTGAATGTAGGATCTTCCTCTGCAAGCTTTGCCAATGCCTCACCCATCTTACCCTGGTCATTCTTAGTCTTAGGCTCGATAGCAAGCTCAATAACAGGCTCTGGGAATTCCATTGATTCAAGTATAACAGGATGCTGCTCATCACAGATTGTATCACCTGTTGTAGTAAGCTTGAAGCCTACTGCTGCAGCTATATCTCCTGAATAGACCTTATCAATTTCAGTACGTGAATTTGCATGCATCTGAACGATACGTCCTACACGCTCCTTCTTATCTTTTGTTGCATTTAATACATATGAACCTGAGTTCAATGTACCTGAATAAACTCTGAAGAATGCTAACTTACCAACAAATGGGTCAGTCATAATCTTAAATGCAAGTGCTGAGAATGGTTCTTCATCTGAAGACTTACGAACAACCTCGTTGCCATCTGCATCAACACCCTTGATATCAGGGATATCAGTTGGTGCAGGCATATATTCAATAACACCGTCCAGCATCTTCTGAACACCCTTATTCTTATATGCAGAGCCTAAAAATACAGGAACTGCCTCACAAGCTATAGTACCCTTACGAAGAGCAGCCTTCATAGCATCTACAGATGGCTCTTCACCTTCAAGATACTGCATCATAAGGTCATCATCTAATTCGCAGCACTTCTCAACAAGATTCTCATGCCAGATTGCCGCATCATCCTTTAAGTCGTCAGGAATCTCAGTAATTTCGATATCCTCACCCTTATCATCCTTGTAATAGTATGCTTCCATCTCGAAAAGGTCAATCAGTCCAATAAAGTCTGATTCCTTACCAATAGGAATCTGTACAGGGATTGCATTCTTGCCCAGACGATCAATAATTGTCTGAACAGAGTAGAAAAAGTCTGCACCCATTTTGTCCATCTTATTGATAAATGCCATACGAGGAACATTATAAGTGTCAGCCTGACGCCATACATTCTCTGACTGTGGCTCAACACCGGCCTTTGCATCAAATACACCAACTGCTCCATCAAGGACTCTGAGTGAACGCTCAACCTCCACAGTGAAGTCTACGTGTCCGGGAGTGTCAATAATGTTGATTCTATGCTCAAGAGCACCAGCCTTTGGCTTGTGGTGATCCTCTAAAGTCCAGTGACAGGTAGTAGCAGCTGAAGTAATTGTTATACCTCTTTCCTG
>DLKL01000016.1:16484-60622 GCA_002476495.1 Lachnospiraceae bacterium UBA7589
GTATAGTAAAGAATTCTCTCTGTAAGAGTAGTCTTACCGGCATCAATGTGTGCCATGATACCGATGTTTCTAGTTCTGTCTAATGGATATTCTCTTCCAGCCAAGGTTTTTTCCTCCTTATATTAATAGCTAAACAGATATACACTACTAGAATCTGTAGTGAGCAAATGCCTTGTTGGCCTCTGCCATCTTGTGCATATCTTCTTTTCTCTTAACTGAAGCACCTGTATTGTTAGATGCATCAATAAGCTCTTTTGCAAGTCTTTCTTCCATAGTCTTCTCACTTCTTGCACGTGAGTAAGTAGTTAACCAACGAAGAGCCAAGGCCTGTCTTCTGTCAGGTCTTACTTCGATAGGTACCTGATAAGTTGCACCACCGATACGTCTTGCTTTAACCTCAAGAGCCGGCATGATATTATTCATAGCCTCCTCGAATACCTCTAAAGCCTCCTTACCGGTCTCGTTTGAAATACGATCAAACGCACCGTAAACAATCTTCTGTGCAACACCCTTCTTACCATCTAACATTATGTTGTTGATAAGCTTGGTAACCACTTTATTATTGTAAATTGGATCCGCTAAAACGTCTCTCTTTGCGATATGTCCTTTACGTGGCACGGTTCTTCCCTCCTTAATTATTATTTGAGATAAAATCTCACATTAATTCAACGGTACTCATATTTCCCTCAAATATACAGCTCCGTTATATCCATATATAGCCATTGTGGAAATATGTTCGTGCAAAAATTGCTTAAGCTCTATATATATAGAAAACATAACCTACTTTCGCACTTAGTTTTTGCATGATGTTAAATCCTATTTAGCATCCTTAGGTCTCTTAGCACCATACTTAGAACGTGCCTGACGTCTCTTAGCAACACCTGCTGTATCAAGAGTACCTCTGATAATGTGGTATCTTGTACCAGGTAAGTCTTTTACTCTACCGCCACGGATAAGAACAACACTATGCTCCTGAAGGTTGTGACCTTCACCCGGAATGTAGCTTGTTACCTCGATTCCGTTAGATAAACGAACTCTGGCGATTTTTCTAAGAGCTGAGTTAGGCTTCTTAGGGGTAGCAGTCTTAACTGCAGTACAAACACCTCTCTTCTGTGGAGAAGCAGTGTCAGTAGGCTTCTTCTTAAGAGAGTTGTAGCTTCTTAAAAGAGCAGGTGCAGTAGACTTCTTCTCTAAAGTCTGTCTTCCTTTTCTAACTAACTGGTTAAAAGTTGGCATGTTTTCACCTCCGATTCTAAAAATTTCTGTGTGTATGATTATACACATATATGTGCGCTTCTAAACAATATATACAAATTATTACTTTTAACGCACACGAACGTATTATATTATTTATGTCAAAGATTGTCAACCTAAATCCTTATATTTACTCAAAATATTTACTGAAGAAGCATTACTTTTTAATCGCATTTTTCTTTTCCCTGCAAACTCAATTATTAAGAATTTGCTCCCATGGGCAGACCTCCGGCCATCCCGTTGTATCAAAAGCATCCCTGATACATTTGCTGTAATAATCCATTTTATCATACAAATGTGTATTCAGTTCAAAAGTAACCGTATAATTCATCATAGCTTCTTCCATCATTGTAGCCCTGTCTTCTGTAGGAAATCTTAGGGAATAATCATATACAAAATAACCTGTGGAAGTATATGAATACATACTTTCATCCATCTGTCCGTAGGTATATGCGTAATCAAATCCTTCAGGCTGCAGGCTAAGCCATTTTTCCTCCGAAAAAATCGCATTTTCCCTAAGCTCCGTATCCCATTCAAGCCTTCCATCGATAATATGTGATATTTCATGAAAAACAGTTCCTTTATTATTGTAAGTAACATCAATAACCATGTAATGCCTATCCGCCTGTGCATCAACAAAAGCAGCCACACCGGACTCATATTCAAGTGCATTAACCGGTCTAAGGTCAGTAACAAGCTGTATCTGTATTACCTGTATACTGCCATAGCAAAGCTGGGAAAGGAAATTTTCCGGATACACACCGAGACATTCATCCAGATAATCAAGCCACATATTTATTCCTTCTTCATCCCATGTCTGCTCCCATATATAATCCATGTAGCCTTCCGGGTCGCACTGGTTTCCAATCAATATTTCAACACCATACTTTTCGCTTATGTCCCTGGCTCTTTGTTGTGTGTTCTGGGAAACTCCTGCGTCTGTACTGGTTTTTTCACTTTTTTCAAAGCTAAAGTTTTCACCTGTGGTTAATACCTGGGTATCCCAGAAGAAAAGCTTTATATAATCGTCCAGTACTATATCCAGATAAAAATATCCACCTAATTCCTCACACCACACAAAGTCAGCTCCATAAAATGCCTTAGGATTTTCCGACACGCTGCACCTGGATATGTATCGGCCATTTTCCTCATACAGATATGCACGGTTATTGTCATCATCAATTATAATAAATCTGTTATCCGGTGAAATGTTATTTTTCACCATCATCGGATAATCCACCCGGAAAATCACATCATCATATGAAACATCCTTTATCTCCCCCGAATTAAGATTTATCCTGCCATATTGAATTTTTTCCGTACTCATATCTACATACATAAAGTCAAGATAATCCAATGTATAATCTGTAGAACATACCTTTCTTGCATTTGTCATGATATGTTCCTCGTCCATTGTATCCAGATTTATCTTTGTAAGTCCGTCATTCTCATAAGAAAAGGCATACAAAGTACATAAGCCTTTATCCAGAAACCATTCCTCTCCCTCACCCGGAATTTCATAATTTCTGATAAGCTCAAGCTGTGAATTGTATATATTTATCCGTCCATCCACAGAATCCAATAATGCAAATTCAGTATCGCCTGATTGAACTGAGTAGAAATTGTCTCCCTCTATATCTTTTTCCGACACTATCTCTCCGGTTTTAAGGCTGAGGGAAAAAACACTTGTTGAGCAGCTATTCTCACTATCTGAGTATTTTGAAAGAACAAATATGAGATAATCATCAACGCGAAAAAATCTTGCAGATACATTCTTTCCACTGTTTTCCAGCTTCTCAACGGGTATAGCATAACAATTATCTGATTCTCCCTGCAGTTCGCACTTATCAAGGATATCATATTCCTTTTTCTGTTCTTCTTCCTTACCATTGCTGATTGAATTGTCACGCTCTACCTGTGTTTTATTACATCCCAGGAGGGTTATACCTATAATTACACAGATAAAAAGCTTCAATGCTTTTGTATAGATATTCTTTTTATCATTTCCGTTATTGTTTTGTCTCATATTTTTATCCAGTCTGTCCCGTAGTATTTAACATTACTTTTCGTTATCGTATCGTCTTTATTTGATAAAATTACTATTTTTTTCATGAAACAGAACAGGAGACCATCATACGATCAATATGACAGTCCCCTGTTTTATGCCTACAATTAAATATGCTATACATGTATTAATCTGATAACATGTTTTTGCTTGTGCATTTTATACAGCATATCAGCTTTTATCAGAGAACTAAACTTGTTCAGAAATATCAGCACTATCAGCATTTTCTTCGTTTTCACTTATTTCTACCATATCCTCAGAGAGTGTAATCTCAACATCATCCTCCGAAGCTGTTTCAGTCTCTTCACCAGAGTCAAGCTTTACAGAACGATATCTCTTCATACCTGTACCTGCCGGTATAAGCTTACCGATAAGAACATTTTCCTTAAGACCAATAAGTGGGTCAACTTTACCTTTAATTGCAGCTTCAGTAAGAACCTTAGTTGTCTCCTGGAAGGATGCTGCCGAAAGGAATGAATTAGTAGCAAGGGAAGCCTTGGTTATACCCAGCATAACCTGAGTACCCTCTGCAGGTCTCTTGCCCTCCTCTTCAAACATCTCGTTAATTTCCTCATAATCAAGAGCATCTACAAGGATTCCAGGAAGATAATCTGTATCTCCGCTGTTCTCTATTCTTATCTTCTTAAGCATCTGGCGGACAATAACCTCAATATGCTTATCATTAATCTCAACACCCTGAAGCCGGTAAACTCTCTGAACCTCACGAATCATATAATCCTGTACAGCACGAACACCCTTAATCTTAAGGATATCATGTGGATTAACCGAACCTTCTGTAAGCTCATCTCCCGCTTCAAGCACCTGTCCGTCCTGAACCTTTATTCTTGATCCATATGGAATAAGATATGCCTTTGATTCACCTGTTTCTGTATTGGTTACTACAACCTCACGTTTCTTCTTAGTATCTCTTATCTGAACCTCGCCACCAAATTCTGCAATAATAGCAAGTCCCTTTGGTTTTCTTGCCTCAAATAACTCCTCTACTCTAGGAAGACCCTGTGTAATATCTCCACCGGCAACACCACCTGTATGGAATGTTCTCATTGTAAGCTGTGTACCAGGCTCTCCGATTGACTGGGCAGCTATAATACCTACAGCCTCACCAACCTGTACTGCCTGACCTGTTGCCATGTTAGCTCCATAACACTTAGCACAAACTCCAAGATGTGACTTACATGTAAGAAGAGTTCTGATTTTAAGCTTTGCATCTCTTCTTGCCTTGGTAGATCCCTCTTCATGGAATGGAATACCATCCTTGTCAACGCCAAACTTCATAATAGTCTCGGCTCTCTTAGGAGTAATCATATGGTTTTTCTTAACCAGCATATTACCTTCTGCATCATATACGCTTTCGGCTGCATATCTTCCGGTAATTCTTTCCTGGAAGCTTTCGATTACCTCATTGCCCTCCATAAAGCCTTCCACATACATACCCGGTTTTTCATCCATATCCTCACAGCAGTCTACCTCTCTTATGATAATATCCTGTGATACATCAACCAGACGACGTGTAAGATAACCGGAGTCCGCTGTACGAAGAGCTGTATCAGAAAGACCTTTACGGGCACCATGTGCTGATATAAAGTACTCCAGAACGTCAAGACCTTCACGGAAGTTTGACTTAATCGGAAGCTCAATTGTACGTCCTGATGTATCAGCCATCAGACCACGCATACCAGCAAGCTGCTTAATCTGCTGATCGGAACCACGGGCACCTGAGTCAGCCATCATATATATATTATTGTATTTGTCAAGTCCGTCAAGAAGTGCCTTAGTAAGCTTCTTATCCGCTTCCTCCCAAACACTTACGGTAGCCTTATATCTTTCTTCTTCAGTCATAAGACCTCTGCCGTATAACTTGGCAATCTTATCAACAGTATCCTGTGCTAGTTCAAGGATTTCCTTCTTGGCTGCAGGCACAGTCATATCTGATATAGAAACTGTAATAGCTCCCTTAGTAGAATACTTATATCCGATTGACTTAATATCATCAAGAACCTCGGCAGTCTTAGTTGCACCATGAATATTAATGCACTTGTCAAGGATTCCCTTAAGCTGCTTCTTGCCTACATGGAAGTTTATCTCAGGCATAAGAAGGTTTTCTTCCTTTGTTCTGTCTACGAATCCAAGATCCTGTGGAATAATCTCATTGAATATGAGTCTTCCCAATGTACTCTCCACCATGCCTGTAATTTTCTTTCCGTCAGGAGCAGTAACTGACCTTTCCACCTTTATCTTCTGATGTAAGGTTATCTCTCCATTCTCATATGCGAGCATAGCAAGATTAGTACTCTTGAACAAAGGCTTCATAAAGTTTCTTACAGTTCCTACTATATCCTTAAAGAATACTTCCTTTTTGTCCTTAGACATTTTAGCAATTACTCTTACCTTTACAGCATCAGATAACTCAATATTGCCTGCTACACAGTCATCAGCAATAGCTTTAAGATTAGCTTCTTCATCATCAGCTACATATTCCTTGGCAATTACTACTGTATCCAATGCCTCCTTGCTAATTTCTGCATATTTTTCCATTGTAAGATAGTAAATTCCAAGTACCATATCCTGTGAAGGAACAGCAACAGGGCCACCATCTGATGGTTTCAGTAGGTTGTTAGGTGAAAGCAACAGGAATCTACACTCTGACTGTGCTTCAACAGAAAGAGGAAGATGTACTGCCATCTGGTCACCATCAAAGTCAGCATTGTATGCTGTACAAACTAATGGATGAAGCTTAATTGCCTTACCCTCAACAAGTATTGGTTCAAAAGCCTGGATACCAAGTCTGTGAAGCGTAGGAGCACGGTTAAGCATAACCGGATGTTCTTTAATAACATCCTCAAGGACATCCCATACCTGTGTTTCAAGCTTTTCCACCATCTTCTTTGCAGCCTTGACATTTATTGCCTTACCCTGAGCTACAAGCTCCTGCATAACAAATGGCTTAAATAATTCGATAGCCATTTCCTTTGGCAGACCACACTGATATATCTTAAGTTCAGGACCTACAACAATAACTGAACGTCCTGAATAGTCAACTCTTTTACCGAGAAGATTCTGACGGAAACGTCCCTGCTTACCCTTTAACATCTCTGACAGAGATTTAAGTGCTCTGTTTCCCGGTCCTGTTACAGGGCGTCCTCTTCTTCCATTATCAATAAGAGCATCAACTGCCTCCTGAAGCATTCTCTTTTCGTTACGGACAATGATATCAGGAGCACCCAGGTCTAAAAGCCTTTTCAGACGGTTATTACGGTTAATTATTCTTCTGTACAAATCATTTAAGTCTGAGGTTGCAAATCTGCCGCCATCAAGCTGAACCATCGGTCTTATATCCGGTGGAATAACAGGAATGGCGTCAAGAATCATCCATTCCGGTCTGTTTCCGGAATTCTTAAATGCCTCAACAACCTCAAGTCTCTTAATAACTCTGGCTCTCTTTTGTCCTGTGGCATCCTCAAGCTCTGCCTTCAATTCTGCTGTTTCCTTATCAAGGTCTATAGCAACCAGAAGCTCCTTAATTGCCTCTGCACCCATGCCTACGCGGAATTTTCCTGCATATTCTTCTTCGGCCTTTCTGTATTCCTGCTCATTGAGTACAGCCTTATATTCAAGAGGAGTCTCTCCCGGATCAAGAACTATATATGCAGCAAAATACAATACCTTTTCGAGAACCTTTGGTGATATATCAAGGATAAGTCCCATTCTGCTGGGAATACCCTTAAAATACCAGATATGTGATACCGGGGCAGCCAGCTCAATATGTCCCATACGCTCACGTCTGACACTGGCTTTTGTTACCTCGACTCCACATCGGTCACAGACTACACCCTTAAAACGAATCTTTTTATACTTACCACAGTGGCACTCCCAATCCTTGCTTGGTCCAAATATTCTCTCACAAAATAAACCATCCTTCTCCGGTTTAAGAGTTCTGTAGTTAATTGTCTCCGGCTTTTTTACTTCGCCTCTTGACCATTCTCTAATCTTTTCAGGAGACGCAAGCCCTATTTTTATTGCATCAAAATTAATAGGCTGCTCTTGAACTGCTTCATTATTTGTAGCTGACATGTTACTTATCTCCTTTCTTAAAATTCATCTTCGCCATCATAATCATCAACATAATCGTCATCATAATCATCGGACAAGGATGTGAGCTCGTCATTCTCATCTATTCCGCTATAACCATGGTCTTCAAAATTCTCATCCACGTTTATCTTATCATTTCCAATGATGTCTCTCATCTCATCATTGCTGTAATCCAAAGATTCTCCAAGTTCAACCTCTGTCTGATCCTCCTTAAGTACCCTTACATCCAGTGCAAGAGACTGGAATTCCTTAAGAAGAACCTTAAATGATTCAGGAATACCCGGTTCAGGAATATTATCTCCCTTGATAATTGCCTCGTATGTCTTAACACGTCCTACAACATCATCAGACTTAACGGTAAGAATCTCCTGTAATGTATATGATGCGCCATATGCCTCAAGAGCCCAAACCTCCATCTCTCCGAATCTCTGTCCACCAAACTGCGCTTTACCGCCGAGTGGCTGCTGGGTTACAAGTGAGTAAGGGCCTGTTGAACGCGCATGAATCTTATCATCAACCAAGTGGTGAAGCTTGAGATAATGCATGAAGCCGATAGTTACAGGTGAGTCAAATTCTTCTCCTGTTCTTCCATCACGCAGCTTAACCTTACCTGTACGGTTAATAGGAACTCCCTTCCATTCTGCTCTGTGTTCCCTGTTCTCCCAGAGGTAATCCATTACTTCCTTTTCTGTATCATCTTTATATTTCTCGTAGAATGTATCCCAATCTTCATTGGCATAATCATTTGCCATCTCAAGAGCATCCATAATATCAAACTCATTTGCACCGTCAAATACAGGAGTTGAAACATTGAATCCCAATACCTTGGATGCGAGACCAAGGTGAACCTCAAGTACCTGTCCGATATTCATACGGGAAGGAACACCAAGAGGGTTAAGCACAATATCCAGTGGTCTTCCGTTTGGAAGGAATGGCATATCCTCAACCGGAAGTATACGTGAAATAACACCCTTGTTACCATGACGTCCGGCCATCTTGTCCCCAACAGAGATTTTTCTCTTTTGGGCTATATACACAACAACCTTCTTATTAACTCCCGGTGGAAGCTCATCTCCGTTTTCTCTTGTAAATATCTTTGTATCTATAATTACACCATATGCACCATGTGGTACGCGAAGTGATGTATCTCTTACCTCTCTTGCCTTTTCGGCAAAGATTGCCCTCAGGAGTCTCTCCTCTGCCGTAAGCTCAGTTTCTCCCTTTGGAGTAACCTTACCTACAAGAATGTCTCCAGCACGAACCTCAGCACCGATACGGATAATACCATTCTCATCCAGATCCTTTAATGCTTCCGGAGCAAGTCCTGCCAGATCTCTGGTTATTTCCTCCTGACCAAGCTTTGTATCTCTGGCTTCAACCTCATATTCTTCAATATGAACCGATGTATAGACATCCTCTCTTACAAGTCTTTCGCTGAGGAGAACCGCATCCTCATAGTTATAACCTTCCCAGGTCATAAATCCAATAAGAGGATTCTTACCAAGTGCTATTTCGCCTCCTGCTGTAGAAGCGCCATCGGCAATAACCATGCCCTTTGTTACTCTGTCGCCCTTTACCACAACAGGTCTCTGATTCATACAGTTACCCTGGTTGCTTCTTGCAAACTTAATTATATGATACTCATCCACTGTTCCGTTATCACACTTAACAACAATCTTTTCACTGGATGAAATCTCAACCACACCATCATTTTTAGCAACTATACATACACCTGAATCAACTGCTGCCTTTGCCTCCATACCTGTACCAACAACCGGTGCTTCGGTTGTAAGAAGCGGAACCGCCTGACGCTGCATGTTTGATCCCATAAGTGCACGGTTTGCATCATCATTCTCAAGGAAAGGAATCATTGATGTTGCAACTGAGAATACCATTTTAGGAGATACATCCATAAGGTCAACCGTTGCCTTAGGGAATTCAGAAGTTTCCTCCTTGTAACGTCCCGAAACATTATTCTTGACAAAATGCCCATCACTGTCCAGAGGCTCATTAGCCTGGGCTACAATATAATTATCCTCCTCGTCAGCTGTAAGGTAAACTACCTCCTCAGTAACAACAGGATTTGAAGGATCTGACTTATCAATTTTTCTGTACGGAGCCTCTACAAAACCATACTCATTAATGCGTGCATAGGTTGCCAGAGAGTTTATAAGACCAATGTTAGGACCTTCCGGTGTCTCAATAGGGCACATTCTTCCATAGTGGGTATAGTGAACATCTCGAACCTCAAAGGATGCACGATCTCTTGACAAACCACCAGGTCCAAGGGCTGATAAACGTCTCTTATGGGTCAGCTCTGAAAGAGGATTGTTCTGATCCATGAACTGTGAAAGCTGTGAGCTTCCAAAGAATTCCTTAACAGCTGCCGTTACAGGCTTTATATTAATTAATGACTGTGGGGTAATACTGTCAATATCCTGGGTTGTCATTCTTTCTCTGACTACTCTTTCAAGCCTTGACAAACCTATTCTGTACTGATTCTGTAACAGCTCTCCTACCGCTCTTATACGTCTGTTTCCAAGGTGATCGATATCGTCCTGTGTTCCAATTCCATACTCAAGATGGATATTGTAATTAATTGATGCTAACATATCCTCTTTTGTAATATGCTTTGGCACAAGCTCATTAACAGAAGCCGCAATTGCCTTTTTTAATTCATCTTCATCATCATACTCCTCAAGGAGCTTCTCAAGTACAGGGTAATATACATCTTCGGTTATTCCTGCCTCTGATGGTGCAAAGCCTACATACTCAGCCAGGTCAACAACCATATTGGAAAGAACCTTTACGTTTCTCTCTTCAGTCTGAATCCACACAAAAGGCACAGCCGCATTCTGTATTGCCCTTGCATCATCACGGCTGACAGTTGCGCCCGCATTAAACATAACCTCTCCTGTATTCGGATCCACCACATCCTCAGCAAGAACATGTCCGGCAATCCTGTTCTTAAGTGCAAGCTTTTTATTAAACTTATATCTTCCTACCTTTGCCAGATCATATCTTCTGGAGTCAAAGAACATACCATTAATAAGACTCTCTGCATTCTCGACCACCTCAGGCTCACCGGGTCTTATCTTCTTGTAAAGCTCTATGATACCGGTCTCATAGCTGGTAGACACATCCTTTGCAAGACTGGCCATAATCTTTGGCTCGTCTCCGAACAAATCTATTATCTCCTGATTAGTGCCAATACCAAGTGTTCTTATGAGAACAGTTATAGGTACCTTTCTTTGTCTGTCGACACGAACATAAAATACGTCATTTGGATCTGTTTCATACTCAAGCCATGCACCACGATTAGGAATTACCGTACATGAATAAAGAGTTTTACCAACCTTATCATGTCCGATTGCATAATATATACCGGGAGAACGTACTAACTGGCTTACAATAACTCGCTCTGCACCATTAATTACAAATGTACCTGTATCGGTCATAAGTGGCAGATCTCCCATAAAAATATCGTGCTGGGCAATCTCTCCTGTCTCGTTATTGCGGAGATGTACATTAACCTTAAGAGGAGCGGCATAAGTAGTATCTCTTTCCTTACACTCCTTGATTGTGTACTTTTTGTCCTCTTCGCACAACTGGAAATCAACAAATTCCAAACTCAACTGACCTGTGTAATCAGTAACTGGTGAGATATCTCTAAATACTTCTTTAAGACCTTCGTCTAAGAACCATTGATATGAATTTTTCTGCACTTCAATAAGGTTTGGCATATCCAAAACTTCTTTTTCAGTTGAAAAACTCATTCGCATACCTCTTCCCGATTTCACAGGACGCATTCTGTACTTTTTCATCGACGCATTCACCCCTTGAATTTATTTGATTTTGTTACCAATTCTAAATCACGGCATACATAGCCATAATAATGACATTTTAATATGTTATCATAACAGGAAAATAGTGTCAACAGAATAATATGATTTTTTTGATATTTTCAGAAATAAATGATTTCATATTTTGTAATAAAAATACTTCTTATGAGTGTAAAAAGAGTGAGCCCCCCTTGAGCGACTCACTCTGTAAAGTCCAGTTTGATAATTACTTAAGAGTAACCTTTGCTCCAACTTCTTCGAGCTTCTTCTTAATCTCTTCAGCCTCATCCTTTGATGCGCCTTCCTTGATAACCTTTGGAGCACCATCAACAACGTCCTTAGCTTCCTTGAGTCCAAGACCGGTAGCTTCACGAACAACCTTGATAACCTTAACCTTCTCAGCTCCAACCTCAGTAAGCTCAACATCAAATGCATCCTTCTCCTCAGCTGCTGCTGCACCGTCACCTGCTGCTGCAACTACAACACCTGCTGCTGCAGATACACCGAATTCCTCCTCGCAAGCCTTTACAAGATCATTTAATTCTAAAACTGATAAACCTTTGATAACTTCAATAATTTCCTGAGTTGTCATTTTAAATTTCCTCCATTTTTCTAAATAATAAATCGGTTTGTATAATGTAACAATTATGCTTCCTTTGCTTCAGCAATCTGCTTAATAACACGAGCAAAGTTTGCAATAGGTGACTGAATACTTCCAAGGAACTTGGAAATAAGCTCGTCTCTTGACGGAACGGCTGAAATAGCCTTGATTCCTTCAGCATCATAGTAAGTTCCCTCAACGACACCGGCCTTCATCTCAAGAATCGGAGCGTCCTTAGCAAACTTAGCAACAAGTCTTGCTGGGGCAGTCGCATCTGTCTTTGAAACAACAACTGCTGTTGGTTCTTCAAGATCTGCCTTAAGTGAATCGAACTCTGTACCATCGATTGCAAATTTTACCATAGTATTCTTATATACCTTATAGAATACGCCCTCTTCTCTGAGCATCTTACGAAGCTTTGTATCCTGCTCAACTGTAAGGCCACGGTAATCTACCAATACTACTGATTTAGCATCTTTGATATTCTCTTTGATCTCTTCAACTACAGGCTGCTTTAATTCTACCTTTGCCAAAATCATGCACCTCCTTATAAAACTAATGAAACTGCAATGAATTGCGAAAGAAAAAACTCCCACGCTCGCAGCATGGGAGTAAAACGTATCATCACTGATTCAACGATTTTTCCTCGGTAGGCGCTACTATCTTACACCTTGCGGTACCTACTGTCTACGGCAGTTCATCGCTACAGAGTGTAGCATAATACACCCTGCTTGTCAATAGTTTTTTATCTGGATATTTACATAGATATTTACATACTTACTATCAGCGTTTCATATCCTCTGTCTCTAAGTTCACGTTGGGCTATAAGAGCCTCCTCTATATTATCATAATCTCCAACCCTTACCTGATACAGTCCGTCAGCTTCATATATGGATGCATAATACCCCTGGTTGTTCAGGGTATTCATGTTGAATTGTGCAGACGCATAGCTCCGGAAAATCCCCACAAGTATCTGATATTCTCCCTGATGGTTTTCTTCACTGAAGTTTTTTTTCTCATATCCATAATAATTATTGCCCACCGTCACTGCTTCACCCTTTCCGGCAAGGCCCGACAGCCGGATTGTCTCATTGATCCCATCTGCAATTGCCTGTGCTGTTTCATCAAATTTTGTATCAAACAGTTTATTGTCAACATCACTGTTTATAAATCCCGCCTCAACTAATATTGCCGGCATTTTTGTTCTTTTAAGAACCGCAAGGTTAGGTCTTTCCTGCACATTGATATTTCTGTATCCCACTTCTTCAAGCTTTTTGTTTATATTTGCCGCCATATCTGCTTTTATTCCGGAATTATCATATATAAGAGTCTGTACTCCATTATACTGGTTTGCATTAGGTGAGGAATTTCTGTGAATAGATACAAAATAATCTGCTCCGCTGGCATTTCCTATTCTTGCCTTTTCCACAGGAGAATCATACACATCCTCTGTTCTTGTATATTCTACGTCATAGCCTTCCCCTGCAAGAATCCCCCCAACTGCCAAGGCCAGTTTTAATGTATCATCCTTTTCTCTTCTTCCCTCATAGGCAGCTCCATTATCATATCCGCCATGGCCGGCATCTATCATTATTTTTATAGGCATACTAACCTCATCATAAAAATCTATTTAAATTAAGATATGACAAAAAAAAGGTAATATGTGCCTGTCTGACAAAAAAATCATACAACAGACCATCTTTTATATTTTTCCTGCCTGTTTAAGTTTGATTGCTATTTCCATATCAACATCAATTGTTTTTGGGATTTTTCCTGTTATGAAATAATTTGGATCCACATTAAGTGCTCTGGATATACTATATAGAAAATCGCCTCCGAAACCTTTGCCTTTTTCTTCAACGTCTTCAAGAAGCTTCTCGTTAACCCCCGCACATTCGCTCAATTCTTTCCTTTGGATTTTTCTTGCCTGTCTGACGAATTTGATACGCATGCCGGCATTTTCGAACATTTTTTTCATTGCAATCTCCCCTTAATTTTTAATTTATAATGTAATATTATCTCTGCAGGTTATAATGGCATAGCCTTACTTTTCTGCTATAATCTTTTTCACCATACCATAAATATTATCCATATCATTATTCTTGTCAACACCTTTTGTCTCCACAAAATGGAGCATCAGCATAATACAAAGATAAAGCTTATCTTCTTCAGTACAGGTCTGGATATCTCTCCACACAGAATCTACGTCACCCTTTTCACCGAAAAGGACATAATCCGAGGATATCCTCATTTCATTAAGCTTCTTCAAAACATTTACAGATACGTTATTTTCTGCTCCCTCAATCTTTTTGTATGCCGAAAGTGAAATATTAAGCTTATTGGCAAAAACCTCCTGGGTACAGCCCATGCGTTCCCTTATCAATCTAAGTCTTTCCGCAGTCTTCATCTTTTCTGTTAAAATCTTGTTTTCACCCATATCTACCACCTGTATAACAATATATTATGGTTTTAGTCACACTATGTTTGATTATACCTTTTTTTCACAAAAATTAAACCCACTACCAATGTATTATTAGTATATTTTTAATGTACCTGTAAAATTAATTAAAGGATGCTGCAGAATATACAGCATCCTTTGTTTTAAGCATTATTTTGTGCCGCTACCAAAGCTTCACTATTATACATATGTCTTAATTTTGGCTTTTCAATTTTTCCTGTTGGATTTCTTGGAATATCCGCAAAAATAATTTTTCTTGGACGTTTATATCTTGGAAGCTCCTTGCAAAATTCATTAATTTCATCCTCAGTTACAATCATACCCGGTTTAAGCTCGATTATAGCTGCCGCTATCTCGCCCAGTCTTGAATCTGCTATTCCGATTACAGCCACATCCTTAATCGCATGGTGCCGGCTTAGGAAATTTTCTATCTGCACAGGATAAATATTCTCGCCTCCGCTTATTATGACATCTTTCTTTCTGTCAACCAGGAAAATAAAGCCATCTTCATCCATCATGGCCATATCACCGGTATAAAGCCAATCACCCTTTAATACCTCGTTAGTTGCTTTCTTATCTTTGTAATAGCATTTCATAACACCAGGGCCCTTTACAGTAAGCTCCCCTACTTCACCCTGTGGTACAGGCTGCCCATTTTCGTCTACAATACTGACTTCCCATCCGTAGCCAGCTATTCCGATAGCACCCACCTTGTCAATATTCTCTAATCCCAAATGAACACAGCCGGGACCGATAGATTCGCTCAGTCCATAGTTTGTATCATACTTATGATTAGGGAATATCTCCTTCCAGTGCTTTATGAGACTTTGTGGAACAGGCTGGGCACCAATATGCATCAGTCTCCACTGCTCCAGCTTATAATCCTCAACCTTAAGTTCTCCTTTTTCTATGGCAAGAAGAATATCCTGTGCCCAAGGTACCAGAAGCCATACTATGGTACAGCCTTCATTGGAAACAGCCTCAAATATGGTCTTTGGTGTAACTCCCTTTAACAAAACAGCCTTACTGCCGGATATTAGACTTCCAAACCAATGCATTTTTGCACCGGTGTGATAAAGCGGAGGAATACATAAAAATACATCCTCCCTTGTCTGAAGGTGATGTTTCTGCTCACAGGCTGCTGAATGCATCAGCGCTCTGTGTCTGTGAAGAATAGCCTTAGGGAACCCTGTTGTTCCTGAGGAAAAATATATTGCGGCATCATCCTCATCTGTTATTTCCACATCCGGTCTTTTGCTTGAGCAGTTAGCTGTAAGCCTGTCATAATCCTCTGCAAAGGTAGGACAGTTTCCTCCAACAAAAAACAACAGCCTGTTTTTTTCAATTTCGTCAGCAATCTCCTCTATTCTTCCAATGAATTCCGGTCCGAATACCAGAACATCAACATCCGCAAGCTTAAGGCAGTACTTTATCTCCTCAGAATCATATCTGAAATTAAGAGGTACAGCCAATGCCCCTGTTTTCAGAATTCCGAAATAAATCGGCAGCCATTCAAGACAATTCATAAGGAGAATTGCAACTTTGTCTCCTTTTTTTATTCCTCTTGATATAAGAAGATTAGCAAATCTGTTGGCCTTTTCATCAAATACCTGCCATGTAATTTCTCTTCTGTAATGGCAATATGGATTTGCTTCTA
Source organism: Lachnospiraceae bacterium UBA7589 (assembly GCA_002476495.1). Lineage (GTDB taxonomy): Bacteria > Bacillota > Clostridia > Lachnospirales > Lachnospiraceae > Coprococcus_C. Next base: position 32,472 of record DLKL01000016.1, read on the forward strand.
TAAGCTCATAATCTCTCCATGTAATTCTACGTTTTTCCTGAATCTCAGGATTAATTTCCACAAGGCAGACCTCATCGGCATAATCCCTTGCATTTCTCTCTAAATATTGTGTTATAGGCATATCTTTTCCCTCTTTTTATTTTAAGCTGTATCCGGCTTCAAAGGCCTTTAAATTAAGTTCAACTGTCTTAGGTGGTACAATTGCCTTAACTGTATCTATCCAGGCTTCCTTTGAGAATTCCATCTTACTTGCAGCTACTCCAAGAATAATAGTATTGAATACTCTTGTATTGCCAAGTTTTTGTGCCTCGGCCATTGCGTCAAGAGCTATAACGTTATACTTTTGGGATAATTTTTCAATTATATTTTCCGGATACTCTGCTGCTCCTGTAACAACTGTCATAGGGTCAATGCGCTGATCGTTAACAATTATTGTTCCGTCCTTCTTGAGAAAATGAGCATATCGCATTGCCTCTAGCCGTTCAAAAGCAATAAGTATATCTGCACAACCCTCCTCAACTATAGGTTCTGCAACAGCTTCTCCATATCTTACAAATGTAACAACACTTCCTCCACGCTGTGCCATTCCATGAACCTCGGAGATTTTAACATCATATCCACAGGAGGTTGTAATATTTCCCAGTATTCTGCTGGCAAGCAGAGTACCCTGCCCTCCTACACCAACTATCATAATATTAACTGTATTCTTAGTCATGTTACTCACCTGCCTTCTTTAATGATATAGCCTCAAACGGACATTTGCTCATGCAAAGACCACAGCCGTTACACATTGTCTGGTCTATTATAACATGTCCGTCCTTTTTAGTCATTGCAGGGCATCCCGGAATAAGACAGGCGCCACATTTTCTGCACTTTTCATCATCAACTATACATTTACCCTTTGGAACATAGGATTTAAGCAGGGCACATGGTGATTTTGTGATAATAACCGAAACTGCTTCCCTTGCAACCTCTTCTTTAACAATTCTTTCAACCTCTTTAATATCAAAGGCATCTACCTCATATACATTCTCAATTCCCATTGCTTTGCATAAATGATATATGCTGATAGCATATGTAGTCTCTCCCATAAGGGTTTTTCCTGTGGCTGCATGATCCTGGTGGCCTGTCATACCTGTGGTTGAATTATCAAGTATGATAACAGTACCTGTTCCCTTGTTATAAACCATATTCATAAGAGAATTTACTCCTGTATGAAGGAAGGTTGAATCTCCTATAACCGCTACCCAGTTTTTTATAAAATCTCTGCCCTTTGCTTTTTCCATACCATGAAGAGTGGATATACTTGCACCCATACATACAGTAGTATCTATGACATTAAGAGGTGCTACAGCTCCAAGTGTATAACATCCTATATCACCTGCAGCATGAATCTTCAATTTGTTAAGCACAGAGAATACACTCCTGTGCGGACATCCCGGGCAAAGGATAGGCGGTCTGTTAGGCACCTGTGCCGGCTGCTCAATATCAAGCTCCTGTCCGAGTATGGCCTTTCTGAGCATATTGGCACTATACTCTCCCTGTACTGTAAATATTTCCTTCCCGATTGCCTTAATTCCCCAGGATTTAACCTGTTCTTCAATTACAGGCTCCAGCTCCTCCACAATGTAAAGCTTGTCAACCCTTGACGCAAATTCCTCAATAAGCTTTCTTGGAAGAGGATTGACAAGTCCAAGCTTAAGAACAGATGCATTTGGAAGAACCTCCTTAACGTATTGGTAAGGAATACCACTGGATATAATACCTATGGTGGTGTCATTAATCTCCATTTTGTTAATTGACATCGTATTGGCATCCTCTGCCATGTCCTTCAGACGTTTCTCAACAAACTTATGTCTCTCAATGGCACAGGCAGGCATCATTACATTTTTACGCATATTTCTTTCATATGCTTTATCCTCTACCTCTATTCTGTCCTCCAGATTAACCACACCCTGGGAATGTGAAAGTCTTGTAGTTGTTCTAAGCATCACAGGTGTATCATATTTTTCCGAAAACTCATAAGCAAGCTTTGTAAATACTCTCGCTTCCTCACTGTCTGAGGGTTCAAGCACAGGAACCATTGCAGAACGTGCTACCATACGGCTGTCCTGTTCATTCTGCGAGCTGTAGATTCCCGGGTCATCGGCAGCTACCATAACAAGTCCTCCATTGACACCGATATATGATACCGTAAACAATGGATCTGATGCTACATTTACTCCAACATGCTTCATGGAAACCAATGAACGTACACCGGATATGGACGCACCAATCGCAACCTCCATGGCAACTTTCTCATTTGGTGACCATTCGGCATATATTTCCTTATACTTTACAATATTTTCGCTGATTTCTGTGCTTGGCGTACCCGGATATGCCGCAGATACCTTTACCCCAGCCTCATATGCACCTCTGGCTATAGCTTGATTACCAAGCATAATTTGTTTCTTATCCAAAAGTCTTCTCCTCCGTTTAACAAAATTATAATGATAAAAATTATCACACGCTTTCTCTATTATAACCGAACAGACCATGCTTTTGCAATAGATATTTTAATACTTTAACGGAATGAAGTGTTCTATTATATGAAAATAAAATTTCATATTGGATATACTTATACAAAAAGTATAGGATCATAAACAGCAATATGGAAAAGATTTCAACAGAAAATTTAGATATACTTAAAGCATCTGAGCTTTTTAAAGGGCTTTCCTCCGGAGATATATGTGAAATTCTCAACTGTACCGGTGCATATATGAAAAAATATAATAAAGGCGAATATATTCTCTTAGCCGGAAGCACCACCGAATTTATGGGAATGCTTTTATCCGGAAGTGCTACCGTTGTGCAGGAGGATATATGGGGAAACCAGAACATTCTTTCAAAAATTATACCGGGGCTGTGCTTTGCCGAACCCTTCGCAGCCTGCCCCGGTGTAATTCTCAATATAAGTGTTATTGCAGAAAGCAACAGCTCAATTCTTTGGATTAATATGAAAAATCTATTGCACACCTGCTTTGCCTGCTGCTCCCATCACAATAAGGTAATCCGTAATCTGGTTGTGGTCCTTGCAGGCAAGCTGCTAATCTTTAACGATAAGATTACCCACACCGGAAAGAGAAAAATAAGAGAAAAGCTTCTTTCATACCTCTATACAGAATCTGTTCGTCAGGGAAAGCTTTCCTTCGATATTCCCTATGACAGACAGCAGCTGGCTGATTTTTTATGCGTAGGACGTTCAGCCATGAGTATGGAGCTTTCAAAGCTGCAACGTGAGGGACTGATCAAAACCAGTCATAATCACTTTGAACTGTTGGGCAGCAGGGATTATCCTCTGTCCTGATGCAGTGTCCGGAAATGTTTCTTTGCATTTTCCATATCCTGTACAAGCTCAAGAGTTCCAATATAGCTTCCTTCCCTGTCCCGTACGGCCATATACGTCACAAGCATGGTTTTACCCTGTTTTTCCATCCATACCGGTACCGAATCTCTTTGCCCATTTCTGAAAGAATCGATAATGTTTCTGACCATAGGCTCAATTTTGGGTGGGTGACACGAAAATACCTCTCTGTCAATAGCCATAGACGGACGTTTAAATACCTTCGGTCCTTCGTTAAAAAACTTATTAATATTGTTTTTATCCACAAAGGAAATTTCCAGGGGAATAGTATTAAGCATGGCTATAAGCTCCTCTTTTGTCAAATGTCCTCCGGGCATTACTATTTCGTCCATGTATTCATTATCCTCTTTTTTCCATTTCTCGCCGTTCTTCCACACTATTTCATCGATATCAAAGCAAAGTGGGTAATCCTTTGAATCTGCATATATCTGCATCCAATCCTCTGTAGAAAAATGAATTGCACAATTTGGGAAAAGAATATTATTCTCCTTGTAAATCATTTCCCTGATTCGAATAAGAACCTTTTTCAGCCGTTCTCCCCGGTTGTTTTTCTGCGAATTACCTGCAAGGTATGAAAGTTCATCTCTTATTTCGTCATCAACCGTCCACATTACATCCGATGGTCCTGATATGCCATACTTCGTTTTCAAATTTGGGTATATCATATCTCCCTTTTTTGCATAATGAAAAGCCACCTGTCTTATTTTTTCCAATTCATCTGTATCTGCCATCCCCCCCTTTTCATCCAATTCATCCAGAAGCTTTTCCAATGCATGATTTTCCCTTACAAGGGTATTAAGAGGATGACCCGGAATATTGACAACTCTGCTATATGCTTCCTCCTTTTTCTCAATATTCCCACGAAAAAGAGCTCCATGAATATCGCATAGATTTTTTATTTCCGTAAATGGTGTTCCTGAAGCCATCAGCTTTTCCTCGGCTGCGATAATCATGGCCGGGTCTACATTTTCAAATTTGTTTACAAAATCTTTTCTTACTTCTTCCAGATTTTCTCCTCTCCCAAGACGTTCAAGATAGGATTTCAATAATTCTTCTTTGTCATTTCCAAGAAAAAATGCCATATCCTCTTCCGGCGTTGTAATTCCTCCTATTCCGTAATTTTCTATAAGATAATTAAGGATGCCCTGAGATAAAAATGCCGGAAGAGAAGGACCCAGCTTAATATTTTTTATACCCAGATGCAGCAATGTCAACAGAATACATACAGCCTTTTGTTCATACCAGGATAATACAAATGACAATGGAAGTTCATTAACACTGCATCCAAGCGCCTCGCCAAGAGCCAGTGCCACCTGTATTGCTCCGAAAGCATCATTACACTGTCCCATATCCATCAGCCTTGGAATTCCTTCTATATCTCCCAGATTAAGATCGTTAAAACGGTATTTTCCACAGGCCAGGGTCAGTACAATGCCTGTTTCAGGAACTCTCCTTACAAATTCTGTGTAATAGTTCCTTCCGGGTTTTGCTCCATCACAGCCTGCTACAAGAAAGAAATGTGTTATTTTTCCATTCTTTATTCTTTCAATAATCGCTTCACTGTCAGATAAGACAGAAGAATATCCAAAACCTGTTGTTACATATTCACCACCATTTATTCCTGTAAATTTCCTATCCTCCCTGTAACCCCCGAGGCGAAGAGCTTTTTCAATCACAGGTGTAAAATCCTTATCATCTCCGATATGGACAATACCCGGAAAGGATACCATTTCAGTAGTAAATACCCGGTCTGCATAGTTTTTTGCCGGAGGCATAAGGCAGTTAGTGGTAAATAAAACCGCTCCCGGTAATTCTTGAAATTCCTTCTGCTGATTCTGCCATGCTGTTCCGAAATTTCCCTTTAAATGAGAATATTTTCTAAGCTCCGGATACCCATGGGCCGGTAGCATTTCACCATGCGTATATACATTTACTCCTTTACCACTGGTCTGTTTAAGCAGAAGCTCCAGATCCTTCAAATCATGTCCGCTGACCACAATAAACGGTCCCTTTTCTACCGTAAGAGACACTCTTACCGGAGAAGGTTTACCGTAGCTTTCAGTATTAGCCTTATCCAGCAATTCCATTGCCTTAAGATTTATCTCACCTACCTTAAGAACCAAAGGCAGTAATTTTTCCGGGTCATTCTCCTTTTCCAAAGTCATAAGTGCTTCACAAAAAAATCTGTTAATATATTCATCCGAATATCCCAGCATAAGACTGTGATATGCATAAGCAGACATTCCTCTTATGCCAAACAATATGAGAGCCTTGAGGGAACGTATATCCTCCTGCTCCTTCCACATATTTTCAAGATTATATTCTTCCTTTCCGTCAAACGTGCTTTCCCAAAAGCCGTTTTGTGACGCAAGACGATTATTCTCAGCTCTTACCCTGTCAATCATGGTTTTTATTGTCATGGGATTGAAGCTTACATTTGTCACAGTTGTAAACAAGCCCTCTATAATCAGTCTATAGGTTTCTTTTCCGGAATAATCATTCTTCCAGGCTCTGCTTCCCAGGGAAATTAAAGCCCCTGTCAGTTCATCCTGCAATACGGCAGTATGGGCATCCTTTCCGCAAACACCTACACTACCTGTACAGCCTGTGCATCCCGCTGTCTGCTCACATTGAAAACAAAACATTTTATTATCCATATAAAATCTCCTTTCAAACCATATGACAGCATAATAATATGGATAACAAAAAAAGTATGTTTGAAATCAAACATACTCTGATTTGTCATATTTTACCTGTGGCAGCTTCCGTCACAACCGGTACAATCACCATTGCATCCTGACATAAGCTTGTTCTTATGTATTTTCTTTATTCCCAATAACGTCAGCCCGGATATAATGATAATAATTGCTACGCTTGCAATATTCATACACTTTTACCCTCCTTATGCCAATCCTAATAAAACTCCGGCCAGATGTACAAGAAAGGCTGCGCACCAGGCAATAATGCATTGAAGCACCACAGTGGCAATGGCAGCTTTTCCACCACCCATTTCTCTTTTTACTGTGGCTATGGCAGCAACACACGGTGTATAAAGCAGTGTAAAAACCAAAAATACAAAAGCTGTAAAAGGTGTAAATAAGGTTCCTATCATTTCAGTATTACCGCCAAGGAGCACCGTAAGTGTTGACACTACGCTTTCTTTAGCCGTAAAGCCTGTAATCAGTGCCGTAGATACTCTCCAGTCACCGAAGCCCAGTGGTGAAAATACCGGAGCAGCCATACTTCCTATCATTGCCAGAATACTTTTATCCGGAGATTCAGCAACATTAAATCTTATGTCAAAGGTCTGCAAAAACCATATTACAATAGATGCTAAGAATATAAGTGTGAATGCTTTCTGAATAAAGCCCTTTGCTTTTTCCCATATCAGGTGTGCAACACTTTTCCCTGACGGAATACGGTAGTTAGGCAGCTCCATTACAAAAGGCACAGGTTCACCCTTAAATCTGGTTTTCTTTAGTATCATAGCATAGATTATGGCACATATTATTCCAAATACATATAATCCCACCATTACAAATGCCTGATATTTTCGTGGAAAAAATGCACTTATAATCAGGGAATATATTGGCAGCTTTGCACTACAGCTCATAAAAGGAGTAAGCAGAATAGTCATCTTCCTGTCTCTTTCACTTGAAAGGGTTCTGGTTGCCATAATGGCAGGAACAGAGCATCCAAAGCCTATAAGCATAGGTACAAAGCTTCTTCCCGATAATCCTATTTTTCTAAGAAGCTTGTCCATAACAAATGCAACCCGAGCCATATAACCTGTATCTTCAAGAATAGAAAGGAAGAAAAACAGGGTTACAATAGTTGGCAGAAAGCTTATTACACTTCCAACTCCGTTGCAGATTCCGTCAATCACAAGGGAATGTACCACCGGATTAATTTCTGCTGCTGTGAGTCCCCGGTCAATTAATTCAATAATCTTATCAACTCCAAGGCTCATCAAATCTGAAAGCCACGCCCCCACCAGATTAAACGTCATAGCAAATATCATTGCCATTATTCCAATGAAGCATGGGATTGCTGTATATTTTCCGGTAAGGAGCTTATCTATCTCCACACTCCGGTGATGTTCCTTACTCTCACGAGGACGCACTACTGTACTTTCACACATATTTTCAATGAAACTGAATCTCATATTAGCGATTGCAGCTTCTCTGTCCAAACCGGTTTCCTTCTCCATAACAGTAACTATTTGTTCAAAGGCCTGCCTCTTTTCCCGGGATAATTTCAGCTCCCCTTCAATTAAAGAATCCTTTTCTATAAGCTTGGTAGCTGAAAATCTCACAGGAAGTCCTGCCTGTTTTGCTTCCGGCTCCAGCATATGTACAGCCGCATGAATACAGCGATGTACAGCTCCCACCGGGTCCTTTTCATCTCTGCTGTCCCGGCAGAAATCTATTCTCCCCGGTGTCTCATTATACCTGGCAATATGAATGGCATGATTAATAAGCTCATCTATTCCCTCATTCTTAGCAGCTGAAATAGGCACAACCGGAATACCCAGAATATTCTCCAGCTCGTTAACTCTTATGCTTCCTCCATTTTCCCTTACCTCGTCCATCATATTAAGTGCAAGAACCATAGGGATTTCCAGTTCCATAAGCTGCATGGTAAGACAGAGATTCCTCTCCAGATTAGAAGCATCAACTATATTGATTATACCACTTGGTTTGGAATTGATAAGAAAATCCCTTGTAACAATCTCTTCACTTGAGTAGGGTGAAAGAGAATATATTCCCGGTAAATCAGTTACTGTTGCCTCAGGGTGATTACGAATAATTCCATCCTTTCTGTCTACAGTAACTCCTGGAAAATTACCCACATGCTGATTAGCTCCGGTAAGCTGATTGAAAAGTGTGGTTTTACCGCAATTCTGATTACCTGCCAGGGCAAAGGTTAGTTTCGTATTTTTTATAGAATTTTCCTCATGCTCATGATAATCCTTCTCCGGCAACGGTTCCCCTACGCAAGGGTGTGGAATAGCCTTGTATCTTTCCTGTTTTTCATAAGTGTCTGCCTTTTTCTCATGAATATCCTCAATCTCAATTTTGCGGGTCTCATCAAGTCTTAGAGTAAGCTCATATCCCCTTACCTCTATCTGGACAGGGTCACCCATAGGAGCTATCTTTTGAAGTGTAACCTCAGTTCCCGGTGTAAGTCCCATATCGAGAAGATGATGTCTTAATGCCCCTTCTCCTCCGACAGCTTTAATGTATGCACTTTGTTTTGGTTTTAACTTATCCATTTCCATAGAGATATTCCTCTTTTGTTTATTACATATAATCAATTTCATATTAATACTGAAAATAGTATCAGTATCAATACATTCTGATATTATAAAAATTCCCGAAGCAATAATGGCAATCTTGATTCGGGAATTTTACTGCATTCATGTTTTTACTAATACGGAAGGGAAAAATCCAGAATTTTCCATATACCATTCTCAATCACAAAACTGATTGTGGTATTTACGGTTATAACATGCTCTTCCATATCATCATTTCCAAAATAATTCTCATCATAGTAATATGTCTCCACATTGAATGTCACAGAGCTGTCTCCTATATCTCCCATAGATACTACAGAATATCCCTTGTACATCATATCAGTGCCTCTTGAAGCCGGTGCAACATAAAGTTTTCCGTTGTCTTCCATCATTATGTCGTGATATTTATTTTCCCTGTCTGTTTTTGAGAAAAGAGAATAGTAGTCAGCCATTGCCTCCTCTATAGATGAAAATGTTGTACAATAGTAGTAAGGCATTCCATTAACCTGTATTGAATTCTCTGTATCGAGTGGAAATATGGAACAGAATTCATAATCAGATTCCATGGTGCACGCCCTGTCATACATATCATTTGCCCATACAATCCAGTCATTTGTATCCCAGCCTTCAGTTGCTCCCTGAAGGGAATCAAGATATTCTATTGTTCCTGTCCGGGTTTCATTATCTGTTGCATCGTGCTCTGTATTTTCTGTACTTTCCGTGTTTTCCGTTAAGATTGCCTCTGTACTCACTGTACTCACTGTATCCTGTTGCCCGGTAGTATCATCGGATGCTATGGTTTTCACAAGCCCCGACCCACCTGATTTACCATCCTTAGCCGAATCCTGTCCCTTCTTTGAATCGCAGGCTGGCAACAAAAGAAAGCACATCATACATGACGCCAATACTATCACTTTTTGTAATTTTTTTATCTTCATAATATGTACCCCCATAACTACTTGTTATATGCTATGGATAAAGCTTACAGCATAATAATATAAAGGTCAAGAATTATATATACCGCTGATTCTGTATTTTTTTACAAAACAAAAAGCAGGATACGGGAGTCGAACCCGCCTATCCAGCTTGGGAAGCTGGCGTACTACCGATGTACTAATCCTGCAACATTGCCACTACATAATTTAACCACTTATTATTGGTTTAGTCAATATTTTTATTTTTTTGTTTTATCTCTTTGTTTTATAAGCATGTCATCCTCACATTCTCAAATTATCATCTCATTCACTAATCACTGTGGCAGGTTTTCCCTTGTACAAGGCAACCATACAATGTCTGTTTTGTACGGCATTATTAAAAATATTTTCAGGAAGAGTATCTCTCACAACCACAGGCCTTCCGTCTGAATTTATGAAGCCTACAAGTGCTCTGTATGCCTTAATACTTTTAGAGCCGGTACCGGTAGGCACAGATATTCCGGTATATTCCAGTATTACACCCGGAGTCATTATAAAGTTTTCTCCGTTTTTCAGCACCTTTCCCTTTTTTATACTTTTTCCTATACATATGCTGCTAAGCAATCCGGCTGTTACCAATGCTGCAATCATGTATGCAAAGCTTATATCATCATTTTTTAACATATTGATATATCCTATTACAGCAAATACATCAAATGTAACAGTAATTGTAGGAACAGCAATATTGTTCCTAAGTCTTCCCTTTAGCTGCTCAAGATTTTTTTCTTCCGGCACCCTTGTACTATATTGTACAGCATTTCTTATCTTTTCCTCATATTTATCCGGTTTTACCTCCTTCATGTGGGGAACCGTTTTCATAAATATAGAATAAATTGTAACTGTTGTGAGTACAACAAATATAAATGTGCTAAAGGCTATATAAAGCTCCATAAATGCTCCTTTACTGCATTACAATCTACAGCTTTCTTATCACTTTCAGATTACTTAACAAAACATAAACGAAGTACATAAATTCTTAAAATCCAGAAAGTTATAGGTATGTATGCAAAAAAACAAGTTTGTTATTAAATATTCCGGTTAATATTAACATATCCCCATTTTTTTAACAAGGTAAACTTTAAATGATAAAAGTTGTCGCAAAAGTTGTCTTGGAAATATTAAATATGGGTAGTATAATATAAGTACTTAATTGGGAAAGGGGCGATAAATATGGGATTTTTATCCGGCAAAACAGCCATAATAACCGGCGGTGGCAGAGCAATCCTTGCAGACGGAAGCTGTGGTTCCATAGGATATGGTATTGCTACTGCATATGCCAAGGAGGGGGCAAACCTTGTACTAACCGGACGTAACGTTAAGAAGCTTCAGGACGCAAAAGCCGAGCTTGAGGAAAAGTATGGAATAAAGGTACTTGCTATACAGGGAGACATAAGTGCAGGTGCAGACAATGAGGGAATTGTTAACAATGTTGTAAAGCAGACTGTTGATGCTTTTGGCAGAATTGATGTACTTATTAACAATGCACAGGCATCTGCTTCAGGGGTTACTCTGGCAGACCACACAACCCAGCAATTTGATCTTGCCATCTATTCAGGTTTATATGCCACCTTTTACTATATGAAGGCCTGTTATCCGTATCTCAGGGAAACCAGGGGAGCAGTAATCAATTTTGCCTCCGGTGCAGGGCTGTTCGGTAACTTTGGTCAGTGTGCTTATGCTTCAGCAAAGGAAGGAATCCGTGGACTTACAAGAGTAGCAGCCACAGAATGGGGACCGGACGGAATTAATGTAAATGTCGTCTGCCCTCTTGCCTGGACAGCTCAGTTAGAAAACTTTGAAAAGGCTTATCCTGATGCATTTAAAGCAAATGTTAAGATGCCACCTATGGGGCATTATGGAAATGTGGAATCTGAAATCGGTCGCGTATGCGTACAGCTTGCATCCCCTGATTTTAAATTTATGACCGGAGAAACCCTTACACTTGAAGGTGGTCTGGGACAAAGACCATAAAAACCGGTGTGATTAAAAACAGCCTTCGGATAACATCTGTTACCTGAAGGCTGTTTTTCTCTTAAATCAAAACGAGCTATCTATCACTTTATATGGATTATATCAATCCTGCTATTTTGAGAATTCAAGAATTTTCTTTGCATTTTCAATTCTATCCTTTGAAGGTGGTTCTACTCCCTGAAGCTTATAAGGAATACCAAGTTCCTTCCATTTATATTCACCTAATGTATGATAAGGGAGCACCTCTACCTTTTTAACAGTGTCAAGGGTATCTATAAATTCACGGGTCTGTCTAAGGTATTCATCATTATCTGTAACTCCGGGCACAAGAACATGGCGAATCCACATCGGAATTCCCTGTTCAGAAAGATATCTGGCACAATCAAGAATATTTTTATTGGTATGACCGGTAAGTTTCTTATGCTCCGCATCATTAATATGCTTTATATCAAGCATCACAAGATCAGTATATTTTAAAAGCTCATTAAACTTGGAGAAGAAAGGCTCTTCTCTTGTAAATGGCTGGGCTGAGGTGTCAAGATTGGTATTTATGCCTCTCTCATGAGCCTTTTTAAACAGCTCTATCAGAAAGTCAATCTGTAACAAGGCCTCTCCCCCACTAACGGTTATTCCACCTTCTTTCCCCCAGTAGCTGCGGAAACGTTCCGCTTTATCCAAAAGCTCATCTGCTGTTTGCAAATTATCAGTTTCAGGATTCCAGGTATCCACGTTATGACAGTACTGGCAACGCATATTGCACCCCTTAAGAAAAATAAGATAACGAATACCCGGTCCGTCTACCGCACCAAAAGATTCCAATGAATGAATTCTGCCTTTGATCATAGTTATATTTCTCCATTCTCTGCCATATGGCAGCTACAGTGGTTAATTTGAAAATTTCTATTAGTATTAACAAAAAAGGGTCGGACAATACTGCCCGACCCAATAAACATCAATTATGTTAACAGCCTGTCAGAATTAAAGACTCTTATGGCAGGTTCTTGCGATAACATCATCCTGCTGCTCCTTAGTAAGGCTGATAAACTTAACAGCATAACCGGAAACACGGATAGTGAAGTTTGCATACTCAGGCTTCTCCGGATGTGCCTGTGCATCTAACAGCTTCTCTGTACCGAATACATTAACATTAAGGTGATGTGCACCACGGTCAAAGTATCCATCAAGAACTCCTGCAAGAGTATTCTTCTGCTCGTCAAGGTCATGGCCAAGAGCTGAAGGAGCCATTGTCTGAGTATTAGAAATACCATCAAGGGCATACTCATAAGGCAGCTTAGCTACAGAGTTAAGTGATGCAAGTAATCCACTCTGCTCAGCACCATATGAAGGTGAAGCACCCGGAGCAAATGGCTTATATGCCTCTCTTCCATCAGGAAGGGCACCTGTTGCCTTACCATATACTACGTTAGAAGTAATAGTAAGGATTGATGTTGTAGGCTCAGAATCTCTGTAAGTCTTGTTCTTCTTAATCTTCTCGATAAAGGTCTTAAGAAGCCATACAGCAAATTCATCTGCTCTAGGATCATCATTACCATACTTAGGGAACTCGCCCTCTGTCTTAAAGTCAACAGCACAGCCCTGGTCGTCACGGATAACCTTAACTTTAGCATACTTGATAGCTGAAAGTGAGTCAGCTACATGAGAAAGACCTGCAATACCTGTTGCGAATGTTCTTCTTACGTCAGTATCAATCAATGCCATCTCTGCTGCTTCGTAGTAATACTTATCATGCATATAGTGGATAAGGTTAAGTATATTTACATATAAAGCTGCACACCAGTCAAGCATAAGGTCATACTTGTGCATTACCTCGTCAAAGTCAAGATATTCTGAAGTAATAGGTGCAAGCTCAGGTCCACATTGCATATGCTTACCATTCTTGTCAAGATGCTTCTCATCCTTACCACCATTGATAGCGTAAAGAAGGCACTTAGCAAGGTTAGCACGAGCTCCGAAGAACTGAATCTCCTTACCGGTCTGAGTAGCAGATACACAGCAGCATATGCTGTAGTCATCGCCCCAGATAGGCTTCATAACATCATCATTCTCATACTGGATGGAAGATGTAGTAACGGAAATCTTAGCTGCATACTTCTTGAAGTTAGCTGGGAGATCGCTAGAGTAAAGAACTGTTAAGTTTGGCTCTGGGCTTGGTCCCATATTCTCAAGTGTATGAAGGAAACGATAGTCGTTCTTAGTAACCATATGACGGCCATCCATTCCGATACCACCAACCTCAAGAGTAGCCCATACAGGATCACCTGAGAATAACTGGTTGTATGAAGGAATACGAGCAAATTTAACCATACGGAATTTCATTGTCATATGATCGATAAGCTCCTGAGCTTCCTTCTCAGTAAGAGTACCTTCCTTAAGGTCTCTCTCAATATAAATATCCAGGAAAGTTGAGATACGTCCAACTGACATAGCTGCACCATTCTGGGTCTTGATTGCTGCAAGATATCCAAAGTATAACCACTGAACAGCTTCCTTGGCATTTGTTGCAGGACCTGAAATGTCATAGCCATAAATCTTAGCCATTTCCTTCATTCCCTGAAGAGCCTTAATCTGCTCAGCAATTTCTTCTCTAAGACGGATAACTTCCTCTGTCATAGTACCGTTACCACAGTTTTTCTTATCTTCCTTCTTCTTCTCAATAAGGAAGTCAATACCATACAGTGCAACTCTTCTGTAGTCACCTACGATACGTCCACGTCCATAAGTATCAGGAAGACCAGTTACGATATGAGTATGACGTGCAACCTTCATCTCATCTGTGTAAGCGTCAAATACTGCCTGGTTATGTGTCTTATGGTAATCAGTAAAAATCTTATGGAACTCAGGATTAACCTGGTAGCCGTAAGTGCTTGCAGCTTCCTCTGCCATCTTGATACCACCATAAGGCATAAATGCTCTCTTTAAAGGCTTGTCTGTCTGAAGACCAACGATCTGCTCAAGATCCTTCATAGACTCATCAATGTAGCCTGGGCCATATGATGTAAGACTTGATACAACCTCTGTCTCACACTCTAATACACCATCATGCTCACGCTCTTCCTTCTGTAACTCCTGAAGTCTGCCCCAAAGCTTATCTGTAGCCTCGGTTGCCCCCTCCAAAAAGCTCTCATCACCATCATACTGAGTGTAGTTTCTCTGAATGAAGTTACGTACATTGACATCTACATCCCAATGACCGTCTTTTACAAAGCCTCTCCATGCGTCTGCCATGAAAATTTACCTCCTTTTGGTAAAAATTATAATATTATCAACAGTGAATTCCATAGAATCCACCTACTGTTGTTTACGTTAAAAGTGTACTACTTATCAATGCCAGGTGTCAACAGTTTTGTGCAATGAACTTAATTTAGTACAATACTTATCTGTAATGTTTCGGATATTATAAAATCCGTATATTTTTTCCCTTTTTTTGAGGTATGCTAATCTCTTTTCAGACTACTTTCCCCTGTTTTATAATCAATTATCACTCCCGGCTGAAGATTATAGCAATATACAAAAAAACATATACCGGTTCCTCTATCCTCCACTGAATATGCTTCAATATAGACCCCCCTTGCAACCAGTTCCTTGTCACGGAAATCCGGGGTAACCCTGTACAACACATGATTTTTTGTATTGTCCACATACCTTGCCACCTTTTCTTCCCATGGCAGCATGCCATTTACATTCATATACCTTGTTCCCGTAATAAGATTCTTCTCATTAGCATTTTCTCCTGCAAGGCAAAAGGCAATCAGATGGCATCTATTGTAGAGATACGGTGGCACTGAATCAATTATACCTTCATATTTTGCCTGTTTCCAGCCACTGGGCTTTATGTGGCCTATTTTTCCCCTTTCCTCCCGGGGCATTATCTGAGGACAGATATTGGCATATGCGGTACCACATCTTCCAAGTTCATCCAGCTCACTGTAACTTTCAAGGCTATTTTCTGTCATCTCATCAGCAGAAAACAAGGGCATACCATTATTTAATTCTACCCAGGCCTCACCATTGTAAGGGGGAACATCTATACTGCTAATGTCTTCCGGTCCATTTTCCGGCAATTCCACAGCAGAATAATCCTGCGAATTTTTATCAGACCTTACATATCTTACATATAAGAAAATACTGCCCGAAATAAATCCTGATAAAATCAGAAATAGGAATATGCATTTTACTTTTTTCACTGTTTTGTTCTTTTTTTCTCTCTTAATATTCATCCAGAAAATTATGTCTGAGTCCCTTTTGTTTATAGGCGATTACTGTATCCAGATTTACATTTTCCACACTTTTAAAAATATTCTTTTCCACAAAGGGATTTGTCTCTTTTAATGAAGCAATCAGTTTTTTTGTTTCAAGACGTTTTGATGAGGTCGTTCCATCCTCATGGCAGGTGCTGCAGGTTTCTGTAAAGTGGCATGCACATTGAAGAAAATGCAGACCGTTGTAGTCTCTCCATTTACAGATATCTTCCTCCCTGATGAGGTACATGGGTCTTATCAGCTCCATTCCTGCAAAATTGGTGCTGTGAAGCTTCGGCATCATTGTCTGAATCTGGCCGCCATAAAGCATTCCCATAAGGATTGTCTCTATTACATCATCATAATGATGTCCGAGGGCAATCTTGTTGCAGCCCATTTCCCGGGCCTTGCTGTACAAATGTCCTCTTCTCATTCTTGCACAGAGATAGCATGGACTTTTCTCCACTGTATCCACCGAATCAAAAATATCACTTTCAAATATGGTTATAGGAATACCAAGTCTTTGGGCATTACTTTCAATTAATGCACGATTTTCTTTGTTATATCCCGGATCCATAACAAGAAACGTAAGTTCAAAATTAACCTGTCTGTGTCTTTTTATTTCCTGAAAAAGCTTTGCCATCAGCATTGAATCCTTTCCACCGGATATACATACTGCAATGTGGTCGCCCTCACTTATAAGATTATATACCTTGCAAGCCTTTGCAAAGGGTGAAAAAAGCTGCTTATGAAATTTTTTCTGTATACTTTTCTCAGCCTTCTCCAGTCTGATATCATCCTCCTGAATATCATATGCACACGATGCCAGATATGCATAATATCCACCTTTAAGGCTATAGCAATTATCTCTCCGTTGTTCTATTAAATTCCCAATCTCCAGAGATTTTTCGCCTCTGTTACAATATATAATCAATTTTTTGTTTTTATCAATACGTTCTAATTGTATGCCGGGATTTTCTTCCCATTTAACGGCCGGAATATTAATTGCTCCCGGGATTAAACCATAGCGGGCACTATCCTCATCCCTTACATCTATAAGCACATATTCACCCTTTTGCATCTTCATCAAATCCGAAACGGTTATTTCCCGCATAGTCATTATCCTCCATACAGCTGTTCTGTCGCCTATCTTCCCTTTCTTCCGCCAAACAAATCGTTAAAAAGCAGGCACCAGCCAATGGTGCCGGACAGACTCATACGCTCTCTTTTTCCCATTCCCGGAGGAATGAAAAGAAATTTGAAGGGAAGTAAAATAAGCCAGAATATTATATATACCGGTAGCAGCATAAGCTTTATCACATACACTATCATCATTGTAATCATATCCGTCCCCCCATACATTAGAAATACATTTTTTGCAGTCTGATTATTTCCTGTTTCATCATGTCAACAGTACTATCAGGTGAAATTATCCTGATTCCCGGAATTGCCATGACCCAGCTGAGAAATAACTTGCTTACCGAAACCTTTACCATTGCCTTAAAATGCCCTGAATCTGTTTTTATTATGGGTACATCCATTCCAAATCTGTCAATAATAATATTAGCAGCTTCATTTTCGCACAGAAGAATTACTGTTTCCGTTTGTCCGTCAAACATGCCGAAAAGTCTGTTAGTATATTCGGACATGTCTATCCTCGAAAATTCACCTTCTCCAAGTCGCTTCTCGTCTGTGACAGTGACATTAACCATCTTATCGGCACGAAAATGCTTAATTTTGTTATCTGTATTATCATATGCAATCATATAGTATTTTTCATCATCCCAGCACAATGCCCATGGACTGGCACTGTAGAATCTGCCATCATGCTTAAGCTCCATTTTCTTATCGACATTCCATGAAAAATACTGGAATTTAATCTGTTTTTCGCCGTACAGGGCTTCATGAACGGCATCTACACTGTAGTAGATACGTTCATTCATGGTTTTTACCCTTCCGTTTACATTTACCTGTCTGTCAAGCTTTTTAGCCTCATACCTGCTTGTAAAGCCCTCTATCTTTTTAATCAGCTCATCGGATTTTTTCTTTGTAATAAATCTTGCCGACTGAACAGCATCAACCAAAAGCTTAAGCTCCACAAACTGAAACTGCCTGCTGACTACCTTGTAATGGAAGCTGCGGTTATACTGGCTTCCAACTATATCAAGCCCATAGCATCTCAGGTTTTCAATATCATCGTACAGGCTCTTACGCTCAGCCGTAACATTATATGACTTTAATTTGTCTACAATCTCATTCAGTGTAATATCATGGAATTCATCAGTCTCTTCCAGAAGTATTTTCATGAGATACATTATTTTAAGCTTCTGATTACTTCTCGGTCCACGCACAATCTTCTTCTTTTCCGGCAGTTCCGTATTTTTCTGTGACTCCATGGCAATCCCCCTTACCTTTGTACTTTTTTAAAAAAGTGTTCCGGGCAGGAGCCCGGCAATAAACATAGCAAAAGGATTTATATTCTTTTCTTTTTATGTCTACACAGATATTATATATTAAATGCATCTTTAAAACAACAATAACAATACCAGACATATCCCACTAAACCAAAAATACAAATCCTTCTTACGTTGAAAATCTGATTGTGTCACCCTTTACTCTGTCTTTCCGAAAATCTCGTACAAAATTACATCCCTCATACGTTCCATTGTATCCTCATATGAAATTCCATGAAAAATATCTCTTCCCTCCGCACCAAGCACATATAACTTCACCAGGTTAGCCACCAGAGCAATATTCACATCAGGGCGTACTCCTTCCATCCATTGAAGGAATTTCATTCCTATCTGTGTTTCACGCATAAGATCAGGCCTTACCTGTTCCGGAATAATCTCTAACAATCGTTTTTCATCCTCCGGGGTAAGGCTTGGAAATACACTGTAATTTTCGTCAATCATAAATTTCAGGTATGTCCGCACTTCCGAAGGACCTGCTTTATCCTTTCCGTTAAGAGCCATTTGCATT
Organism: Lachnospiraceae bacterium UBA7589; assembly: GCA_002476495.1. GTDB lineage: Bacteria > Bacillota > Clostridia > Lachnospirales > Lachnospiraceae > Coprococcus_C. The sequence continues at coordinate 51,357 of DLKL01000016.1, forward strand.
AACTTGGGAATTATTTTTCTTCTATATTGTATTACATCATATACATAGGCCTCCTTTGAGGGGAAAAAATTATAAAATGTACTGACACCTATACCGGCAGCCTTTGTAATCCTGGCCACCGACATATGCGTCATTCCATATTGTTTCAGTAAATCAAATCCTGCTGCCAGCATTTTTTCCTTATATTCTGCTCTCTCTTCCTCCGAAAACACCCGTTTTGCCATCTACAGCCTCCATTAAGTAATTTTATTCATTTCTGTTATTTTCCTTTAATGCCTCCACCATGTCAATCCTTGATATTTTCCTTTTCTGAAGAAGCAGTGAAAGCTCATATGTTACCCATGTAAGTATAAATCCGAAAATCAATGTTTTTAAAGTCAGCACCGGTGTCAGCAACATTCCGTAATCTTCAATTGTGTCTCTGTATCCCACTTTAACAAACCCATACGCCGCCGGGATTCCTATAATAAATCCTATGAGCAGAAGAATTCCGTTAACATTCAAAATCCTGTCAGATATTTCACTTTTCGTGAAGCCAAGAACCTTCATAACGGATATATTGCTTTTCATCTCGCCCATAATCATATTAATGATTAAATATAATACAAACACACCCAGCACAATTCCAACAATCTCTATCAAAGCTATGACTACCTTCATGGGCTTCATCAAATTATCCATATTGTCTGCTGCAGATGTCATCTTCATCTCACCGTTCACAATGTTCTCATCAAGATTAAGCCTTACATCACTTATAATGCAATTATATAAATTTTCACTGAGTCCTGCAAGCTCTGCTGCATTACTCCGGGATGTGTACATATAGCAATGTGTATTATCTTCAACAACACCACTTATTTCCACCCTGTGTTCACTAAGGTCGGCTATATTGTAAAATGTAAGCTCATCTCCGGTTTTTACTCCATAGGTATTAGCTGCTGCAGTAGTCAGATAGTATTTGTTAAGATCAATTTTTTTTCCATTCTCCGTCTTATCAGGAAAATATTTTGAATTAGCCTCAATCCCCTGTACCGAAAGCTGCACAGTACTATTTTCTACTTCGTAATAATTCTGGAATAATGCCTCTCCTTTATCCGGTGTTCCCCGGGACAATGTGTTCAGCCTGTATAAATATTCGTACTTTACCGAACTGGTAAGACCATCATTTAACAGATATTTCATACTATCATTTATAATCATACCCGCAATAATGCAAAATGAAGCAACGGCTACTCCCACAATGGTTACAATACTTCTTCCCGGATGTCCGATAATACTTCTCACCCGCATTTTAGTCCGGGTTTTTATCTGTCTGTTCTTCATAATCCCAATAGCCTTGCTATCCCTTTGTGTATTTCTTAAGAGTTCAACCGGAGTCTTTCTAAGCAAGCGTGACACCTGTATTGCGATAGCAATACTATACAAAACAGCAGGAACGACAAGTGCAATTATAATTGAAGGAGCACTGTATGTCACTGTGTATACAAGTTTTTCAAAATCATACTCTATATAAAAATGACTAAGTGCTTTAGTAACAGGTACAGAGCCCAATATACCCAGTACACTTCCGATTATTGCCGGAATCAGTCCATATCTGATATAGTGGCCTACAATCTGTTTCTTTGAAAATCCCAATGCAAGAAATGTACCAAGAAGGAACTGTTCATTTTTTACATTTCTTCCAAGCACCATAACAATAAGGGTCAAGATTATTATAAACATGGCAGGTGCAAACATCAAAGCCATATTCCTGACAGCAGCCCCCTCATTTACCGGCATGGAAATTCTTGAATTTGTTGTAGCTGCAAGATAGCTTGCCACCATATAATCCTTATTTATCTTTTCCCTGACCTCTTTGGAATTGTCTCTATTGTATTTTATGGAATAGTAACCTGCCTCCTCTTCGGCAATCTCTGCATAATCCTGGTGATTTACCACCATTACGGCAAATTTTTCATTGTCAATATATCCTGTTAGATTTTTCAGCATATATATATAATCCGCTTTGGTCGCATACGCTGATATAGTATACGAAAAGAAATCAGTCAAAATCCGGTCTCCGACCTTTATACCATGTACATCAGCAAAATCCTGGGTTATAAGTGCTTCTCCATTTTGTGGTACACTCCCATTCCGTATTTGGCACAGGTTAAGTTTTTCCGGCATATCAAATATACGGATAGTGGTTCCCTTAAGGTCGCCATTTTCTATATTTACATCCTTATATCTGCTATACTCAATAGTCACATCGTAATCCTGCTCAAGTTTAGATATATCATTGTCCGGCAAAGGTTTATATGTAACGAACTGGGCATCCTCTGCCTTATATTCCGTAACAAAATCGTCAACTATCCTTGTCAGAGTATTTCCGGTAGATACCGCTGCTACAATAATCATGGAGGTAAGCATTGTAAGAATTATGCTTATTATATAAAATGCAAGATTGTTCCTTATGCTGCGTACAGCTCTTTTATTAATTGTCATATTACAGCTTCATCTCCTCTGCTTTATTTCTCACGGTATTTTTTACATTTGACACTACTTTTCCATCTGTAATTTTTATTACTCTGTCAGCCATGCTTGCAATATCAAGATTATGAGTAATAATAACCACAGTTGTGCCATATGTATCATTCATTTTTTCCACATATTTCAAAACATCCCTTGATGATTTTGTATCAAGAGCTCCCGTAGGCTCATCACAAAGAAGAATATCCGGTTTTTTCACCATGGCTCTTGCAATTGCCACTCTCTGCTGCTGTCCTCCTGACAATTCCTTTGGAAAATGTCCCTTATATTTTTTTAATCCCAGATTATCAATAAGCTCATCAATATCAAGCGGCTCCTTTACCAGCTCTGCTGTCATCTCAATATTTTCCCTGAGGGTTAAATCCGGTGTCAGATTATAGGATTGAAAAACAAATCCCAATTTTTCCCTCCTGTAAGCTTCCAATTCCTTATCTGACATTTTTTCCAGTTTTTTTCCTTCAACAGTTATGCTCCCTTCTGTTGCCCTGTCAAGTCCCCCGATTATATTCAGTAACGTACTTTTACCACTTCCACTTGGTCCCAGGATTACAACTATCTCGCCTTTTTCTATACCAAAATCAGCATGATCCAGGGCAAATACAGCAGCTTCACCTTTTCCATATCTTTTTACCAGTTTCTTTCCTTCAATAAGCATCCTGCTTCCTCCTTTATATGCGAATGTTTTTAACTTTTTGTTCGCATATTATGTTAGTCTGAACTAACTACAATGTCAAGAGTTTTTAATTACATATTAAAAAAATATTAAAAAACCGATGGGAAGATTTGAACCTGCAACGGTTTTTCATCCTCCCACCGGTTTTATAAGCAATATAGATGCCTTATACTCAATTTGCACATTTTATATACTACTCTCTGTTTTTCAGCACCTCAGCAGGTACTATTTTATAAATTTTTCCTGATAACACCACGCTAATTATGTAATATATCAGCATTATGCCTGCAAGAATCCCAGGGTAAATATACCATTCAAATTCCAGGTCCATTCCCATGGCTGTATTGGCAATCATAAACGGATAAAGCTTATCCGCTATAACTTTGGCAATCGGAAGCATAATGATCGATCCTAAAAGCACTACCAGATAATTTCCATTCTGATACACCCTTCTGATTTCTCTCATTCTGTATCCAAATATTTTAACCAGTGAAATGCTAAATCTTGAACGGTCAATCATAACCCCGGACATGAGATAAGTAACTGCAATAAATATGATAACCGATACTGTTATAAGTATAATAATTAACGGCATCATCTGATCAACAAATATACCCGCTGCATTTATCACTTCACTTCTCTTGGTTACAGATAAAACTCCTTCCTTATCTAAATTAAGCTCCTTGTCCGATAAAAGCATATTGTAATAATCCTCCGGCACATCGAACAGCCGGCGCATCTCGTTTATATCCATGTATGCAGTCAATCCGATTGAATATGGAACGATATCCACTACCACAAAGGCATACTTTACACTATTAGCAGTATCATCCAGAATCATTGTATCTCCTATTTTCAGATTGTATTTTTCTGCTGTGGAGGATGCTATTACAATATCTTTCTTGTTCTTTTTTGTTTCAAACGGATAAAAGCTGCTATTTTCCCCGATTCCAATAATATTCACATCCAATGAATAATCCAGGTAGTTTACCGACAGATTTTTGATAAAAAAGCTTTCCGAGTCCTCCGGTACTTTTTCCACAGGATACTTCAAAAGATACATATTTTCATAATTAATATCATTTATATTATTCTTTTTCACATTATTGCATAATACAAAGCAATTTAAGCCAATCATAAAAATCAGAAGAGACAGAAACATTCCTGCTAAAACAGTAATGACACTTCTTTTTTCTCTGCTGAATTGCTTTAATGCAAAGCTTCTTAAAAAATGTGAATCTTTCTCATTACTTTTTTTACCGGTTCTCCCGATAAGGCTCTCCTGTTCATTTTTTATCAGTGATAAAGCTGTTCCGGACAGTTTTTTTCTAATGGCCAGAATATTTACAGCAGCAGCTATAAGTGGTGGAACCACAATACAATAAGCTATTATATATGCCGGATATATTTTTTTCATCTGTGGAATGCTGTAATACATATAGCTGTCCTGCATCTGGAAATCAACTCCGATTTTACTAAAGCCCAGTACCATTCCGATTATCCCGGCAAAAAAAGTAACCAGCACCGGCAAAATAATATAATGAGCAATAAGTGTATTTTGTCTGATTCCCATTGCGTATAAGGTCCCGATTACACTGCTTTCTTCATTTATCTGGTGAACTACGAACACAGATATAACAAAGGCAAAGAGCATTACCAGAAGTGCGCCTGCCACCATGCTTATATACTTCTTCAATATAACATCACTGGCGGCATCACTGGCAATTCGCGGATTGTCAGCATTATCATAGAAGTTTTCTATCTTTGTGAGTTCACTAATTTCTTCCTTCAAATCCTGATGGTCTACACCTTCCCTTAAGGAATATGCATAAGTATAAACCATGCCGGATGCCTCATTTATCTTGGCAAGCTCATCAAATGTCACATCCGAAACAAAGGCAACGCCAAACGTCTCGGGATCTGCTGTCATATCGGTAAAATTTTTAACCGGCAGATTATAATCCGGCACACAGCCGGTTCCCGAAACAATCATATGCCTTCCACCGATAATTATCTCATCACCCACCTTTATCCGGTTTCTGTCGGCAAACAAATTCATTATTACAATTTCATTATTCTCCGAGGCCTTATTACCCTCACACAGCTTAAGGGTATTAATCCTGCTTCTTGATTTGAATATTCTCAGAACCTTATCCTCTGCTTCAATATCAAAATAGAATTCTTCTTCAATATCACCATATCTGTTCTCCAGCTCCTGTATCTGATTTTCAGTCATGGGAATAAATGTAGTAAATTGTCCATCCTGAAGATTACATTCATCATTATAAATCCTGCTTCCCTGTATTGTAATCTCAGACATACCCGCCACACTTACTACAACATATATTCCCAGGATAATCATAATTGCAAGTGCGCAATATCTTCCCAGATTTGCTTTAAAATCCCGTGCCAATCTCTTATTTAAGCTCTTCATTGTTGCCTCCGTTTTCTACAAATCTTCTAATTCCATAGCTGAAACCCTGGTTTTGTTAGAATAGTTTTCCTTAATAACTCCATCCTTCATTATGATGACATGATGAACCATATTTTTTATAGCATTGTTATGGGTAACAATCAGCATTGTAGTTCCGTATTTTTCATTTATCTTTTCCAGCAATACCAATATGTCCTTAGATGTCCTGGAGTCCAATGCTCCTGTAGGTTCATCACAAAGCAGCAGCTTGGGATTCTTTACCAGAGCTCTTGCTATGGCACAGCGTTGCTGCTGACCTCCTGACAGTTGTGAAGGAAATTTGTTCTGATGTCCGGTCAGTCCCAGAATCTCCAGAAGTTCATCAATATCCATAGGATTATCTGTCAGATATTCGCAAACCTTTATGTTCTCTCTCACGGTCAGATTAGGTACAAGATTGTAAAACTGAAAAATAAATCCAAGATTTTCTCTTCTGTACTCAGAAAGCTCATGATTGTTTTTTCCAACAATCTCCTTTCCATCAATGACTATTGAACCCTGATCCACAGTATCAAGACCTCCGATACAATTAAGCAGGGTTGACTTCCCCGAACCGCTGGTTCCCTGAATTACACACATAACACCTTTTTCTACCGACAAATCAATCCCTTTTAATACCTGAACGTAGCTTCCTCCTTCTCCGTAGCTTTTTTTTAAATTCTTTACTTCTATATACATAATCCGCCTCCTGTAATATGAGTTACTGCTCATGTTCTATAGTAAGTTAAAACTAACTTTTTGTCAAGAAAGAATATGAGTAGTTATTCACATTCTTAAAAAATTATGCTATAATTCGAATTGCTGCAATATTCATCTAACGTATACATGCTTTTTTGTAGCAGAAAGGAATATAAGTATGAGTAATGTAACTATACGTAAACCAAAGCAGTTAAGAAGCATAGAAAAAAAGCAGCGTATCAAAGCCGCTGCTCTTAAGCTTATGTCCGAAAAAGGATACCATTCAACCAGTTCCAACGAAATTGTTAAAGAAGCAGGTGTATCCATTGGTACATTTTACTCGTATTTTAAAAATAAAAAGGACTTGTATACCGAATTGGTTGAAGATATATATGATGTGGTTCTGGCTCCTGTGGACTTTGACCACGTTCCCGATAATCTTTCTGTTGAAGCTGTTGTTCATTCTTATATAGAATCTATTTTTAAAGGGCACGAATACGAAAGCCGATTTCAGTGTGAAATAGCCTCTCTGTCTGAACAGTCAGATGAATTTCGTGCCATAGAAATGAAGCATAAGGCAAAAGTGACAGAAAGCTTTATTAATATGCTTAATACATACAAAGCCGAAATGAAGGTAAAGGATTTGTATACCACCTCCTACATTTTACTGACATCAATAGAAGCTATCGTCCATGATACCCAGTTCCATAATAATGGGCAGAATAAAGAAGCTGTAATAAACGAGCTTACAGCCATGATTATAAACTATCTGTTTTGAAATAGTGCTTATTTACAAAATACCGGCAATTTTTCAGCCTGTATTATTTACCTAATGCCTGAAATCCCATAACAGCTGCTCCCATACTTGCAAAAAAAGTTACCAATACCGTTTTAATAATGCTCATATATAATTATCCCTCCATAGTTATACACATTTATCGAACCATTCACATTCTGGTTAATTCAACCAAATATTCCGTTGTTCCTTCCTCAAATTGCTTTTTACCTGAATAGTCAAAACCATGCTTTTTATAAAAGGAAATTGCCCGTACATTTTTCTCAAGAGTCCATAGGAAATTTGCTCCCATATGATTAATGGCAAATTCAATCAATTGATGTCCTATTCCGCTGCTTTGCATACAGGGATCAACATACAATTTACAGATTTCTGTATCCTTTATCTGAATAAAGCCTCTGATTATGCCATCATCATACACATATGTATTGTTAAATGCATCTGCATTTTTTAAATACTTATCAATGAGGGATACAACCTGCATTTCATAAAAAGAATACTTCTCATCCTTAAAGATGGGATAGAAATTAATTCTGTTATTAAAAACAATAATCTCTGCAACTCTTGACATATCACATTCTTTCATTTTTCTTATGTTCATTGCCGGTCTCCTTGGTTGGTTATATCGACACTGTTGTCTTGATTTGTGCATAATATACGACTTAATTATTATAAATGTCTTTATTAATAATTTTCTGCATGTATCTCAAAATAGCTCTGCGGATGATTACATACCGGGCAAATTTCCGGAGCCTTCGTTCCGACTACAATATGTCCACAGTTACGGCATTCCCATACCTTTACTTCGCTTTTCTCGAAAACCCTGGCAGTTTCGATATTTTTAAGGAGTGCCCTGTATCTCTCCTCATGATGCTTTTCGATTTCTCCTACTGCTCTGAATTTTGCAGCCAATTCAGGAAAGCCTTCCTCCTCTGCAGTTTTTGCAAAACCATCATACATATCAGTCCACTCATAATTTTCACCCTCAGCAGCTACAGCAAGATTTGCTTTGGTGTCACCGATTCCCGCTAATTCCTTAAGCCACATCTTGGCATGCTCTTTCTCATTTTCAGCGGTTTTTAAGAATAAGGCGGACATTTGCTCATATCCTTCCTTCTTCGCTACAGATGCAAAAAATGTATACTTATTTCTTGCCTGTGATTCTCCTGAGAATGCTTCCAATAAATTCTTTTCTGTCTGTGTTCCTGCGTATTTGTTTGTTGCCATGTTTTTACCTCCACTTTGTTTACTATTAAACGAAAAAATACTACTCTTCAATCTCATATCCTGCTGATTTAAGGATCTCCAATCCCTTTTGATAATTTTCCTTTTTTACCAAAACGTAATCAGTATTATAGGTAGATAAAGTAAAAATCGGAATATTATTATCTGCCAGAAGCATAGTAATCCGTGACAATATCCCAATCAGTGAAAAATCAAGGATACCCTGAATCCTAAATGCTTTCCAGCCATCGTCACGATTAATCACATTCTCCGGTGCTTCATCCGTAATACATACAAGAGATTTTTCCTCATCTGTTTTCCCGATAAAGCAATATTCTGATTCTGCATTTACAAGCGAATAATCTTTTACCTGACATACAGAAAAATCCCGGTTAATCTTCTCTATTTTCACTAAAGCTTCCTCCCATAGTTTGTTGAATAGCTTACCTGCTTTCTCTTTATATATTTTCGCACAAATTCTTACTGAATTCAATAATTACAAAGCTCATTTTTACAATCAAAAATCATAATCATCCGGATCAAGTCCTGCGTCCTCCAGTGCCTCCCGTCTCTCATCCTCGTCCATATCCTCAAGGTCATCCAAGTCAAGTCCTGACAGGGCAAGGTCAAGCTCCAGATCGGATTCTTCTCCGGAAACATCATCCACATCATCGTGATTTCCGAACACTACATCATCCATTACAGAATACTCATACGCATTCAGCTTCCCATCTCCATCGAAATCAAAATCATTATCATAAAATCTTCCATCTGAACCTAACATAGTCATCATCCTCCTATTCATCATCCTACTTTGTTTAGCTGCAAACTGTAGTTAAATCTTCAATTCAAAATGCAAAATATGTCTGGATTTTATATCCCTTATTCTTACC
>DLKL01000042.1 GCA_002476495.1 Lachnospiraceae bacterium UBA7589
TTTCTATTGTTGTTACTTTCATATTTTCTTGCCAGTTTATCTTTTAACACAATCATTGACTGATTGCATAAATCACCAAGCAAATCCTTATTAACACTGTTTAAATACTTCTCAATATCTGCAATCTCCCCAGATAGCTCCGACCGCTTTGCACCATAATACATAGCTTGAAATGTTGTAATTATCTTTGAAATATCCTGCCTATAGAAGTTCCAATCTGTTACTCCATATTTTAACAAGGCTTTTATCTTAAACCAGAATCCTATTGCCTTCTTCTCTTCCGAAATCAACTGACACTCTTGCCACAGTGCCATCCAATCCTTTGAGGATAAGTTTTTCTTAAATTTTATGCTTTCCGTATTAACATCTGATTCTTCAACATATTGATTAAAATATTCCTGTTCTGTAACCAGTTGTGAAAGTTCCTGCCTTAAACATGCCAGTTTCTCTTGCTTATCAAAAAACGCCTTTAACTGAATGGATTGTTCTGCTATTCTCTTCTGCAAATCATCTGGATTCTCATTTGTTTTCCAAAGCGAAAAATCCGGATAATTTGCATCCTGATTCTCAACAAATATTTTCTTGTTCTTAGAACTTCCTAATGGTGCAACTATAAAACCCAAATTATACTTTGGCGATGATAATTTTTCATATACATTTTCCGTTGCCGCATTATTGTTGGATACTATCTGTACTGTTTTTCCCTGTAGCAATATATTGGCAATAATATTTAATATCGTCTGTGTCTTTCCTGTTCCGGGCGGTCCCTGTATAACACTTATCTGATTCTCCATGGCGTTTTTCACAGCCTTATACTGACTATTATTGCATCCAAAAGGAAAAATCGGAATATATTCGTGTCCCCTTTTACTAACTTGCACTGAAGACGGATTCAGATACTTAGCTAATGCTACATCGCTACCTACAAAAGAAATCTTGTCAAACCTCTTAGACAATAGTGTTTCGCCAGTCTCTTCATTCCTAATATCACTCAATCCTGCAATTTGTTTTATATATTCAAATACATTCGCTGACTGCCTTTCACTGAGGCAGGATTCAACAATATGTAAATCTCTCTGACAATAGTCTCTTTCACTACCATCGCCAAAACATATATGCCAATATGACTCGTATACACTTCTAAATACATATATCGCCCTTATATCAAAAAACTCCCGTCCTTCTCTGCTAATACGATACATTTCAGAATTCAAAACCTGAGGGTCTTTTAACCATTCTACATTTGAATATGCATATGAATATGTTTTTCCATTATTGAATTTCACATCCCATTTCTGAGTATCTCTATTGTAAACACATGACATTATTTCAGATGTTTTTATTTTACCCTTGATAATGACCATATAATATCTTGTATTCATTCGATCCTCACTCTTAAGTCAAATAAATTTTCCTAGCATTTCTCCAATCGACAAATCATATAAATTCATTAGTCTTTTTAGTCTCAAGTCAGTGTCATAATCTCACTTTAAAAATGAGACTACGTTGAGACTGACTTGAGACTAAGTTTTTCCAACATGCTAAAAGTCCCGATTTTATCACGTTTTTAGATTTTTCTTCAGTCTCATAAAGTGGCAAAATTTATGAGACTTTGTTGAGACTAACTTGAGACTGTCTCATTACAATGTCCATGTTGAAGTCTTTTTATCGTAGACGGCACCTGTTACTTTCTTAATTTTCGCATAATCTCTAAACACCGTTGATCTTGATATATCCAATTCTGCCATTACCTGTTCAACTGATAAATGCAGATTCTCGCAAATCATATTATAAATTTTCTGTTCTCTTTCAGATAATGTTTTCTGTTCTGTTGCTTCATCTGCAGCTATTCTGTCTAATGGTATATTAATTCTAAATACATCATCTTCAATTAGCTCTGGCTTACCACCATCTGAATACATCGGTGTATACTTGTAAAGATTTCTTACTCCCGAACCAATAGTATCTGTTCTACCAATATTAGCAAAAAATTGCTGAATTAAAGGATTCTTTGGATAAGGAGTAAACTCATCACTCATAATATTTCCATGGTGTCTAGGAATGCACCAATTTTCTGTTCTCAGCCAATCCTTTTCGATAATCACCTTTGCCGGATATGCACTTGAATAATCTCTATGCACAAGTATATTACCAATAACCTCCCTTGAGATAATACCTCTAATACTCGTGCTAATATTGTTGATTAAGCAAAATTTATCTGATGTATGCTTTGCAACAAATTCCATTAAAAGATCATATGCCTCTATTAGATTAGTTGTTACCTGCAATCTATCATCATACCTATCTAGATTCTCAACCCTATATAATGCATCTGTAATATATCCAGGACAACAAGACCTTATCACATCATCTTTGCCAAACAACAACACACCTGCAAGATTGTATCCTTGAATACCTGATGAAAAATCTTTTTCCCATAATCCGGCACTCTTCATAATTTCATCATCTGACATTGTAAGCCATTGATGGTCTGGATTTTTACTTTTAGCCAAGTTTCTTACTTTATCCATTAAATCAATACGAAGATCATCCTTTGTCACATACGGAAAAATCTTATGCTCTGCATATGTGTTGCTTTTTCTGTTATACATATTTTGTAACTGAATAGGTGAATCTGTAATGTCCATGTCACCATCTTCATTTCTGTCATATATTCTATTAATACATTTTTCAACAGTAGATGTTGGTGGTACATACACCCATAGTAATAATTTACCTTCATATTCAAATTCTTCTATGGAAAGATATAGTGTAGGGGACATTCTATCAGGATTGTTAAGCTGATTAACAAAGTTTTTTCTCATATCTTTACTCATATTTCTATTAATTCCGATTGGTGTTCCGTCATCTTCTACACCCATGATAATATATCCACCATATCTATTAGAAAATGAGCACACTGTTTCATAAACATCTTCCTGTATTCCACGCTGGCATGTTTTGTATTCTATTGTTATTTTCTCATCGTTTGTAAGCAAATCTCTCATCAATTCGGTTGTCATTTAATCGCCTCCCGTATTTATTAATCAGCATAATATTCTGCCATAAATTGCATCCCATTTCCTTCATTATTCTGAATATACTGTAATAGTTTCTTATCAAACCTATCATCCATATATTCAACAATTATCGGACATACCCAATATTGACTTCCCTCCTGGGGCTTCATTTCCATTTCTAAAGCATCAAGATAATCTGATGAATGAAATTTAATACTATCTATAACTGACAACAAACTCAAAAATATATCCGTAATATTTTGAAGTGTCTCTATAAGTTCTTTATCTTTATCTTCCTTTTTGTTCTGATATACATAATTATCCATTACAAATCTAATGCCATTCGCATGGACATAATTATTTAACTTTCTGTCCTCTCTCAACCACTTATCTACAAGAAAATTATCAAAAATATATTCGACCTTTTCGTTATTACTTACCAAATATGATTTGTATTTTGATGTATCAAAAAATTGTTTTCTATCCTTATTGTTTTCTGAGCCCTCCAGCACATTATAAATCCATTTTTCCATAGCTAGCTCAGCATCTGTTTTTCTTTCACCTGAAACCAATATAGACACGTCTAACTCTATCATTTTCATCATAGATTCTGGGGTTATGGTAAATTCTTCTGCTTCTTCATCCGTTAGGCCATGTTTGTTCTGTATAACATTCAGTACAAATAAGTACTGCATTAAATCATCTCTACACTTCCGTAATAAAGTATACGCATCCGAATAGGCATCTCTATTACAACAAAAATCAATAGTCTCTAGAGTTTTACATATTGACATCATTGTCTCTCCCGATAACATATATGGTCCTTTTTTTCCATAAGATACATCTACAGACGAAAATGTTGAATCTGCTAAACAAAAGAATATATACCATATATTTTCAATATCTTGGGAATTAAACTTATAATTAGTGTCTTCTATATCATCCATACGTTCTCCTTGTTTTTAGTCAACCTTATGTATTATAAATAAAAATATTTCTTTTCAATTCAATTCTAATTTTGTTACATTGTTTGCTTCAAGCAAATCTTTTGTCTCAGCATCTTTAAATACTTTAAAGCACAAATATCTCAACAACAATGAAACTTCTTCTTCATTCTTAAAAACAAACTTACCATTATCGCTTATTTCAATATTCAACATACTTGCAACTGCTTTTCTCTTTGTCTTACTTTTTATCCGATTGACGCGTTCACTTTTTAATGTAACAAAAGTTCTAGGTGCCTTATACGCCCTTGCCATTTGTTCAAACTCGTCTTTATTTTCAAATGCATCAAGTTCAAAAATCTTCTCAAGTGCTTTAGTTTTCACTTTTTGCATTGTCTTATCCATATTTAATAAATCTTCAAATTTATAGTTGAATGAATATATTACTTCATCAATCACTATACAGTCTGCATCCATATGTAACTTGCATACCTCATCTGTCATTTCAGCCAATTCATTATCCGCATCAAATGTAAATACAACATTCCGTTTATTTTTCAAATTAATTATAGGATTAGCCATTTTCAGAAACACCAATGATTTTCCATCATTGTTAGAGGGGGTTCCTTCTAGTACATATCCATTATATTTTCCTTCAATTTTTTCATCCGAAGCACATGCTATATCTTCAACAAAATAATCCCATTGCTCTTTAACAAGTACATTATTCGTTTCAATCCTATCGCAAGAAACCTTTGTGTTTTCACCTGTATAATCTTTAATCTCTGTAATTTTATCAAGCTGATACTTTACAACCATATCAATTAATATTCTTGCATATTCTGGAAGGTATTCATTATTCTTGAACCTTATTTTATATGCAGTAAAGGGATTATTATTTCTTCTATCTATCTTAAAAAAATATAAGCTCCAGCTATATATGTTTTCTCTTGCGTTGTTCATAATTTCAATGAGTAAATCTTTATCCATTGTATACCTCCTATCCCTATCTTAAATCAATATAAATATAATTATCAAAATCCCAACATTCTATATCATTCTCAATTTTAATAGTAAGATTATTTTTGCTAATTGCTAAACACTCTTCATAAATATGTGGTCTATCCATTATATTAGCCTCTAAATCACATAAATACATGCGATACCCTTTTATTTCAAGCCATATATTAGTATATACATTACTATTTCTAATGCATAAAAAAGCAAGCATTCCAAAATAAATTATAAATAAAACCACGCTTTTGAACTCTGCAAAATCAAAAGCTATCATAGGTAAAATATACGCCAACAGGAATTCTGAAGATAATTTATTAGCCCTTAAAGCTTTTTTTATCTTAACCTTATGTGGAGTGTTATTTCTTTTTTTATCCCTCAAAAATCTATTTATAGAGATAATACTAGTCAGCATCAATATTCCAATTACTAACACAACAAATACACAAACCCAATTTTCTCTACATATATTAAAAACATTCATACATATAGAATCACAATGTCTCCAAGTTTTAATTCCACTTTCAGCTATATTCCAAATATCTGATACCATTATTGATAACCATAAGGGTATAAATGACGTAATAAACATATTCCATTTAAATTTTTTGTCCATATATGGTTCACTCCCATTCTAATAACTTCTCATCACAAATACACTTCCCTAACCAATTCCATAACCTTTTCAACCAGCAGCTCCAAGTTATCACCTTCAACCATGCAATACTTTTCCGTTGTTGTTAAATGTCCCTGTCTTTGTTTTATAAGTAAAATATATCCACGATTCTGTCGAATTAACAAAATGCAAATTCATATTCCTTGGCATTGGATTAGACTTATGCTATATACCAGTTGTCTTATAATACAGTCCGTGTTTTTGTGCTAATTGTATTATTGTCTCAACCTTTATTATCGCCATAAATACAATTATTGAACCACCATCCTTCAAAACTCTTGATGCTTGATGAAAAAATTTATTCATAGATTTTTTCCATTCTTTATAATCTAAATCATCCCATCCTGCAGCCCCAAAAAAATTATCTCGCATTTTAACTAAATTAGTATCTCTCTCCTCCATAAACTTTCCTAAATTATATGGTGGATCTGTTATTATCAAATCAATCGAAGATGTTGGTATTTTTTTCATATACTCAAGACAATCTCCATTATGTAATTCTGTATTTATCATTTTCTTTTCTACTTTCTATTCTATAATGCACTTTTTCCGCTTTTCACCCACTCATCCACTTCTGAAAATTTAAATTTCCAAAGTCTACCTATCTTATGAGCCGGTATATCTGTTTTTTTGATCCAATTTCTTATGGTATCTTTCGTTACACCTAGATATTCTGCGGTTTCTTCTAAATTAGACCATTTTTCATTAGTCTCAGACATATTTTCCCTCCGATTCTAAAATGTATAAAATAACAAAGTAATTATATCACGAACAGCTGTTTCCCTCAACTGATATTTCACTGTTTAAATATGATTTATTAGTATTTAATATATCTTTAGTGTTCAATTATACTTCCATTCTTAATTTAATATTGAGCAGAGGAATCATCTTCCTCTGCCCCTATTCCCTATCTTGTCTCCTATCTTTTCTTTATCAGCATCTCTGCTAACTGCTTTATCATAAATCCTTTGGAACTCCTCATAAAGCTCATCTCCATCCAGCTTTATCTCTAACCTTTTCATCACATCCGAGAACAACTTTATGTTGCCGCCTACATCGGTAATTTCAAATCCGAATATATCAGTCTTAACAGAAACTCCGACATTCTCATAACCACCAAGCTCTGATATTCTTGACAATCCATCCAACTTTGTCCACAAGTTCAGTTTCTTTAGTTTCCACAAATTCACTTTTACCTGTCACATCAGTCATACTTTCGCCAACTCTTACCACATTCACATCAGGCGAATTATGAGTCTCTGGTATTCTTATGGTATCTAAATCACTCTGTTGTTTTATCTCACTATCAGTTTGCTCTTTCTGTCTGCCTATTTCATTCTGATTATTATTAGGATTCATTACCTCAACATTTGCATCATGCTCAACAACTACTGCCGCCACTTCCTCAACCGCCGTCTTTTCTTCCATCCCCTGTATCTCAATCTCCCTGTCTGCAACAATCTCCTCATTCCCCGACACCACATAATAAACCGTATACAAATCTTCTTTTATAATGCCATCAGCAAGCTGTATCTGTCTCTTAATATCCTTTTTCTCCTGCTTCAGCTCATCAAGTTCTTCCTGTACTTCCACATGCCAAATCTGATATTCCCTATATTGTGCTTCTGTCTTAATATTCCGCTTCCGGCTAGAGCTTTCTCTGTATATCTCATGCTGTCTGTCCTTAATCTGCTGAATCTTTTCTTCCTGCTCACTTATGAAATCCACAAGCTCCACAACACTTTTGATGTCATTATTTACAAGTAGCAGATATTCGTCCTGTAACTGATGAAATCTCTTCAAATCCTCTGTATACTTTGCTCCACTGACTACAAAACGCTTCTGCTCTACAATCCTTAACCGATATAACTTTGCATAAAACTTCTTCTGAAATGGTGACAGTTTCGCCCTGTGCAATCCCCTGATATCCGACGAATAAAAGTAAGGCTTTGCCATCCAAGGCATATCCACATGATGCCGTAACATTGCTTCTGAAAACATCTCATCCATCTTTGTAAGCTGATGATAATACTTAAATCCCGGTGCCTGCACCTCCATCCACGCGTCTTTCTTGAATACATATCCAAGCCTTTTCATCAAATATTTAAAATGCTCCACATTCCCGGCAGCATATGCACACATCTTGGCATCACGGAGAATAATCTCTTTCATGGACATTTCCTTTTCCCACTTGTCCCTGCTGATATTCTTTGGGTTCCTGCTGTACTCTGCCGGCAAGATGGAAAGTCCAAGCTCATCACAATATTTATTTGTAATAGGCTGGAGATGATTCTTCCAATTATTTTTAGGCGAATTATATTTCTTACCGGTCGTCATGCTGACACTGTTCCATATCAGATGCCCGTGCATATGCTCTCTGTCAGTATGAACCGCATACACCGCCTCATAATCATCACCAAGCACATCCTTTGCGAAATGCTCCAGGACATACATTGCCTGCTCTGCCGTTACTTTTTCTTCCGGTGAAAACGATATGATCACATGATAGCCCTGCCTTTTACCTGTCTTATGAAATATATTCTTTGTCTCCTCCATCTGCTCAAATGTCGTATCCGGCAGGCAGTTAATACCGCCCACCAGTACACATTCTTCTGTCTTATCCGGATTCTGGATATATTCCAAAGCATTCTTCAGGTGTGTTGCCGGGTTTCTGCCATCTGACTCCTGTATATTTAAG
>DLKL01000026.1:0-127 GCA_002476495.1 Lachnospiraceae bacterium UBA7589
TCGCGCCGCTATTAACGACCTACTCCCTTTCCAGGGGAGCCCCTTCAACCGCTTGGGTACTTCTCCTCATAAGCGTTTGAATCATATTAACGTTTTTAAAAACGTCAGCGGAGAGAGAGGGATTCGA
>DLKL01000026.1:170-32339 GCA_002476495.1 Lachnospiraceae bacterium UBA7589
CAAGACCGCCTCGTTATGACCACTTCGATACCTCTCCATAACTTTTATGTATAATAATGTCGCTCGTCTAATCATCAGCGACCTTGTTATATTAACAAAATTAGATGATATTGTCAACAGGTTTTTAGTGTTTTTTGAAAGATTTTTCCGGCAAACAGCTCTGCAATTTCAATGTCTTCAGGTGTTGTTATTTTAATATTTGTGTATTCTCCAGGGACAATCTTTGACTTAATTCCCCTATATTGTTCCATTAGCATTGTATCATCTGTTATATTGTGGTTTGGGCATTTTTTCATCTCTTCATATGCGTCGGACAGCAGTGATAACCTGAAGCTTTGAGGAGTCTGAATCTGGTATAAAGATTTTCTGTCGGGAGTTTCAATCCCCAGCATTTTATCATCAACAAGCTTTATTGTATCCTTAACCGGAACCGCTACGGTACAAGCTCCGTATTCAAGTGCACCCCGTATAGAGGTGTTTATCATTTCATCCTGCAAAAATGGGCGTGCCCCATCATGTATCAATACTATATCATCCTTGTCTGTGCTTCCTTTCAGAGCAGCAAGTCCATTATATACGGAATCGTATCTTTCCTTTCCACCGGATATAATTTTCCCCACTTTATGCAGATTATATTCATCCACAATATTCTTTTGACAATATTTTATATCTTCATCCCTCGCAACTAAAACGATAGTACTTATATTTTCATTATTATTCAGGGTATACAGGGAGTAATAAAGAACCTCTTTATCTCTTATTTTTATAAATTGCTTAGCAATATGGGAATTCATTCTTTTTCCACTACCTGCCGCCAAAACTATTGCAACTGCCATTTTTTCCTCACCAAACATTGTTGTACAATCAATCCACAGTATTTTTACGTTGGTACTACTACCTATCTTTCTCCTATTTTTAAATTAGGTACAGCATTCAGTTCAAGACCGCTTCTGGTATTGTTAATATATTCATAATATCCTACAGCTCCTATCATGGCACCATTATCTGTACAATATACAGGAGATGGATAATAGAATTTTAAGCCAATATCACTACAGGCTTTTTTCATATTTTCCCTTAGCGCTCCGTTGGCTGCCACTCCTCCGGCAAGAGCAAGACTGTTGCAGTTGTAGTCTTTTGCTGCTTTTATTGAATTACCTGTAAGCACATCCACAACCGCTCTTTGAAATGAGGCTGCTACGTCTGCCTTGTTGACTTCAATGTGTTTCATTTCGCATCCGTTTAAATAGTTGAGCACCGCCGACTTTAATCCGCTAAATGAGAAATCATATGGTGCATCCTCCATAAATGCCCTTGGAAAATGTATTGCTTCCGGATTACCTTCCTTTGCCAGCATATCAATCTTTGGTCCTCCCGGATACCCGAGTCCGATAGCCCTGGCAACCTTATCAAAGGCTTCCCCCGCAGCATCGTCTCTTGTTCGTCCTACTATTTCGAATTTGTTATAGTCCCGTACACATACAAGATGAGAATGTCCTCCTGATGCTACCATACACATAAACGGTGGTTTTAATTCCGGATTTTCTATATAGTTTGCCGCAATATGTCCTTCTATGTGATTAACACCTATAAGCGGTTTGTTCTTTGCATAAGCCAATGCTTTAGCCATACTCACTCCTACCAGCAAAGCTCCTACCAGCCCCGGACCGTACGTAACAGCTATGGCATCTATGTCATCCCATGTAACACCGGCATCATCCAATGCCTTCTGTACAACCTGATTAATTTTTTCTACATGCTTTCGTGATGCTATCTCAGGCACTACCCCACCATAAAGTGTATGTAACTCAATCTGTGAATATATCACATTTGATTTGACCTGTCTCCCATCCACAACAACTGCGGCTGCAGTTTCATCACAGGAAGATTCGATTCCTAGAATTGTAGTCATATTGCACCTCTTATAATGTTATTATTGTCCCAGTCTGGATTCACCCCAGGCCTGGATTTTCCAACGGTCATCCTCTTTTACCAGAACATATTGCATGTATAGATAGCCTATTGAATCCTCCATGTCAACCGTTATCTTTACCTCCAGTGTGGCCATATATATCCCATCTCTGGTATAAGTCTTTATCTGACTTGCCTCAGGTAATTCGTAAGATTTATATTTGTACCCTTTTTCTTCCATCATGGATATGCTGTTTTTAAGGCTTTGCAGATTAATATTTTCCTCATTCAGACCAATAAGCTCCTTGCTGTATAGACATCTTACCTGTTGGTTAAGAGCATATATCTCGTCATCACTCAGCTTTTCTCCATAGAAGGCTTTAAAATATCTGCTGTGGAGTTTTACCACATCCCTTGGAGTTTTAGGATAATCTTCAACCATATCATAGGAACAAAGCTGTTCTATTTCTGTCTTTTGTTTATCAGAACGGGGTATTGAGGATTTATTTCCAAGGCTGTTAAAATATACCAGAAATATAACGGCAAAAAAAACAGCCAGAAATATGGTTTTTATAATTGACTTTTTCTTTTCCTTCATAAAAATCCCTCCTTTTTGTTGTTCTGTCTAATCCGTAAAGTTTATTTCCCTCGTCATCAGATCTTTTCCCATACGGGCTCCCGAAAAGATTTCTTTTATATCTTTTTCAAATTCACCGGGACGTGCAGTAGCAGGACTGTAATGGGTAAGCCACATTTCGGATACCCCTGCCTTC
The DNA here is from genome assembly GCA_002476495.1 of Lachnospiraceae bacterium UBA7589. Taxonomy (GTDB): domain Bacteria; phylum Bacillota; class Clostridia; order Lachnospirales; family Lachnospiraceae; genus Coprococcus_C. The sequence continues at coordinate 2,855 of DLKL01000026.1, forward strand.
TTTGCAATCTCAGCCGCTTCCTGCATAGTCATATGCTTATGTTCCTTTGCCTTGTCTGTTTTATCCTTTTCTCCATACATCCCTTCACATATAAATATATCGGATTTTTCTGCATTTTTTACAATGCCCGGAGTAGGTCTGGTATCGGTACAGTAGGTTATTTTTATGCCCTTCCTTGCTTCGCCCATCACCATATCACCGGAATATATTTTCCCATCATATTCAACACTGCCACCCTTTTGAAGAATATTCCAGTATGTCACAGGCAGGCCCAGCTTCCTTGCCTTTTCCGCATCAAATTTACCTGCTCTGTCAAGTACAATGCTGTAGCCATAACAGGTAATCCGGTGATTAACCTTGAATGCTCTGATGGTAAGCCCGCAAATACTGATTTCCTGTTCGTCCTGTTCAAGCTCAATAAAATTAATGTCAAAGGGCAATTCAGGAGCGATAACTCTGAGAGAATTAACTACCCGTTCAAGTCCCTTAGGTCCTATCATTGTAAGGGGTTCTGTTCTTTCTGCATTGCCCATTGTCAGCAAAAGCCCCGGTAATCCACTGATATGATCCGCATGGAAATGTGTTATGCATATCACATCCAACGGTTTAAAGCTCCAACCCTTCTGCCTTATCTGATTCTGGGTACCTTCCCCACAGTCAATAAGCATATTTTTGCCATTATACCTGAACATCAGGGATGTAAGTGCCCTGTACGGCAGAGGAAGCATTCCTCCTGTACCAAGCAGACATATATCTATCATTTTGTTCCTCCTGTCTGGCTAACTATAAAAGCTCATTTGTGTCACTTATGGAAACAGGATATGAAAAGTCTTCAAACAAGCTGTCACTACAGCTTTCACAAAGCACAAAGCTGTAGGTCTTTCCATCCTTTTCTGAAAAATAACCCCAATTTTTCTTTACCTCGATGAAGTCCTCCATCAATATCCCATTCTTTTTCTGTAATATTTTACCACATTTGTTACAACATAATTCGGTGTTCTTTTTCATATTTTCCTCCTGACGTATAATAATTACATTATAGTAGATATAGCCTAGGATTTAAATGAGAAAAAAATACTAACTATGTAAATATTTTACAAACACTATAGGTCTATCCGGTATACAAGTCCGTTTTCCCGGGGACATGTATAATAGTTATTTCTTTTTCCTATGAGAATATATCCTTTTTTTTCGTACAAGGCTCTTGCAGAAATGTTACTTTCCCTTACCTCGAGAAATCCTTTTTTACATTTGCCATGCATCCCGGACAGATAATACTCAAGCAATGCTTTTCCAATTCCCTGCCCACGATAAGCCTCCTTCACAGCAATTCTTTGAAGCTCTGTTTCATCCTGAACCACGGTAGATATAATGTAACCGGCAAAGCTTTCAGGAAAGCCTGCAGGTATCTCCATATTTTCATCAACAGAAATCACTGTAGCATATTCATTGCTTTTACATGAAATGTAAATATGATAATGTCGCAGCATACCTGACTGCTGTATGCTTTCATAGGACCAGCTGTCAGAAAATGTGTCCTTCTCCAGTTCATATATTTGTCCCGCTACATTTTCATCCATATCAGCTATCCTTCATTCTTTCTTCCCGTTCACGTTCGGCCTGGGATTTTCTAAGGTAAACCGGCTTGTGTTCCTCGGCTCTTTCAAAATGTCCTTCCATATAATATAGAAGTCCAAGAGTCGCTACAGCACCGGCTCTTTGTCTGTTCAAATGTGCAGGTGCAAAAAGAATGTCATTTTTCATTTCCTCTGCTATAATATCCTCGAAAACAGGTACCCCATCACCGGTAAAGATAATTCTCCCATCCATTCTGTTAAGAATCTGTATAAGTTCTCTTATATCCATGGCAGACTGATCCATGAGGCAATTCATTTTTTCTCCGTTAAAGCTGTATATTCCTGTGTATACCTGATTTCTTCTGGCATCCATTATGGGACATACTATATCCTTTGCCCCCCACAAATTGTATGCCAGAGCATGGCAGGTAGGCACGGATACTATAGGTATATCCAGTGCCATTCCAAGTCCCTTCACAGTAGCCGAGCCTATTCTAAGACCTGTAAATGAACCCGGGCCACCGGCTACTGCTATAGCATCTATATCATTCAAATCCAGTCCTGTCATTTTTATAATCTCATCAAGCATGGGCATGAGAGTCTCTGAATGTGTTTTTTTGTAATTGACAGAAAACTCTGCCAGCAGTACATCGTCACATACCACAGCTACAGTTGCCACCATTCCCGAAGTATCTATTCCTAATATTTTCATATATCTTACAGCCTCTCTATAGTTATTTTTCTGTAATCAAAGCCCTTTTCGGCATCCTTCTCTATTGTAATTATTGTATAATGGTCAGGAAGTATATCAGCTATAAGCTGCCCCCACTCAATGAGACATACTCCTTCACCTCCGACAATATCATAATATCCTATTTCATCCATTTCATCATCACTGCCAATTCTGTATACATCGAAATGGTAAAACGGAAGCCTTCCCTCGTGATACTCCTTTAATATGGTAAATGTAGGACTACATATGGTTTCTCCAACACCAAGTCCCATGCCGAAGCCCTGGGAAAATACGGTTTTACCTGTCCCCAGTTCACCCTGTAAGCAATAGACCTCTCCCGGAAGAGCTTCTTCTCCAAGCTTTTTCCCTATATTAAATGTATCCTTTGTACAATAACTTTCTTTATAATCCTTTTCCACTTTTATACTCCTTAAGATTTCTACTAAGTCTTGGCCCATATCCGGCTGTAAATTGTACTATGGCAGTTACAATTTTTGCTCTGTCCTCACCAAGTTCGGAAAGAGGAATTACAAAGGCATACATTCTGCCTGTATAAATCGCAATAACCTTCTTTGTCATCATTACTCTTATAATTTTATCCCAGGATATATCAAGGCTTGTATCTCCCTGGGATACCTTTATCCCATCGTTGCCAAAGGTGTATTCCAGAGGTTTCTTATAAGATGGGCTCAATTTTAGCTGTTTAAAGGTTTTGAATCCGAGAGATATCGGATTTATCACTGTGAAAACCATGCCTACCAGTATAAACATAACCCTTTGGGATATACTTAGCTGCCCCCAGAACACTATTACAATTATAAAGGCACCAATGCTTAGCAATACTCCCATTATACCTCCAAAGCTCCTGTAATTATTATTAATTACATAGCTGTAAAGAGCAGAAAAATTCATTTTTATCGATTTTGTTTTTGATGAAACCATAGTCTTCCTTTCACATATATCTATAATTCAAACTCTATCCTTTTATGTCTTGTCTCATACCGGGTATACTTTACTCCTGCCATGTCAAACATCCGTTTAGAAGCTATTGTGCTGTTTGTATCATGGTATTTGTCCGAAAGATAAATAACCTCCTTTATGCCACTCTGGATTATGGCCTTTGCACATTCATTGCAGGGAAACAGAGTTGCATAGCATCTTGCACCTTTAAGTGTTCCACCTCCACGATAATTCAGTATTGCATTTAATTCTGCGTGACATACAAAAAAATACTTTGTTGCAAGATCTGTTCCTTCCCGGTCCCAAGGCATGGCATCATCGTTGCAGCCTGCCGGCATTCCATTATACCCAACAGACAAAATCCTGTTATCCTCGTCAACTATACAGGCTCCCACCTGAGTACCCGGATCCTTGCTTCTCTGGGCTGACATAATGGCAATGCCCATAAAATACTGATCCCATGTAATATAATCGTTTCTCTTCATCTATAGCTCTCCTAATAACACATTCACACAATGTAAATTGGGGCGCCAATTTACTTTCATCATCCCTATTAAATAAAGACCATGGTGAAAAATAAATATGACACCCTCGTTTCAGGAATGGTTGTGCAATTCCTCCGGTTATAATATTAGTGCTCTCCCAGAGCAAATTTATCATGTACTGCTGCCATGGCTCTCTGCATACAGTCTTCATCTATCAGAACCGTTACTCGTATCTCAGATGTTGATATCATCCTTATGTTAATATTCTGGTCATAAAGTGCCTCAAACATCTTGGCTGCAACTCCTGCATTAGTCTGCATGCCGGCTCCGACTATAGAAACCTTAGCCACCTTTTTGTTTACATCCACACTCTCAAAATTGTTGAAGTTTTCATTAATTATCTTTGCAGCTTCATCCGCATTTTCCTCGCTGGTTGTAAAGCTTATGTCCTTTGTTCCCTTTCTTCCCACTGACTGGAGAATCATATCAACATTTATATTGTGCTTGGCAAGGGCATTAAATAACTTAAATGCCACACCCGGCTCATCCTTGAGGCCAACCACTGCTACTCTGGCAGTATCCGCATCTCCTGCAACACCACTAACAAGCATTTTTTCCATTTTTGCACCCTCCTTAACGATAGTTCCTTCTGATGTATTCAAACTGGAACGTACAACCATCTGTACGTTATATTTCTTTGCAAGCTCAACTGAACGGTTATGAAGCACGCCGGCTCCAAGGGTTGCCAGCTCCAGCATCTCATCATATGTCACTGTTTCAAGCTTACGGGCATTCTTAACCATACGGGGATCTGCTGTATATACGCCATCCACATCTGTATATATCTCACACCTGTCGGCATTGAGTGCTGCCGCCAATGCAACAGCCGTTGTATCGGAGCCGCCTCTTCCCAGAGTTGTATAATCATCATACTTGTTTATGCCCTGAAATCCTGTAACTATAACTATCTTTCTGGCTTCCAGCTCATGTCTGATTCTGACACTGTCAATTCTTTTAAGCTTTGCGTTTCCATATACCGATGTGGTATGCATAGCCACCTGAAAAGCATTCAAGGAAATAGCCGGAACGCCCAGCTTATTCATGGCCATAGCCATAAGTGCCACAGACATCTGCTCTCCAACTGTAAAGAGCATATCCATCTCTCTTTTTGGAGGTATTTCATTTATATCCTTTGCCATTGCAATTAATTCATCAGTATATTTCCCCATTGCCGATAAAACCACAACAACGTCATTTCCCTTTTGATAATCCTCTATACATCTTCTGGCAACATTGAATATTCTTTCTTTGTTGGCTACAGAAGTACCACCAAATTTCTTAACTATCAGCATATTTTCCTCCTGAATATGAAATACAATCTGAATATTATTATATACATATATAGCCTGTGTGAGTATATATCCGGGTTAGACAGCCGGCAACGTAATTGTAGTCTTAATTCTGTGAATTAAATCAAGCTTTTGGGCTTTGTCCTGAAATTCCTTTTCTGAAATCACAGATGTAACAAATGCTGTCTCGTCAGTCACCTCAGGGAGGCTTACATATGTAACATTGCCAAATATGCTTTCAACCTCTTCCTTTGTATTCTTTACCCTGGCGAACACAGGACATTCATAATCCAGGGCATTCTCGACCTGTACCTTTTCCTGTTCCCAGATTATGTTCTTACTCCTGCCCATGCTCCTTGCAGCCTCAACAACATCCGAAACCACTGCACTGGCTGTAGGAAGCTTTCCTGCTCCCTTTCCATAAAACATTACATCTCCCAGCATATCACCTTTTACAAGAATTCCATTAAAGACACCGCTTACATTGGCAAGGACATGTTCCCCTGTCACTATAAACGGAGACACAAGTGAATATACCTTTCCACCCTTGATAGTGGTTGTTCCGAACAGCTTTATAGTTCCTCCCAGAGCTTTTGCATAATCTATGTCAATGTCAGTAATTCCGGTAATTCCCTCTGTGTATATATCCTGATAATTAACCTGCCTGCCGCATACAAGAGATGTCAATATGGCAATTTTCCGGCACGCATCATATCCTTCAACATCTGCCTCCGGATTTCTTTCTGCATATCCCTTTTCCTGGGCAGTTTTCAAAACTGTATCAAAATCCTTACCCTCCTCTGACATCTTAGTCAGAATATAGTTGGTAGTTCCATTTAGTATTCCTGTAATTTCAGTTACATTATCTGCTGTAATACTGTCAATCAAAGGTCTTATAACAGGGATTCCTCCTCCAACGCTAGCCTCAAAAAGGAAATTGACATTGTTTTCTCTTGCAATTTTTATAAGTTCTGCTCCATGGGCTGCCACCAGTTCCTTGTTAGAGGTTGCTACGCTTTTATGCTTTTCCAAAGCGCTTTTAACAAAACCGTAAGCAGGGTTTATCCCACCCATGACCTCAACTACTATATCAACCTCAGGGTCATCTAATATTATATTATAGTCATGAACCAGTATCTTTTCTACAGGATCCCCCGGAAAATTTCTTAAATCCAATACATATTTTATATTAATTTCCTGACCGGCATTTCTGTTTACAACATCCTGATTTGATCTTATAACCTCAACAACTCCCGATCCAACTGTACCATATCCTAATACCGCTACGTTTAACATTTTTTATCTCCTCTGCCCTTTATTATTCTGCCGCTTCTTCAATCGTCTGACGAATTGCCGCCATATCACTGTCCGATATGAGACCGTTAACATCAATGCTTATCATTATTTCACATTTTTTGTTATCGGCATAATTTACTTTTACAATGTTTTCAAGATACTCAGTATCTTCATTTAGTATAACCGGAGGAACATCCTTAATATCATCCTTATCAACAGGTATAATTCCTATTATCGCATCAGCCTCAAATCCGATTTTTATACCATCTACATCCACCACAATAAGCTGACTGTCTTTCTTTGTTATTCCTGTTTCAATATCAAATTTCTTTTTTAAGTCATACACCGGTATAATCTCACTGCGCAGGTGTACAATTCCCTTTATGAACTGACCACCCTTAGGCACTCTGATAATCTCATAGTTTTGCTCAATGCCGTTTATTCCCGATAATTTAATTCCGTATTTCTGATTATCAAGGCTGAAAACAATATATTTTTCTTCTGCCAAAGCTTTATTCCCCCTTACCTGTATTTATCCATTTCAAGTACGCATTAATAAACGGGTCTATATATCCATCCAGCACTGCCTGTGCATTGCCGACCTCCTGTCCGGTGCGATGATCCTTAACCATAGTATATGGCTGAAGCACATAAGAGCGTATCTGGCTTCCCCAGCCATTGTCCGTAACCTCACCTCTGATATCAGATATTTTGTCGAGATTTTCCTGCTTTTTGATTAAATACAGCTTTGACATCAGCATTTTCATTGCTTTATCCTTATTGCTGTGCTGGGATCTCTCATTCTGGCATTGCACAACAACTCCTGTAGGAATATGAGTAATTCGCACTGCTGATTCTGTTTTGTTAATATGCTGCCCGCCTGCTCCACTGGAGCGATAGGTATCTATTCTTAAATCATCATCATTTATATCAACCTGTATGTTATCATCAAGTTCAGGCATAATATCCACGGACGCAAAGGAAGTCTGGCGTTTCCCCGCCGCATTGAATGGAGAAATACGCACCAGTCTGTGAACTCCTTTTTCTGATTTCAGATATCCATAAGCATTCCGGCCATTAACCTGAAATGTAACTGATTTAAGTCCGGCCTCGTCTCCATCAAGATAATCAATAAGTTCTGTCGAAAAGCCTTTCCTGTCAGCCCATCTGTTGTACATACGATAAAGCATATTTGCCCAGTCGCAGGACTCAGTGCCACCGGCTCCGGCATGTATTGTTATTACACAGTTATTTTCATCAAATTCACCCGAAAGAAGTGTCTCTATTCTAAAGGACTCAAAATCCTTTTTAAAATTCTCAAGGATTTCAGAAATTTCAGGAATCAATTCCTTATCCTGTTCCTCATCTCCAAGCTGAATAAGAGTCTCAGCATCTTCATATTCCTGCTCAAGCCGGTAAAAATCCTCCATTATACCCTTAAGACCTTTAAGCTCCCTCATCAGCTTCCGGCTTTCTTCTATGTCATCCCAGAAACCGGGCTGTTCCATCTTTCCTTCCAGAAGCTCTATCCTAAGTCTTTTACCGGGCAGGTCAAAGTGAATCCCTCACTTCATTAAGGGGAGTTCTGTATTCATTTAATGTGAATCTGTATTGATCCAGTTCTACCAATAATCTCACCTACTTTATTATTTGTTATGCATTGTCATGGGAATGCGTCCATTGTGGAAATATCTACGCATTTCTTCCACAGCACATCTTATATTTCTTTCCACTGCCGCACGGACATGGATCATTTCTTCCTATCTTAGCGCTCTCACGCTTTACAGGACCTTTTTTAACTGATGCATCTCTATTGGTTCCGGTAACCTTTACCACTTCCTCACGTTCAACCTTCTGCTCTATCTTTACATGAAGAAGCATCTTAACAGTATCCTCTCTTATGGCATCCGTCATTTCATTAAACATGTCAAATCCAATAAATTTGTACTCTACAACAGGATCCTTACTACCATATGCCTGAAGTCCGATACCCTGTCTTAGCTGCGCCATATCATCAATATGCTGCATCCACTTTCTGTCAATAACTCTGAGAAGAATTACTCTCTCTATCTCTCTCATATGCTCAGCCTCAGGAAACTCAGCCTCCTTAGCCTCATATATCTTTGCCGCTTCTTCCTTAAGTCTCTGCTTAAATTCCTTAAGATTTCCCGACTTCAATTCTTTTTCTGTAAGAGCTATATTTTCAAAAGGAATAATCGGAATAAGTGTATTTCTAAGATCCTCTATATCCCATTCATCCGGTGGAAGCTCTGGTGAACAATGTCTGTCAACATAATTTTCCACTGTATCCTGTACCATCTTGAATACAACATCTCTCATGCTTTCGCCGTCGAGAACTCTTCTACGTTCTGCGTAAATTACCTCTCTCTGGTCATTATTAACCTGGTCATATTCCAGAAGATTCTTTCTTATGGCAAAGTTATTAGCCTCTATCTTCTTTTGCGCTTTTTCTATAAAGTTTGTGATTGTCTTGTGCTGTATCTCTTCTCCTTCAGGAATTTTAAGGGCATCATATATAGCCTTTACTCTCTCTGAGCCAAAAAGCCGCATAAGATCGTCATCCAGTGAAAGATAAAATTTGGATTCACCCGGATCTCCCTGTCTTCCGGCACGTCCACGAAGCTGATTATCTATTCTTCGGGATTCATGTCTTTCTGTACCGATTATCTTAAGACCTCCAAGATCGGCAACCCCCTCACCAAGCTTAATATCCGTACCACGGCCCGCCATATTTGTCGCAATAGTAACTGCTCCTTTCTGGCCTGCCTGGGCAACAATCTCAGCCTCTAATTCATGGAACTTTGCATTAAGAACCTTATGTGGAATTCCTCTCTTAGAGAGCAGACGACTCAATTCCTCAGAAGCTTCTATTGTAATTGTACCTACCAGTACCGGCTGACCCTTGGCATAGCTGTCTGCCACATTATTAACAATTGCGTTAAGCTTTTCCTTTTTTGTTTTAAACACAGAATCCTGATGATCGATTCTCTTTACAGGAAGATTTGTTGGTACAACAACCACATCCATACCGTATATTTCCCTGAATTCTTCTTCTTCGGTAAGAGCTGTACCTGTCATACCTGCCTTCTTTTTATATTTGTTAAAGAAATTCTGGAATGTGATGGTTGCCAAAGTTCTGCTTTCTCTCTTTACCTTGACATTTTCCTTGGCTTCAATGGCCTGATGGAGTCCGTCGGAAAATCTTCTTCCCGGCATAATACGTCCTGTAAACTCATCTACTATAAGAACCTCATCATCCTTTACCACATAATCCTTATCCTTGAACATAAGGGCATGCGCCTTAAGAGCCATAAGCATATTATGCTGTATATCAATATTCTCCGCATCAGAAAAATTCTCTATATGGAAGAATTGCTCAACCTCCCTGATACCCTGGGCAGTAAGCACAACCTGCTTGTCCTTTTCATCAACGAGATAATCACCATCCTCCTCCGGAGCTGTTCCCATAATGGCATCCATTTTTCTAAGCTCCATTGAGGCTTCTCCCTTTTTCATCCTCCTTGCAAGATAATCGCACATCTTGTACAAGTCTGTGGATTTACCGCTTTGTCCCGAAATGATAAGAGGAGTTCTTGCTTCATCAATAAGCACTGAGTCAACCTCATCCACAATAGCATAATGTAGATCTCTTTGAACAAGCTGTTCTTTATATATTACCATGTTATCTCTAAGATAATCGAAGCCGAGCTCATTGTTGGTTACATATGTGATATCACAGTTATAAGCCTCTCTTCTTTCATCCTTTTTATAGCTGTTAAGGATAACTCCCACCTTCAGTCCGAGGAATTCATGTACCTTACCCATCCATTCGGCATCTCGCTTTGCCAGGTAATCGTTGACGGTAACTATATGTACACCCTTCCCTTCAAGCGCATTTAAATATGCCGGTGCTGTTGAAACAAGTGTTTTACCTTCACCGGTTCTCATCTCAGGAATACGTCCCTGATGAAGAATAATACCACCAATAAGCTGTACCCTGTAATGCTTCATTCCAAGTACACGGGAAGCAGCCTCTCTTACAACAGCAAAGGCTTCTACGAGAAGGTCATCCAGGGTTTCACCATTTGCCAGTCTTTCCTTAAACTCAGTGGTCTTTGCCTTAAGCTCATCATCACTCAGGGCCTGCATTGATTCGTCAAGTGCCTCTATCTTATCCACTATAGGATATATCTTCTTTAACTCCTTTTCACTGTGTGTGCCAAATACCTTTTCAAACAGGCTCATTATAACCTCCTAATCTGTACATTACACTCAAAAATGTACCCTGTTTTTATTTTATTTCATATTATAATACAGTCATTGCATCATACCCTCTAATATAACATTATTCAAGTTTATAGGCAAGTTTTTTATTAATATAAGGATTAGAACATGTAATAGAAAAAAGGGGGTGTTACACTAATTTTATTAGTGTGACGCTCCCTTTTTTGTTATGTTACACAATTATAGATATTTTTTATGAGTACCACCGTTTAAAATTCCGGCTCAATTAATCCGTATGTGTTGCCCTTACGCTTATAAACCACATTAACCTCATCTGTCTCTGCATTGCGGAATACGAAGAAATTGTGTCCTAAAAGCTCCATCTGAACACAGGCATCTTCAGGATACATAGGTTTTACAGCAAATCTCTTGCTTCTGATAATCTTAACCTCTTCGTCATCATCCTCATCCACATTGAAAAAGTCATTATTAATATAAGCCGAATTCTGCTCCTTATCCACAATCTTTTTCTTGTATCTGGTTACCTGACGTTCAATAACCTCTACTACCAAATCTATAGATACATACATATCATCGCTTGACTGCTCTGCCCTTATAATATGCCCCTTCATAGGGATTGTAACCTCGATTTTCTGTCTTTCCTTTTCAACTGAAAATGTCACCTGAACATCAGTGTCGTCTGTAAAAAACTTCTCTAACCTCCCAAGCTTATCATAAATTGCTGACTTAAGTCCCTCGGTCACCTCAATATTCTTACCGCTTACTATGTAATTCATATGCCCCACTCCTTTTCGGTCAAACTAATGTGCCACCAAAGTGATACATTGAAGATATTATAACATATAAGGCTGTATATTGAAAGAAATTTTTATACCGGATTATTTATTCTTTTCCGGCTTAATATATTATTCTCCGACAGGTATAAACACTGTCTGCGTTTAAGGTTGAAATAACTATTCCAAGCTTACTATTGGCTGCATGAACATATTGGTTTCCACCTATATATATACCAACATGCTGTATTTCTCCCGAGCCATAGTCAAATATAATCAAATCCCCCGGCACAAGCTGGGACATGCTTACCTCTATACCGTCGAAGGACTGGTAATATGCTGTACGATTAAGGGGTATTCCAAAATCCGAATATACCCTCATAACAAATCCCGAACAATCCGCTCCCTCTGTCAGTGATGTTCCTCCGTATACATACGGATTGCCCACATATCGTACAGCGTAATCGGCTATATCCTGACCTGTACATGAGGTTATCCCTGATCCGCCTGCCGGTATATCCGCAGAGGCACCTGTGTTTCCCGAATTATTATTCTGTGAACTACCCTGGTTACCGGAGCCTGTACTCTGCTGTACCAGAATAGCCGAATAATTGTTAGGTGTACCCTTTTTAATTGTTATGTAATCGTTACTGACATATCCCTCAAGGCTGTCATTCACCTTAATCTTTGTCCATCCATCCTCTTGTGACAAAACAAGATAGCTTCCGCCTGATGGCAGATAAGCAAGACAATCACTGCTTGTACTGCCTTCCTTTCTTACACGGAGAGAGCTTGTGTTAGTTATTGCAATTGTTTCTCCCTCTTCTGCCGGAGTGTTTGTTTCAGCATTCTGAGGTGCTGCAGTGCTATTATCCCCTTTAGCCAAACCGGACTCTATTGATGCTGGCATTACAAGTGCTTCGGCAGAAAGGCCCAGCTTATTTGCAAATACATCTATATTAACCTGTCCTGCGTCTGCATTTTCAGACATATATCTGTCTACCGCTGTATATATACTTACATTAGAATCACTATATAAATCATCGGCTGCCGATTCGGATATCTGTGCTGCCGTAATGCACATCCCCATAAGAGCCAGGTATGCCACCCATTTTTTACATGGTTTTATCATTAGGTTACCTCCAGCTATGTAAAAAAATATAATTGTTACAAATATGTTACAAATTGTTACAACGTCATTATAACAACACTATTTTTTCTTGTCAACATAATATTTATGATATATTTGTGTTTCCTCATTTTTTCCTTGAAAATCAAGCCACCTGTGTGTATAATAACATATATGGATACTATACGCATATACAAATTACAGTTACTTTGAATTTCAGTCTGGTATTTTATAATTGTAGCAGAAAGGAGATACATTATATGAATATTTCATCTCTTAGCAGCACCAATATATCTGTTTCGGATACCGGTTCCATGAATGCCATAGATATGTCATTACTTAAAAAAACTCTGGATATGGTTGAAGTAAACGGAGATATGCTTACACAGATGATGGAGCAGTCTGTAAATCCTCTTATTGGCTCCAACATCGATATAAGATTATAATTTTTTAGTGCCATGCAGAAGGTTAATAGAGTTCTTCTATTGCATCTGCTATGGCATTTGCTATTTTTTCCTGATATTCCTCATCGCAAAGCTTTGCCTCTTCCCGTGGGCATGACAAAAATCCACACTCTACAATGACTCCCGGAATTGTTGTTTTTCTTAAAATGTATAAATCATTACCTGTTTTTACTGTTCTATGGTTTTCAGAATCCACGGTACTTATTAGTTTATCCTGTATTCTTTTTGCAAGCAGCTCACTTTCCTGTGATTTTCCATAATAAAATACCTGTGCCCCCTTTACATCGGCATCAGGATAGCTATTCTGGTGTATGCTTACAAACAGCATAGCCTGTGAGGAATTAATAAGCTCTACCCTGTTACTCATATCCGATGTTTTCTTATTTCTGGCTCCGGGAGTGGCAAGACATTGGTCCTTATCCCTTGTTACAATAACCTCTATTCCTTTATTTTCCAGACATTCCTTAAGCTTCATGCTTATCTCAAGATTTATGTCCTTTTCCTTTATTCCCGAAGCTCCGACCTTTCCTGGATCATTTCCTCCATGTCCCGGATCAATCACAACAATTCTTTTTACCTTCCTTTCCTGTGTTGCCTTGGAATTAGTCCAAAGCAGCACAACCATTACTGCCGCCAGAAAAAAAATCAGCCCAAGCATAAGGTGCTTACGATGCTTTCTAAAAAAGGCCTCGCATCTCATATAATACACTGCCAGCTTCCTTAAGATTCTTTCCATGTGTCCATCCACCCTATTTCTTCTATATAATATGGTATGACCCGTCAACATCGTATATGCCCCTAAGCTCAATTTTAATATTTCACTGAATTTACTGATTCTTCACTTATTTTTCATAGACTTTTTTTCTTCCTTTTGATATACTATATCTTGATTGCATTAATAGCTTTGCAATCATGCTAATTTTATTAAAGGAGGTTATACTAATGGCAAAGCAGGTTAATAAATCCATGCTTATACATGAGATTATAGAAATTGATCCGGGTAATGCCGCAATTCTTATGGCATCCGGAATGCATTGTGTAGGCTGCCCGTCAGCAGCCATGGAGTCTCTCGAAGAGGCTTGTATGGTACACGGAATGGACGTGGACGAAGTAATTGTTTCCATCAACGAGTATCTGGCAAAAAAAGAGGATAATCAGTAATTAGGTTTTGTTTGATAGGAGGGATATATATGTCAAGCAGACAGGAAAGATTTGCCGAAAGGCAGCAATTTCACTACGGAGAAAAGGAACTTGATCCATCCACCTACAATCTTGCTATAGGTGGCACTCTGGCATACGGCTTTGTAATTAACTGCATTATGGTTGCTACATGTGCAGATTTGGCTTTTAACCTTTTTTCCAACACTATAATATTTTATATATTGTATTTCGCTATGGTTATGTCAGGCTCATATATGGTTAACAAAAATTCCAGTCCGGCTATGTGCTTCCTCGGATACAATCTTATTGTGGTTCCAATCGGGTTAGTACTTACCGTTTTATTGAATTTGTTTTCCATGGCAGGTTATGATTCCATTATAGCTACTGCCTTTGGTATCACCACCATTGTTACTGTGGCAATGATGATGATTTCCGCAGCATTTCCAAGGTTTTTCCTTAACATAGGTTCAACTCTTGGTATTACTCTTTTACTTACTATTGTAGTAGAGTTTATAATGTTCCTGGCAGGAGCAAGTCTTGGTTTTATAGATTACATTGTTGTTCTTATCTTCTGTGGTTACATCGGTTACGATTGGGCAAGAGCAAATCAATGTGTCAAAACCTTTGGCAATGCAGTTGGCTCGGCAGCGGATCTTTACGTTGATATAGTTAATATATTTATAAGAATTCTCAGCATTCTTGCAAGATCAAGGGATTAACCGTATAATTTCCGCAACCGGAAAATATGTATAATTAATAAGTCCATATAGCTTATATCCATTAAGCTATATGGACTTATTTTTTTACATTCCATCATTCACATCATTCTCATAAGCTCCCCTCAGACAGAAAATTTCTCTTTATATAACGTTTGTTCGTTATTTATTGTCTGTTTTGTTGTTTTTTATCATCTAACTTCTGTGATTACATAAAATAAAATATAACTTGAGAGAGGTGAATGTTATGGACAACAACCCTATACTAAAGAAAATCCAACTTTACATGCAACTTAAAAACTGGTCAATCTACAGATTGGCAAAAGAATCCGATATTCCTTACTCATCCCTGAATTCAATGTTTTTAAAAAACACTCAGCCCACAATACCCACCCTGGAAAAATTGTGCTCCGGTTTAGGAATTTCAATGGCAGACTTTTTTGACAACGATGAGGAAACGGGCAGCATATCCTATATTCATCTGACCAAGGATGAACAGGAATTGCTGTTTCTCTATAATAATCTGTCAGCCTGTGACAAAGACAAGTTTCTGTACTACGCAAGAGGTTTTGCCAGAAAAGGTGCAGAAAGCAAAGATATATAATTTAAAAAAGCCCTGCTGCATACCGGTTATGGTACTCAGCAGGGCTTTTTTACTTATCTAAATCTGTGACAATGTCTGAAGTGCGTTTCCGTCAATTATAACCTTGAAATGCTCTTCCATATGACTTGGTGTCGCATATGTGGTACGAATTCTTTTTCCGTACTCACTCAGGAGATTACATGTTCTTACAAATTCATTGTCTGAATTGTTATCCTTTGTCAAGTACAGATAAAATACACTATCCATAGGATTCTTATATAATGTATTTTCACTTTTATATATATTTTTTACATTGTTGGCCGATATTATAATCTCATCCAGACTGTCAAAGGCAAACACCCTGAATACATCCTTCAAAGCCTCAGCCTTCTCAACGGCTTCCTTCGCACGCTTTGCAGCCTGTGCACCTCCTATGGCTCCTAAGCCCTCTGCCAGATTACCAAGTGCCTGAATCAATCCCTCAGTAGCTTTTCGGGCGTCAACCTCCTCCATAGGTTCTTCTTCTATCATCTCTATATTATCATCCTCCTCGTCCCTATCCTCGTCATAGGCATTTCCTGCCTCTACAGGCTTGGTGAATCTGGAAAATCTGCTGTCAAGCTCATCCGGATCCTCCACCTTTGTTATAATAAGGACAAGGCATTCCGGAGAAACCGGTATAGCTTCAATCATGAGAGGAATATTATCCACCTCAAATCCCAGCTCGTTAGATGCCTGTTGCATAAGCTCACGAAATAGTTCTTTGGCTTTATCCGTACCATATGCCAATTCTGTTAAAAGAAGTTCCTTTTCTGCCAAGTCAGCCTTATAAAGTGTACATCGTATCTGATTCTCACTTAACCTTTCTATTTTCATATAAGTCACTCCTTTCCTAAAGCTACCTATTAGTTTATCACAAAAAAATCATCTGTAAAGAAATTTCTTAAAGTTTCACCATATTTTCATCTTTTTTATAAGAAAATTATTGCAAATCCGAATAACATATAGTATCCTTGATTCATACAGATAAACCCTTTATACAATTCTTAATTGTTCTTATTGTCTATGTTGATTGTCGGATACTTTTATGGATTTCCCATACTTTACCCAACTATTTTTTAGATATTACTAATACTATTTTATGCTTGTATATGGGCTTTTATTTGTAAATTCAGCATATCATTTTTAGGAATATAAAACATTTTTTTCAAAATATATCACATCTTCTTATGCCTATAAAATATGATATGCACAGAAAAAAGGTTGGTGATGTGCACATATATTAACACGCATTGGTAAAACACAATAATAAAAAAAGAGGCATCTGCCATTGTGCGATGCCTCTTTGTCATATCCATATAACAACTGTATTCCTATGGAATTATGCCTCTGCAATTACTCCTGTTGGACAAGTTCCTGCACATGCTCCACATGAAATGCAAGTATCTGCATCAATCTCGAACTTTCCATCACCTTCGCTGATAGCACCTACAGGACATGCACCTGCACATGCTCCACAGCATACACAGCCATCGTTAATTACGTATGCCATATATGTATCCTCCTTTAAAGACTTTTTGATAAAAATTATCACTTGTGCATATTGTAATCTATTTTACAACATATATCAAGCTTATTTTTATTTTTTCCAGTAATATTCCCACAATTTTATACAGGTATATTTATAGTAATTTCTGTCCCTTTACCAGGAGAACTGTTGACATTTATTGTTCCATTATGAAGCTTTGTTCCATGCTTTACTATGGATAACCCAAGTCCGGTGCCACCCACCTCACGGGAATGGCTTTTGTCCACTCTGTAAAATCTTTCAAATACTCTTTGCTGCTGGTTCTTCGGAATACCTATACCCGTATCCTTCACAGAAAACCATACCCGGTTTTCCCCAATCCCGACATTTATATCTACTTTCCCGCCCGGCTTATTGTATTTTATTGCATTGTCGCACAAATTATACATCATCTCACGAAGTATGGGTTTTACTCCGTTTATTACTGTACTGCCCCCATGCACATATATTGTAATATTGTCTTTTGCTGCCACATCTGCCAGCTGGCTGGCTACATCAAGAGCCAGATAGTGCAAATCCACAGATGTTTTTTCGGGTATGTTTTTTTCCTCATCAAGCTGGGAAAGTTTTATTATATCCTCCACAAGCCTTATAAGTCTTTGGGCATCATTATATATATTTTCTGCAAAGCCCGGTATATCCTCCGATGCCACAATACCGTTTTTTATTATTTCTGCAGTTCCCGATATGGCAGTCAGCGGTGTCTTAAGTTCATGGGATACATTGGCAGTAAACTCCCGTCTTAAATTATCACGTTCCTCCTTTTCCGTAACATCCGCAGCGACTATAATTGCTCCCGCCAAATTACTTTCCTTAAAAACAGGATTAATGTATATATCAAAGCACCTTTCTCCCAAAGTCAGCCTTATCTCACTATGTCTTCCCTGAAGAGCCTGGTTAACTCCGTCAACAAATTCCCCACTTCTGTTTAGCACTAATATGTTTCTTTTTTCTACATTATCATCTGCTCCAAAAATTGTCAGAGCACTTTTGTTATAGGATAGAATTCTGGCACTTTTATCTATTACAATAAAGCCCTCCTGCATATTTTCGGTTATCATTCTAAATTCATTTTGCTGGGCTGAAAGCTCATTCATAGCCTTTTTTATCACCTTGTTCTGTCGTACTATCTTGCTCAGAAACGGTGCCATTTCATCATATACCTTTGCTTCCTCCGGATGTTCAAGATCAATATCATCCAGTGGCTTTACCAATTGATTGGTCAGCCTTACGGCAAGGCCAAGGGAAATAAAAAATGCAATAACCATAACTATAAGCAGTGGATGCAGCATACCGAGAACCATTCTGAAAACCGAATCGCTGGTATGGGATAATCTTATTACGCTTCCATCTGTAAGACGTACTGCATGATAGATAGTTTTTTTTGCAAATGTACTTGAATATCTTACACTATCTCCGGTTGATGAGTTCATGGCTTCCTTTATTTCCTGCCGGTCTCTGTGATTTTCCATTGCGGATGCGTCTGCTCTGTTATCAAATAACACATTTCCATCTTTATCAACCCAGGTTACTCTTGTGTTTATATCTCCCAGATTGTTAAGATAATCTATTCCCTGGTTTTCTACACCCTTTGAAATGTAATTTGCCTCAGAAATCATTTCAGAAGTAATTTCTTTATTGTAGTGATTAAATAGAACGCCGAAAATAAAAAGGCAGCAAAGAGTTATAACAGTTATTACTATTAATATTGTGTTCTTTAATATACGTTCAACCATGGCTATTCTCCAATCTTATAACCTACTCCTCTTACTGTTTCTATCTGATTGCCTGCTTCTTTCAGCTTTTGTCTCAGGGTTCTTATATGAACATCCACAGTTCGGCTTTCACCATCAAATTCATATCCCCATATCCTGTTAAGAAGCTGATCCCGGCTAAATACCATTTCCTTATTGCCCATTAATGTATATAAAAGTTCATATTCCTTCAAAGTAAGATTTATTACTTCACCGTCCACCTTTACAATATGCTTTCCGGGACACAGAGTGATTTTCCCTGCCTTAAGGCAATCTTTCGCCGAATCAGAGGATGTTCTTCTAAGCAAAGCCTTTATTCTTGATACCAGCTCCATAATTCCAAAGGGCTTTGCCACATAGTCATCTGCACCGGAATCAAGCCCAAGCACCTTGTCAAATTCACTTCCCTTTGCAGTCAGCATTATAACCGGTATGCTCCTTGTATCCTCGTTATCTCTAAGCTTTTTCAGAACGGAAAGTCCATCCTCCTCCGGCATCATTATATCCAGTAATATAAGCTGTGGCTTCTGTTTCTTCATGCCTTCCCAGAAAAGAGACGGTCTTTCAAAGCCTATGGCCTCCATATCCATATGGCACAAGGTATATACCACAAATTCCCGAATACTGTTTTCATCCTCTAATACATATATCATATTACTTATGTTCTCCTAAAATTGAATATTCGACCCACTCGGCTATATTAACCGCATGATCACCGATTCTTTCGAAATACTTTGCTATCATAATTATATCAATCCAAAATTCTCCATTGTCAGGTTTGCCTGCAATAAGAGCTATAAGGTGCTTTTTAACCTGGTCAAACTGTCCGTCTACAAGATCGTCCATCTCCATAACCTTTCTGGCCAGATTAAGATCTCTTTTTACATAGGATTCAACTGCATATGTTACCATCTGTCCTGCTACGGCTGACATATCCTTCAGATGGTGATAATCCTTCAGATCATATCCCTTGACATATTTTATCATGCCTGAAATATCTGCACACTGATCACCGATTCTTTCCATGTCAGATATCATTTTAATGGCTGAGGTTATATTTCTCAGATCCGATGCCACAGGCTGCTGCTTTAACAAAAGATTCATACATATTCCTTCAATATCCCGTTCGCACCTGTCAATATCCTCCTCCATGGCAAAGGATTTTTCCAGATATTCATCATTTCCATCAAAAAGAGCTTTGGTAGTTCCTTTGATTGCAGTCTCACACAGTGCTCCCATTTGTATAATTTTGACATTCAAATCCTCAAGCTGCCGGGTAAATTCCTTCCTCATATCTAACCAAACCTTCCTGTAATATATTCTTCTGTTTTCTTTTCACCGGGATTAGAAAACAGCTTATCAGTAACATCATATTCTATTACCTCACCAAGTAGGAAGAATGCTGTCTTATCGGAAATTCTGGCAGCCTGCTGCATATTGTGGGTTACCATTATTATAGTATAATTCTTCTTAAGTTCAACAGCTAAATCTTCTATTTTGGCAGTTGAAATAGGATCCAGGGCGCTGGTAGGTTCATCCATTAGAAGCACCTCCGGCTCCACTGCAAGGGCTCTTGCTATACAAAGTCTCTGCTGCTGCCCGCCTGAAAGGCCTAGCGCACTTTTTTTCAATCTGTCCTTTACCTCATCCCATATAGCCGCCCTTTTCAGGGATTGCTCTACTATTTCGTCCAGCTTAACTCTATTCTTTATTCCGTGAGTTCTTGGGCCATAAGCTATATTGTCGTATATGCTCATAGGAAAAGGATTAGGCTTCTGAAATACCATCCCTACCCTTTTTCTTAACAGATTTACATCCATTCCCTTGTATATATTTTCATTATCCAAAAGAACTTCCCCTGTTATCCTGCAATTTTCCACCAGATCATTCATACGGTTCAGGCTTTTCAGCAATGTGGATTTTCCACAGCCCGAGGGTCCTATAAATGCCGTTATATCTTTATCCGGGATTTCAAGATTTATATTCTTTAAGGCATGAAAATCGCCATAATATAAATTCATATTTTTTATACTGAATTTGCTCATCTTTTATCTCCTCTAATATGTCTTTTGAAGCTTCTTAGCAATTCGAGCCGATATCCGGTTAATAAGCAGCACCATGACAAGAAGCACCACTGCTGTGGCATAAGCCTGTTTTGTATATAATCCCTCCGACATAAGCTTATACATATGCACCGAAAGAGTACAGCCTGAATCAAATAATCCCGTCACAACCTTTGCCTGGGTTCCGGCAGGATATAAGAGTGCAGCCGTCTCTCCTGCTATTCTTCCTATGGATAAAACTATACCTGATAATATGCCGGGCACAGCAGCCGGAAGAATTATTCTGAATATTGTTCTCAGCTTTCCTGCTCCCAGTCCAAAGCTTCCCTCTCTGAACGAATCCGGTACAGCCTTAAGTGCTTCCTGGGTGGTTCTCATTATTGTAGGCAGCACCATTATGGCAAGCGTAATTGCTCCTCCAAGGAAGGAAAGATTCCAGCCAAGAGCAATTACAAACATCAGGTATCCGAAAAGTCCATATATAATGGAAGGGATTCCTGCCAGCGTCTCCGCGGTAAGACTTATAATTTTAACAAGTCTGCTTCCTCTTTTTGCATATTCCACCATGTATATAGCTGAAAATACTCCCACAGGAACAGCCATTGCAAGTGAAAGTGCTGTCATAAGAACAGTATTTATTATGGCAGGCATCATGGAGGCATTTTCCGAGGTATATTCCCATGCAAATAATTCCGGTGTCAGATTTGGAATTCCTTTTACCAATATGTATACTATAATGCTTCCAAGAATTCCTACGGTAACTATTCCTGCCAAAGCTACAGAAAGGAAGATAAGAAATGAAGATGGCTTCCTTTTATAAGTTTCAATCTTATCCTTTAGGGTTACAGTGTTTATTCCTTTCTGCCCAGAATCCTCTTTTAAGATTTTTACTGCATCTGTCATTGACTAAGCCCCCTTTTTCTTAACTACGGAAAGCAGCAGATTAATAAGAAGTATGAATACAAAAAGTACAACTCCTGTGGCAATCAGGGCTTCTCTGTGCAAATCAGTGGCATACCCCATTTCCAGCACAATGTTGGCTGTCATGGTTCTTACTCCACTGGTTATGCTCTCAGGAATAACAGGCTGGTTTCCGGCAATCATTATAACTGCCATTGTTTCACCAATTGCCCTTCCTATTCCGAGTATAATTCCTGCCAGAATACCTGATTTTGCAGCAGGGACAACTGCTTTGAATACTGCTCTTTCGTGGGTATCTCCCAATGCCAGGGCACCCTCATAATAGCTTTTTGGCACAGCCCTTATATTGGTTTCCGATACACTGATTATGGTTGGAAGAATCATAATTCCAAGAAGAATTGATGCCGTCAAGATTCCTTTTCCACTTCCTCCGAATATGTTCTTTATAATAGGCACGATAACCATCAATCCAAAAAATCCATATACAATTGATGGAATACCTGCAAGCAATTCAACTGCCGGCTTGAGTATCCTATATAGCCCGGGAGGGCAGAAATGTGTCAGAAAGATGGCACATAACAATCCTATCGGTACTCCAATTATTATTGCTCCGGCAGTTACATATATACTGCCTAATATCATAGGAAATATTCCGTATATATTTTGTCCCGGAGCCCATGTCTTTCCAAACAGGAATTTTACAATGCCTATTTCAGACATTGCAGGAATTCCATTGGCAAACAGAAATACACATATCATTATTACAGATATTATGGATACCAGGGCAGCGATGGTAAACACTGCCCTCATAAATCCTTCCTTGACTTTAGCTGTCATACTATTTTACCTCAGACCACTTTGTGATTTCTCCAACGTAGATTTTTCTTACATCATCGCTGGATACATCAGTAAGCTCGTTATCCTTATTTACAATAATTGCTACTCCGTCAAGAGCAATGGCTGTGGCTGAAAGACCTGCTTCCTTTTCACTGTCCTTCAAATCCCTTGAGGCCATTCCTATATCACACACTCCCTCAATTGCTGATGTCATACCATTACTTGAATCGCTCTGCTGTACCTCAATAGTCACATCAGGATTAATCTTTACATATGCTTCCTTAAGCTTTTCCATTACAGGAGTAACCGAAGATGAACCCATAATAGTAATTTTTCCCTTAACTTTCTGGCTACTGTATTTTCCTGTGTTTCCCATGCTGACATAACCGGCCTCCTCAACAACTGTCTGACCTTCCTCACTCATTATAAAGCTTATGAAATCTGCTGCCTCGGCACTTATTTCTCCCTTAGTTGCAATGTTAAATGGTCTTGACACCTTGTAGCTTCCACTCTTAACATTTTCAGCTGTTGCCTCTACTCCATCCACCTTTAATGCCTTTACCGAATCGTCCAAAGCACCCAGGGATATATAGCCGATTGCCGACTCATTTCCGGCCACGGTTGTAATCATAACTGATGTGGAATTAGTAATCTCTGCTGTGCTGACTGTCTTATCTACCTTGTTTCCGTCTGCATCCTTTTCTTCGATTCCAAGGAGCTCAATAAATGCACCTCTTGTTCCTGAACCATCCTCTCTGGAAACTACTGTAATCTTCTCGTCTGCTTTCTTACCTCCACAGGCAGTAAGGGCTGTTGCCATAAGTATTCCTGTAGTCAGTATCGCCATTGCCTTTTTAAATTTTCTTTTCATCATATTTTTTCTCCTTCCTTCACTATGGATTGAAATGTCTTTTTTGATTTGTTTTTACAAGGGAAAGTATAGAGGCTAAAGGTTAAATGTAAAATCCGGATAATGTTAAATCTATGTAAAA
Source organism: Lachnospiraceae bacterium UBA7589 (assembly GCA_002476495.1). Lineage (GTDB taxonomy): Bacteria > Bacillota > Clostridia > Lachnospirales > Lachnospiraceae > Coprococcus_C. The sequence continues at coordinate 26,502 of DLKL01000026.1, forward strand.
TAAAAAAAGAAATCCCAGGCTTCAAAAAACCTGAGATTTACGATGTCAAAGTATTTGATTTATATATATCAATGCTTTTACATTGACGTTTTCATGTTGATTCTTTTATACTAGTATTTTTTCTTTGTATTTACTAAGCTCCTCTATATAACGCCGGGCTATAGGGCTTAGCACTGAGGACTTTCTTGATATGTAACCGATTGTCATTTTTTCGTGTGTTTTTAATTTTACGGCACAATAGTCCGTTCCGTTAAGATCCTCACAGATTATACCTGAACACAATGTATATCCGTTGATGCCTACCATAAGATTCAGCATGGTAGCCCTGTCGTTGGCTCTTACAATTCTTTTATAATCATAGGTGCTAAGCACCTCCTCTGAAAAATAAAAGGAATTATAATCTCCCTGGGCAAATACAAGGCAGGGATAGTCATCAAGCTCCTCTATGGCAATTTCTCCCTTTAGGGCAAGAGGATTAGCTTTACTCATATATACATAAATTCCACAATCAAACAAAGGTGTAAATTCAAGACCCGACTCTGCGAATATTTTTTCAAGAACCCGTCTGTTAAAATCATTTTCATAGAGAACTCCTATCTCACTTCTCTGATTCTTAACATTGTCTATTACCTCATGAGTTTTTGTTTCATGTATTTCAAACTCATATTCATTCATTCCATATTCCCTGATAACCTGAACAAAAGCATTTACAGCAAAGGTATAATGCTGCATCGAAACATGGAAGGTGTGCCTTGCATCACTGTGTGAAATAAATTTTGCATCAAGAATATTATACTGCTCCATAACTGACTTGGCATATCCAATGAATTCGCTTCCCTTTACCGTAAGAGATATGCCACTCTTTGTCCGAAGAAATATGTCAAAGCCTATCTCCTCCTCTAAGGCCTTCAATGCCTGGGTAAGACTAGGCTGGGAAATATATAGCTTCTTTGCTGCCTCATTTATGGAATTTTCATTTGATATTGTTATTACATATTTTAACTGATTTAAAGTCATATCATTCTCACTTTGTCATGTTCAGAGGTTCAATTGAACGGGCAAGAATTCCCTTTGTCATGGCAATCACCGTACCGTAATTTGTAAATGGCACATTCTGATCTGTGGCACATTTCATACGATACATAATTTCCCGCTCATTTAACATACATCCGCCACAATGAATTACTACCCTGTATATGCTAAGATCCTCCGGAAATCCCCCACCCGAAGAAAATTCATACAAAAGCTTTTTCCCAGTATAGCTTTCAAGCCAGTGCGGCAGCTTTACAGTTCCTATATCCTCGCACTGCCTGTGATGGGTGCAGCCCTCACTTATAAGAATTCTGTCTCCATCCTGCAGCATATCTATGGCCATGGCACCGTTTACTGCCACATCAAGGAATCCCTTATATCTTGCCATAAGTATAGAAAAGGAAGTGAGAGGTATATCTTCCGGAACTGCTCGTGATACAGTATCAAAAACCTGACTGTCTGTAATAACCAATCGTGGCTTTTTACTAATAATTGAAAGGGCAGGTACGATTTCATCCTCCTTAACAGTGACAACTGTCACATCTGCCTCCAGCAGCTCTCTTATCACCTGTTGCTGGGGAAGTATAAGCCTTCCCTTAGGTGCGGATGAATCTATAGGGATTACCAGCATTACCACATCTCCCTTTGACACAAGATCCCTTACAAGATATTTTTCCTTTCCGACAGGTACCATCAATCCAATCTTATCCTTAAGCTGGTCAATATTTTTTTTGTCAGTGGCACTGACAAGAAGTGAATTTTTTTCCTGCGAAAGCCTTATCATGGTTTTGACATCAATAAGGTCACATTTGTTATATACAATTATATAATTAAGTCCCTTATCCTTAAATATATCTAACAGCTCCCTGTCAACACCCGTTAATCCACAGGTTGCATCCACTACCAGAACAGCAATATCCGTTTTATTGAGAATTTCTCTGGTCTTTTTTATCCTGAGTTCTCCCAGCGTACCCTCATCATCATATCCGGGAGTATCTATTATAAGCACAGGTCCAAGAGGCAAAAGCTCCATAGATTTACAGACCGGGTCTGTAGTGGTTCCCATAATGTCCGAAACCACTGACAAATCCTGGCCTGTAACTGCATTAACCACACTGGATTTTCCTGCATTGCGTCTGCCGAAAAAACCTATATGTATTCTATTTGCATGTGGTGTGTTATTCATATATATCCCCACTACTCTTTTCCTGTATTTTCTTGGGATTCTCCTTCTATCATATCCTCCAGATCATCAAATCTGTCCAGTAAATCCCCCTGATACATAGCCATATACTTTGATGTAAGTTCAAGATTATGTGCCATAAGATTCACCTTTTCATGTAATTCAAGAATACCTATCAGGCAGATTCCGGGCAGCACATCTATAACAAGATTAAAAATGTAAGTAAATATCGTCTCAAGATCAGTTCCATCCGGATACATGAAAAAGAAATCTATTACTCTATAGCCTGCAAAAGCTACTATAAATATTACAAGCAGAATTTCTGCCGCAGAGTCAAAGAGAGAAAATTTGTGCTTTTTGTACTCTGCCTCCGGAACCTGGTTATCGTTCTCAGGAGCCCGGTCATTACCTTCCTCAAGTGAAGCATTTTCTTTTTCCTTTTCTTCCACAGATGCATCCAAATTCTTATCGTCAGCCATATTTTTTCCTCCTTAACATGTGATTTTACTTGATGTTATCATATATTATTACCTTTTGCAATGATTATGCATTTCAAAATCAGAATCTGAAATCCCGTATTCCCTGTTCTATTTTTTTGAGGTTTTCCTTGCATATTTCCCTGACCTTTTCCTTAGGTATATTTTCCAGCTCAGCTTCAATCAATGCCTCTCCTATGCGCTTTGTATCCTCACCTGCATAATCCATAAGATATTCTTTTAATGTCATAAGTGCATTCGGATGACAGCAATTCTGAATCTGTCCGGATTTGCAAAGGCTCATAAACCTGTCTCCGGTTCTCCCCTCTCTGTAACAGGCAGTACAGAAGCTTGGAATATAACCATTTTCCATAAGCCATCTTACTACCTCATCAAGAGTTCGCTTGTCACTCACATCAAACTGCTCCGAATTATCATCCTCTGCTTCTTCCTCGTAATATCCGCCTACACTGGTTTTTGAAGCTCCGCTTATCTGGGATACCCCAAGAGATATAACCTTTTCTCTTACCTCCTTGCTTTCCCTGGTAGAAATAATCATACCTGTATATGGCACGCAGATTCTTATAAGTGCGCATATCTTAGCAAAGGTGTCGTCATCAATTCCATTATCAAACTGTGCCGGGTCAATGTCATCAGCTCTTTTTACCCTTGGAACACTTATGGTATGAGGTCCGACTCCATGCACAGCCTCTAAATGTTCTGCATGCATGAGAAGTCCTGCAAATTCATATTTGTACATCTCAAGCCCAAACAATACACCAAGCCCAACATCGTCAATACCGCCCTCCATGGCTCTGTCCATGGCCTCGGTGTGATAGGCATAATTACTCTTTGGTCCGTATGGATGGAGCTTTTCATAGCTCGCCTTATGATAGGTCTCCTGAAACAGTATATATGTACCTATTCCCGCATCCTTAAGCATTCTGTATTCCTCAACGGTAGTTGCAGCTATATTTACATTAACTCTTCTGATTGCTCCATTCTTGTGCTTTATACTGTAAATCGTCTTTATACAATCAAGTATGTAATCAATAGGATTGTTCACCGGATCCTCACCGGCCTCAATGGCAAGCCTCTTATGCCCCATATCCTGAAGAGCTGTAACCTCTCTTACAATTTCCTCTCGGTTAAGCTTTTTTCTCGCAATATGTTTGTTTTTTATGTGATATGGACAATATACACATCCATTTATGCAATAATTCGAAAGATACAGCGGTGCAAACATAACAATGCGATTGCCGTAAAAATCCTTTTTTATCTGCTCAGCCAGCTTATACATTCTGTCTATTCTGGTTTTATCCGTACAGGCCAGAAGGACTGATGCCTCACGATGGTTAAGCCCCTTTCTGTCCTCGGCCTTTGTAAGAATACTGTCTATCAGTTCAATATTGTCTTTATTGTGCTCTGCATAGGCAAGTGTTTCCATTATCTCATTATGATTAATGAATTCCTCTGCCTTTAGAGATTTGGGATTATACATATCTTTATTCCTCACTTATAGTAATTTACGCCATTTCCTGATGATTAATGATAAGCTTAAAATGCAGTCCCAGCTCCTCGGCTGCTTTCTTACAAAGCTTCATACGTCCAATAAAAATCTCGAAATATTCCATCACTTCACTGATACAGGTATCTATTTCCAGAGACAGAATTATTTTTTTCTCTGCTTTGTCTATGTAAAAATTTTGTTTTTTTACACCATAATTCACCCTGTCATGAATATCCGAAGAAATATCAGCACGCTTTCTCACCCTGCTTTGCCTTACGTCTGATTTGTCTGCAAGAATCAAGGCAGCAGCTACAGGATTAACAGGAAATGCTGTAGATTCATCATGATTACCTATAGCAGCCACAATTACGGCTATGTCCTTGTCACTCGCCCCTATTTTGTCAAGTATTCTGAATGACATAACCGCACCACTCTGGGCATGATCAATCCGGTTCACAACATTGCCAATATCATGCATATATCCTGCGATTTTGGCCAGCTCAATGGTATGTGAATCATATCCGAGTTCCTGAAGAATGTAACCTGCTGTTTCAGCGACTTTTGTTACATGGGCAAAGCTATGCTCAGTAAATCCCATGGCTAAAAGATTCTCATCTGCCTGTCTTATATAGGTATTTATTGTATCATTCTTTTTAATTAATTCATAAGTTATTTCCATCGGTATGCCTCATCTTAATCAACTGTCTGCACCTTTATCATATTAGTATTACCTGATACTCCCAGAGGCACACCTGCTGTAATAACAACTGTGTCTCCCGATTTTATAAGTCCTATTTCCTTTCCGGCATTGACAGAATGATCGAAAAGCTCAAAGATTTCATTTTTCTCATCCAGATGTACGGGAGTCACCCCCCATGACATGTTAAGCTGCCTGCATACCTTGTCACTGGTTGTTCCTGCAATTATAGGACATTCCGGTCTGTATTTTGAAATACTTCTTGCCGATGTACCTGACTTGGTTACGGTAACGATGGCAGCAGCATCAAGATCCATGGCTGTAGTACAGGTGGCATGACACACTGCATCTGTTACATTACGGTTTGCCTTTCTTTCATAATTAAAGAATCTGTTTCGGTAATTAATATCTCTTTCGGTTCTCTCTGCAATTCTGACCATAGTCTCAACCGATTCTACCGGATAAAGACCGGCTGCAGTTTCTCCGGAAAGCATAATGGCACTGGTTCCATCGTATATGGCATTGGCAACATCTGTTGTCTCTGCTCTTGTAGGTCTTGGATTTTTCATCATGGAATCCAGCATCTGGGTAGCAGTTATAACCTGCTTTCCTGCATTGTAAACCTTCTTAATTATAAGCTTCTGTACTATAGGTACCTCTTCTCCCGGTATCTCAACTCCCATGTCACCACGGGCAACCATAATACCATCGGAAACATAGATTATATCATCTATATGATTGACACCTTCTGCGTTCTCGATTTTTGAAATAATCTTTATATCCTTTCCTCCGTTTTCATCCAGAAGCTGTCTCATCTCCAATACATCCTTGGCGCTTCTTACAAATGATGCAGCCACAAAATCCACATCCTGTTCAATACCAAACAGAATGTCATCAATATCCTTTTTATTCATATATGGCATATTTAAATGGACACTTA
>DLKL01000023.1:0-17927 GCA_002476495.1 Lachnospiraceae bacterium UBA7589
AGACATGGTGACAGGCTGGAAATATGTAAGTGGTAAGTATTACTATTTTAATTCTGACGGAGACATGGTGACAGGCTGGAAATATGTAAGCGGCAGGTATTACTATTTTAATCCTGACGGAGACATGGTAACAGGCTGGAAATATGTAAGCGGCAGGTATTACTATTTTAATCCTGACGGAGACATGGTGACAGGCTGGAAATATGTAAGTGGTAAATATTATTATTTTAACAAAGACGGTGACATGGCAGCCAACAAGTGGATTGACGGATTATACTATGTTAAGGCGGATGGCTCCATGGCGGTTTCACAATGGATTAATGGGAAATATTATGTTGACCGGAATGGCAGATGGACAAAAACAAGGTAAAAAAGAAGGGCATCGGAATGAAAAAGGGATTAACAAGAGTAATTATAGGCATTTTGCTGGCTTTGTCGGTTGTATTTATTATACCGGATAAGGATAATGGAGCATATGCAAAATGGAAAACCAATCAGAACGGAACCTGGTGGGAGGAAAGTGACGGCTCCTATCCTGTAAATGAGTGGAAGAAGATAAGCGAAGAATGGTATTACTTCGACTATCTGGGATACAGAGTAACCGGCTGGCAGAAAATAAAATCCCAATGGTACTATTTTGACACAGACGGAAAAATGGCTGTGGGCTGGAGAGAGATAGATGGCAAATGGTACTATTTTACAATAGGAAACGGAACAGAGCATCCACATGGAAGCTGGATAGATAATAACACCTGTGAGAAGGGAACCATCAAGGGAATTGATGTTTCAAGATGGCAGGGAGATATTGATTGGAAAAGAGTTAAGGCTGACGGAGTGCAATTTGCATTTACAAGAATCGGTGCCTATGATTTTTCCCTGGACAGTAAATACAAGGCCAACGTTAAAGGGGCCAACAGTGTGGGAATTCCAATAGGAGTATATTATTATTCCACAGCAAGAACTGTTGAGGAGGCAAGAGCCCAGGCCCAGTTTGTAATATACAGTCTTCAGGGATATACAATATCATATCCTGTTGTTATTGATCTTGAGGATGATTCCATAAGTGATTTGTCCAGGCAGGAGCTGGCAGATATAGCAAAAGCTTTTTGTGATGAAGTGGAGGCTGCAGGATATATACCTATGCTGTATTGCAATGAAAACTGGATTAAAAACTATATTGACAGAAGCAGGCTTGACGGAATAGAAATGTGGATTGCTGCTTATTGTAATGTGTATAATACTAACATAAGCAGGGATATATGGCAAAGCTGCAGTACAGGCAGGGTGGACGGAATAGACGGAGACGTTGATATAGATTTTGCATACAAGGATTATTCAAAGCTATATACTCCCAGAACCTATGCAAAATCGGGTTATTTTATACCTGAGGGTTCTCTGGTGGATGTAGATGGAAGATGGAAATATGGTTATTTTGACGGAGGGTATGCAAAAAGCTCATGGAAATATGTGTTTGATGCCTGGTACTGGTTCGACGGAGAGGGATATGCCGTCACAGGCTGGAAGCTCATAGATGGGAAATGGTACTGGTTTAACCAGAGTGGTAAAGCGGCAGACGGCTGGAGACGTATAGGTGGACAGTGGTATTATTTTAACAAGAGCTGTGATATGAGTACCGGCTGGGAAAAAATAGGAGCAGACTGGTATTATTTTGGAAGCAACGGAGTAATGAGGGCAGATACCTATATTGACGGATATTATGTAGATGCTGATGGCAGATATCAGATAAGGACCGCAAGATGGGTGAGAAACAGCTCGGGCTGGTGGTATCAGAATGCTGACGGTACATACCCTGCCAACAGATGGAAGATGATAGACGGCAAATGGTACTGGTTTGGAAGATACGGATATGCTGTTACCGGATGGAGGCAGATAGACGGAATATGGTATTGGTTTAATTCAGACTGTGCCATGGTAACCGGCTGGCAGAGAATCAATTACCGGTGGTATTATTTTAATGCATCGGGAGAGCTTTTGACTAACCGGTATATTGATGGCTATTATGTAGATGCTAATGGTGCGTGGATAGAGTAGACAGATATCGTCATTATCTTGATATGAAGGGAGCAGAATATAGATATGTATGACTATTTAGTTGTGGGTGCAGGACTGTTTGGTGCAGTTTTCGCCCATGAGGCAAAAATGAAGGGTAAAACAGTTCTTGTAATAGACAAGAGGGAAAATGTGGGTGGTAATATTTACACTGAGGATATTGAAGGTATTCATGTACACAAATATGGAGCACACATTTTTCATACCAATGACAGCAGGGTGTGGAATTATATAACTCAGTTTGCTACATTTAATAGATTTACCAATTCTCCCGTAGCAAAATATAAGGGAGAGGTTTATTCCCTGCCGTTTAATATGTACACATTCAACAAAATATGGGGAGTCACTACTCCAAAGGAAGCAGAGGATAAAATCAACGAACAGCGAAAAGCTGTAAAGGGAGAACCCCGTAATCTTGAGGAGCAGGCTATCAGTCTGGTTGGGCAGGACGTATATGAGATACTTGTAAAGGGTTATACTGAAAAGCAGTGGGGAAGAGATTGCAAAGAGCTTCCAAGCTTTATTATAAGCAGGCTTCCTGTCAGATTTACCTATGACAATAACTATTTTAATGCTCTTTATCAGGGTATTCCAATAGGTGGTTATACAAAGCTTATCCATAATCTTCTGGAGGATGTAGAGGTAAGACTTAATGTGGATTATCTGCAAAACAGGGAAGAACTTCGGGGATTGGCTGATAAAGTAATATTTACGGGTCCTGTAGATGCTTATTTTGATTACAGACTGGGGAATCTGGAATACCGTTCAGTCAGATTTGAACATGAGGTGCTTGATATTCCTAATTATCAGGGAAATGCGGCTGTGAATTATACCGAGAAGGCTATACCATGGACAAGAATTATAGAGCATAAGTGGTTTCAGTTTGGCAAGGATGATGAGGGCAGGGATTTGCCTAAGACGGTTATCTCCAGGGAATATTCTTCTGAATGGGCTCCCGGGGATGAACCTTATTATCCGGTTAATGACGAGAAGAATTCTGCTTTATATGCAAAATATAAAGAGCTTGCCAATAAAGAAAAAAATGTAATATTCGGTGGACGTCTGGGTGAATATAAATATTATGATATGGACGTGACCATTGCTTCAGCTCTTAAGCTGTGTGAAGCTGAGCTGGGATAAGTGATATATTGAAAGGATAATCTTGATATGAATAGAAGAGATGAACGTGAACTTAATCTTGGGGATATGTTCTGGTATATCTGCCAGAAATGGAGAATATTCCTGGTGTGGGCTCTGGTATTTGCCCTGGCCTTCGGAGTATTTGGTTATTACAGAAGCTCAAAGTCTGTAGATGCAGATAAGCTTGAGGAAAAGCTTAGCGAGGAAGACAGGATATACATTGATATGTATCTCACATATAAAACCTTGTGCAAAACACAGAAGGATTATAATACTTATTCTCCGTTGATGAAATTACAGCCTAATAATTTCTATGTGGATGTAATGGTTTTTTATGTTGATAACCATTACAGCGTTGAGTATCCTGTCATAGATGAAAACAATAATATAAGTGCTCTGGTGCAGGCATATAAGACAAATCTTCATAACGACGAGATTCTGGATAAGATAGTAGAAGAGCTTAATATGGATGCCAGATCAAAGGCTTATGTGGGCGAATTGATAGATTTGAAAAATAGTTACAGTGATGTGACCGGAAACCAGGGAAGTGATAACCTTATTATTCTCTCCATATATGGAAATACGGAGGAAGAATGTAAAAAGATAGAAGCCATAATAGCTGAGGCAATAGAAACTGATAAGACTGAAATGATTGACAAATTTGGCGAGCATGATGTTACATTGTTTAATGAACCTGCAAAGAAGGTTTCCAATATAGATTTGTCAGCATATCAAAAGAAAAACATAGACAACCTTTACAGCTACAGCACAGCTCTTACAGCCAGTGAAGGAAATCTTTCCAAGGCAGCACTGGATTATGTGGATATTGTAAAGCCTGTGGATGAGGATAACATAGAAGAGAAGGAAGAGACTTCGCCTATCAGTATTAAGCTTATATTAATTGGATTCATTCTTGGAATTTTGCTTGTTCTGGTGTATGAGGCATTAAAATATGTAATTAACAGGGAATTGCGATTCGAGGATGATTATGAAACCATCTTTGGAATTAAGCTTCTGGGTGCCAAGGCAGAGAAAAATCCGGCCAAGGGAAGATGGTTTGGATTTATTGACAGATGGCTTACCTGTAAACGCCGTAAGCATATACACATTTTTTCTTCAGACGAGTTAATTGGCATGGTATCAGCCAATATTAAGCTTCTTGCAAAAAAAATGGGTATATCCCGGGTGTATATAACAGGAGTATCGGTAAAGGATATATCTGAAGATATACTGGACAATCTGATAAAGCGTCTTGAAAAAGAAGGTATAACCATAAAAACCGGTGAATCCATTATTTACAACTCAGCTTCTCTTGAGGAAGCCGAAAAGGCAGGCTGTATAGTTATTGCAGAAAAAACCGGCAGGGTAACCTATCAGGAGATGTACAGCATGTTAGATACCTGTGAAGCTCTTAATATAAAGGTGCTTGGCGGAATTGTTGTAGAATAGAATATTAAAGAGGCTGTCGCAGATGGACAGCCTCTTTTTTGCATCCTTTGGTGCACGTTTCTATCTGTTTGACTCGATATATTGATCTACCTTTTCCTCTAAGAGGAAGAACTGACATGGACCTGCATCCAGTATAACCTTGTGGAATTCCTTTTCGTTAAAATTGTCGCCTAATTCTTTCTGGGCCTTCTCCTTTAATTCTTCAAAGCAAAGCCATCCGACACAGTACATCTGATAATTGGCAGGCTCAGCAATAACATAGGTCATAATGTCAGCAGCAGCGTCTTGGTTAAAGCCGTTGCTGTTGAGATAATTCTTGGTTTCATCCATGTTCCAGCCTTCGTAATTAACGCCGATTTCAATTCTTGCACTGACAAGAAGGTTTAATTTGTTGTTAATCTCTTCAAAATCTCTATAGCACTCATAGGCATATCCGTCATAGTATTCAAAGGACATCTGTTCAACATATGTTGCCCAGCCTTCCTGATAACCGGTAAAATCCATAACAACTCTTATAGGAGAAGGATCGCTGGAAAGGAAGTAAACAAACTGGTACATATGTCCGGGTATTCCTTCATGGGCAAGTGTGCTCCACAGGGAGGATGCGGAATCCTCACCAATGTTGGTATGGATGGTATTGTGGGTGTAATCGTCCAAAGGCGGTGTCATAAAAAATGCAGGACTCACAATATTTTCCAGAGATTCATGAACCGGTGTAACCGAATATTCAATGTCAGGAATTTCAGGGAATCTGTCTGTAAAAGCATCCTGGAAATAGTCTATGGTATCTTTCAGGTCGATATCGTTGTAAATTGTATTATTCTGGGCAGCGGTTATATATTCATTGTACTCGTCGTAATGTGACATGGCTACAGTTGAATACTCACTCATTGTACTGGTAATCTCCTGATCAAGCAGGGTAATTATCTCCTCAGGGGATTTATCTGTTCCCACCTTGCTGGCTATCAAATACTTATAATAATCCTTTCCCTCCTCATAGTGGGCAAGCCCAAGATTATTTTTACCTGTTTTACTGAGGGCTTTAAAGGTTGATATTGCACTTTCATAGCTTGGAATAACATAGTTTATAACGTTGTCATGGTTGCGCTGCTTAAATTCCTCAATTTCTTCGGCTGTAAGACCATCTACCTGACCGATTTTATCGTTGAAGGTTACAATAAGGAGATTTTCCTCAGGAGTTGCAATGTACTCGCTGCATTGACGTATTACCTCACTGGCACAGCTGAAGTTCATAAAATAACCTCTTTTTGACTTTTCCTTTTCAAAATCCAGACATTGCTGAAAATAATCAGGTACAAGCTCTAAAAGCTTAAGATATGTTTCAACATCCTCCTTGTCATAAAAGGTGTATTCCGAAAGAGTTACAGGAAGATTAGATTGTACACCACTGGTGTATGCAAAGGGCTCCTGCAGATATACATAGTTATATGAATCCAAATTTGTATTAAGATCATTGTAAAGGATGTCATAGGTAAATTTTTGCTCGCTTGTAAGAAGATCGTACTGGAAATTTTGCAGCTCATCAAAGGTTTCTTCGGCCTCCTCCTTTGATTCGGCTATCCCATCTTCACTCATATCAATATCACCATAGGTTGGCTCTATCGGATCAATGCCATAGTTTTCCGGATGCGCCAGATTGTAGTGGAGAGTAAGTGAGTCAGAGGTCACGGTCTCCTCAAATTCCTCCCACAGCCACTGGTCAAAATCCTTTTGCTCCTCTAAGGCTTCAGGAGTAGAAGGATCCGTTACTATTGTATCTGTAAGAGGAGTATCGGTTGTTTCCTCTGTATCAGTGGCAACTGTATCCTCTTTGGTGTTTTCGCTTTTGTCATCTTTATCCTTTTTACAGCCGCACAATGACAGCATAAGGCAAAGGCTGAGAAACAGTGACAAAAGGGATTTTTTCTTAAATTTTAACATATTATTCCTCCCATATTACGTTACATTATATCAATTTGCACAGTGTTCAAATACATAGAACAAAAATACAAAGATAGTAAGTATTATATACAGAAATGCGATAAAAATCAAATAAGAATAATAATATGTAAAAACAACGAAGGCGTGAGAATAAAAAACGGCATAAAAGGTGCAGAAAATGTAGAAAATCAGTATAAAATAGAGGCCGATTAATCTCATATAAGGGCAGAGAATATGTTAAAGTTAAAAATAAAAGAAAAGCTTTGGGAGGATTATTTATGGATGGAATAATGATAAAGGAAGCAGCAGTTATGCTGGGAGTTGAAACCCATGTGTTAAGATATTGGGAGGAAGAGCTTGGACTTGATATAAAGAGAAATTCCATGGGACACAGATACTATGATGAAAAGGATATAAAGCTTTTCAGTGATGTAAAGGAGTTAAAGAGGAGAGGCTTAACCTTAAAGGATATTAAGAAGGGAATCGAAAACAAGAAAAAGGTTATGGAGCAGGGAATAGGAGGAATTAAGAAAGAGGAAGGAAATACATATAAAACAGAAGAAACCACACATAAAGCAGAAGAAAAGCATGATATTGAACAGGAAAATAAGATTGTTGATTTTAAGACTGTCCAGCTGCAAACGGTAATGAATAAGATAATAGCAAATGCCCTTAGGGAAAATAAGGATATAATAACCTCTTCAATAAAGGAAGAAATAACAGGTGATGTTATGAGACAGTTTGATACTGTTATGCGTGAGAAGGAGGAAAGGGAGGAGGAACGCTTTAAAAGACTGGATAGCTGCCTGAGACAAATGCAGCTCGCCAATCAGGAGGTGGCAGCAGCCAGATCAAAAAGGTGGTTTGGAAGAAAGAAGAAATAATATTATATGGCATAACTTGAAATTTATGTCGGAAAATGATATTCTCACTATATAACTGAATTAAGAGGATGAATAGTGTGAAGCTTAATATTTTGTATGAAGATGATTATATTATTGCCTGCGTGAAGCCAAGTGGCATTCCTGCCCAGGGAGATAAAAGCAATGACAAGGACATGCTGACCCTGCTAAAGGAATATTTGTTTGAAAAATCAAAGGATGACAGTGAACCCTATCTGGCAGTTATCCATAGACTGGACAGACCCGTAGGGGGTGTGATGATATTTGCAAAAACCAGGGAAACGGCAGCAGGACTGTCGGATCAGCTTCAGGAAGGAAAAATAACAAAATACTATCAGGCAATTCTTACCGGAGAGCTGCCTGAGGATTCAGGGCAGCTTGTGGATTATCTTGTGAGGGATGGTAAAACCAATATGTCCCGTATCTGTAAAAAGAATGATAAGGGTGCAAAGAAGGCTGTACTCAATTATGAGGTGCTGGATGTTTTTGAGACAGATCAGGGAGTTTTGTCTTATGTTCTTATTGAACTTGTTACAGGGAGACATCACCAGATAAGGACCCAGATGGCAGGTAAGGGCTGTGGAATATGGGGAGATACAAAATATAATCCTGTGTTTTCAAAGGTAAAAAGAAGATATATGCAAATCGGATTATATTCATCCAGGATAGAGCTCGACCATCCGGTTACCGGAGAGCATATGATATTTAAGCATGAGCCTGAGGGTGAGGCCTTTGATGTGATTGAAATGGATGAGTTTGAATAAAAGTATTAACAGATAGAAGCATTGAATGAAAGGACAGAAAAAATGGCAAAGGATAAGAAATTAGTAGAGCAGATTACTTCCATGGAGGAGGATTTTGCCCAGTGGTATACAGACGTAGTTACAAAGGCAGGACTTATTGATTATACAAGTGTAAAGGGCTGTATGGTTTTGAAACCTGCCGGATATGCAATATGGGAGCTTATACAGAGCCAGCTTGACAAGAGATTTAAGGAAACAGGTGTAGAAAATGTATATCTGCCTATGTTCATTCCCGAAAGCCTTTTGCAGAAGGAAAAGGATCATGTGGAGGGCTTTGCACCTGAGGTTGCCTGGGTTACCTACGGAGGTCTTAATCCGCTCCAGGAAAGAATGTGCGTAAGGCCTACATCAGAGACCCTGTTCTGTGATTTTTATGCTAAGGAGATTGAATCCTACAGAGATTTGCCAAAGGTATATAACCAGTGGTGCTCCGTAGTCAGATGGGAAAAGGAAACCAGACCTTTTCTGCGTTCAAGAGAGTTCCTGTGGCAGGAGGGTCATACTGCCCATGCTACAGCGAAGGAGGCAGAGGAGAGAACAATTCAGATGCTTAATGTATATGCAAAATTCTGTGAAGAGGTTCTTGCGATGCCTGTAATCAAAGGAAGAAAGACAGACAAGGAAAAGTTTGCAGGGGCAGAGGCCACATATACTATAGAAGCCCTTATGCATGACGGAAAGGCACTTCAGTCAGGAACAAGCCATAATTTTGGAGATGGCTTTGCCAAGGCATTTGGAATTCAATATACAGATAAGGAGAATAAGCTTCAATATGTTCACCAGACATCCTGGGGAATGACAACCAGACTTATAGGTGCGGTTATTATGGTTCACGGAGATGATTCCGGACTTGTCCTTCCGCCAAGGGTAGCTCCAACCCAGATTATGATAGTACCTATTATGCAAAAGAAGGAAGGCGTTCTTGAAAAAGCAGCAGAGCTGAAGGAACTTCTTGGAAGCTACAGAGTTAAGGTTGACGATTCAGACAAGAACCCGGGCTTTAAATTTGCTGAGCAGGAAATGAGAGGAATACCACTTCGTGTTGAAGTCGGACCAAAGGATATTGAAGCAGGACAGGCAGTTGTTGTCAGACGGGATACCCGAGAAAAGTATGTAATACCATTTGATGAGCTTTCAGTAAGAGTGGGAGAAATACTTCAGCAGATGCAAAAGGATATGTATGACCGGGCTCTTGCTCACAGGGAAAAGAATACACACGTTGCAACCTGCTGGGATGAATTTACAGATATACTGGATAAAAAGCAGGGATTTATCAAGGCTATGTGGTGTGGAGACCAGGAATGCGAGATTGCAATTAAGGAAGAAACCGGAGCAACCACACGATGTATGCCATTTGAGCAGGAAGAGCTTGCACCTGTGTGCGTTCATTGTGGAAAACCGGCAAAGAAAATGGTTTACTTTGGAAAAGCATACTAATCAGACGGCAGAGTAAGAGGGAGAGTATGGAGAGGCTTTATATGCCCAGGGGGGCAAAATATATTATCCATGAGCTTGAAAAAAATGGATTTGAAGCATATATAGTGGGCGGATGTGTAAGAGACAGCATCCTTAAAAAAACTCCAAGTGACTGGGATATAACAACCCAGGCCACCCCTGTACAGATAAAGAATATATTCAGGAGAACCGTTGATACCGGCATACAACATGGAACTGTTACAGTGCTGGTTGACAAAACCATTGCGAAAGATGAAGATGTATATGCCTTTGAGGTTACAACCTACAGGGTAGACGGAGAGTATAAGGATCACCGGAGACCCAGCAGTGTAACCTTTACGCCATCACTCAAGGAGGACCTGCAAAGACGTGATTTCACCATAAATGCCATGGCATACAATGAAAAAGACGGATTGGTTGATATATTTGGTGGAAGAGAGGATTTGAAAAAGGGTATAGTAAAATGCGTTGGCAATCCCGGTGACAGATTTGATGAGGATGCATTAAGGATACTTAGAGCTGTGAGATTTGCAGCCCAGCTTGGCTTTGATATTCATGAGGATACAAAGTCGGCTATGGAAAAGAAGGGAAAATTCCTGGAAGATATAAGTATGGAGAGGATCCAGGTTGAGCTTACAAAGCTCATTACCTCAGATAATCCGGGCATGCTTGTGACTGCATATGAGCTTGGACTTACAAGAGTATTTTTGCCTGAATTTGACAGCATGATGGAAACCCCGCAGAATAATCCCTACCATATTTACAGCGTTGGTATGCACACTGTAAAGGTTATGGAAAATACCCCGACGGACAAAATAATGAGATATGCGGCATTACTTCATGATGTGGCAAAGCCTGTTACCAGGACAACAGATCAAAATGGAACAGACCATTTTTACGGGCATCAGGAAAAGAGTGCCTTGATGGCAAGGAATATATTGCGCAGATTGAAGATGGACAACGATACTGTTAATGCCGTATGCAAGCTTGTATATTACCATGATTTCGGATTATGCCATGCTACAGCAAAACCTATGTTCAGGCGATTTCTGGCAGAGCTTGGGAAGGATTATTTTGCAGACTATATTGCCTTGAGACGTGCAGACATGAAAGGGCAGAGTGAATATAAAAGAGAAGAAAAGGAAAATAATATAAGGAATCTCTTAAAGCTATACAATCAGGTGATTGAGAATAAGGAATGCATATGTATATCAGAGCTTGCCATAGGGGGCAGGGAGCTGATAGAGCTCGGGATGAAGCCGGGAAAGGATATGGGTGATGCTTTAAAGGTATTGCTTGAGATGGTGCTTGAGAATCCGGAAATTAATAATACAGATACTTTGACAAATATAGCAAAAAGCAGATTTAACCTGTAAATAAGTCATATAATATCCCCTTTAAACATACAATTAACAAGATTGATGTTTGGAGGGGATTTTATTGTCTGAAAAATTAACAGAGGTTTTTGACGCATATGACTTGGAAGTACATCAGACTATGAGAGGAAGAGGGGCAACACTTCTGGTGGCTGATAAAGGTATATATCAGTTAAAATCCTTAGACACAAACGAGAGCAGGCTAAAGGCAGAATATATTTTCAAGGAAAAGCTTATAGAGCATAAATTTGAAAATATAGACAGATGTGTAAAAAATTCAGAGGATGAGCTGATTACCTACGATAGATATAATAATCCATATGTATTGAGAACCTTCTATATGTGGAAGGAATGTAATGCAACAAAAATTGAGGATATATATGCAGCGGTGGACAATCTGGCAAGATTTCATCTGGCAGGCAGGGATATTTTTAGTTCTACGGAAAGCGATGTACATATTAGGGCAAACGGAGATTTCAGAAAACGCAACAGGGAATTGAAAAGGGTGCGTAATTTTATAGGAAAACAAAAAATAAGGAGAGAGTTTGAAAGCACATATATAAAAGCCTATGACTATTTTTACAAAAGGGCATTGGAATGCGAGGAGCAATTTACACCGTATTTTTCTATGGATATGAGTAAGCATCTGGGCTATTGCCATGGTACTTATAATCATCATAGTGTACTTCTTAGAAAGGATGAAGCAGGAAATACACAGGCAGCCACTATAGGCTTTGATAAATTTTTTGTAGGGAACCAGCTTATGGACCTGTATCATTTTGCAAGAAAAATTCTGGAGAAAAACAAATACAGTCCACAGCTTATGAGAAATATATTTGAACGCTACAGGTGTATCTGCCCTCTTGATGAGAGGGATATAGAATATATTTATATACTTTATTCGTACCCGGAAAAATTTTATAAAATAAGTAATCAATACATTAACTCACCGAAAAACTGGATATCTCCTAAGATGATGGAGAAGCTGGAACGGGTTATAAACGATGAAGAGGATAAGAAAAGTCTGTTGCAAGAATTAAATCTGTACAAATATGAATTAAAATCCATATAATTACTTCACATTTTGCAAAAAATCTTGTATAATGTTGAAGTTAAGGTGGTAACTATGCGAAAAAATGGGATTATGACATTGCTGGTAATGGCATTGCTGCTTCTGACTGCCTGCAGATATGAGGGTAAGGTCAAAGTTTATGAGAATACGGAGCAAAATGAAGTATCTCATGAAGAAGAAAGCAGAACCTTTGTGATTACCGGTATGGATTTTGAGAATAACATATTTACTTTTCTTGAGTGTGTATCGGGAAAGGAATACCGGCTGGCATATCACGGTGGCGTCAATGTATATAACATTTATGGAGAATTTATCCATGTAGACAGTTTACATTATGGCAGTGTGGTTGATGTTGTGTACTATTCCGATACGATGCGCATGGTAAGTATTACAGCCAACAAAAATGTTACAACCCTGAATGGGATAGGAAAGTTCGTGGCTGACCCGGACAACGGAACAGCCAGATACGGCGGCACTACATGCAAATTATGGGATAATGCCGTAAGCTATGACGGAGATATCCTTATGGATATCAGAGAAATTAACTCAGAGGACAGGGTAACACTTAATATATACAGAGATGAGCTGGTATCTGTAATGTTAGAAAAGGGTCATGGATATGTAAGGCTGAAAAATCAGGATACATATATAGGTGGAATGATAGAGATTGGCTATGACGTAATACTGCCTGTGACGGAGGATATGCTTATTGCTGTGAGAGAGGGAGATTATACTCTCCGTATCTCAAAAAATGGTTACAGTCAGAGCAAGGACATAAGAGTAAACCGGGAAGAGGAAACTCTGGTTGATTTGTATAACCTTGCTATTCCTACCGGGACGGTTATATTTGATATTACTCCTCCGGAGGCAAAGCTTTACGTTGGCGGAAAGCTTCAGGAAAGCCACTCATATACCGGTATATACGGACGGTATAACCTGAGGATTGAGGCAGAAGGTTACAAAACCTTCAGAGGCAGTATAGAGATAAAGGATTCCACAAAGGATTATAAGGTAATCATGACTGCTCTTGAGGAAGATGATACAACAGATGATTCATCGGAAACAACGGAGAATACATCTGATGATACTACTGAAAAAAACACAGAGAATGAAGCTTCGGACTTAACGGAGAATGAAAAAACAGAAAACGCATCTGTTACAGAGGAAGCTGAAGATAAAACAGATAATGTAATAAGGATAAACAAACCTGCTAATACAGATGTTTACATTGATGGCAGATATGAGGGAACCACACCGGTTTCCTTCGACAAGACGGTTGGAAGCCATACCATAACGTTGTACAAGCAGGGGCATTTAATAAAAAGCTACACCATATATGCATCAGATAATGGCAAGGATGAGGAATATAGCTTTCCTGAGCTTGAGCCTGCAGGAAGTGCTATTGAATAGAAGGAGGAACACCATGGATTACATGAAGGTATATGAGGAATGGACAACCAATCCGTTTTTCAGCGAGGAGACAAGACAGGAGTTATTGGCAATAAAGGATGACGACAAGGAAATAAAGGAACGCTTTTATGCTGATCTTGAATTTGGAACAGCAGGTCTTAGAGGTATAATAGGTGCCGGAATTAATCGCATGAACAATTATGTGGTTGCCAAGGCTACACAGGGTCTTGCCAACTATATAATACACAGAAAAAAGGAATCCAAGGGAGTGGTAATTGCTTTTGATTCAAGACATTGCTCACCTGAATTTGCGGATGTGGCGGCACTTTGCCTTGCTGCCAATGGAATAAAGGCTTATGTATTTGAATCCTTAAGACCTACCCCGGAGCTTTCCTTCGCAGTAAGATACCTTGGCTGTGTAGCCGGTATTAATATAACTGCCAGCCATAATCCTCCCGAATATAATGGATACAAAGTATACTGGGAGGACGGTGCCCAGATTACACCACCTAATGATGCAGGCATAATGCGTGAGGTAAAGGCTATTTCTGTTCAGGATGCTAAAACCATGCCAAAGCAGGAGGCTGTTCATGAGGGACTTTACGAGTCTATTGGAAAGGAGCTTGACGATGCTTATATTGCCGAGCTTAAGAAATTAGTATTACATCAGGAATGTATTGATAAATATGGAAGCGAATTAAAGATAGTTTATACACCTCTTCACGGAACAGGTAATATACCGGCAAGAAGAATTCTCCGTGAGCTTGGATTTGAGAATGTGTATGTAGTACCTGAACAGGAGCTGCCGGATGGAGATTTTCCTACAGTAAGCTATCCTAACCCGGAGTCGGCTGAAGCATTTGAACTTGCTCTTAAGCTGGCAAAGGAAAGAGATGCAGATGTAGTTCTTGCAACAGACCCTGATGCAGACAGGCTGGGTGTTTATGTAAAGGACAAGCAGGGAGAATATCATTGCCTTACAGGTAATATGTCAGGAAGCCTTCTTGCAGATTATGAGATAGGGCAGATTAAAGCAACCAGAGGTCTGCCTTCGGATGGTGCTCTTATTAAAACCATAGTCACAACAAATCTTGCAGATTCCATTGCAAAGAGCTATGGCATAAGACTTATTGAGGTACTTACAGGCTTCAAATTTATCGGTCAGCAGATTCTTGGCTTTGAGACAAAGGGCAATGGAACATACCTTTTTGGATTCGAGGAAAGCTATGGATGTCTTATTGGAACACATGCAAGGGATAAGGATGCCATTGTTGCTACCATGGCTTTATGTGAGGCAGCGGCATATTACAAATCCCTGGATATGACACTGTGGGATGCCATGGTTATGATCTATGATAAATATGGTTATTATATTGATGATATACAGACTCTCACCCTTAAGGGTATAGACGGAATAGAGAAGATTCAGAGTATTATGAATCAGTTAAAGGAAAATACTCCGAAGGAAATAGCCGGGCGAAAGGTAATATGGGCCAGAAACTATGATAATGACACATCAACCAACATGATTACCAAGGCTGTTCTTCCGACTGGACTTCCTAAGTCAAACGTAGTATACTATGACCTTGAGGATGGTTCATGGCTTTGCGTAAGACCATCAGGTACGGAGCCTAAGATTAAGTTCTATTATGGGGTAAAGGGCTCTGACATAGAGAATGCAAAAGAATTGTCTGAGGAGTTTGGCAAAGCTGTAATGAAAATGATTGATTATATGCTCTAGTATATATTTTGAAAGGGATATATTATCCGGAATGTCCGGCATTGCCGCATTCCGGTAAATATATATGGAGAGGTATCGAAGTGGTCATAACGGGGCTGACTCGAAATCAGTTTGCCGGGCAACCGGCACGTGGGTTCGAATCCCATCCTCTCCGCTAACGAAAAGGGGCTGTCACACTAAGAGAAAATAGTGCACAGCTCCTTTTCTATGCAAAAAATAACCGCCAGACCATGCTACATTTGCGGGATTTCGAAGCAATCATTTTGCACCATGCTCCAAGCACATTTTTGCTGAAATGTCCAATCTCTTATACGACATCGGCAAGATATGTAAAACATGTCAAAGGCAAGACCGAATGCAAAAACTGTACAGACTGTGATCGTTAGGCTCTACTATTTGGATATACTGAAAACCTACCGCGATGTTCCGCTGGTGAAAATTCTTGCCGGAATCCGCCGCTGTGGGAAATCGACCATTTTTGATATGTTGAAAGGATTATTAAACGGTTTCTGCATATAAAACGGTCAAAGAAATGCCCTTTACACAGATGGCCGAAACCATTATGGGAAATCCTACGGCGGCACCGCCCGACTTTGCCTCGGCTCCGAAAGCACCGAACCGGGAGAAGAAGGTTATTCTTCGGTTACCGGCGGAATAAAGTTCTCTATCGCACTCCGCAGCTTTGGATGACGTATAACATAGTGAATGGCAGGAGCTTTTCCCTTGGATATCATAACCCACTGTCCTTTGTGAATAAAAATCTGCAAATTGCGAAAGGTGTGGGTGGAGGAGCACTTCAGGGAGTAGTTTGGATTTTTTCGGTCAAGGTCAAGTGCTTCGTTTAAATGTGCAGTATATTCTTCTTCGTTGTATGTAATATCCGTTTCATAGAATATACCTGAAAGCTCCAATGTAGGAGGAGCTTTCACAAAGTCCTGCGCTGAAAATATTGGTACCTCGTCTTCAATAATTTCTTTTTCAAGAATAGTCAATGCGTGCTCTTTTTGTACAGCAGCGTATCTTTTTATTTTCTCCTTGTCATCCGTATTTATTGCGTTTCGGGTAAGGATACTGTCCAGTAGTCCCTCGCTTATAGTGTATAGTGGGAGAGAGGAGAGAATATTGCGTCGGTTACCCGGTTTTTTCACATCGGCAAGAAGAAATGTATTAAGCTCATCTTCGCGTTCACTGCGGTAGATATCCATCAGTGGATAAGCATTGCTAAGCATTTCATCAGCCCGTTTTTGATAATATTCTACCTCACGTCTGGATTTTGTAAGATAGTATTTGCCATCGGAATGATATCCGGCAATTGCTTCTCCTGAAAGTGCGGCAGCGCCGGACACCTTCAGAAAGTGCAGAAAAACATTGTTTGGTGAGCTTTTGAAGTAGTAAGGGGAAATCTGTCCGGTCATATACATGGGGATCCAGCTTTCAAGTCCCAGCATCATCTCATCAAAGGAACGGTCAATGTTATGTATCTGGTTTAAGTGAAGTCCCTTTTTTAGCATCATAGCCATGCCAAACATCCATTTTTTCGGAAACTGTGGATCCTTTGCCATTTCAGCAAGTGGCATATCACTGTACATGGTCACCGGAGCCATGGATTTGGAAAGTACGGTAGCTTTTAGAAAATCCAATTCACTTTCCATCATTTCTTTAATGCCAAAATATGTCCTGGAGGACGGAATCTGAAATGGCACAGACGGAACCTTCAGCTCATCAAATTTAATGACTTTGATGTACTCATTTAAGTCGAACTCGTCCAGCTTGAATAAAAATTTGGAAATGCTATCGCTCTCGGACTCTTGCGCAGGCTGCTTTAAAAGCCAGCCTTTGATTTTTGTATATCGTGCTGACAAATCATATATTTTGTCCACATCACAGCCGATAAGCTTTGCAATGGCAGCAATTTCGGAAGCCGTACACATCTGCCTTGCAACAAATGAGGCAACCGATGCAGCAAACTGTTCGGCATCCCCGGGGTTCCTGGAACCGTTGCGAATACGGAAAATGGCAGAGGTATCGTAATTGGTGTACTGGCTAAGGCGTGAGAGATTAATATTAAGGGTGGCAATCATTGTGTTAAAATTCTGCCGCAAAACCTCTTTGTCGGTGGCAACAAAATCATCGCAGGCCAGAAAAGACTCTTTTACAGAGTCGGTTGTAATATCCGGAATATTCTTTTTGGTGGCAACCTCAGCAATGGCATTGCACAGATTTTCAAACAGCCTTGTCCCCAGCTCAGGTATACGATCTCCGTTTTTATATCGACTGAAGGAAGCGGCCGAAATGCCGGATAAATTGCTCAGCTCTTTTGCCTGGCAGGAAAGCAGTTCCATATATTCACATAATTTATCACAAAATTTCATAAGCTCTACTCCGTTATAATGGTTTATCAGAGGTCATTATACAGTATTTTCCAATTAAAGAAAAGGGGGAAGCAGGACTGAATTTCCACAGAGACCATTGACATTTTGGAAAATATGCTGAATAAATTTTCTTTGTATGATATAATATGTGTGGTAAAATGTACTGGATATATTGTTGAAGCACGCTGATGCGTGC
>DLKL01000023.1:18018-18162 GCA_002476495.1 Lachnospiraceae bacterium UBA7589
CTGATGCGTGCGCAGGTCATCGCACTGACGTGTGATGACATATTATATTGAAGCACGCTGATGCGTGCGCAGGTCATCACACTGACGCGTGATGACATATTATATTGAAGCACGCTGATGCGTGCGCAGGTCATCACACTGACG
>DLKL01000013.1 GCA_002476495.1 Lachnospiraceae bacterium UBA7589
GGACAGGCATTCCTTGAGCTTCACCCAACTAAGTATGGTGAAGAACTCGTTAAGAAGATGAAGGCTAACAATGCTAAGGCATATCTCGTTAATACAGGATGGAACGGAACAGGAAAAAGAATCACAATTAAGGATACAAGGGGTATTATCGATGCAATCCTTAACGGAGATATCAAGACTGCTCCAACTAAGACAATTCCAATGTTTAACTTTGAAGTTCCAACTGAGCTTCCCGGAGTAGATCCATCAATCCTTGATCCTCGTGACACATATGCCGATCCAACAGAGTGGGATGCTAAGGCAAAGGATCTTGCAGAGAGATTCCAGAAGAACTTTGTTAAGTACACAACTAATGAGGCAGGTAAGGCTCTTGTGGCTGCAGGACCTCAGCTGTAATGTACTGAATAATATAACGCATTAATGCGTAAATAAAAGAGACTGTTGCTTTAACGATTAAATTAATCGTTGAGACGACGGTCTCTTTTTTGATTTGTTTTTTCAATATAAATTTAATATGGTATTTGCATGAGAATTATGTTATATTAAGAGAGTATTGTGGGTTAGTTTAACCTGATTGCCGCTTTTTTGAAGGAGAATGAAGCAGCATAGGGGTTGGCTCTATAAAACTTTTATACTACAAGGGGGGTTTAAATGAGTTCTAAGACTTATTATCAGAGACGAATGGAACATTGTCAGGAAGAAATCCGGGAAAACGAAAGAAAGATACAGCTTTTGGAGAGTAAACTGGAATTCCTCAATGGAAAAAGAGTTGATGATGAACAGTATCTGTCACTAAGAAATATATCATTTTCAAAATTTCAGGATGCAAAATCAAAGGGAGCAGCTTTATATGGGGAAAAATTGCGAGAACAGGTAAGCACCGGATCCCAGATAGAGTTTTTTTCAAATTTTACGGAAATTGACACTAATATAAAAAGAAAAATCAGACTGCTCATTGAGGAGAATGAAGATTTGCAACAGGATATAGTATATTGCAAGGGAGAAGTAAGGCGAATAGAGCAGGAAGAAAAAGAAGAGGCAGAGAGACAAAGACAGCTTGCAGCTCAGGCGTAAGTGGGAAGAAAGGTGGATATATGGCAGATTTAATTGTAAATGATTCGGATTATGAAAGTATTGCCGATGCGTATATTTCAATAGGTACATACCTTGAGGAAATAATAACAGAGTATCTTTCAATAATTGATAAGATATGTATGGATGGAATAACAAAGGGAAATATTCACGACAACCTGCTGACCTTTAAACAGACAGCGACTTCGCTGAGTGGACAAATAGAGGCTGTAACAAAGATAGCATCAAAGGTATGTAAGGGTTTTGTTGAAGATATAGATGAAGCTGACGAGGATTTGTATTAGGAGGTTTTATGGTGAATACAACAACTGCTACGGATATTTCAATAGAAAAGCTCTCCGGATATTCAGGTCTTTTGGAGGAACTGAAGGAGAAAAATAAAACAGAGATAGACGGGAAAATTGATGAAATTAACGGATTGCTTGCTGCTAATGTGGGAAGTACCTCTTCCCAGCTGACAGAGCTCAATACATATATATCGGAATTATACAAAAAAATTGTATCACTGGTAAATCAGACAGGAAAAACAGTTGACAATATTTCCTGCATATTTGCAGAAGAGGATACAGAGGATGCAGCCATAATCAAGAGTAAATAATATAGTATGGGGAGGGTATATGCAGAGAGATTTTACAGAGAAGGAGAAGCTTAAGCTTCTCGGATATGTGCAGGATGATCAGGACAAAAATAATGGCCGTTTCCTGGGAGGGTTTATTGATTTTTTTGCTGATATAGCACACTATAGTGATTTGAATATTAATGATTATCTTTCCAATATAGATGATTATCATAGAAAACTGGTTGATGCCCAGGATATGACTGCTGACAGCATAGAAAGGCTTTTTGAAGCGGTTTATGCCGTAGATTCGGCAACTCTTACAGATGTGGATATGGTTAAGATGCTCATTGAAGCACTAAGCTTGTCTGTAAGTAAGCTCGAGGAGGTAGTAAAAGTCAGTAAGTATATCAGCTCAGATCGTCCTCTTATGCTTACTACAGAGGAATATGACAAGCTGGTGGATGAAGTGACGGTTCCGGACGCTGTTGCATTTGAAAACCTTTATGATGCATACATGGAAGGGGATTATGAAACTGTACAGAATTATATTGACAGGGAGGTTAATGAGCTTAAGAGAGACGTTGCTGCATTTGGACCATCAGGAAAAAGAAGTGATTTGAAGGTAAGACAGGAGCTTGTGGTTGATTTGTATAGACTGATTGATCCTGAATCGGCTCTGGGCTTTGATAATTTGTTTGACTCTGCCAATGCACCGTTTGACAAATTTGACAGATATAATATTATGTATCTTGCATATACTGCAGATGAGCCGTATAGAAGTATTTATCTGGACACTCTGGGAACCTATACGCTTGGGGATGTTACATTGTCGGATGGAGCATTTTATACAAAGGGGGGCTCATCCACTTCCTCATATACGGTTGCCAATTCAGTAAATATTGATCCGAAAACATGCCTGTATTATGATTCCAAAGGTGCATATACAACCTTTTTTCATGAATGTGGTCATGCCATAGATTATAATCTGGGAGATAATGAAGCTTATTCCAGGCAATATGAGGGTGGTTCAAATTATGATATTATGTATAAGGATGTATATAATAGAATTGCTTTAGAGTGCAGGGACTATATTAACAGCAATGCTGATCTTAAGGATGAGCCGGTTTTGAAAAAGGAGATATATGTTATAAAGGTTCTTGCTGCTATCAAAAGTAATGGGGACACATCAATCCTTAATCCCTATGAGAAAAAGATATATAGTGAGATTGAAAGCCGTTTTGAGAAAGCTTTGGAAAAGGAGGGAACCTATACTTATGCGTCCGATGGTTCACCTTCACTTGTAAGATCAGGTCTTTCTGATGTATATGGCGGAATCACCAATAATGTTATTGTAGATGGACGTGGACATTGGGGAAAAAAGGATACGGACGGAGACGGTGTGGAGGATACTTATTCCTATTGGTACTATCCGGATGGAGAAAATGCAGGCAAGCCTACAAATGCCCAGGTAACAGAAATGTGGGCACACTATTATAGCTTTGGAATAACAGGAAATACTGAGGCTATGGACGATATGAGAGACTATATGCCATCTACCATGGATAGATATGACAGGATGGCAGATGATATGGTGAACAGTGGAAAATAGTTCATTATATATGGTAAGGCTTAGAGAGGATGTTTTATAATAAAGGAGGATATTTGTATAAGTGAGGAAAAAAATATATATAGCACTGCTGTTTGTGTTTTTACTTGCACTGACTGGCTGTGGCACCGGAAAATCAGATAATAAGGAAAGCGGGGATATTACAATGAAAGATAACACTTTACAGAATGGTGACGGCACATTGACTCTTGAATATGTATGTAGTGAATTCGATATAGATGAAGCCGAATTTGAAGGAGTGGATTTTGACGCTTTTGTCAGCTATTATGGATTGACATATGACAATATCGGCGAAGGCAACCCGAGATTCCTGCTCAATGACTATAAAGCATTGGAGGATAAGACGGCAGTTCCTGATTATGGTTCAATCAAAGCAACGACAAACAAATTTCTCCCTGAGTACAAGGACAGGACAGAAACTGTAATAATTGAGAACGTAAAGGGAGAACAATGCCGTATAACGATTATTGACCTGAAGCTCGGAAAAATATTCTCTGCAAGTGGAAGTCTGGACAATATATCCTCCCGGGATATTGTAAGGGATGTGGATGATACAGTAAAAAAGTCTGTAGCGGATAATATGGATAAGTATAACATATGTGACTGGGTTCAGGAAAACTCAGGTGACGAAGATGTAGCAGGCACACAGTCCGGTGTTACAATCATTATAAAAATGGATGATGATACAGTATATGGTATATCCTGTAATCAGGGACATGGAAATATTGAGAATATAGAGAGATTTGCTGCAAGCCTGGAAGACATTGCAGCTCAATAGGATTTTTATGTGATATGATTGCTTCTTCTGTATTCTGTAGGAAGGACATGATAATACTCCTTAAAAGCATTAGTGAATTTGCTCTGGCTGTCATAACCCACAGACCGGGCTATTTCATTAATGCTTTTTTGATTTTGTGTAAGATATACTGCGGCCTGCTTCATTCTGTGTTCTTTCATATGTGCAGCTATAGATTCCCCATATACGGATTTGAACAGACTTTTTAATGTGGTCTGGTTCATAAGATATTTTTTTGATAAATCCTCTATGGTAATCCTTTCACTCATATGAGCGGCAAGATAGTCATGAACCATCCTTATGGTTTCAATCTGAGCTGCCATATATTCACTTATATGTATGCCTGAGTTGTCAAGCCTGAACAGATAAAGCAGAAGCTCAGTCACCTTTATTTTGTAGTAGGCGTGGGCAAGCTCCTGTGGCTGGTTGAAAAAGTCCTTAAAGATACACTCGGTTTTTTCATTGCCTGCAAAAAAAGACAGAGAATTTCCGGGGCAGAATTTCTCTTTGAGGGCTAATCCGTTTACACCGGTTCCTGATAAAATATCTATGGTGTTTCCGTTAAAGTAATCTGTATCTACAAATATACTGAGTCCTACAGAGGAGGTGTCACCGGCAACTGTATCGGTATGTACGCAGGCATCAGAGGTGTATATGGTAAAGTCTCCCGGCCCTAAGTATATAGTTGTTCCGTTTTTAAGTTTTCTTTCAATCTTCCCCAGACTGCAATAGCATATTTCCAGAATGCTTTCGTTCCTTGGATGAGAATGTCCGGAATGTGATTTGCAGCACCCTGCATTGTCCGTAAAAGAGATGCTGATGCCTTCATATACATTGTGCAGATTAAAATGGTTATTTTTCATAAGTACCTCCGTTAGGACAGGTTATCTGACTGAGCTGTTCAATCATTGTATGAAGCAGCCGGCTTTCGTTGCAGTCTGACATGCTGTAATAAACTTCTTTTCCCTCTCTGCGGCTGACAATAAGACCACTGTGCCTGAGCGGGCGGAGATGATGTGATATGGCCGGACTGGACATTTTAAGGAGAAAAGCCAGCTGTGAAACGCAGACCTCCCTGTGACATAGAATCCAGAATATATGAAGCCGGGTTGGATCTCCAAGCTGCTTAAACACTTCGGCGATGTTTTCAAAATCATGTATCACTTTATCAGTCATGTAAAACCTCCTTTTTATGAAAAGGCATTTTAGCCCGAATAGAAATGTATTTAGCCCAAATAGAAATGTATCTTCAAATTTGTTGACATTCGTTTCTGTGAGAATTATACTACATATATAACAATTAAACAACTGATTAATTGATAAAATAATCAAATGTTAATGATATTCTGGAAGGAGAATTTACTATGAAAAAGACTTACAATATTGAGGTTGATTGTGCTAACTGTGCTAATCTTATGGAGGAGGCAGCGGGTAAGACTGACGGAGTTGCCAAGGCTACGGTTAATTTTATGACTCAGAAGATGATTATTGAGTTCGCAGAGTTTGCGGATGTAAAGTCGGTAATGAAGCAGGTTGAAAAGGCTTGCAAAAAGGTTGAGCCGGATTGCGAGATAGAATATTAACCGGAATAGGCATAGCCGAGACATGTATTTAGTATTATACAGTACATGCAGGGAGGTGAGGACATGAATAAAAAACAGAAGAAAATGTTGATAAGAATTATAATTGCAGCCTGTATGCTGATAATATTGCATTTTATACCGATAGAAGGTATATTGCAGCTTTCCTTATACCTGGCAGCATATCTTGTTATTGGATATGATATTCTTAGAAAAGCCATTAAGGGAATAATGAATCGCCGGGTATTTGATGAGAATTTTCTGATGGCGGTGGCATCCCTTGGGGCCTTTTGTCTTGCTATATATGAAGGCAAGGGAGATTATAATGAATCCATAGCTGTAATACTGTTTTATCAGATCGGGGAGCTTTTTCAGAGCTATGCAGTGGGAAAGAGCAGACGAAATATAAGTGCACTAATGGATATCCGTCCTGATTATGCCAATATTGAAAAGGAAGGACAGATAGAAAGGGTTGATCCGTATGAGGTTGCTGTAGGCAGCATTATAGTTGTTCAGCCGGGAGAAAAAATTCCTATAGATGGAGTGGTAGTCGACGGTAATTCAAGTCTTAATACCAGTGCTCTTACAGGGGAAAGCCTTCCAAGAGATGTGAAGGAAGGCAGCGATGTAATAAGTGGCTGCATTAATATGACAGGGGTATTAAAGATAAAGACCACAAAGGAGTTCGGAGAATCTACAGTTTCAAAGATATTGGAGCTGGTGGAGGACTCCGGCTCCCACAAGTCCAAATCAGAGAATTTTATATCAAAGTTTGCAAGGGTTTACACACCGGCTGTATGCTATGGGGCAATGGCTCTCGCAATTATTCCGCCTGTGGTATGTATTTTGTTTCTGGGCAGGGCTGCCCGGTGGGGCGTGTGGATTTACAGAGCGTTTACATTTCTTGTAATAAGCTGTCCGTGTGCTCTGGTAATAAGCATTCCGTTGAGCTTTTTTGCGGGTATCGGTGGAGCAAGCCATGAAGGCATTTTGGTTAAAGGCTCCAATTATCTTGAAACACTTTCAAAGGTAAAATGTGTTGTGTTTGATAAAACAGGAACTCTTACAAGAGGTGTATTTGAGGTTAGCGGAGTTCACCATAGCAAGATAGAGAATGAAAGACTTCTTGAATATGCTGCATATGTAGAATGTGCTTCTTCCCATCCCATAAGCAAAAGCATTCAAAAGGCATATGGTAAGACTATTGACAGGGACCGGGTAAAGGATATAGAGGAAATCAGTGGAAAGGGTATCAGAGGAAAGGTTGATGGACATGAGGTTCTGGCAGGAAACGGAAAACTGATGGAGCTTAATGGAATATCCTATATGACCTGTCATAGCGTAGGAACCATTATACACATGGCTGTAGATGGGGAATACATGGGACATATTGTTATATCGGATGTGGTAAAAGCTGACGCTAAGGAGGCTATAGCAAGACTTAAGCAGGCAGGTGTGGAAAAGGTGGTTATGCTTACCGGAGACGGCAAAAGGGTAGCCGGAGAAGTTGCAAAGAAGCTTAATATGGATATGGTTTACAGTGAGCTTCTTCCTGCAGATAAGGTTGCGAAGGTTGAGGAGCTTCTTGCAGCAGAAGCAGAAGGTGATAAGCTGGCATTTGTAGGAGACGGAATCAATGATGCACCTGTACTTACAAGAGCAGATATTGGCATTGCCATGGGTGCCATGGGATCTGATGCGGCAATTGAGGCAGCTGATGTAGTCCTTATGGACGATGATCCTATGAAAATCTCAAAGGCAATAAAAATCTCCCGAAAATGTATTGGAATAGTGTATGAAAATATTGTATTTGCACTCTTTGTTAAGTTTACCTGTCTGTTGCTGGGTGCAATAGGTATAGCAAATATGTGGATGGCAATATTTGCTGATGTAGGAGTAATGATTATTGCAATACTTAACGCCATCAGAGCATTAAGAGTCCGCAATTTATAGTATAAAAACGCATGAAAAATAATCAGGTATGAGGCAGGCTGGAAAAGACTATATTATTTGGTTTTTTCCGGCTTGTTTCATGTGCAGGTTATTACAATAAAAATATTCCATAAATTCTGTTTTTTACTTCGTATACATTATATCAGCAAACAAAACACAGGCCATTTTAAATTATAGGCCGGAAGGAGGATTTATGGTGAATAAAAAGAAGATAAATTTTAAGGCGGGTAGAAAGGTAGCAGGTTTACTTGTGCTTACACTTCTTTTTTGTGGGGGCTGCGGAAATAGCAAATCAGGAGAAAAGAGCAGTAAAAATAATAAGACGGAGCTTTATGAGAATACGCAGGCCGCTTATTCCACAGAGAACTATTATGAGGGAGAAGAGATAGCTGATATTGACAATAATATTTCTTATGCCGGGGATGAGGAGATCAGAATAACTGAAAAAGGCCTTAACGAAAATAACGAAAATGAATCAGAAAATATTGGAGAAGTCTACGGAAATAATGGAGGGAATATAGACAGGCAAATGCTGGTATATAGAGGACAGCTGTCGATTGATACTATGGATTTTGCTACTTCGGTAAACGACTTCAAGACAATGGTAAAACAAAAGGGCGGATTTATAGAATCTGAAACCTATTCTGACAACGGACTTAAGGGAGGGTATTATGCTGTTGACAAATCAGAAACACATAATGAATATGTGGCTACGGTGAGAATTCCAAGCAATGAATACGAGTCTGTGATGGATAGTTCAACATCGCTCGGCGATGTCAGAGACAGAAATTCCCAGGTTACAAATGTTACCCAGGAGTATGGAACATATAAAACCCGTCTTGAAATATATGAGGCTGAATATGCAAGGTATCTTGCATTGCTGGAAAAAGCAGAGGATGAATCCTATGCCCTTCAGATTGAAAATGAGCTGTTTGATATACAGATGCAGATAGCAGAACTGAAATCAGGTATTACTAACATTGAGAACGACGTAGCTTATTCGTACATTGACATAACAATCCACGAGGTTTCTGAGTACGAGGAGGAGCCGGAACCGGAGGATACATTTGGACAGAGATTCAAAAATACCTGTAAAAGCTCATGGGAAAATTTCCTTGAGGCTTTGGAGAATCTTCTGTTTGAAATTATCATGAATATATATGCCATAATCCTGATTTTAATAATAATTGTAGCAGCTATAGTCATCGTCAGAAAAAAGAGTGGAAAGAATGCAAAAAAGAGAAAGGCAAACCATGGGGAAGAAAAATATTCTGATGAAAATTAATGAAAATATTATAATGACAAATCAGGCATGAAAGATTATAATATAGTCATCGTGGGTGTATATCCCAAAACAAATACGGAGGAATTAAAGGATGGCTGACTGGAAAAATCTTGATACTTTAGAGGCATATAATGAGCTTCTTTCAACTAAGGGAAGCGTGGACCTGACACAGGCTATGGCAGGAGAAACAGGAGCCCGGCGAGCAAGGAATTATAGCGTTCCCATGGCAAAGGGCATGGTATATAACTATGCGGCCAAGGAGGTAGATGACAATATACTTGATAAGCTGGCCAAGCTTGCCGGAGAGGCAGAGCTTGTAGAAAAGTATGAAGCTCTCTACAACGGTGAGATAATTAATACAGGAGAGAATCGTATGGTTCTTCATCAGATGACCCGTGGGCAATTGGGCAAGCCGGTTACAGCAGATGGAACAGACAAGAGAAGCTTTTATGTTGAACAGCAGAAGAGAATAGCTGATTTTGCTGCAAAGGTTCATAATGGTGAGATTACAAATGCCGCAGGTGAAAAGTTTACTACAGTAGTTCAGATAGGTATAGGTGGTAGTGATCTTGGCCCTCGCGCAATGTATCTTGCTCTTGAAAACTGGGCTAAGAAAAATGGCACATTTAAAATGGATGCAAAATTTATAAGTAACGTGGATCCTGACGATGCGGCAGCAGTTCTTGCAGCCACTGATGTAGCTCATGCGATATTTGTACTTGTATCAAAGTCGGGGACAACGCTGGAGACCCTTACCAATGAATCCTTTGTTAAGGATGCTCTTGCAAAGGCAGGACTTGATGCTTCAAAGCATATGATTGCTGTTACAAGTGAGACCTCTCCACTTGCAAAGAGTGACGACTATCTTGCAGCATTCTTCATGGATGATTATATAGGTGGACGTTTCTCCTCAACCTCAGCAGTTGGTGGGGCAGTGCTTTCTCTTGCATTCGGTGGTGATGTATTTGCCCGCTTCCTGGAAGGTGCGGCAGCAGAAGATGAAACTGCAAAGAATACAGATATCCGTAAGAACCCTGCTATGATGGATGCTCTGATTGGTGTATATGAGCGTAATGTTCTGGGATATCCTGCAACAACAGTACTTCCGTATTCCCAGGCACTTTCACGTTTTCCGGCTCATCTTCAGCAGCTTGATATGGAATCAAACGGCAAATCAGTTAACCGATTTGGAGAGCCTGTGAATTATCCTACAGGTCCGGTAATGTTTGGAGAGCCGGGTACAAACGGACAGCATTCATTCTATCAGCTTCTGCATCAGGGAACTGATATTGTTCCATTGCAATTTATCGGCTTTAAGAATAGCCAGATTGGAACTGATGTGGATATTCAGGGAAGCACAAGCCAGCAGAAGCTTTGCGCAAATGTGGCAGCACAGATAGTAGCATTTGCATGTGGAAAAAAGGATGACAACAGTAATAAGAGCTTTAAGGGAGGTCGCCCTTCAAGTATTATTATAGGTGAAAAGCTTGATCCTGAGACATTGGGTGCTCTTCTTGCTCATTTTGAAAACAAGATAATGTTCCAGGGCTTCCTTTGGAATATTAACAGCTTTGACCAGGAGGGAGTACAGCTTGGCAAGGTACTTGCCAAGAAGGTTCTTGCTCATGAAACTGATGGGGCATTAAAGGTATTTAGCGATATATTTAATATCTGATGTAATATATTTTGTAATTGCTTTGACATTGGTTGTTGATATGCTGCTATTTTCAATTTTAATCATATGAATGGCATTTGATTTTTTATAGTGGAGCGATGTATAAGTTCTGTAGTTCAGGCACGCTTTCGCTGCTTTCACCTCGCAACGGGTACTAAATTCGTGCTTTGCACTTATTAAGTAATGGTGGGTTCAAAATACCTGAAAACACGTGGACTTATATGTCGCTTCATTTAGATTGTGTGGAATTTCGCAACGGAAACAGAAAAAGTGAGATAATAACGCACATATATTCTAAAATAAGT
>DLKL01000037.1 GCA_002476495.1 Lachnospiraceae bacterium UBA7589
GAGGTTCTGAAGGTACACATGTGGTACTTTGAATAACTAGTAATACAGCACACTTTATGGTGTGCTTAAATTTAATATAGGGGATTGGTCAAATGGTATGATAGGGGTCTCCAAAACCTTTGGCGGGAGTTCGATTCTCTCATCCCCTGCTGATTAAAAGACTGGAATTACTTGTGATTCCAGTCTTTTTTTACTTTATAGACTCTAGGTTGATTCTATATATTTACATGGTTGATAATAGATGAATAAAGAAATATTATATATCTAACATATGTAAAGTTCATACTAATGAAATGAATATTGATAGGATTCAGAAATATCCATGATTAATCATTAGGAATATTATGAAATCTTCCGGCTAATTCTTCTGTTTTTAGGATATTTATAAAGGCATGGGAATCTATGCTGCGGATAAGAGGAATCAGCTGGCGTCTTGCATCTGTATTAATAACCGAGTATATCATTGTTTTTTCTTTATTTTCATAGCAGCCTATTCCCTTAAACAGTGTGGCATCATGATTGGTCGTATTTTTAATCATCTGATATATTTCTTCATATTTATCCGATATTATAAGGAGAGTTTCTTTCTGATAACGTTTATAAAGAATCTGAATAACCTGGGTGCTGCAGAACTGGAAAATTATTGAGTACAGTGCAATGGACCAACCATACAAGGCTCCGGCTATAAGAAGTATAACTACATTTCCGGCAAGAATATAATTCCATGCATCCATCCCTTTTTCCTGGGACATATAGATACTTATAAAATCTGTTCCTCCTGTAGTTGTTCCGACATTGAGGCAAAGAGCTATGGCAAAACCATTTATAATTCCACCGAATATACTTATTAACAGTACATCATTTGTAAAAAAGAAGGATGGTAATATATCCACAAAAATACTGGACAGAAATATAGTGAGAAGAGAATACAGGGTAAATTTTTTTCCGATAAATCTGAAGCCGATATAGACAGGTATAAGGTTAAGAATAATATTAAACAGAGTGTATGGTATGGTTATGTGCAAAGCACTTTGAAAAACGTGCTGAAGCAATAAAGATACTCCTGACATACCTCCGGGTAACAGGCTGGCAGCCCTGGCAAAGGAGCTGAGATTCCATGCAAAAATGAGTGATGCAAGAATAACTATAAATATTCTGAAATATTCATAAAAAACAGGATGCTTTCTTTCTATGGACTGAAACATAATATATCTACCCCCTTTTCCTTTATTATTATAGCATTTTGTACCTTTTATGTTAACAAAAAATATCATATATGTAAAATGTAAAAAGTACTGGTATAATCATAGCATTACTGATAAAATGGTACATATATTGTAATGCAAAGGAGAATTAATGTATGGATAGTAAAGATAATCAGTTTTTTTATGACAACGAAGTTAATGTAACGAAAAACATGATTAAGATTTTAAGATGGATAATTCTGGTATTTCCGGCAATTATGATTTTTTCGGCTGTTGGTTTATTTCAGTCAAAAATATCAGATTTGCTGATTATGACAGGTGTCGGTCTTGTTGTTACCATGGGTCCAACACTTGCATATAAAGCGGGAGTACCAATACAGATATTGAAGTATGTGGTTCTTGTAGCCTTATGTGGATTGCTTACAATTATGGCAAGTAATGCCTCTGTAGGTATCTATATGACTTATTCATTACCGATGGTATTCAGTATTTTCTATTACGACAAAAGGCTTACCCTTAAGACAGCTATAATAAGTTATGCATTTCTTGTCCTCTCACTTTTTCTGCGTTCAAGGGGAGTTAAACAGATTGAATTTGATGATAATTTTACCTGGTTTGTGAGCCGTAGTGTGGGATTTCTGATTGAAAATTCAGTTATGACCCTTGTGTGCGTAAAGATTGCCGAAGCAGCAAGAAAAGTATTGGAGAACCTTAATGACACACAGAAGGTGGCAGTACTCATATCTGAGTGTAATCAGGCATCCACAGAGCTGATTGATGAGACTAAGGAATTCAGACAGCATATGGGACATTTTCAGGAAACCAATGAGCAGATAACCAATGCGGCTGAG
This sequence comes from Lachnospiraceae bacterium UBA7589, assembly GCA_002476495.1. GTDB lineage: Bacteria > Bacillota > Clostridia > Lachnospirales > Lachnospiraceae > Coprococcus_C. Next base: position 2,057 of record DLKL01000037.1, read on the forward strand.
AAATCTCTTGAGGATTGTGACAGCAGCGAACAGCTTGCTGTTGAGCTTACCGGTGAGACACAGACAGCTACAGAAAATGCAAAAAATATAAGAAATCAAAGTGATAAGATGGCTCAAATAGCTCAGGAAACATACAAAAAGCTGGGAGAATATATTACATATATGACAGATACCGCTTCCAGCATGGAGAGAATTCAAAGAACTGCAGGAGATACAGAGGAAGCTATATCAAGTCTCAAAGATGCAATGGAAGAGGTTTCGGAATTTGCCCAAGCTATAGGTAATATCACTTCACAGACCAATCTTCTTGCCTTGAATGCCAGCATAGAGGCTGCCAGAGCCGGAGAGCATGGAAAAGGTTTTGCTGTTGTTGCAGAAGAAGTCAGAGTACTGGCAGAAAATTCCAAGACTGCCAGTGAATCCATATCGGGAATAATACTCAATATTGAAGAACTTCTTGAGCAGGTTCAGGAAGCAAATAAGCGGAGTGTCATTTCCATAGAGGAAGGTCTTTTAAAGATTAATGGTGCAAAGGCTGAAGCCGATGAAATCGGAAATATGCAGACTGATTCAAAGGAAATGGCAATTCAGGTGTTGAATGCCAGTGAAGAAACCGAAAGCTTTGTCAATAAGCTGGTAGAGACATCGGAAAAGATTCTTGAGCTTGTTGGAAGTCTCAGAGAACAGACAAGTCAGGTTGTTGAGCAGGGAAGAAGCCAGAAGCAGGTAACGGAAGACGTTGAGAATTCATTCGTCAGTGTTGAGCAGGTTGCAGAGAGACTGGTTAAAATTGCCGGAGTTACAGTGGATTAGAATTAATTAGCCGGTAGGGATATCATTACCTATGTTTTATGTCAGGAACATGGACAATGATATCCTTACCGGTTTTTTTATGTTTTGATAATTATTATCATCTGGAAAGATTATCCTTGAAATCATTTTTATAAGTGATATAATCTACCTGTAATTAGTTATAACTAACCAATATTAGCATTAAACTAATTTGGCGACTTAAATATAAATTTTAGCAATTTATATTGCGGAAAGAGGGTATTATGTCTGATAAAGAGAAAAAGTTTTTGGAAATTGTTGATTTGAAAAAGGGCTTTGGAAGTGGAGATACCAGGCAGGAGGTTCTCCGTGGAATGAATTTTTCTGTGGCTAAAGGAGAATTCTGCGTCCTTCTCGGACCATCCGGTTCAGGAAAATCTACTCTTCTTAATATTATAGGAGGAATAGATAATGCTGATTCAGGTTATATCTGTATTAACGGAGATAAGCTTGAGGATATGGATGAAAAGGGTCTTACCAGATATCGCAGGAAGCATCTCGGATATGTATTTCAAATGTATAATCTTATTGCAAACCTGAATGTAAAGGAAAATATCGAAGTGGGAGCATATCTTTCCGATAATCCTCTGGATATCGATGATCTCCTGAATACGCTTGGATTATATGAGCATAGATATAAATTACCTAACCAGTTGTCAGGTGGACAGCAGCAACGTGTATCCATAGGGCGTGCAATTGTCAAAAATCCGGATATCCTCCTTTGCGATGAGCCTACAGGAGCCTTGGATTATAACACATCCAAGGATATACTTAAGCTTATTGAGGATGTAAACCGGAAATATGGAAATACGGTGATTATGGTTACTCATAACGAAGCTATAAAGAATATGGCAGATCATGTCATTAAGCTTCGTGATGGTGCTGTACGTCACAACAATATTAATGAAAATAAAATTTCAGCTCAGGAACTTGAGTGGTAAGGGGTGTGAGATATATGAAAAAAATTAAAAATCCCCTTATAAAACGTGTTCCGAGAGAGCTTATAGGAGACTGGAAAAAATATCTTGTGGTAGCCTTATTTCTTATTTTGACAATAGGCTTTGTATCAGGCATGTATGTGGCAAACGGAAGTATGATGCAGGCCGCCGAAGAGGGCATAACAAAATATAAGCGGGAGGATGGACATTTTGAGCTGAAAAATAAGGCTGATTACGACCTTGTTAGTGCTATTGAAACAGGTGAAAAGGCAGACATTAAGCAATATTATCTGGATAAAGCAAAGAGTGAACTGGATGACAAATTTGATGATGAATTCAAGAAAGAGTTTGATAGAGAATTTAATGACAAATTTGACAGTGAATTTAAGAATCAGTTTGATTCCCAATTTATAGCACAGGTGAAAGAAACTCTTACAGAAAGTGGCATTAATGAGGAAATGGCTGATGCAATGCTGGATATGGCTGTTGAACAGGCTAAGCAGAATGGAAGCTATCAGACAGCTTATGACAGCGCTTATGCAAGTGCCTATGACAGTGCTTATGATGAAGCATATGAGGAGGCTTATAGTGAGGCATACGACGAGGCATGGAAAAAGATACAGAACGAAATAGATGATGAATATGCTGAGGCAGAAGATAAGTATGAACTGAATGATTCTGGATTTGAAGCTCAGAAGGTTAAAGTATATGAGAATTTTTACCGTGATGAAGATGAGGATTATGACAATAACGGTGAAAAGGATGGTGACATCCGTGTTTATTATAAAACAGAGGATGTAAATAATGCCTGTATACATGAGGGAAGATTTCCTGAAGCAGCGGATGAAATTGCCATTGACCGTATGCATGCCGATAATGTAGGTATTAAGACAGGAGATACAATAACTGTAGGCGGAAAAGAGTTTAAGGTAGTAGGTCTTATTGCTTATGTGAATTATGCAACACTTCATGAAAAGGCTACAGATTTTATGTTTGATGCGTTGAAATTTGATGTAGCTATGGTAACTGAGGAGGGATTTGAAACTCTCGGGAAAAGGGTACATTATAATTACGCATGGAATTATGAAAACGGACCTGAGGATGATATCGAGACAAAAAGCAAATCGGATGATTTTATGAAGGCTTTGTTAACCCAGACTGTTGTTGCGGATAATGAAATACAGGATTATGTTCCTGCATATGCCAATCCGGCAATAAACTTTGCCACAGATGATATGGGTTCAGATGAGGCAATGGGTGGAGTTATACTAGATGTCTTAACTGTGATTATCGCATTTATTTTTGCAATTACAATCAGTAATACCATCATTAAGGAATCAGCCACTATAGGAACCCTTAGGGCATCAGGGTATACAAGAGGAGAGCTTATAAGACATTACCTGTCAATGCCTGTAATTGTCACTCTTATTGGTGCTGTTATCGGTAATATTCTTGGATATACAGTGTTTAAGAACGTTGTTGTGGGAATGTATTATAACAGCTATAGTCTTCCGACATACAAGACAATATGGAATTCAACTGCTTTTGTAAAGACAACATTGATACCGATTGCACTTATGTTTATTGTTAATCTTCTGGTAATAGTAAAAATGATGAAACATACACCATTACAATTTATCAGACATGATTTGAAGAAAAATAAGCGTAAAAAGACAATGAGGCTTCCAAGATGGAAATTCTTAAGCCGTTTCCGTATGAGAATATTGCTTCAGAATATACCTAATTACATTGTACTTTTTGCAGGAATAGCTTTTATTATGATTATGTTGGCCATGGCAGTAGGTATGCCTAATACTCTCAAGTATTACAAGGATCATACCGGAGATTTGATGTTTGCAAATTATCAATATGTACTTTCATCATATGAGGATGAAGATGGTAATATTATTAAAACTGATAATCCTGATGCCGAAATGTTTGATATGGCCACCCTTCAGAAAAAAGGTGATAAGCTGAGTGAGGAGGTTTCGGTATACGGCATTGAGGACGAAAGCAGATATGTAAATATACCGGGTTTTAGCAGCCTTAAGGATAATGAGGTGTATATTTCAAAATCCTTTAGCAAAAAATATAATCTGGAAGAGGGAGACACATTTACCCTTGATGAGAAATATGAGAATAAGCAATACAAATTCAGGATTTCCGGAATTTATGATAAGTGTCAGAGCATAGCAGTATTCATGCCTATTGAGAATTTCAGTAAAAGCTTTGAACTTAAGTCCGGAGAGTTCAGCGGATACTTAACTGATTCTGAGATACATGATATTAAGGAAGATTATATTGCTACAATTATTACTATAGACGATATTACAAAAATGTGTGACCAGCTGGATCATTCAATGGGATCATATATGACATATTTCCAGTATCTGTGCATTTTACTTTCGGTTGTACTTATTTATCTGTTGACAAAAATAATAATTGAAAAAAATGAAAATGCAATTTCCATGACAAAAATATTGGGATATGAAAATAAGGAAATAGCAGGATTGTATCTTATGTCAACTACCATAGCAGTAGTAATAATAGATATAATAAGTGTATTTCTGGGTGAATTAGCCATCTTATATGTATGGAAGGTCATGATGTCATCATATACAGGCTGGTTTGATTTTTACATCAGTCCTCTGGGATATGTTAAGATGTTTGCCTTTGTTATGATAGGATATCTGATAGTCATGATGTTTGACTTTAAGAGAATTAAAAAGATTCCTATGGATCAGGCATTAAAAAATGTGGAATAGCATAAAGAATTGATATTCTTTAATAGATGCTTCCGGAGAAATCCCGGAGGCATCTTTCCATTATTGCATAGCAGACGCATAAGGGAGGTGTAAATAACATGGACAAGCGTAAAATCAAGAAATCCAAGGAAGATTATCTGGAGGCCATACTGATCAGAATCAATAAGTATGGTGCATGCAGGGTAACAGATATAGCTGAACAGATGGGATACTCTAAGGCAAGTACAAGTGTTGCGTTAAAAAAGCTTGAAGAGGAAGGCTGTATTATTAAGGATGACTGGAGAGTTCTGCTTACGGATCAGGGATATGCCATTGCTTCCCGGATATATGAAAGACATAATTTTTTTCTGGAATGGTTTCAATGCATAGGTATATCCAAGGATATTGCTGAGGCGGATGCCTGTATGATAGAACATGTCATTTCTGATGAAAGTTTTGAAAAAATCAAGGAATACCTTAATCAGGTCAGGGAAAAGTAGAATATATTTGTCAGCCTCAACTAACAAACGTTAATTAAGCATTTTCATATTATCAGTGTTAAAATAAGATAAATAAAAACAGATAACGGAGGTACTATTATGAACATTAAGAAGATTGGAGCTTTCTTAGGAGGCGTTGTGTTTGGAACAGCAGGAATTGCAATTCTTTCAGGCAATGACGCAAAAAAAGTGTATACCCATTGCACAGCCGCAGTTTTAAGAGGTAAGGACAGTGTAGTTAAAAAGGCTATGATTTTAAAGGAAAATTGTGGAGATATCTATGAGGATGCCAGGGATATAAACGAAAAGAGATATGCTGCACAGGAGCTTTCCAGGATTGAGGAGGCGAGAGCAATAATTGAAGAGTATGACAACAAAGATAAAAGTGATACATCTGAGAAAAATTAGATTAATAATAATAGGGTGAATTATGTATGATATGTGTAACTTTGCATGAATCAAGTAGAAGAATACGAGTTAAAATACCTATTCTTAATATGTCACTGAGAGATGCAGATCTGCTGGAATACTTTATCAAGGACTTGCCTGTAGTAAAAAATGCACAGGTAGATGAAAGAACCGGAAATGCAGTAGTTATATTTAAGAGTGAAGCCGTGGAAGAAAACAAGAGGATTCTTTTTGATGCTCTTGCAGGATACGATGCAAATGATGAAGCAGTTATTGCCCGTGTGCCTGAGGAAACAGGACGCAAATTAAACAGAGAATATCAGGAACGTTTTTTATCCCAGATAATCAAGCATAATCTGTGCAAGATTTTTTTGCCGGCACCTGTTGCTGCTGTGAGAACGGTGATAAAAAGTATTCCGTATATTGTGAAGGCTGTTTCTGTAATGTCAAAAGGTAAGCTGAAGGTTGAGGTACTTGACGGAATAGCTATTGCTGCGTCTATTGTAAGAAAGGATTATGCCACTGCCTCATCAATTATGTTTCTTTTAGATAGTGGTGATACTCTTGAAGAATGGACAAGAAAAAAGTCCATAGGAGATCTGGCAAGATCCATGGCACTTAACGTGGATAAGGTTTGGCTTTTGAATAATGATAAGGAGATTTCCGTAGGTATTGGCCAGGTACGCGTTGGAGATCAGATTATTGTTCGAAATTCAGACATTATTCCTTTAGATGGAAAAGTTGTCAGAGGACAAATGACTGTCAATCAGTCCTCTATGACAGGGGAAGCTGAGCCTGTGGTCAAATTCGTCGATAGTTATGTGTACGCCGGTACTGTTGTGGAGGAAGGAGAAGCTGTTATTCAGGTTACCCGGGAATCAGGAACAGGAAAATATGATCAGATTGTCAGGATGATTGAGGAATCAGAAAAGCTTAAATCAGGTGCTGAAACAAAAGCATATAGTCTGGCAGATTCATTGGTTCCATATAGCTTTTTGGGCTTTGCCGGTACATATTTGTTTACCGGTAATATAATAAAGGCACTTTCCTTTCTGATGGTGGATTATTCCTGTGCAATGAAGCTATCTATGCCTCTTGCCGTATTGTCGGCAATCCGTGAGGCAAGGGAATATGGAATATCCATAAAAGGTGGTAAATTTATGGAAGCGGTAGCTGAGGCTGATACCATTGTATTTGATAAAACCGGAACACTTACTCATGCTACACCGAAGTTGGTTGATGTGGTTACATTTTCAGGAAATGACCCTGATGAAATGCTTAGGATTGCAGCCTGTCTGGAGGAACATTATCCTCATTCCGTTGCAAATGCAATTGTATATGGAGCAAAGGAAAAACAATTGGAACACGAGGAAATACATTCAAAAGTTGAATTTGTTGTGGCTCATGGTGTAAGCAGCTTTATCGGTGAAAAAAAGGTTGTCATAGGCAGTCATCATTTTGTAGTAGAAGATGAAAAGTGTATTATTCCTAAAGATGAAAGCTATAAGCTTAATGAAATTAAGCCTGAGTATTCAAGGATATATCTGGCTATAGACGGAGTTGTAGTAGCTGTTTTGTGTATTTTTGATCCGGTTAGGGAAGAGGCAGCTTGTGTAATAGATGAGCTTCATAGTCTGGGCTTCTCTAATATATGCATGATGACAGGTGATAACGAAAAAGCGGCAAAATCCGTTGCCCAAAGACTTTGTATCGATGAATATCATGCGGAGGTGCTTCCGGAAGATAAGGCTTATTTTGTAAGAGAAAAGCGTAAAAGAGGACATAAGGTTATTATGATTGGAGACGGAGTTAATGATTCTCCCGCATTGTCAGAAGCCGATGCAGGCATTGCCATTGAAACAGGAGCAGCTATAGCAAGGGAAATCGCAGATATAACTATTTCAGCCGATAATCTTATGAATCTGATTACATTAAGGAAAATAAGTACAGCACTGATGAAGCGTATTGGGAGTAATTACAGATTTATTATTGGTTTTAATTCACTGCTTATTGTTATGGGACTTGCTGGTATTATTTCTCCATCTTCCTCTGCATTGCTTCACAATGGCTCAACAATTGTTACAGGTGTGAAAAGTATGACAGACCTGCTAAAATGAGTCGGAATAAAAATTACCTCTTGCCATAATGACCAAAGATGTATAGAATACAAGTGTTCATATATAAGATAAAATAATTAAAGGGGAATATATTTATGAAAAAGGTAGTCAAATTTGGTGGCAGCTCACTTGCAAGTGCCGAGCAGTTTAAAAAGGTGGGAGATATTATTTCATCGGATGCCAGCCGTGTTTATGTTGTACCTTCTGCACCGGGGAAAAGATTTTCTGATGATATCAAGGTTACAGATATGCTTTTGCATGTTTTTGAAACAGCTGATGAAGGAAAAGATATAACCGATGAAATCAAAGCTATTAAAGCAAGGTATGACGAGATTATTGAAGGACTTGGTTTAAGTGGATTTTCTCTTGATAAGGAATTTGAGGTAATTACTAAGAATCTTATTAATAATCCAAACAAGGATTATGCTGCATCAAGAGGAGAATTCCTTAATGGAAAGATTATGGCTGCGTATCTTGGAATGGATTTCATAGATGCAGCTGAGGTAATTTTCTTTAATGAAGAGGGGAATCTTAACAGCTATAAGACAGAAAAGGTTCTTGGAGCAAGACTTGAAAAGAGTCCTCGTGCGGTTATTCCGGGCTTTTATGGACTTGGAAAGGATGGAAATGTTAAGACATTTTCCAGAGGTGGTTCAGATGTTACAGGCTCTATTGTTGCACAGGCAAGCCGTGCGGATGTGTATGAAAACTGGACCGATGTATCAGGATTTTTGGTTGCAGATCCACGAATTGTTTCCAATCCGAAATCAATAAAATATATCACCTACAGAGAGCTTCGTGAGCTTTCATATATGGGAGCGTCAGTGCTTCATGAGGATGCAATTTTTCCGGTTCGCCATTGCGGAATTCCGATTAATATCCGCAATACAAATTCACCAATGGATGAGGGAACATGGATCGTTGAAAGTACCTGCCAGAAGCAGGATTACGTTGTAACAGGAATTGCCGGCAAGAAGGATTTTTGTACTATATTCATCACCAAGGCTATGATGAATTCTGAGATTGGATTTGGAAGAAAGGTTTTGCAGGCTTTTGAGGAAAACGAGATTTCTTTTGAGCATATGCCATCAGGTATTGATACAATGACAATTGTGGTGCATGCGGATGAATTTATTCACAAGGAGCAGAGTGTTATATCAGCTATTCATCGTCTTGCTGAGCCGGATTCGGTTGAAATTGAATCGGGTCTTGCGCTTATCGCAGTTGTGGGACGGGGCATGAAGTCAGCAAGTGGTACAGCAGGAAAGCTGTTTAGTGCACTTGCAAAGGAAGGTATTAATATAAGAATGATAGATCAGGGCTCCTCCGAGCTTAATATTATAATCGGGGTTAAGAATGACGATTTTGATACAGCAATAAGGGCGATATATAATACCTTTATTACCGATTAATTTATCAGAAAATATTTGTATCCGATTATACAACTTACCGTTATAAGAATAGGAGACTGTGAATTCACAAAGCATAAAAAAGCATCCTTGGGATGCTTTTTTATTTGCCAAAAAGACTGTAATTGGATAATAGTGCAGTGATCCGGCTTATAGGCAAAAACTATAACAAGTAAAAGGAATTAACAATTATACAAAGACGACTGGTTATGTTAATATTCATTTCAAGATAAACCTACTGAGTTAGTAGGGAATAAAAGAGGTGATGCAAATGGCATTTATTGAAGTAAAAGGCCTCAACAAAACCTTCACTTCGAAGGAGGGGCAGGTACAGGCTTTACAGGATATCAATCTTTCAATTGAAAAAGCGGACATATACGGGATTATAGGAATGTCCGGAGCCGGTAAAAGTACTTTGGTGCGATGTCTCAATTTTTTGGAAAAACCGTCAGAGGGTGAAATTGAAATTGACGGTAAAGTGTTAAGCACGTTGAATGAAAAGGAGCTTAGAGAAGAACGAAGAAGTATAGCAATGATTTTCCAACATTTTAATCTGCTGATGCAAAAAAATGTTTTAGCTAATGTATGTTTTCCACTCAAGCTAAAAAGGATTGAAAAAAAACAGGCAGAAGAAAAAGCATATGAATTGTTGGAAACAGTAGGACTCAGGGATAAGGCAAAAGCTTATCCGGGCAAGCTGTCCGGAGGCCAGAAGCAGAGAGTTGCAATAGCCAGAGCACTTGCCTCTGATCCTGAAATCCTTCTATGTGATGAGGCAACCAGTGCCCTTGATCCTCAGACTACAGATTCTATACTGGAGCTTTTGAAGAAAATCAACAGGAAATTTGGTATTACTATAGTGATTATTACTCATCAGATGGAGGTTATACAGAAAATATGTAATCAGGTTGCCATTATAGAAAATGGAAGGCTTGTCGAACAGGGAGAAGTAAATGAGATATTTGCAAATCCAAAATCAAAAGCAGCCAAGAGGTTAATATTGGGCGAATCGGACAAAAGCAATTTTAATGAATATGATATGGCTGAAGCCCCCGATAGAGCTTCAAAAAAGATTAAAAGGATAAGGGCAGTTTTCTCTGAAAGCTCCGCATATGAGCCTGTAATTGCAAATGCAATTCTTGAATATAAGGTACCGATTAACATCCTTCAGGCCAATACAAGAAATGTCGGAGGAAAGGCAAAGGGAGAAATCATACTGGGACTTCCTGGAGATAGTGAGTTACAGGAAGAGATAATACAATATCTTATCCGGCATGGTTTGACCGTACAGGAGGTGAGTATAGGTGTTTAGTGGGCAGATTATTGAAATGTTAATAGAAGGAATAAGGGACACCTTATATATGACCCTGGGTTCAACTTTGCTGGGTTATGTAATAGGACTTCCAATGGGAATTGTTCTTGCGGTGACAGATAAGGAGGGAATAAAACCAAATGCATTTGTTTACAGGATATTTGACCTGATTTCAAATGTAGTAAGAAGTATACCGTTTTTAATATTATTGATTCTTATGATACCTGTTACGAGGGCTCTGGTAGGTCAAAGCTATGGCGCATCGGCAACCATTATCCCACTTGTAGTTACGGCAGCTCCGTATATAGCCAGGCTTGTTGAATCTTCGCTTAAGGAGGTTGACAGGGGCGTAATTGAGGCTGCAAAATCCATGGGAGCAACTAATCTACAGATTGTTACCAGGGTATTGCTGGTAGAAGCCAGAACATCCCTTATTATGGGAGCTACCATTGCAACAGGAACAATTCTTGGCTATTCGGCTATGGCCGGTGCAGTCGGAGGAGGAGGTCTTGGAGATATTGCTGTACGATATGGATATCACAGATGGCAGACAGATATTATGATTGTAACAGTTATACTCATTATTGTTTTGTTCCAGATTATACAAAATATCGGAATGCTTACGGCAAAAAAAATAGATAAAAGATAAGTAAAGAATAAAAGGAGGATTTTATTATGAAAAAGAAAATAGCAGCATTATTATTATCAGGAGTTTTGGCAGTAACATCACTTACAGGATGTGGAAAGTCGGATAAAAAGGAAGAGGATAAGGTAATTACGGTAGCGGCATCTGCCACACCTCATGCGGAAATACTGGAGTATGCAAAGCCCCTTCTCGAAAAAGAAGGCTATACACTTGAGGTTAAGGTATTTGATGATTATGTACTTCCTATGAATGTGGTAGAATCCGGTGAGCTTGATGCAAACTATGCGGTTCATGTACCATATCTTGAGTCATTCAATGAGGAGCAGGGAACTCACCTTGCCAATGCCGGAGGTATTCATTATGAGCCGTTTGGTATCTATCCGGGAAAGAAGAGCTCATTAGATGACATTGAAAACGGAGATACAATAGCTATCCCGAATGATACAACCAATGAGGCGAGAGCACTTTTGCTGTTACAGGATAATGGACTGATAAAGCTTAAGGATGGAGCAGGTCTTACAGCAACTGTAAATGATATTGAAGAAAATCCATATAATCTTGAGTTAGAAGAGCTGGAAGCAGCACAGGTTGCCAGAGTCCGTGAGGAAGTGGCATTTGTAGTATTGAATGGAAATTATGCTCTGTCTGCCGGACTTTCGGTTGCAAAGGATTCTATTGCTTTTGAGCAAAGTGATTCAGAGGCTGCAAAGACTTATGTAAATATAATATGCGTTAAGGAAGGCCATGAAGACGATGCTAAAATTAAAGCATTAGTTAAGGTGCTGCAATCAGATGAGGTGAAAAATTTCATCAATGAAAAATACGATGGCGCAGTTGTTCCGTTTGAGTAGACTCCAAATCATATATTGACAGACGTACAGGTAATATGTTACGCATAAAAATGTGTAACATATTACCTGCTTTGTATGCAATAATATTGATTAAGATAAGGTTGTGAATATGAATTATATTAGCTGAGTTACCCCCGGATATTTGATTTCAGACTGATAAATGCCACTGTTGACAGGTTCAAGATATCGAATGAAGGGAGAAGGTAAATGAAAAGCAAAAGGAATATATTCCATGGACAACCTTGTGGGGAAATTTTGTGTATTTTGATGGGCATCAGCAATGTGAATTACGGATGGTGATTTTATTTCCTTATGTGTATGGGAATTGGGAAAAATCAAGGGTCTACTTTCCGTAGGTGGCAAAAATTAAAGCTGCAATTTATAATAGTAATATGGAGGTGAAAAAAATGAATCAATATGTAACAGGTGCGGTTATAAAAAAGCTGCGTGAAAAAGCTAAAATTACACAGCTGCAGCTGGCAGAAAAAATCGGAGTAAGTGACAAAACAATCTCAAAATGGGAGACAGGAAAGGGGTATCCTGATATTACTTTGTTAGAACCGATTGCCAATGCACTTTCAGTATCGATTTCTGAGCTGATATCAGGAAATACAGTGAATAATTCCAACGTATCTGCCAACATGCTTCGTTCAGTATTTTATGTATGCCCAGTGTGTGGAAATGTAATTCATGGTATCGGCGAGGCAGTTATATATTGTCACGGAGTGTTATTACAGCCGGAAGAACCGGAGGGAACTGACGAAAAACACAAGATTTTTGTAGAGCGTGCAGAGGATGAATATTATGTGCAAATCGAGCATGAAATGACAAAAAATCATTATATTTCTTTTATTGCTGCAGCTTCTTCTGACAGGATGCAGATGGTAAAGCTTTATCCGGAGGGAGAGGCAGAGGCCCGGTTTAAGCTAAGCGAAGTGAAAAAAATATATTTTTACTGTAATAGAAGCGGATTGTTTTCAATTACTCCGGTGAAAGGAATCGATGATAAGGAATGCGGATACGATACTTCAGAAGAAAGAAAAAGGCTGGAGGAAACAGCTAAAATGCTGTTTGGATAAAAAAGCGGAGCACTTTTTGTTAGGGAGAGTGATTTGATGAGATGCATATGCCCGAAATGTAAGTCAGAAAATATTATGAAACATAAACAGCTTTATGATATAGGCCTGCACGGACCAGACATATTGTTTTATTATCATCCGTTAGTAACGAATCCGCTTAATGAAATTGGGTATGTTATATCTATGGATTCATCTGCCACGGCATTAGTTTGTTTTCTTGTTAAAAGCCTTGATTTTACTAGAGTTTCAGAGTTTGGACATATGAATTTATACCCGATTTGTGCCAAATTAATGTATGAAAAGAGTTGTGATATAACCGAAAAAAGATAAGGGTGCCAGTTGTCTATATTTTGTGGACAACTGACACCCTTAAGTAATATAATAGTAACAGAAGGAAGGTTGAGAATATGATAACTAAAACATCAATTCGATTTTACAATTTTGTACCTGTGAGAGCAAGGTGGAGCGATGATGATAAAACTTGGTGGTATGCGGCAACCGATGTAATTCAAGCACTCATTCAGAGTAAGAATGCTCGTAGATACTGGAATACTTTCAAAACTAGACATTTTGAGTTGTCGTCATTTTGTAGACAACTCAAATTAACAGCGGCAGATGGAAAACAATATGATACGGATTGTTTGAATCAAAATGGAATTAATCGACTGTTATTACTTCTCCCAGCAAAAAGTAAAATTCAGTTTTCAGATTGGATTTTAGGAATGAATGATCCGATTGATGAACAGAGTAAACGTAATGCTTATGAGCTTTATGAAAATTCCATTTTGGATACAACAGAGGTTGGAACAGTGAAAGGATTACAACAAATTCATGCATTCCTTTTTGGTGGATTATATGATTTTGCAGGACAAATAAGAACAAAAAACATTTCAAAAGGTGGATTTGTTTTTGCAAACTGTATGTATTTAGATGAAACATTTCGACATATTGAATTAATGCCAGAAAATAGTGCCACTGAAATAATAGATAAATATATAGAAATGAATATTGCCCATCCTTTTATGGAGGGGAATGGACGTGCGACAAGAATTTGGCTGGATCAATTGTTAAAAACCAGAATTAACAAATGCATTGATTGGCAACAGATTGATAAGAAAGATTATCTAAATGCAATGGAAAAAAGTCCATTTGATGCGAGACCAATTAAGACATTGCTTGAATCAGCGTTAACAGATAAAATTGATGATCGTGAAATATTTATGAAAGGAATTGACTACTCATATTATTATGAAACGGTTGATGATTAATAAATTACAAGTGTAGGCTCTTGTACCATCATGGGAGTTAAGAGAAATTGTAGGAGGAAAACAATGTTAATATATAGTGGGCTGAAAGCAGATTTTATGGCGGATACAGAAAATGATGTTTTGGAAACTAAGTTATATGATGCGATAAAGAGTAAAATGAATCGAACCACCGGTTTGAGTGAACTAAATTCTTGGAGAAATTCTCTGAAGGAAATGTATATTACCTTGAATGATTCTAATATTCCTTCAGACGTGGGAGTTGCAATAGAATATAACATCCCGCAAACATCAAAAAGAGTAGATTTTTTGATTTCCGGATATGATAAAGAAAATAAAGGAAATGTTATTATTGTAGAACTTAAACAATGGGAAAAACTGCAGGCAATTGAGGGACAAGATGCGATTGTTGAAACGTACACAGGTGGTGCGAATAGGAGGGTGGTACATCCAAGCTATCAAGCTTGGTCGTATGCTGCACTTATAAGGGATTATAATGAATTTGTACAAGATGCGGAAATTGAGTTACATCCATGTGCTTATCTTCATAATTATCCAAGAGTTGAAAATGATCCATTGGATGCGAAGCAATACGAAGACATATTAGCTGATGCTCCGGCATTTACATATGGACAAAGAGAAGCATTGAGAAGGTTTATTAAAGATTGTATTACCACTGGAGATAATGAGGATACATTAGTTAAAATTGAACATGGAAAAATTAGGCCATCCAAGCAATTGCAGGATTCAATATGTGGAATGTTGAAGGGTAATAAAGAATTTATTATGTTAGATGAGCAAAAGGTTGTTTATGAAAATATATTAAATCTTTCTATGAAGTGCCAAAAAGATTGTCAAAAGAGAACAATTATTGTTGAAGGTGGACCAGGTACAGGAAAAACAGTTGTTGCAATCAATTTATTAGCAGAATTAACTAAACGAAACCAATTTGTTCAATATGTTTCTAAAAATGTAGCTCCAAGAACTGTTTATGGATACAAGTTGAAAGGAACTATGAAGAAGAGTAGTGTTGATAATCTATTTAAAGGTTCCGGATGTTATACAGAAGCACCATTAAACTCAGTTGGAACGATTTTGGCTGATGAGGCACATAGACTAAATGAGAAATCCGGATTGTTTCAAAATATGGGAGAAAATCAGATTAAAGAGATAATTCATGCATCTTGGTGCAGTGTATTTTTTATAGATGAAAGTCAAAGGGTAACAACAAGTGATATAGGAAGTGTAGCCGAAATAGAAAAGTGGGCAGGGTATGAGCAGTCTGAAGTGACAAAAATGAAATTAGTGTCACAATTTAGATGCAATGGATCTGATGGATATCTTGCCTGGTTGGATGATGTTTTGCAGATAAGGGAAACAGCTAAAACTATGATTTGGAGGGGATTGATTATGATATCCGTATATGTGATTCGCCTTTGGAAATGGAACATATTGTGATAGAAAAAAACAATATAAGAAACAGAGCTCGGATATTAGCTGGATATTGTTGGAATTGGCCTAAGGCAACACGTAATGATGTCAATTATCATGATATAAAAATAGGCGACTATAGTATTAGCTGGAATTTGGATGGCGGAGATGCCTTTGCAATTAATCCGGATTCTGTGCATGAGGCAGGATGTATACATACTTCTCAAGGATTAGAGTTCGATTATGTAGGGGTCATTATTGGTGATGATTTAAGGTATGAAGATGGTAAAATTGTTACGGATTACTCTAAACGTGCAAAAACAGATCAGTCAATGAAGGGAATAAAGGGGCTATCTAAAGATAATCCAAAGAAGGCAGAGCAGATAGCAGAGGAAATCATAAAAAACACGTATCGAACCCTGATGACTAGAGGAATGAAAGGCTGTTATGTATATTGTACAGACAAAAAACTGGCAGATTATTTTAAAGAAAGACTGAAGAATAGGGGATAGCATAAATGACACAGGAAACTATTAATCAAATATTAAAATTCAGAGACGACAGGGATTGGAAACAATTTCATAATCCCAAGGATTTAGCAATTTCCATTTCTTTGGAAGCGGCGGAACTTTTGGAAGTCTTTCAGTGGAGTGGTTCTGATACATCAGATGCAAATAAACAAGAAAAAATTAAAGAAGAATTGGCGGATGTAATTAATTATTGTGTGCTTATGGCAGATGTATGCGGACTGGATATTGATGAAATTGTTCAGGAAAAGTTGAAAGTAAACAATCAGAAGTACCCGGTAGACAAAGCAAAAGGGAAGAGTGATAAATATAACAAGCTATGCATAGATTTGTGCCAAATGTGAATAATGAAAACAAGCCGATTGCGTTTGGGAATTTCAGTTATTATTGGATAGTATTGACAATTAGTAGAATACATGTTATATTATGCAAGTAATTACTTGCATAGATGGATGGTGCTTTATGTCTGATCAGACTAAAAACAAGATTTTAAATGCTGCAATGTCATTGGTAATGGAAAAAGGATATACTGTTACTACAACAAAGGATATTGCAAAAAAAGCAGGAGTCAATGAATGTACTCTTTTCCGTAAATTCAAGGGGAAAAAGGAGATTATTATTGCTGCGATGTCAATGCCTGAGTGGAACCCCTGTTTAAGGGAACAGGATTTTGAATATACAGGGGATTTGGTTAGTGATTTATGCTCCTTTTCTGAAGTATATTTCAGCAGAGTAACGCCTGAAATGGTTAAGGTATCATTAGGACTTCGTTCACCGGATTTGTACGATTTAACAAAAGACGGAATCATGGAGATACCGGCTACATTTAAAAGAGTGCTTGTAGCTTATTTTACAGAAATGCAGAAGGCTGATAAGCTGCATAGTGATGACATAGAAAGCCTTGCAGTCACTTTTTTGGCAATGAATTTTGGATTTGTATTTTTTAAGGCTTCATTTGGAGATGGGCTGACATACCTTCAGGCAAAAGAATATATAAACAGCAGTGTTCGGAATTTTGTAAATGGCATAAGCAGATAGGATGGTACACAATGAGTGTGCCACTTATTTTTACCCAATATGCAAGTGAACACTTGCAGAAGAGCAGGGATATGTTTTATTTTATATCAACAATATAAAGGAATAGCCCATCTGAGGGTAAACTCTGTTGACAGTAATGCAATAATTATTGAATAGGAAAGGAAGATTATTTGTATGAAGATTAGTGAAAATGTGCATTTGATACAAAAGGAATTTTATGTAACACAGGAAGTAAGGAGATATGTAAATATTTATCTGATTACAGGAAAGTATTGCTATCTTATAGATAGCGGGGTCGCCGGGTCGGAAAAATTAATAGATGAATATTTACAATCTATAGGAAAGAGCATAACAGACATTAAGGGAATTTTTCTTACACATGCTCATCCGGATCATATTGGCGGAGCATCAGAAATTAAGAAAATTACAAATTGTAAAATATATGCACCGATGTTGGAGTCAGATTGGATTGAAAATATTGACATACAGTATAAAGAGCGTCCTATTCCTAACTTTTATACATTACTCCGGGAATCCGTAAAGGTAGATGTTCCACTTCAGGACGGAGATAGGATAATACTTGAAGACGGTCTGGAAATATGTGCAGTATTGACCCGGGGACATTCTTCGGGTTCAATGTCCTTTATTCTTGGCAATAATTTGATTTTTACAGGAGATGCTATACCTGTGGCTCATGATTTGCCAATATTTATTGATTATGAACAGAGCATCTATTCTCTTGACAGGATTGGTACATTGCCCGGTATTCAAATTTATTGCCCTGCCTGGGATGAAATATATGATGAAGCAGCTATAAAAGAAGTTATCATGGACAGTAAGAGGATGTTGCACAGATTAAAGGAGGCAGTATATCAGACAGAGAAAAAATACAGTCAGTATACGGAGTCAGAGAAGCTAATGATGATATTTAAACAAGCGGATATTATGCAATATGCAGGAAATCCATTGGTGGCGAAAAGTATAGATGCCTGTAGAAGATATTTGATGTAGGATAACAAGTCTTACAAAATTGTCACTTTGTATGTCACCTGCCTGTAAGCTTTGCAGATTATAATTGCAATATAAAGGAAATAAAAGGGAGGGATAAATCTGAACAAGTATACGGATATTTCAATAAGGTATCTTATATATCAGAAAAAAAGGACAATACTCACAATTCTTGGAATAGCGATATCATCAGGTCTGCTATTTGTAATTCTGACATTATACTTCAGCAATTTTACAAATAAAAGAGATGAGCTTCGTAAGGAGGCAAATTATGATATGGCTTTTTTTACTGAAAATCCGGAGGAGATAGCCGGTATTATAGATGAGGATTATATAAAAGACGTATATGAAGGAAAGTTTTATGATGTAAATTCTGATTCATACATAAGTGCCCTGTTTGTAAATCTGGATAATCCATACAGAATAAATCACTATTTTAAAAAGATAAAGGGAAAATATGGAATTGAAGGATGCATAAACGAACAACTGGCCTCCTATTATATGCAGGGAGATATAGGAAATGAAAATTATATAATTTTACTGCTTTTTCTTTTACTTTCATTTATTTTTGCCATAATTGGTGTCGGAATTATAAGAAATACAATACAGCTTCATACAATAGAGCAGATCAAGGATTATGGAATAATGCGTTGTGTCGGTGCAAGTCAGGGAGAGCTGCGCAGAGTGATATTCAGGATAGGATTTATCCAGGAAATGTGCGGAATTATAGTTGGAACTGTACTTGGGTTACCCGTTGCAATGCTTATCGGAGTCCTGTGGAAAATTAAGGTGAGCTTTCAGTGGATAGCGTTAGTATATGTGCTGGTTGTTTTTATCGGTGATTTGTATTTTGTTATGATAGAAAACAGCAAATTGGTAAAGAATATATCACCTATTGACGCAGTCCGTTCAAATGGCACAGCCGGTAATAATATGATTAAGGCACGCAGTAATAATGTATTTGAATTACTTTTTGGGTTTGATACAGGATATGCATATAGAAGTCTGATGAGTAACAAAAATAGATTTTATAAGACGGTTGCGGCACTTGCGTTTGCTATAACAGCAATGTTACTTGTGGTGATGGTGTACACCTCATTTGATAAGCTTAGGAAAAGCTTTTACGATGATCTTGGTGAATACCAGGTGTATTTTTTGGAATGTGTAGATGGAATAGCTGATGCCAATTTTGCAAAGAGCAGGCTGCCATCAGAGAACGAGCTTAAAAATATAGCTGAAACATCGAGCGCAGTTGATGTAAGACCTGTGTATGCCGCCAGATTTACATATGCTTTTGCGGATGATTTGGAAGGACATCTGAGTGAGGAATATCTCAGGGATACAGATGAGGGTTATGTATTTAAAAAAGTAAGTGCGAATGAGGACTTATATGGAATGGCGTACTCTCTTATGATTTTTGGATATGAGGAGGATGAGTATCGGGAATATGAAGATCTTTTAGTGGAAGGAACCCTCAATGTCAGTGAAAACGGAATTGTAATGGTCAGGAACGGACAGGTAGAAGCTTACAATGAGAATGATGATTTTACATTGGAAGATTTTCTCAGCTATGAATGTAATATTACCGACTATAAGGTTGGAGATGAAATAAGGCTTGTAGACATAAAAAGACTTCAGGAAGAATATAAGGCTGCATATGATGAATATGTTACACTTCATAAAGAGGAAATTGAGTCGGGCAGACAGGATGAGCTTGAATATAATATAAATCTGGAAAAAAGAAGATGCTTGCCTATATATTCACAATGTGTAAGACGTCTTATTAAAGAGGGGGCATACAAAACCTATGTAGTTGAGGGCGTTGTTGAAAGTAAAATAGATGGGATAGACACAGATATTTACATACCTGCTATTGTATCCCTGGACAGATATTGTGAAATAACAGGTCTTGAGAAGGAATCAGCCGCTACCGGAATAAAATATAAGTTTGAAAATTTTGAGAATGACAAAAGACTGTTAAATATTCTGGTGGCAATGGAGGGTACAGTTTCATGCATGAGTTCGCTTGACATGTCTCTGTTACAGATTGTAGATGATTTAACCTCAGTTGAAGGCATTTTGGTATATGTGGCTATATTTGTGATATTCATTCTTTTGATGTGCTCGCTTAATATAATAAATACCAATGCCAGCAATATATACCAGAGAAGAGCTGAGCTTGCACAGCTAAAGATAATAGGTGTGTCACAAAAGAGGATATACAGGATAGTAATTCTTGAGGGGGTATTAACAGCAGTTATAGCAGATATAATAGGGATTGGGATAGGAATTGTGGCAGTAGCATTTCTGAAAAAACCTGTTAAAATAATGCTTGGAGTTAATCTGGATATTACGTCTCTGATTATTATCGCCGCCGCCGTAATATTATATACGTTTTTACTTCTTTGCGGCTCGATATATGTATCAATCAAAAAGCAGGCAGGCTCCCTGATGGATAATTTAAGATAGAGAGGATTATATATGAAAATAGTTAGGATGGAAAATGTTACAAAAACATATGGTGAAGGAGATACAAGGGTGTGGGCACTGGACAATGTAAGCCTTACAGTAGAAAAGGGAGAGTTTTTGGCAGTTGTGGGGGCATCCGGCTCAGGAAAATCAACTCTTCTTCATGCGATGGGCGGGGTGGATACCATAAATAAGGGACGTATAATTGTTGATGACAGGGATATAACTTCTCTTACAGATGATGAAATGTCTGTATTCAGGAGAAGGAAGGTAGGCTTTGTATTTCAGTCATATCATTTGATACCTGTTCTGACAGTCGAAGAAAATATTAAAATGCCTGTTCTTCTGGACCATAAAAAGCCGGACAGAGAATATATAGATCATATAGTGGAGCTTCTGGGTCTTAAGGACAGAAGAAAGCATCTTCCTAATCAGCTTTCGGGAGGACAGCAGCAAAGGACGGCTATTGCAAGGGCTCTGGCTAACAGACCTTCAATCATTCTTGCGGATGAACCTACAGGTGCTCTTGATTCCGTAAATAGTAATGAAGTAATGACATTGCTCCAGAATTCGGTTAAAAAGCTAAATCAGACGCTGGTTCTTATAACACATAATTTTGATCTTGCCAGAGAGGCTGACAGGATAATCAGAATTGCAGATGGAAAAATAGTGGAGGAATAATATGGTGAAGGTGAGAAGGAAGTTTTTGCTATCTATTTTGTGCTTTTAATGTCAGGGGTTGTACATAAATCTATGTCAGAGAATTTCAGTAACTGATATATTTGCTGATAATATCATATGAGGATAAAGCAGGAATATCTTGATTCGGCAAAGAAAACCATACGAGTGACACAGTTTCTTCTCGGAGAAATCGGAATGATTTCCCTGATAAATGGTACATCTGTTTATAACAGGATGGTGAGATAGGCTGATGTCACAAAAGTGAGGTTTGGTTTTCAAACACTAATGTGTTATAATTACTAATAATCATGAAAGGTATGGGGAACTTAAAGTGGCACACAAAATACTGATGGTTGAGGATGATTATGCACTTGCCATGGGAACTGAATATGCACTTTCTTCGGAGGAATATGAGGTTGTTACTGCCACGGATCTTGCAGAGGCTAAGAGGAGATTTGATAACAGTATTGACTTGGTTCTTCTTGATATGATGCTGCCGGATGGGAACGGACTTTTATTTTGTAAATGGCTGAGGGAAAGAGGAAGCAGTGTGCCTGTTATTTTTCTGACAGCGATAGCTGACGAGGCAAATATAGTCAGGAGCCTTGAAAACGGTGCAGATGATTATATTACAAAGCCATATCGCGTTAAGGAGCTTCTGGCACGCATTGCCGCTAACATAAGACGAGGTGAGGCAGCTAAGGATTTTTGTGAAAGGAAAATTGTATTTGGTTCATCATGCTTTTATCCTGATACCTTTAAGCTTGTTCAAAATGGCATTAATATTGAATGTACCACCAGTGAGCTTAAGCTTCTTCGTGAGCTTCTGTATAACCGGGGAAATGTACTAAGCAGGAGTACGCTGATGGGGAATTTGTATGATGTTGATGGTGACTTTTTTGAGGACAATACACTGTCAGTGTATGTAAAGAGATTACGAAGCAGGCTCGGAGACGATGGAAATTACATAGAAACGGTTCGTGGCATAGGATACAGGTTCAAACAGGATTAAATATGAATTATAGTTATGAAATTTGTAAACTAAAGAGAAATATTGTGGTTATAGGTAGCATGTTATTTATTATATATGCTGCTTTTTGTGCATTTATCATACAGAGCTTCAACTGGAAATTTTATGCTCTGACAGGCCTGTTTACGGCATTTGTTGTTATAATTTATTTTTATGCAAAAGCACATATTGTATATATGAGCAGGGAAATTGGACATATAAATGATATTATGACTGATATTCTGTATAATCCGGATAATGTACCTGTAGAGGAATATAAGCCCGGGGATATAGGCTGCCTGTATACAAATCTTTATAGGCTTGTAATGGTATTAAAGCAGAGTAATATGAAGGAGCAGGAGGAGAAGCTTTTTTTGCGTGATATTATTTCGGATATTTCGCATCAGCTTAAAACACCGTTGTCATCCCTGTCTGTGTTTTTTGAACTGCTGAGTGAAAAAAGGGTAATTGATGAGGGAAAGAAACAGGATATTATTAATGAAGCACAGAATCAGATATCCAGAATGGAATGGATGGTTTTGTCTATGCTGAAGCTTGCACGCATTGAGGCAGGCGCAATTCAGTTTGAGAATAGGGGAAATAATATAAGCAGTATCATTGATTGCGCCGTAGATGGAGTTGCGTATCTTACTAATGAGAGAAATCAGCATATCGATATATCCGTGAATGAAAATGCCGTTTTGATGTGCGATGGGGACTGGCTTGCTGAGGCTCTGATAAATCTGCTTAAAAATGCTTCAGACTATTCTGATATAGGCAGCGGTATAATTATAGAGACTGAAGTAACTCCTATGTTCACACGGATATATGTAAAAGATGAGGGTGTGGGAATATCCGAGGCTGATCAGAAAAATATATTTAAAAGATTTTACAGGGTTAATAATGATGTTAATCCAAACAGTGTGGGTATTGGCCTGTCACTTGCAAAATCAATTATAGAAGGAATGGGTGGAAGTATATCTGTGCGAAGTGAAATAGGAAAATATACGCACTTTATAATTACTTTTGCACATTAATGCTTGAATAAGCGTTAATAGATAAAACCAATGCCAATTTTCCAAAATCATCGGTAGTAAAGTGAAGAGTGTTTTTTCATTTGGATTCATACCATCCTTCAACATCAGCATCCAAAACTTTTTTTGGCTTCAAGGAAACATTTTTTTGTAATATCAGTGTATATAATGGAAATAAATCAGAATCTTTAAATTTCATATTGTCATGTAAAGTTTGTCCATAAATCTTAATTTTATATTGTGGGGTTTTAATCATAATATATGCATACTGATACATAAGAAATATCCCAATTTATCAACGACATATGAGTATATGCTTATTAGACCCCCTATTACTAAAGCGCAACTTAGAAAGAATATAATATCACTACTTATGTGTTGAAATATCACAAATTCTATTGATAAAGCTATAATTATCAATGGCAGAGCGCATAACCATTTTGTGTGATATCGTTGAATCTCAAATTCATGCTTCATATCAATCTTACTTTCCCGTAACATTTTAATTATGTTAATGTTATAACATAATTAGTTGAATTTGTAAATTAAGGATAAACAGATCACCAGAACCAGTACTTCTTATTTGTGAAAATATATATTGAATAGCGATGATACGATACCTAATACCGTTAAAATTACAGAAGCTACGATAGAATAGGCAAATTTTCCCTATCAACCCTGACTGCCTGAGAAACAAATCCGAGTGTGTCCGCACACTTGGATAAAGGTTAGTGCCTTTAAGGCTGTTCCCATCAGATCCCGGAGGCTATCAATGAGAAAAGTATGAGTTTACTGTTCGTGAGAATGGTGGTATGCTAATATAAAGGATATATTGGACGGAGTGCTGTTCTGTGCTAAATTTAACTCGACATGGAGGTATTCATATGTGTGGAATTACAACTGATTTATAAAGAATAATAAATCGGAGGTATATATGAATTACATAATAAGAAAGTTAAGACAAGAAGAAGTAAAAATACTAGATACATTTTTGTATGAGGCAATATTCATTCCGGAAGGGGTAGAAGCACCTCCTGTGGAAATAATCAATGAACCGGAACTGCAGGTTTATGTTGATGGTTTTGGAACTAAGGATGGTGATATAAGCTTTGTCGCAGAAGTTGATGAAACAATAGTTGGTGCTGTATGGGTTCGTATTATGGATGACTATGGTCATGTCGATGATGAAACACCATCATTTGCTATTTCGCTACTAAAAGAATATCGAGGGAATGGTATTGGTACAGAACTAATGAAGAGAATGCTTGTGGAACTAAAAGCTTGCCAATATAAGAAAACATCGCTGGCTGTTCAGAAGCAGAATTACGCTGTAAAAATGTATAAAAATGTGGGATTTGAAATAGTAGATGAGAACGAAGAAGAGTACATTATGATTTGCCGGTTGTAGTGGCAAATTCATATTTAATGAAGTTGACAAATCGGAATTTGTGGAGAGATTTCTTGAACTTTCCTTATTTTATGGGCTTTCCAGCCCCTTAGATAGTGAAATGATATGTATTTTCCCTTATTTTTGCCCTTGTGAGGAATCCGCAAGGGAAATAAGGGAATTTTTTTGTTTAAGCATTGCTCGCTACTTTATCAAGAAGTCTTGTGGAATCCCGCTTTGCTTTTCTTGTTGAGTGAGCGTAAATATTCATTGTGGTACTGACATCAGAATGTCCTAACAGTTCCTGTACATCTTTCGGAGCTGCTCCATTCGAGAGCAGGTTGCTGGTGTAGGTGTGCCGTAACTGGTGGAAGTGAAAATCTTCAAATCCTTCCAGCTTCTTTGACACTGACCTGCATACAATGCCGAGTGTACTCGGCAGTTCCAGACTGCCATCCGGTCTGAGGCAGACAAAGGAAATTTCTTTATAATCTGCCGGGACTTCCTGTGTTCCATCAAGGTGATAGTATTCATAATACACCCTGTTTTTTACATGCACTTCTTTGTAGTAGATTCTTTCGGACAGTTAAGCAATGGAATCTCAAACAGCATTGTTTCCGGGATTGTGTACTGGCTGATCGCAGCTATTGTTATGGGAATTTTATTCATCATAACGGGATTACCGATAGTCTGGATTGGCTATCAGATTGGAAAAATCTACCGGAAATACTGTTGGGATATCATCAGTATTATGGTGACACTAATGAGTACGGCTATCGTAATCTATTTTGGAGAATGGATAAAATCTGTTATTCCGATAAACCTCATTGTACTGTTACTTCTTGTGCAGGTGGTCTATATCGGAATCAGATGTTATGTGAAAGACTGGTGGGAAGAACGAGGATATTATTAAGCATAGGTCGGACAGCTAAAAATTCAAAGCTGTCCGATTTGTGCATAAAAATATAATTTATTCGTTTGGATATTACTTTACTGGTTTTATTATAATAAAGCCAATTATAATAAAAAATAGTGTTAGTATCCATGAAATAGGAAAAGCATAATACAGAATATTTAACTGGCAGTGTTGCCTGAAAATAGTATATATCCAGAAGATACGAAAACAACAGGTCCCTATGATTGTTGCAATAGCCGGGTATAAAGAGTGCCCAGTACCTCTTAATACACCTGCCGGAATTTCATAAAGGCTGCATAGTGGTTCAAAAAAGAGAATACACATAATGCGAAGCTGGGCATTTTGTATGACAGTTGGTTCCGACGAAAAAAATTTTACAAAAAAACTTCGGAATATAATAAGCGGCTCAATGATTATCAGACTGATCAAAACAGAAAAAATCATACATATCCATATAATTTTTTTACATCGGTTATTTTGTCCGGCAGAATGATTTTGACTGGTAAAGGTAGTTGCGGTCTGACCGAATGCAGTAATCATGTAATAAGCAAAGTACTCAAAATTCATAGCAATCGTACTTCCTGCGATGGCGGAAGACCCAAAATGGTTTACAGAAGCTTGTACAAAGATATTTGCAAAACAGAAAACAGCACCTTGAACGGCTGAAGGAATCCCAATTTTAAGAACATCCAATATATAGTTGAAATGAAGGTTCCGTTTACAGAAAGAAAAAGGAAATACCGAGATTCCTTTTTTCAATCGGCAAATCATAAGGAACGCAGCGAGCATAGTAGATATCATTGTAGCAACAGCAACTCCTAAGACACCAAGCTTGAAAAACACAACAAATACGAGATTAAAAAATACATTTGCAATTCCAGACAAAGTGAGTGCACAAAATGGATACCGACTGTTTCCGCAGGCTCGGAATATTGCCGCAGTAAAATCGTAGAGTATCAAAAAAGGATATCCAATAAAATACACTTTAAGATAAATAATAGCGGTATCAAGAATATCAGACGGAGTCTTAATAAGCATAAGTAACGGAACAGAAATACATTGTCCGATAATAAGACCAATTACACCGATGGCGACACCCAGTAGCAGTGTCGATTGGATAATGGATGCCATATTATGATTTTTATGTTGTCCGATCTGACGTGCAATCAGCACATTTACACCGACAGATAATCCAGATGACAGGGATACAATCAAAGCAATGATTTCACCATTGGTGCCTACGGCAGCAAGAGAAGCTGATGTATCAAAGAAACCTACGATTGCGGTATCAGCTGCATTAAATAATTGTTGAAGCATACTGCTGAGGGCAATAGGAATTGTGAAAAGAAGTATATTCCTATATAATGAGCCGGTCAGCATGTCGATATTTTTTGTGTTGTAATTCATATTACTCAATCCTTTCAAAATCATCTTGCATTATTATATTTCAATTTTTATAATAGAAAAAGCGAATATATTTAATAAAAAACATCGAAAAAAGGAATATAAAATGGATAGTAATTTACTGAAATATCTTGCTTTTGTAGAAACTGTGGATAAAGGAAGTTTTACGAAAGCAGCCGAGAGTTTGAATTATGCACAGTCTTCTATCAGTAAGATGATTGCAGATCTGGAAAAAGAATGGGGAATTTTCCTGTTACAGAGAAATAAAAAAGGAGTTTGTCTGACATCTTCCGGTGAACAGCTTTTGCCTTATGCAAGAAAAATATTAAGAGATTTTGAAGAAATGCAGCAAAAGGTTCATGCAATAAATGGAATTCAAAGCGGTATGGTCAGAATCGGCACTTTTTCCAGCGTGGCAATCAACTGGCTTCCTAATATATTTTCAAAGTTTCAGAATGATTATCCGGGGATTGATTATGAAATGCTCTTAGGAGATTATGATGAGGTAGAAAAATGGATTGATGAGGGACGTGTAGACTGCGGATTTCTGCGGTTACCTTCAGACAATGACTTTGATGTAATCTCTTTGAAGCAGGATGAATATAAGGCTGTGTTGCCGTTGAATCATCCTCTTGCCCAAAAGGATTTTCTGGATTATAAAGATTTGAATGAACAGCCTTTTTTACTATTGGAGCATGGAGGAAAAACAGAAGTATCTGAATTGCTTGAAACTCATAATGTACATCCTAATATTCGTTTTACAAC
>DLKL01000019.1:0-202 GCA_002476495.1 Lachnospiraceae bacterium UBA7589
GATGCCACAGTCTTTTTAAGATTTTATTCTTCGTTATTACATACAAGCCCATAGAAACCGATGAGATATAATCCGCTTAACCCTACAAGAGTATAGATGATTCTTGTAAGTATAGTTCCGTTGCCAAATATAGCCGAAACTACATTATAGTCAAATATACCGATTATACCCCAGTTAATGGCACCTATTATAGCTATTGTAA
>DLKL01000019.1:209-37021 GCA_002476495.1 Lachnospiraceae bacterium UBA7589
GGCAGATACAATTTAAAATCTTCATGTATAATTCCTCCCATAACAATGATTTTTTCTTGTACATATTCATAGGATTTACCGAATATAAAAATAATATTCAAAATATAAAAAAATCTATTCAATTTATAACGCAGTGTGGTATAATCCCAATGGAGATAAAAAGATATTACAATTAACTGTTTTATATATGGAGGACAAAAATGGGCGGATATTTTGGCGTTGCATCTAAGGAAGATTGTGTATTTGATTTGTTTTTTGGAACTGATTATCATTCTCACCTGGGAACAAGGCGTGCCGGTATGGCAGTATACGGTGATGATGGATTTGAAAAAGCGATACATAACATTACCAATTCACCTTTCAGAACAAAGTTTGATAAGGATGCCAATTCCATGCATGGTTACATGGGAATAGGATGTATTTCGGATTATGAGGCACAGCCTATATTTGTCCGTTCCCATCATGGTTCCTTTGCCATTACTACTGTTGGAAAAATAAACAATTCAGAAGAAATAACCAATATGATTATAAAAGGAAACACACATTTTTTTGAAATGTCCAACGGGGAAATAAATGCCACAGAGCTCGTAGCAGCCATAATTAATCAGAAGGACAATTTTATTGAGGGCATCAAATATGCTTTAGAGCTTATTGATGGTTCTATATCAATGCTTATTCTTACACCTAAGGGTATATACTGTGCAAGGGATAAGTATGGAAGAACTCCTATAGTTGTCGGAAAAAAAGAGGGCGCATATTGCGCATCTTTTGAAAGCTTTGCCTTTCTTAATCTGGGGTATACTCAGGTTCGTGAGCTTGGACCGGGAGAAATAGCTGTTATAACAGATAATAGCATGAAAACATTGGTGCTGCCGGGAAGTAAGATGAAGATATGTACATTTTTATGGGTATATTACGGTTATCCGTCATCATCATATGAAGGTGTAAGTGTAGAAAAGGCAAGATATAATTGTGGAAAGAATATGGCATTAAGGGATAATGTTAAACCGGATATCGTGGCAGGTGTACCGGATTCAGGTACAGCCCACGCTATCGGTTATGCTAATCAGTCCGGGATACCTTTTTCCAGACCATTTATAAAATACACACCAACCTGGTCAAGATCCTTTATGCCAACAATACAGAGCAAGCGTAATCTTATAGCCAAGATGAAGCTTATACCTGTACAGGATTTGATTAAAGATAAGAAGCTTTTACTTATAGATGATTCTATTGTAAGGGGAACACAGCTTAGGGAGACAACAGAATTTCTTTATGAATGCGGCGCAAAGGAGGTTCATATCAGACCTGCCTGCCCACCTTTGCTGTATGGCTGTAAATACCTTAATTTCTCAAGATCTAACTCAGAAATGGAATTAATAACAAGGGTTGTTATAGATGAATTGGAAAATGGAAATGTAACAGAAGAGACAATCAAGGAATATGGCGATTATAATTCACCTAAGTATGAGAAAATGGTAGAGAGAATAGGAGAAAAGCTAAACTTTACATCTCTCAGATTTAATCGTCTTGATGATATGCTGGATGCTGTGGGAATTGACCCTGATAAGCTTTGTACCTATTGCTGGAATGGTGAAGAATAAAAATAAGGGGAGCTGTTTANNNNTAAACAGCTCCCCTTATTTTTGGCCTGCTGGCATATGCTTAAGTACAGGTTAATCATGATTAAGCTTGCCAAGAAACTCTCTCATACGCTCATTTTGGGAATTGAATACCTGTTCAGGCTTCCCTTCAACGAGGATTACTCCCTTATCCATGAAAACTACACGGTCAGAGATATTTTTCGCAAAGTTCATTTCATGGGTTACTATTACCATAGTCATTTTCTGCTCAGCCAGATCCTTAATAACCTTCAGAACCTCTCCTGTAAGCTCGGGATCAAGAGCCGAGGTCGGTTCATCAAAGAATAAAACCTTAGGCTTTTGCGCAAGAGCCCTTGCTATGGCAACTCTTTGCTGCTGACCTCCGGAAAGCTGGGAAGGATAGTAGTCTGCCTTGTCCTCAAGCCCCATTCTGGACAGGAGAGCCATAGCTTCCTTTTTCACCTCGTGCCTGTCTCTTTTTTGAATATGTATAGGGGCATTCATAATATTCTTCAACACAGTATAGTGAGGAAAAAGATTGAAATTCTGGAATACAAGACCAAAATTTTCCTTAATAGCCTTCATTTTCTTTCCTTTTGCATAAACGGAATGTCCGTTAACAATAGTAACAGCAGATTCACCAAGATATGATAAATCGCCGTAATCCATTGTTTCAAGCAAGGTTGCAATTCTGAGCAGGGTGGATTTGCCTGAGCCGGATGGCCCTATAATCGACACAACCTCTCCCTGATTAACCTTAAGGCTTATATCTTTAAGTACCTGGAGATCTCCAAAGGATTTTTTTACATTATTAAGCTCGAGATATACCATAATGAAAACCTCCTAATCGTAACAGCTAAGCTTTTTCTCAAATAAACGCATTACAAAGGATACAATGAGATTAAATACGTAGTAAAATATCGCAGCGACTACAAATGGAACCATAGTTGTATTTGCTGATGCAATCTGCTGGGCAATATTAAACAGCTCTATGTAAGACAGAGAAAATGCCAGAGAAGTATCCTTTACCAGGGTTATAATTTCGTTAGTAACTGCAGGCAATATTATTTTGATAACCTGTGGCAGTATAATCATAAAAAATTTCTGTGATTTGGAATAGAGAAGTATCTCTGCCGCTTCATGCTGCCCCTTTGGTATGGCTTCCAGACCTGAACGGTATATTTCAGCAAAATATGCCGCATAATTAATGGAAAATCCAACTATAATAGCCGGAAAACGCCAATTTCCGATAGGCCACCCGAAAAGGAAGTAAGGGAAATAGAATACTGCCATAAGCTGCAGCATCAGAGGTGTTCCCCTAAGCACGGAAATAAAAAAGCCTGTTATACCACTGATTATTTTGTTTTTTGACATACGACCAAAGCATACAATCATTCCAAGAGGAAGAGAAAATATAAGTGTCAGGAAAAAAATTGACATACTTCTTAACATTCCTGAGGAAAGCTGCTCCAGCATAACTTCAAAGCTCATTTGTAATACTCCTTAAAATTAATCAAAATCAAGGCAGGTCATATCAGACAGACCATATTTTTCGGCAAGTCTGTCAAAGGTACCATTTTCCTTAAGCTCTTTGAGGGCATCATTTACATCATCCCGAAGCTCAGTATTGCCCAGCTTAAAACCAATACCATATTGCTCGGCATTTAAGTGCTCATCAAGAATAATATATTCACCGTCTCTGCTGTCAATCTGATACTGGGCAACACCTATATCCATGGCAATGGCATCAACTGCTCCTGCCTGTAACTCGAGAAAAGCAGTATTATAATCGCCAAATTCCTGAAGCTCCTTAAATGTATCGGCAAGTGGCTTTTGTGCCTTGGGATCCTGTAAAACTCCCAGGGCGGCAGATGCAGCCTGCACACCTACAATCTTACCTTCAAGATCACTTAAGGATGTAATTCCCGAATCAGCCTTAACAACTATAACCTGGCTGTTGTCAACATAAGGCACTGACCACTCGTAGTCATTCTCACGTCCGTTGATTGTAAAACCATTCCAGATACAGTCAATAGATCCTGATTTAAGCTCATTGTCCTTATTTGCCCATTCAATTGGCTGTTTAACAAGCTTCCAGCCCTTAAGCTTACAAACCTCTTCAGCAAGCTCAAGATCAAAGCCGGTATAATCACCGTTCTCATCCATATAACCATATGGCGGATATTCAGCATCAAAGCCAACGGTAAATGTTTCCTTCTTGTCCTTTTTTTCACATGCTGTAAGTCCGAGTGCCATTGAACCCACGAGCATGAGACCGAATAAAAGTTTTTTCTTGAATTTCATTGTTCTTCATCTCCTTATCTTAGTAACTTAGTAGCAAATTAGCATACTAAAGTAATCACCAAGGTATCGTAACATATGGGATATATTTGGTCAATTAAAATTTTGAAAATCTTTGATAATGTATGAAAAAGCCTTACCATTAAGAATGGTAAGGCTTTATGTATTCACTATAAAACTTTTGAAAGAAAATCCTTTAATCTCGGATTTTTTGGATGCTCGAAAAATTCCTGAGGTGGGGCACTTTCAAGAATCTGCCCTTCGTCAATAAAAAGAACCCTGTTGGCAACCTCTCTGGCAAAGCCCATTTCATGAGTGACGATAATCATAGTCATTCCTTCCTTTGCCAAATCCTTCATAAGATCAAGCACCTCTCCCACCATTTCCGGGTCTAAGGCTGATGTCGGTTCATCAAAAAGAATAACATCGGGATTCATGGCAAGTGCCCGGATAATTGCGACTCTTTGCTTTTGCCCACCGGAAAGAGTGGAGGGATAAACATCCGCCTTGTCGGCAAGGCCTATACGTTCGAGAAGGGCCATGGCCTGTTCTCTGGCATTTTTCTTTATTTCCCTTTTTGATGCCGAAACCGGTGTAAGAGTTTTTCTGGATTTCCTGAGGTCCTTACATTGCAGATAAACCGGAGCAAGCATAATATTTTCCAGAACGGTTTTGTTGTTAAAGAGGTTAAAATGCTGGAAAACCATTCCCATATGCCGCCTGTGAATATTAATGTCAACCTTTTGATCGGCAATGTCAACACCATTGAATATCACACGTCCTCCTGTAGGATCCTCCATACAGTTAAGACAGCGAAGAAATGTACTTTTGCCGGAGCCGGATGGACCGATAATGCAGACAATGTCTCCCTTTTCGATAGAGACGTTTATACCATTTAAAACCTTATTGTCTCCAAAATGCTTTTCAAGATTAATTACGTCTATCACTTTTTCTAAGGCTCCTTTCCATAAGCTTAATTCCCAGGCTGATTAAGAGTACAAGTATGATATATATAACTGCCATTACCAGATAAGGAACCATAAATTCGTAGCTGTTGGTTCCGATATAATTAAAGGCAACATATAAATCTGCCGCACCGATAAAGCTTACAACAGAGGTTTCCTTTATCAGGGCTATAAATTCATTACCCAGGGTAGGAAGAATATTTTTTACTGCCTGAGGTATCACAATCTTTATCATGGTTGTGCCAAAGCTCAGACCTACAGCACGACCGGCTTCCATCTGTCCCGGGTCGACTGACATTATACCACTTCTCATTATTTCTGATATGTAGGAACCACTGTTCAATCCGAATACAATTACAGCAACCTGTACACTTGGCATATGTTTCCCCATAAGAGGAAGCATAACATAGTAAAACAGCAGAAGCTGGACTACCATAGGTGTACCACGGAAGAAGCCTACATAGAAGCTGCAAATACCATTAAGGATTCTCGGAAGTGTTTTGTATTTTGGTATAACTCTTACTGTTGCAATAAGAGTTCCGATAACTATTCCGATTACAAGCCCCCAGATGGCAATTATAAGGGTGTTCTTTAAGCCATCTAAAACCATGATATAGCCACGTTGGTCAATAAAAATTTCTATGAACCTTTGTATTTTTTGTTCAAAATTACCCATGGGAACCTCACGTTTCTATTGCTTATTGCATTTCATTTATTGATTCAGTGATGCAGGTAGCAGGTGCAGAGTCAATAATTACATAGTCAACATTTCCGTTTAAGAGATCCTGGACAGCCAGAGAGCCGTTCTTATAAGGAACAGTTGTTGCAGCATATCCGTCAAAGCCCCAGCCTTCATCGCCTTCACAGTAGAACTGGCCGGTAGTACCACTCTGGACACCGATTTTAATCTTGTCTCCCTTATCTGTGAGAATTTTAGCTACATCATCAGCAGTCTTGCATTCATTAAAGGAGTCATCATCTGACTTTACAATAAGCATCTGTGAAGCATTGTAATAAGAGTCAGTAAAGCTTACATATTCTTTTCTCTCTTCGTTGATAGTAAGTCCTGCCATGGCAATATCACATTTTTGCTGACTTACTGAGAGACATACAGAATCAAAATCCATATTCTGGATTACAAGCTCTTTTCCAAGGCTTTCAGCAAACATTGCTGCGATTTCCATGTCTATTCCATAGTAATTTTCACCCTGAAGATACTCAAATGGCTCAAATGCGGCATTGGTAGCTACTACAAGCTGATCCTTACCGGAATCATACTCAGCGGATTTAACTGCCACAGGCGTTCCGTCACCAAAATAATGGTTACAGATTTCCTCGAAGGTTCCGTCATCCTTAATCTGTGCAATGAACTTATTGGCAGCATCAAGCAATTCCGGCTGTGACTTGTCTACACCAAAGGCATACTCCTCATTTGTAAGTTCGATATTAATAACCTTAGCTGTTGTTTTGCCACTGTTATCCTTACTGTCCTTGTTATCCTTGCCGCAGCCTGCAAGACAGGTGCAAGCCATAATAAGTGTAAGGAATAAAGCAAAATACTTTTTCATGTTCTTCATAATAAGTCCTCCTTAATATTGTGTAATGTTTCATGATTGCATAATATACCACGTTATCATTGAAAAATCAACAATTCCCTTGAATGCCTGATTATATTTTCCAAAATATACAAAATTTATACTATTTTTTTACTTCAAATATCATTTTTTTACATTTGTGATTACATATTGCCTTGCAAAACCTACTATTTTTAAGTTAAAATATAAATAAGATATTGTTATGATTATTCGGAGGATAAAATGTTAAGATTTTGGTTTGTTATTTTGGTGTCAATACCTTTTATCATATTGCTGTATGTTAAAGAGGCTGATATGAGAAAAAGAGAGTATAAATATTCGGAGGAGGACAGGTATAGGTTTGCCAGAAAAATAGCAAATACATTAAGGCGCAATGCTAATATAAAAACACTGGTATACGGTCAGGAAAATCTTCCCAGGGAGGGAGGATATGTTATGTACCCCAATCATCAGGGAAAATATGATGCGGTTGGAATTATCTATGGTCATAGGGAACCCTGTACGATCGTAATGGATGAAAAGAGATCCCATCTGCCTATTATGAGTCCGTATCTTTCCGTACTAAGAGGAAGTACGTTGGACAGAGAAAGTATAAAATCCCAGGCAGAGACAATAAGAAAGATTATTACTGAGGTTAAGGACGGAAGACGATATATAATGTTTCCTGAGGGAGGATATGATAAAAATCACAATAACGTCAGGGAATTTATGCCGGGTGCATTTAAGTGCTCACTGAGATCTAAAACGCCGATTGTACCTGTTGCTCTTATAGATTCCTATAAGCCTTTTGGAGTTAATTCCTTAAGACGGGTGAAAACCCAGGTACATTTCCTGCCTCCCATTCCGTATGATGAATACAAAAATATGAATACTGAGGAAATTGCCGGTCTGGTAAGAAAAATGATAATAGATAAGATTAATATGCAGCTGGGAATTAACTCATAGCCTGAGGGTTATAATATTTATCAGAAATTAAATTAATAACAGAAATTGGAGGAGAATTATAATATGAAAAAAACATTGATTGTTCTGCTTGTCGTGACCATGGTCTTTTCAATGACAGCCTGTGGGAAAAATGAAAATAATAGTAATGAGATTAATGTTAAGGATTCCCTTGAGATTCTTGATACAGTGTGGAATTCTTACGATGAGGATATGAAATTCCCAATAAGTGGGGGAGATTACAATAATTCTGTAGATAATGCACCGGGGAAATGTGATATTTCCGATGAAGAATATCTTACAGGATTTCTGGGGGTCCCTCGTGAATATGTAAAGGATATAGATGATGCAGCATCTATTATTCATATGATGAATTCCAATACCTTTACCGCTGGGGCATTCCACCTGACAGACAGTGAAAGACAGTCAGCTTTTACTACTGCAATAAGGGATGACATTCTTAACAGACAATGGGTTTGCGGATTTCCGGATACACTCATTGTCGTAACTATAGGAGACAGCTATGTAATAAGTGCCTTCGGTGCAGATGATATAATACAGAATTTTAAAGAGGTTTTATGTAATAAATATCCTGAAGCCAAGGTTTTGTATGAAGAAAACCTCGCTGAATAATAGCTGAGGATAATTGGTATGGTTTTTTCCGGTATTACATTCCTATATTACTTTTTGCCACTTTTTTTTGTTATATATTTTATTGTGCCTGAAAGACTCCGTAATGGAATACTTCTTGTTGCCAGCCTGCTTTTCTATGCATGGGGGGAACCCTGTTATGTATATCTTATGTGTATTCTGATTTCTGTAGGATATGCAGGTGGTATTCTGATTGAACGTTACAGGGATGAGCCTAGGGGTAAAATCTTTCTTGCATTTACCCTTGTTATTATTGTCGCAGCTTTGGGATTTTTCAAATATGCACATTTTCTGCTCGTAAATCTTTCACGCTTTACCGGGATAAAAATAACATTGCTTAAGGTTGCGCTTCCTATCGGTATAAGCTTTTATTCGTTTCAATTGATAAGCTATGTAGTGGATGTGTATAAGGACAGGATAAAGGCGCAAAAAAATATGATAATATTTTTTTCTTATGTATCTATGTTTCCACAGCTTATTGCAGGTCCCATTGTCAGATATAAGGATATTGAAAAGGAGCTTCAGAAAAGACAGATAACTTTGGCAAAAATCAGGCAGGGAATAACAAGATTTGTTATAGGGCTAGGGAAAAAGACTATTTTTGCCAATGAGCTGTACGGATTAATGGATATAATTGAAAAAGCAGAAGATAAATCACTGCTTCTTGTATGGGTATACGCTGCTACGGTATGCCTGTATGTGTATTATGATTTTTCCGGGTACAGTGACATGGCCATTGGTATTGGGAGAATACTGGGCTTTACATTTCCGGAGAATTTCAATTATCCTTTTGTATCGGGAAGCATAACAGAATTCTGGAGAAGATGGCATATTACCCTTGGAGCATGGTTCAGGGATTATGTATATTTTCCTATGGGGGGAAGCAGGGTATCAACACCTAAGCTGCTTGTTAACCTTTTGACTGTATGGCTTTTGACAGGATTATGGCACGGAGCTGCATGGCAATTTGTTGTGTGGGGAGTATTCTTTGGAATTCTTCTGCTTCTGGAAAAAACAGTTCTTCTTAAATATTTAAACAAAACCCATATATTAAA
Source organism: Lachnospiraceae bacterium UBA7589 (assembly GCA_002476495.1). GTDB lineage: Bacteria > Bacillota > Clostridia > Lachnospirales > Lachnospiraceae > Coprococcus_C. Next base: position 9,323 of record DLKL01000019.1, read on the forward strand.
ACATATATATGTATTATTTGTGCTGGCCCTAAGCTTTGTGATGTTTAATGCACATAGCGTAGGAGACGGCCTTTCCTACATCGGGAAAATGCTTGGAAATGTAAATCATATTACAGATTCATTTACAAATTACTATCTCAAGAGCTATCTGGGGCTGCTTCTTGTGGCAGCGGCAGGCTCGGCACCGGTGAAAAACATATATATTGCATATAGAGAAAAGAATAATAATTCTGCAACTCAAATAGCAGAGCTTATATTTGTATTACTTGTTATAACACTTTCTACGGCATGTATAGTAAATACTTCCTTTAATCCATTCATGTATTTCAGGTTCTAGGTGAGGAGGAATTAAATGATGAAAAACAGCTTTGATAAAATATTTGTTATTGTATTCGCAATATGCTTTTACGGATTTTCACTGCTGTGTTATATCAAGCCTGCACAGGCTGTATCAAAAGAGGAAAGAAGAAAGCTTACACAGATGCCGGATATCAGTGTGGATAATATTATCTCCGGACAATTTATGGATAAGTTTGAGAAGTATGCAACGGATCAGATACCCTTCCGGCAGACCTTAAGAGCCTGTAAAAGCTGGTTCGATATGTATGCTATGGGGAAAGGTGATATAGACAGACTGTATATTAATGATGGCTATATTGTTAAGCAGGAATATCCACTCAATGAGGAATCCCTTTATCATGCCGCAGACAGGTTCAGGTATGTATACGATAAGTATCTTGGAGATAGCAGGGTTTATATGTCAATAATTCCCGATAAAAATTATTATGCCAATGGGGATAAACAGTTAAAAATGGATTACGATAAATTGGTTGAAATTATGTGTGATAGTATGGAATATTGTGAATACATTGACATATTCCCCCAGCTTAGCCTCCGGGATTATTATGTAACAGACCCGCATTGGAAGCAGCAAAATATAGCCCCGGCAGCCAATATCCTGCTGAAGGGTATGGGAAACAAAGAATATTGGGAGTATTCATATGTGTATATGGACAAGCTGTTTTATGGCTCATACTATGGGCAGCTGGCTTTGCCTGCAGATGGAGATAAGTTGGCATATACCATTGCTCCTTATATTTTAAGTGCAACGGCATATGACTATCAGAATAACCGTGACATATGGATTTATGACCTGGCGGCTGCAAATGGCAGAGACGCCTACGAGATGTATTTATACGGCTCTTTATCCCTGGTGACAATTGATAATCAGCAAAGTAACGGCAACAGGGAGCTTATTATTTTCAGGGATTCCTTTGGCTCATCCATAGCACCTATGCTGTTGTCCGGATATTCAAGAATAACTTTAGTTGACATAAGATATATAAGCATAGATATATTGGGGGAATATATTGATTTTAATGGAAAGGATGTATTGTTTTTGTATAGTACAACAGTGTTAAACAACAGTGATGCGATAAAATAGGATAAGGGAAAGCTATGTAAAGCTCTACAAAACTATACAATATTAATATTATTCTTGAAATATGTGTCGTTAAATGTTATTTTATATCAATGAGAATAAGGAAGGAAGGTTAATCTAATGGAAATGAAGAATCTGGCAACAGAATTAAAGGAGAATGCCTATCCCGGCAGAGGAATTGTTATTGGTAAGAGTGCCGATGGCAGGAAGGCGGTAGCAGGTTATTTTATTATGGGCAGAAGCGAGAACAGCCGTAACCGTGTATTTGTCAGTGAGGGTGAGGGAATTCGTACTGAAGCATATGATCCATCGAAATTAGTTGATCCATCCCTTATCATTTATGCGCCTGTTCGTGTTCTCGGCAATAAGACTATTGTTACCAACGGTGACCAGACTGATACCATATATGAAGGAATGGATAAGCAGCTTACCTTTGAACAAAGCTTAAGAACCAGGGAGTTTGAACCTGACGGGCCAAATTATACTCCGAGAATATCGGGGATTATGCATATTGAGAATGGCATGTTTAATTATGCCATGTCAATACTTAAGAGTAATAACGGTAATCCTGATGCATGCAACAGATATACCTTTGCTTACGAAAATCCTGTGGCAGGAGAGGGTCATTTTATCCATACATACATGCATGACGGAAATCCTCTTCCAAGCTTTGAAGGGGAACCCAAATGGGTATCTATTCCCGATGACATTGATGAATTTACAGATATGCTGTGGACTAACCTTAACCGGGAGAATAAGGTTTCACTTTTTGTGAGATTTATTGATATACAGACAGGGAAATATGAGACAAGGATTGTTAATAAGAATAAATAATTTACAGAAAGGATATAACAAATGAAAGAATTAGAATTGAAATATGGATGTAACCCTAATCAGAAGCCATCCAGAATTTATATGTCAAACGGTGAGGAATTACCAATAAAGGTACTTTGTGGTAAGCCGGGATATATTAATTTTCTTGATGCGTTTAACGGTTGGCAGCTTGTAAAGGAGCTTAAGGAAGCAACCGGACTTCCGGCAGCCACCTCCTTCAAACATGTATCACCGGCAGGTGCTGCAGTAGGTCTTTTGTTGGATGAAACTCTTGCAAAAATATACTGGGTAGATGATTTGGGAGAGCTTTCTCCACTGGCAAGTGCCTATGCAAGGGCAAGAGGTGCAGACAGAATGTCATCCTTTGGTGATTTTATAGCTCTTTCCGACGTATGTGATGTGTCTACAGCAAAGATAATTAAAAGAGAGGTCTCTGACGGTGTCATTGCACCGGGATATGAGCCTGAAGCATTAGAGATATTAAAACAGAAGAAAAAGGGTAATTACAATATAATTGAAATAGATCCGTCATATAAGCCGGAGCCTATAGAGAGAAAGCAGGTTTACGGAATAACCTTTGAGCAGGGAAGAAATGAGCTTCCGATAAATGAGGAACTTCTTGCAAACGTAGTCACTGACAATAAGGAAATACCTGCATCAGCAAAGATGGATTTGATTATTGCATTAATTACATTAAAGTATACACAGTCCAATTCAGTATGTTATGCAAAAAACGGACAAGCAATCGGTATAGGTGCAGGACAGCAATCCAGGGTTCATTGTACCCGTCTCGCAGGTCAGAAGGCAGATAACTGGCTGTTGCGACAGAGCCCAAAGGTGCTTAATCTTCCATTTCTTGACACAATAGGAAGGGCAGACCGGGATAATGCCATCGACAATTATATAGGGGAAGAATATATGGATGTTCTTGCCGAGGGCGCATGGCAGAAGGTATTCAAGGAGAAACCTGAGGTATTTACAAGGGAAGAAAAAAGAGCATGGCTTGATAAAATGGATGATGTTGCACTTGGCTCAGATGCTTTTTTCCCATTTTCAGATAACATAGAGAGAGCTAAAAAAAGCGGAGTAAAATATATTGCCCAGCCGGGTGGCTCAATAAGGGATGATGCAGTTATAGAATGCTGCAACAAATATAACATGGCTATGGCATTTACCGGCATCCGTCTCTTCCATCATTAATAAATGTAAACGAATAAAAAAAAGGTCTGTTGCTTTAACGATTAAAAGTCGTTGAAGCGAGACCTTTTTTTACTGTTAATGATATTATTTTGGGGTTAATATTTGTGTATTGGCTGAGTATATGACAAATGTCACATGAGTAATTTACAATACTCACTTACAACATTTTTTCTGTTGAGCTATTATAATCATAAGAAAACGGAGGTATAGAATATGAGTCAAACAGTAGTAAAAATTGATAATCTTGTAAAAAGATACAGAGATGTACTTGCAGTAGATCATTTCAGCCTGGAGATAAAGGAAGGGGAAGTATTCGGACTGCTTGGACCAAATGGCTCAGGAAAAACAACAACAATAAATTGTATGTTGTCACTTCTCAAATATGATAAAGGAGAAATAGAATTATTCGGACAAAAAATGACTCCGGATAATTATCAGGTTAAGAAGAACATCGGAGTGGTAATGCAGAATGTAGCTGTATACAATGAGCTTACTGTTTATGAAAATGTAGATTATTTTTGCGGACTTTATATAAGTGACAAAAATCTGAGAAAAAGGTATGTTGACGAGGCATTGGATTTTGTAGATTTACAGGAATTTAAGAAATTCTATCCCAAAAAGTTGTCAGGTGGTCTGTTAAGAAGATTAAATATAGCGTGTGGAATTGCACATAAGCCGAAGCTGATAATTATGGATGAGCCTACCGTTGCAGTTGATCCTCAGAGCAGAAACCGGATATTGGAAGGTATAGAGGAGCTTAACAGACAAGGAAGTACAATTATATACACATCTCATTATATGGAAGAGGTTGAGCAGATCTGTAGCAGAATAGCCATAATGGACAGAGGAAAAAACCTTGCCATAGGAACTAAGGATGAGCTGAAAAAAATGATTAAGAATACAGAAACTGTAATAATAGAAGCATCTCAGATATCCAGTGAGGACATAGAGGAAATAAGCAGGCTTGATCATGTATATGATGTAAGCTTTAAGGACGGAAAGCTGGTAGCCAAATGCAGTGGAGGAAAGCATAATCTTATCAGAATTCTGGATTACCTTAACAATAAGGATATTCCGTGCGGACGAGTATATTCAGAGCTTCCGACTCTGAATGATGTATTCCTTGAAATTACAGGAAAAGAGCTTCGCGATAAGGAGGTATAAGGATGTTCTGGCATAGCTTTAAGTATGGATTAAAGACAACAATAAGAGATAAATCCCAGATGTTCTGGAGTTTTTTATTCATTATTATCCTTGGAACTCTTTTTCAGTCAACCTTTGGAAATGCATATGAAGTATCAGATATTATATCAGGTATAGAGGTTATAGCTTACATAGAAGAGGCTGAGATAAAGGATAATGTATCGGAAATAATTGAGAACATAACAGTAGGGGAGGATGAAAAAAAGCTTTTTATTATAACCTACTGTGCAAGCATGGAAGAGGCAGAAAAAGAGCTTGATGCTTCAGAAGCTGAAGGTCTGTTATATTCTGAAAATGGAGAACTGAAGCTAAAATTGAAGGAAAATGGAATATCTGAGAGTATACTTGCATCCGTAGTAGGAAAGTACCACCAGATTGTAACGGTGATGAAGGATGTAAAGAATATGCCTTATAATATTCAGCTTAGTGTTATGAATCTGCTTATGGGTGAGGAGGTAGAAAATACCGATAAATTCTTGTCTGATGGTGAAATGAATGCATATGCACAGTATTTTTATAATCTTCTTGCAATGGCATGTCTTATGGCATGCTCAGGTGGAATTAACTTTGCAATCAAAAATCAGGGTAATCTGTCGGCACTTGGAGCAAGAAAAAATCTTGCAGGCTCTGATAGTGCTCCAAGAACACTGGGAGGCCTTATTTCAGAATGGCTGCTTCTTACCATAACCAGTATACTTGCTTTTTGTTACCTTGTTCTTATCGGAGTAGACTTTGGTAATAAAATTGCCGCTATATTGCTTATTTTGCTGATGGGTAATCTTCTGGGTATTACTGCCGGATACTGTATAGGAAGTATTGGAAATCTTTCCCAAAATGTTAAGGAAACCTTTGGAACACTGTTTTCTGTATTTACCGGATTCTTAAGCGGACTTATGATACTTGATATGAGAATGATTGTAGAACAGAATTGCCCTTTTATTAATGATATAAATCCTGCAGTATGGATTAGTGATGCATTCTATTCTCTTATGATTTACGATACCTATGACAGATACTGGCATAATATGTTACTCATAACACTGGGTTCAGTTATATTTGCAATAGGTGGTATTATATTGGGAAGGAGAAAAGATTATGCAAGTGTTTAAAACCTATTTTAAGATAGTAAAAAAGCATTTTGTTGCCATAATCATATATTTTGGAATCTTTGGAATACTTATAAGTTTTATGGCATCTGCAAGTGATGAGGATAAGTCATATCAATCCAGTGAATTACCCATAGCAATTTTTAATGAGGATTCATCTGCCAAAGCAAAATATCTGGAAAAGTATTTGAGAGAGTACCAGGATGTGAAGGATGTGGAAAACGATGATAATATCCTACAGGATTATTTATATTATCAGGTTATAGATTATATCCTGTATATAGATGAGGGATATAAGCTTACTAATATAAAGCGTCCCGGCTCCGGCTCGGGAGTATATATTGACAATATCATACAGAATTTTACCCGGGTTTATGATTCCTTTGCTGCTGCTGGCTATGGCGATGATGAGGCCTATGAAAAGACAAAGGAAGCGATGGATACAACAGAGCTCATAAGCCTTAGAGATAATGAATCCGGAAAATCAAAGGTATACTTTTTCTATGTATATGCTTCATACATTATAGTTGCGTTACTCACAACAGCAATATCACCTGTAATTATTGCCATGAATCAGAAGGATGTGAGAGAAAGAGCCATGATTTCTTCCTTCAGCTATAGAAAAAGGAATATTCAGATAGTAATTGCCACAATAGTTACCAGTATAATAATGTGGGTATTGATAAATGTGTGTTCCGGTATATTATGTGGAAAAGCAGTACTTGAAGGGGAAAATGTATATTATATTCTTAATTCCATTTGCTTTCTCATGGTTTCTGTGGGAATTGTATGCATAATTTCCAGCTTTTCAGTAAAGCAGGAAGCAATTAACATGATATCCAATGTTGTGTGCCTGTCCCTGAGTTTTCTGGGTGGAGTGTTTGTCCCTATGGATATTTTCGGGGATACAATGATGAAGATAGCAAAGTGTACACCAACATATTGGTATGTAAAGGCATGTAATAATATTTCTGATGCTAATATAGACAGCGGTACATATGCCTATATGGGAATACAGCTTTTGTTTGCCTGTGCGTTGATGACCATAGCCCTGGTTATTACAAAAAGAATGAGACAGAAAAAGAACAGCTAGTACAAGAATGAATAAACCAAAGCCAGTTTAAACGGTCAGGATCGTTTAAACTGGTTCTTTTCTATTTTTGCTTCACATGATAGAATAAGCGTATCATTTTATTGGGAGAATAGTATGTCATTTGTTACAGACAGAATAATTTTAATTTTATTAAGTATAGGAATAATGAGCAATTCATTGCCGGTGGAGAAAATAGTAGTTCTTACATTGATTAATGTAATTATAGCAGGAATTACATATTGTTTTGACAGTAGGCAGACAGCGTTAATCCTTTCCGGAGTATATATTGCACTAGCTTTGTTAATTCCTGAATTAATATACATTGTTCCTGTGATTATGTATATCACTGCATATCAGGAAAACGGAATAGAAATGGGTCTGGTATTTCTGCTGTTTGTGATATGCATGATTTATAATCATATACCGTCAGGTATTAATTGCTATTTTCTTGCCCTTACGCTTTTTCTTGCGATACTGTTACAATCTCAAAGTAAAAAGAACAGTCAGTTAAAGCAGCTTGTAAGAGAAATAAGAGATAACTCCGTAGAAAAAAATATGCTGCTTGCTGAAAAAAATGTGAGATTGATAGAAAAACAGGATCAGGAAGTATATGTGGCTACACTTAAGGAAAGAAACAGGATTGCAAGAGAAATACATGATAATGTAGGACATATGCTTACCAGATCCATATTGCAGATGGGTGCTCTCCTGACTGTAAATAAGGAAGAACCCCTTCATGGTCAGCTCTTACTGGTAAAGGACAATCTTGATGTAGCAATGAATAATATAAGGGAAAGTGTACACGATTTACATGATGATTCCGTGGATGTGAAGCAATCCATTATTGAGATGGCAACGCCTCTTAAGGAAAAATTTGAATGTAAAATAGAATATGACGCAGAAAAAAATATTGACCGGAAATACAAATATGCTATTTTGGGAATAGTTAAGGAGGCTATATCCAATATTATAAAACACAGCAACAATGACCAAGTGGAGATAACCATAAGGGAACACCCCGGGGTGTATCAGGTAGTTGTGTGGGATTATAGTGACAAAAAGGATGACAGTAAACAGGTTCAGTATAATCTACATCAGGGAATAGGACTGGAAAATATGATGGAACGGGTTAAGGCACTAAACGGGAATTTGATAATAGATAATAATAAAGGTTTCAGATTATTCGTCACATTGCCAAGAATATAGATAAGGAAAGGAAAACGATATGAGGATTTTGATAGTAGATGATGATATATTGGTAGCCATGTCCCTGAAAACAATACTTGAAGCAGATGAAAATATAGAGGTGGTGGGAGTTGGCAGCAGTGGTGAAGATGCATGCATCCTTTATGAGAAGCTTGCCCCGGATATATTGCTTATGGATATACGGATGGAAGGAATGTCAGGCCTTGAGGCGGGGCAGAATATAATAAAAAAACATCCACAAAGCAAAATACTGTATCTGACAACATTTATGGATGACGAATATATAGTAAAGGCGCTTACTATGGGAGCCAAGGGGTACATACTTAAGCAGGATTTTGAAAGCATTGTTCCGGCTCTTGATGCAGTGTATAGTGGACAGAGTGTATTTGGCAAGGATATAGTTGATAAGCTTCCGGAAATGATGCACAAAAAGGGAAACTTTGACAGCAGCAGGTATGATATATCCGATAAAGAGATGGAGATAATAAGGGAAGTAGCAAATGGGTACTCCAATAAGGAAATATCAGGTAGATTGTATTTAAGTGAGGGGACAATAAGAAATTATATAAGTGTTATCCTTGAAAAGCTGGCACTCAGAGACAGAACCCAGCTGGCCATATTCTATTATAAGAATCTATAAGAAACCTACAAAAAGGACAATAAAAAAGCTTCATACATACGTATTTTATACATGGGGGGTTAGAAATGACTGAAACTGAATTCCGGACAGCAATAGCTATGCTGCTGAATGGCAATAAGGAAGGATTAAGGCAGATATACGAAGCATATGTAAGATTTATCTATGGAATTGTGTATGATAATGTCAGAAACAGGGCTGATGCGGAGGATATAACCTCTGAATTTTTTATAAAACTGCTAAGAGCAGCAGATACATATAAAGCCGGAGGAGCTCATCGGGCATGGATGGCCAGGATTGCAAAAAATATGTCCATTGATTTTTTGAGAAAAAAAGGTCATGAGGTCTATGAAACTGAGGATAACAGTGAGAAAAATGAATCTATGAGCCTTATTGAATATGGACAGAAACAGGAAGGGTGGGACTCTCCTGTAGAAGCACGGGCTATATTGGAAAGGGATATGAGTCAGGCATTGGCAAGGCTTGGAATACAGGAAAGAGAAATCATAGATATGAAGCTGACAGGACAATTAAAATTCAGGGAAATTGCCATGGTGCTTGGTCAGCCCATAGGAACGGTAACCTGGATATATAATCAGGGAATAAAAAAATTAAGGAGGTATCTGGCAGACTATGAAAGATAACAGAGAAGAAAAGACGGATATGGATAATAATATAGAGATAATGCCAAATGAAATGCAGGATGCCTATAACAGTATTGTCAGTAATGAAACTCCTGATTTGTGGAGCCGAATCGAAGCAGGCTACGAAAGTGAATATTGTAATTTCCGGAAGGAAAAACACCAAAAGAAAGCTTATAAACACAAAAAGGCTATTGTATCTCTGGCTGCGGCAATTCTGGTATTTTTAATAGCTGTACCTGTGGCTTCTATGTTTAACAGGCAGAAAAAAAGCTCTGATTATGCCGGGAAGGAGGATTTGTATATGGAAGATAAAAATGATACAAATATGAATATTAATGAAAACATTCATGAGCAGGCAGATGCAGAAATATGTGAAGAAATCAATAATAATCAGGAAACAGCTGCCGAAAGCAATGAAATTGATGTCCTTGAGGCTGATTGCAATATTAATTACGTAGATGATAACCATATTGAATTTATAATAAGAACTGTTATATCAAATGAATCCGGAATAAACATTGGTGAGGGAGATGCTATAGCTGTAGAAAATAGTGGCATTATACCAAAATTACAGGAAAAGAAGGAATATATTTGTCACTTCAGCAGAATTACAATTGATGATAATAACAGAATAACAGGATATTTAGATGATATCACACAAAAATCCAACCGATAAAAACAGACTTTATATTGCCAAACCATGGAGATAAAATAAGTTTATACTAATTATGAAAAATCTGTGCATCAGGTTGTCATTTTGTTAAAATGTGGCTATAATCAATATATTATTAAAGTGTCAGGCAGAGTAGTAATTCACATGAAAAAAACACATGATAATTTGACAAAACAGGTTATATATTACAGTGATGAATTAAACGATGAATTTTCCAAGGCTGTTATTACTCCACGGGTAATCGATGAAAAATATGATTACGGGGGTGGAATATTAAGAGCCCTTGGAAGGTTTGTCTTTTATTATATTATTGCAAGACCTGCAGCATATATATTCTTGAAGATAAAGTTTCATCACAAAATAGAAAATAAGCAGGTGCTGGAGGAGAGTAGGCTGACAGGTTACTTTTTATACGGAAATCATACAAATGATATAGCTGATGCCCTGATTCCGACTATAGTATCATATCCGAGGGGAGTGTATGTTATCGTTCATCCTAATAATGTATCCATGCCTTTTCTGGGTAGAATTACACCATCTCTTGGAGCAGTCCCTCTTCCGGGAGATAAAAAGGCTGTGAATAATTTTGTATCCGGGATAAATAATATTATCAGAAAGAAAGGCTGCGTTGCCATATATCCGGAGGCTCACATATGGCCATATTATACAAAAATAAGAAATTTTAAGGATACATCTTTTAGATATCCGGTAAAGGAAGGCGTTCCGGCATTTTGCTTTACCAATACCTATCAGAAGAAAAGGTGGGGTAAAGGCCCACGGATTGTGACATATGTGGATGGCCCGTTTTATCCTGCTTCAGATATTCCGGTAGGCGCCGCAAGAAAAAAACTCAGAGATGAAATATATGAGACGATGAAAAAAAGAAGTGAAAATAATACTGTTGAAATGATAAAGTACATTAAGAAAGAGGACCAGAAATGAATTTACTTTTTTCAGGAAATGACAATGTATTTGACGGGATATTATCCTGCCTGCTTTCTGTTTTTAAGCGGACGCAGACAAAAGAGGCTTTTTCAATTTATATTCTTACCATGGACGTTTCAAGAATTAAGCCGGAATATATTCCTATAGAGGATGGAAAAATTGCTTTTTTGGATGAGGTGGCAAAGCAGTATAATCCTGCCAACAAAATAGTAAAGATTGATGTTACGGATATATACGAAAGGGAATTTTGCAATTCACCTAACGAACAGTGCTATTGTTCGCCGTATACCCTGCTCAGACTTTTTATTGATATGATACCCGATATACCGGATAAAATTCTATATCTTGATGTGGATATTTTGTTTAACAGGGATATTACACTTTTGTATAATCAGGATGTAGAGGGATATGAGTATTGTGCTGCCAGGGATCACTATGGGAAATATATAATTAATCATAATTATATAAATGCCGGAGTATTGCTCTTTAATATGCCTCTGTGCAGGAAAAACGGACTATTTGAAAAGGCAAGGGAGCTTATTAAAACAAAGAAGCTGCCATTTGCAGATCAGAGTGCAATATACAGAAGCACAACGAGAAAGAAAATGCTGCCGCAGAAATATAACGATCAGAAATTTTTACACAAGAGTACAGTGGTCAGACATTTTTCCAAAAGACTATTTTATCTGCCTTACCCTCATACTGCCAATATAAAGCAATGGAACGTGAGTAAGGTATATTCGGTTTTTCACTACTTTGAATTTGATGACGTATTGTACGAATATATATATCTGAGGAGGAAATATGATAATGAAAAACAAAATTACATTTAGAAAGCATCACAGGGAAATTCCCATATTCTTTGCGGCAGATGATAAATATACCAAATTTATGATGGTAACCATGCGTTCCATTATTGACAATATTTCCCCAAAAAAAATATATAGATTTTATGTGCTTCATACAGATATAAGTGAGGAAAACCAGCTCCTTGTCAAGAGAATGGAAAAATCTAACTGCAGGATTATATTTGTAAATGTAGCCAGGGAGTTAAAAAGGATCGAAAAGAAAATAAGCATAAGGGATTATTATACATCTACAACCTATTACCGGATATTTATAGCTGATATGTTTCCCGAATATGATAAGGTTTTGTATGTTGACAGTGACACGATAGTAAGAGAGGATATAGCAGGACTTTATCAATATGAGCTGGGGAATAATTATATAGGCGCAGTCAGGGATCAGCTTGTGGTTCAGACAGAACTCTATGGGGATTATGTTGAGAAAGTGCTGGGAATATCAAGGGGAGCATACTTTAATGCCGGTGTCGTACTGATTAACTGTGAGGCTTTCCGAAAAAAGAATATGCTTAAGAAATTCATGGATTTGTTAAGTACGTATACATTTGTTGTAGCCCAGGATCAGGATTATCTCAATATACTATGCAAGGATAACGTTTTATGGCTGGATCACAGATGGAATGTGCAGATGATAGGAGACATATCCTGCCCTGAAGATAAGGCAAAGCTTATTCATTATAACCTTGCTGCCAAACCATGGCATTACAGGGATTGCAGATTTGGAAAATACTTCTGGGAGTATGCTGAAAAAACAGACAAATACCGGGAACTTGTGGATATCCTTAACAGCTTTACAAAGGAGGATGCCGACAAGGACAAATTCTATGGAGACAATCTGGAAAGTCTGGCCATAGCAGAAATAAGAAATAAAAATAATTATTACAATCTTTTTGGAGAAAATGAGGAGATAAAGCTTGACCGTATAGAAGTATTGCGACGTATCAGCCAATTGGAAAAGGAGGGCATATTTGATAAGGATGTGGAAAATGACCCACCTGGAAGAGAATTAATGCCTGAAGAAGTGGATTATCTTAGAAGCAATGTAAGCAATAAGCTTAGAACGAGGTATGCATTTAAGATAGGATATTGGTTTGTAGGAAACCTGATTCGTAAAAAACAGCTTGTAATCAAGGATGTAAAGGGAACTGAAAACCTTAAAAATCTGGATACGGGGGCAGTTCTTACCTGCAATCATTTCAATGCCTTTGACAGCTTTGCCATGCAGCTTGCCTTTGACAGGGCAAAGCTTACCAGAAAGAAGCTTTTCAGGGTGATAAGCGAAAATAATTATACTGCTTTTCCGGGCTTTTATGGCTTTTTAATGCGAAATTGCAATACTTTGCCTTTAAGCTCTAACAGCTCTACCATGAAAAAATTTTTAAAGGCGGTTAACAAAATACTGCATAAGGGACATTTTATTCTTGTATATCCGGAGCAGAGCATGTGGTGGAATTACCGTAAGCCCAAGCCGCTTAAGAAGGGGGCATATAATTTTGCGGTAAGTAATAACGTTCCTGTGGTTCCGTGCTTTATTACAATGGAGGATACGGAGATTATGGATAAGGATGGCTTTCCTGTACAGGCATATACTGTTCACATAGAAAAACCTATTTATCCTGACAGCAACTACAATAAGAATGAAAATATTACCAGGATGATGCAGGAAAATTCCAGGGTATGGAAGGAGATTTATGAGGAAACCTATGGAATTCCTCTTACTTATACCTGTGATGAAAAATAATATATTTGTATTAATACCGGTCTTTCATTTTGAAACAGGCTGATGTATAATACGAAGAGATAGTGGAATGGGAGCTTGTATAACAGGCTGAGAGGAAGGTGTGCACCTTCGACCAGTGACCTGATTTGGATAATGCCAACGTAGGGATACCTTAATTGAAGTGTTTTCAAGGGGAAATTACCAGTTAGGTGACTTCCCCTGTTTTTATTTTATAGGATGCTTTAAGAAAATTTGTCAGTACGGATGACATGAATGTTGTTTACAAGTGCAAAAAAAATTGTGAGGTGATATATGTGATAAAAATTAATGGTCAGTTATGTAATATGGATGGTAAAACCATAGCGGAATATCTGTCCGAAACAGATTATGACATAAGGCGTATAGCCGTGGAAAAAAACGGCGATATAGTTCCAAAATCCCAATACAGCGGCACCCTGCTAAATGATGGAGATATTGTGGAAGTTGTCAGCTTTGTGGGAGGTGGCTGATATGATACCAACAAGAGAAGAAATGAAGCTTGCCCTGGAGAAGCGCCAGGGAAGGGAGCTTACAAAAAGATTTGAGAATACTGCTGTTGCAATATGTGGACTCGGAGGACTTGGCTCCAATATTTCCATATGTCTTGCCAGAGCCGGGATAGGAAGGCTTATACTCATAGATTTTGACCGGGTAGATATAACCAACCTTCATCGCCAGCAATATCGGGCAGATCAGGTAGGAGAATATAAAACCCGGGCGCTTAGCAATAATCTGAAGGAAATATTTCCTTATGTGGATATAGAGAGCCACAATGTAAAGATAACTGAAGAAAATGCTTTGGAATTACTGAAGGATGCAGATATAATTTGCGAAGCCTTTGACAATCCCGAGTGTAAGGCCATGCTTACCAATCTGGTGCTGGAAAGGCAATGTGACAAGTATCTGGTCGCAGCATCAGGTATGGCGGGAATGGGCAGCCCCAATGACATAAAGACAAGACGGATTGCTAAAAATTTTTATCTTTGCGGAGATGGAATAAGTGATGTAGGCGATGATATCGGACTGGTGTCATCAAGAGTTATGCTGTGTGCTGCCCATCAGGCTCATACAATACTCAGGATTATAGCAGGAAAATATGATGTGTAAGAAGAAAGAAGGATAATTAATGAAGGAAGATAAGCTTATTATTGGAGGCCATGAGTTTGACTCCAGATTTATTCTTGGTTCAGGTAAATATTCACTTGAGCTTATCAGGTCGGCGGTTAAGGATGCCGGGGCACAGATAATAACACTGGCAGTAAGAAGAGCTAATACAAATGAAAAGGAAAATATACTTGATTATATCCCGGAAAATGTAACGCTTCTGCCAAATACAAGTGGTGCCAGAACTGCCGGGGAGGCAGTCAGGATTGCAAGACTTGCCAGGGAGCTTGGATGTGGAAATTTTGTTAAAATAGAAATAATGAGAGATTCAAAGTATCTTCTTCCTGATAATCAGGAAACAATTAAAGCCACAGAGATTCTTGCATCTGAGGGCTTTGTGGTTATGCCGTATATGTACCCTGACTTGAATGTTGCCAGAGATCTTGTTAATGCCGGAGCAGCGGCAATTATGCCTCTGGCAGCTCCTATAGGCTCTAACAAAGGGCTGGCTACTAAGGATTTTATACAGATACTTATTGATGAGATAGAATTGCCGGTTATAGTGGATGCCGGCATAGGAAGACCTTCACAGGCCTGTGAAGCTATGGAAATGGGGGCAGCGGCCATTATGGCTAACACTGCCCTTGCAACGGCAGGAAATCTTACTATGATGGCATCTGCCTTTGGTCAGGCTGTTCAGGCCGGACGAAAGGCATATTTGTCAGGGCTTGGCAGAGTGCTTACAAGAGGTGCCTCCTCGTCAGATCCGTTAACCGGTTTTTTGAGAGATTAGGAGGTCCGGAATGGAGAACAAATTTTATGTTGACTCGGATTTTCTGTCTCCCGAAGCCCTGGAGAAAAAACACCGGCTGGAGACAGATCCCTCATTTAGAAAAAACCATATGGAATATTTGCCGGATATGGAAAAAATAGATTCAGATATATGCGACAGTGTTATGAGGCATATGAACAGCTATGACTATGATAAATATACTGCTAATGATGTAAGGAGGGCATTGGAGCATGAAAACTGCACCATTGAAGATTTTAAGGCCTTGCTTTCACCTGCGGCAGAACCATTTTTGGAAGAGATGGCAAACAGGGCACGACGTGAAACAGGTAAGCAATTTGGCAATACCGTGTATATTTTTACTCCTCTTTATATAGCAAATTACTGCGAGAATTACTGCGTGTATTGTGGCTTTAATTGCTATAACCATATTAAACGTATGAAGCTTACAATGGAAGAAATAGAGAGGGAAATGAAGATTATAGCTGAAAGTGGAATGGAAGAGATACTTATTCTTACCGGGGAAAGCCGAGCTGTAAGTGATGTAAAATATATTGGCGAGGCATGTAAGCTGGCAAGAAAGTATTTCAGAATGGTGGGAATAGAAATTTATCCCGTAAATACAGATGAATACAGATATCTTCATGAGTGTGGAGTCGATTATGTAACTGTATTTCAGGAGACCTATAATCCGGATAAATACGAGACACTTCATCTGATGGGACATAAAAGGGTATGGCCATACAGATTTGATGCCCAGGAAAGAGCTTTAATGGGAGGAATGAGAGGGGTTGCATTTTCTGCCCTCTTAGGACTGTGGGATTTTAGAAGGGATGCACTGGCTACAGGATTGCATGCTTATTATATCCAGAGAAAATATCCTTATGGTGAAATATCTATTTCCTGCCCAAGACTCAGACCAATTATTAACAATGAAAAGATTAATCCCCTGGATGTACATGAAAAGCAGCTTTGCCAGATAATATGTGCATACAGGTTATTTCTCCCATTTGCCGGCATCACGGTATCATCAAGGGAAAGTGCAAGGTTCAGGGATGGAATAGTGAAAATAGCGGCAACTAAGGTTTCGGCCGGTGTTTCTACAGGAATAGGAGACCATGAAAGCAAATATAACGGAAAGGAGTCAGAGGGCCGGCAGGGTGATGAACAATTTGAGATAAATGACAGCAGAAGCCTTGAATCCATGTATAAGGATATTTCAGGGGAAGGCTTACAGCCGGTACTTAATGATTATTTGTATGTGTAGGCTGTTATGTGTCACCAACAGAAAACTGGTGAAGGAGGATTTTATCCAACGGATAGAAGCTATAGCTGCCTGCAGACCGGATGGAATCATATTAAGAGAAAAGGATATGGATTCCGAAGAATATAAGTCACTGGCTATAGAGGTTATAGGGATATGTGGGAAATATAATACAACCTGCATATTGCATGGGCACGTTGAGACTGCCCTTGAACTGGGCTGGGATAATATACATATCCCTCTTTCTGACCTTATAAAACTGTCCTCCGAAATAAGAAGTAAATTTAAACTGTTAGGATCTTCCTGCCATTCGATCAGCCAGGCGAAGGAATGTGAAAAGCTGGGATGCAATTATGCAATAGCAGGTCATATATTTGATACGGATTGTAAAAAGGGTCTTCCGGGACGGGGAGCAGAGTTTTATAAAGAGGTATGTGACAGAGTAAATATACCCATTTTTGCCATAGGTGGAATATCACCGGCAAATTACAGGCTTCTGGCAAATTGTAACGGAGCAGGAATTTGCATTATGAGTGGTGGAATGGAGTGTGAAAATGTCAAGGAATATTTAGGAGAGTTTGTATGAGTATTGATAAAGAAAAATTACTTCTCTATGCAATATCTGACAGAAAAAACTGCGGAGACAGAGAATTTTTTCAACAGTTGGAAGATGCATTAGAGGGCGGTATAACCATTCTGCAGCTTAGGGAAAAAAACATGGAAGAGGATGAATTTGTAAGGTATGCCGTAGAGGTTAAAAAGCTTTGTGATATTTATGGAGTTCCGTTGATAATAAATGACAATCTCAATGTGGCATTGAAGGCAGGGGCTGATGGAGTACATGTCGGTGCCGGGGATATGCCGGTTAAAGAGATTCGTAAAATAGTACCTGGGAATTTTATAATCGGAGCTACGGCAAAGACTCTTGAACAGGCAAGGCGTGCTTATCAGGATGGGGCAGACTATCTTGGCGTGGGGGCTGTTTTTCCGTCATCGACAAAGCCTGATGCAATTCCTGTTACCATGGAGATATTGAGGACAATAAGCAGGGAGGTGCCCATACCGGTAGCTGCTATAGGAGGAATAGACATTTCCAATATAGAGAAGCTAAGGAACACCGGCATTTCGGGAGTGGCACTGGTGTCCGGTATATTTGGTTCTGATAATGTGATAAATACGACAAAAGAGCTAAAAAGAGTGATATCTAATCTATATAGCAGAAGGATAAAAAAATGTCTTACTATTGCAGGCAGTGATTCCGGCGGAGGTGCAGGTATCCAGGCTGATATAAAAACCATGATTATGAATGGGGTATATGCAATGAGCGCCATAACGGCTCTCACAGCCCAGAATACAATGGGAGTATTTGGGATTCAGGAGTCTTCTCCTGAATTTTTAAGACAACAGATACAAGCTGTGTTTGATGATATATTTCCTGACAGTGTAAAAATAGGCATGGTTTCATCCTCCGGGCTTATAGATGTGATTGGAGAAGAGCTTACATACTATGGTGCAAAAAATGTAGTGGTTGATCCTGTTATGGTATCAACAAGTGGAGCAAGACTTATGAAGTCTGAGGCAATTAATGCCCTAAAGAGGCTTCTTCCCATGGCCTGCGTGGTGACTCCTAACATTCCCGAGGCAGAAATTCTTGGCGATATGACAATAGGCAACAGGCAGGATATGGAGAAGGCAGCCAGGGTGATTTGCCATAAATATAAGGCGAGCGTGCTGATAAAGGGTGGGCACAGCATAAGTGATGCTGATGACTATCTGTATGACGGTGAAAGAGGAATATGGTATTTTGGCGAAAGAATAGATAATCCTAATACACATGGTACGGGCTGTACTCTTTCATCAGCCATAAGCGCCAATCTTGCAAAGGGCTATCAGCTTGAGACTGCTGTAAGAAAATCAAAAGAATATATATCAGGTGCGTTAAAATCCATGATGGATCTTGGCCATGGAGCCGGTCCTTTAAATCATGGTTACATATTAACTGACTGATAGTAAAAATACAGATATTAAGAGAAAGGAAAAGCATTTTATGATGGATTATTCAACTCAGATGGAGGCGGCACGAAAAGGAATTATAACTCCGCATATGGAGAAGGTTGCAAAAAAGGAGTATCGTACTCCTGAGGAAATACGTGAGCTTGTTGCCAAAGGGCAGGTGGTAATTTGTGCAAACAGGCTTCACACATGTATAGACCCTAATGGTGTAGGCTCCATGCTCAGAACAAAGATAAATGTTAATCTGGGAGTATCCAGGGATTGCAAGGACTACGATATAGAGATGGAAAAGGTTATGGCAGCAGTAGATATGGGTGCAGAGGCAATTATGGATCTATCCTCCCATGGAGATACCCAGCCGTTTAGAAAAAAGCTTACCGGTGAATGCCCGGCAATGATAGGAACTGTTCCTGTATATGACAGTGTGATTCATTATAAGAGGGACCTTGCGACTCTCACGGCAAAGGATTTTATTGATGTTGTAAGGCTTCACGCACAGGATGGCGTGGATTTTGTTACTCTGCATTGTGGCATAACCAGAAAAACCATAGAACAGATAAAGCTTCATAAGAGAAAAATGAATATAGTATCCAGGGGTGGCTCTCTTGTATTTGCTTGGATGTGTATGACCGGAGAAGAAAACCCATTCTATCAGTATTATGACGAAATATTGGATATATGCAGGGAATATGATGTAACAATATCTCTTGGAGATGCGTGCAGACCGGGGTGCTTAGCAGATGCCAGCGATGTATGCCAGATTGAGGAGCTGGTAAGGCTGGGAGAACTTACAAAGAGAGCGTGGGAGAAAGATGTACAAGTAATGGTTGAAGGTCCGGGACATATGCCTTTGGACCAGATAGCAGCTAACATGAAGCTTCAACAGACAATATGCATGGGAGCACCGTTTTATGTACTGGGGCCTATTGTTACTGATATTGCACCGGGATACGATCATATTACATCTGCTATAGGAGGCTCTGTAGCTGCAGCGAATGGTGCAGCCTTTCTTTGCTATGTTACCCCGGCTGAGCATCTTGCACTGCCTAATGTAGAGGATGTAAAACAGGGTATTATCGCATCGAAGATTGCAGCACATGCCGGCGATATTGCAAAAAAAATACCACATGCAAGAGACATAGATGATGCCATGGCAGATGCACGACGCACCTTTGATTGGGAAAAACAGTGGGCTTGTTCACTTGATCCTAAAACAGCTGAGGCAATCAGGGCAAACAGAGCTCCCGAACAGGAGGACAGTTGTTCAATGTGTGGTAAGTTTTGTGCAGTCAGAAGTATGAATAAGGCACTTAACGGAGAATACATAGATATATTATAATCTGTTGAAGGAATATTATTGTTATAACAGTTATATAAATCAAGGAGGAGCTAAAGCTCCTCCTGATTTATAAGCTGTATATTAAGCTCGGCCTTTTTTGCAAGCTCTTCAGATTTTTTTTCCATATCCATAAGTCTGCGTTTCATTTTTGGATAGGTGGTTGCGTCCTTGTATATAAAGTAGAGTGCAAAAATGAGCAGAAAGGCTGTAAGTATTCCTGTGAAAATCTGGGAGATTCCCAGTATAGGCAGTGCTTTAAAAATTGTAGCTGCGCTACCAATCAGGGAAACTATGGTACGAAGATATGCCAGGTGGGTCTGCTCAACAGACATTTTGCTGTTAGTAAATGCCAGCTGGGTTCTGATTTTGGAAAGCTCAGTTCTTTCAACAGCCAGCTGGTTCTGATTATAAGCCAGTGCTTTTTTTGTATTCATATGATTACCTCCCTTTCTGCATAAGGTATATTAACGATATACCAGGAGAAAAGTATATGTTACTTACAGTATATAATTCAGATGAATTTTTGGCAATGAATTTCCTAAAACTGACGAAAAAAAAGAAAATATAAAATTACTTGTATAATTCTGTCAAATAAAGTAGAATTGTGTACATAGGGTACATTGATGATGTAGTTTATGGTAACACAGAGGAATGACAGACATATTTTATTTAGAAGGTGAATTTGAAATATGGGAATTAGCAAAATGCTTGAATCATATGACATATCAGATTATCACAGACTACAGTGTCTTGGGGATAGTGTAAGTGACATATTACAGTTGATTTTGAGTAAACTTAATGTAGGCGTTGGAGTGTTTGAGGTTGGGGAGAGAATAAGATCATTTTACATTAATGAAGCTTTCTTTACCTCTATTGGCTATAGCAAGGAAGGTTATGCCCGTTTATCACAGAACGAATTGCTGGCAATTTGCCCGGATGATCAGGATGGCTTTGAAAGGTATGTCCGTGAGCAGGCGGCAAAGAAAGAACATATTGAATACACGCTTGGGGCGTATACGGAGGATAAAACTCTTAATTACTTTCATATCAGCGGAGTATGTCTGGACGTAGAAAAGGATAACCATCCGATATATTTAACTGTGCTGAATAATGTTACGGAAAAAAAGGCTTATGAAAAAAGCATCGAAAAGATAAAAAAGATTAACAGTATGCTTATGATGCAGGAAGAAAGATATAAGATATTGGAGGCAACAGCCAAAGGTCTGTTGTTTGAATATAATCCGGAAACAGATATCATGGTATTTTCCTACAATTTTCCTGAAAATAAAATGCGAAGAGAAATCAAAAACTATAGCAGGTTTATGGATAAGTCTCCCATGGTTCATCCTGATTATATAAAGGCCTTTAAGGATGCATTATATGGGGCATGTAAGAATGAGGTGGAGGATAATCTTGAATATCTTTCCACTGTTTCCGGTGGCGGATACAGATGGCATTGCACTCATTACAAGAGTGTGGTAGACTCAGATGGAAATATTATTAGTGTTATGGGGCGCATTGAGGATATTCATGAGGAAAAAATGGAAAGAGAAAATCTTCAGGATATGGCAGAAAAAGACGGCCTTACTAATATGTATAGAAAGAATGTTGCATTTGCGAAAATGCAAAAATATGTGAATGATTTTCCTGATGGAAAATACTACTTTACCCTGCTGGATTTGGATGACTTTAAGAGCATAAATGACAAATATGGCCACCAGTATGGTGACCAGATACTTGTGGATCTGTCCGATAACATGAGAAGTATATTCGGAGAGGACTGCTTAATGGGAAGATTCGGGGGAGATGAGTTTGTAATTCTTACAAAAGATGTTTCAAGAGAAGAATTAGAAGAAAAATTATGCAGATTAAAGGAAAAAAGTCATTTTTGTGCGGGCATCGTTGAATGGAAGACTGAGGAAGATGCAAGAGCTGTGTTTAACAGGGCAGATAAGGCGATGTACCATGTAAAGCATATGCAAAAGAATGGTATTTATATTGCCGACTGACTCAGAATAATCCGGAGTATATTAAAATCAGGAGTATCACAGTATATGTGACACTCCTTTTTTATATAAGTGTCACAATGTAAGCTTTGTTTGTTATGGAAAAACTCTATAGTAACAGGGAAGGAGAAGGCGGCTTATGCAGACCGGAAATAAAAAAAGAATAAAAATATTGAAATTTATTCTTTTTACATTTGGAATAATAGGTATTGCTGCTTTAATTGCAGGAGCCGTGTTATTCACAAAGAATATATATGATAAAAAGGATAAGAATATAGCAGAGGATAGTGAGTGGGAAACAGAAACGGAAACAGAAACGGAAACAGAAACGGAAACAGAAACGGAAACAGAAACAGAAACGGAAACAGAAAACAGTACCGGTGAAGAAGCTCAGGGTACATTGACAAAACCTCAAAATACAATAGAAGCCAATAATAAAGAAGAGGGAAGCCTTAACAGGAATGGCATGTTTTCAGACGCTGTATTTTTGGGAGATTCCAGAACCCAGGGACTGGTATGGCTCACAGGTATTAATACAAATGTTTATGCATATAAGGGACTGAATGTGACTTCGGTATACACCGAAAGAGTGATTCCCTGGAATGGTACATATATCACTCCTATGGAGGCATTATGTAACACTGAATATAGTAAGGTCTATCTTATGTTTGGCATAAATGAAACAGGCTGGCCAAGTGGTGAAATATTTATTGATGATTACAGAAAAATAGTAGAAGATATAAAAACGAACAATCCTGAAGCAAGGATATTTATCCAATCAATCATTCCTGTCAGCCAAAAGGTATCGGATAATAGCAGTTATGTCAAAAATGAGAAAATATTATATTTTAACCGGCTGCTTGAAGAAATGGCAAAGGATGAAGGAGTTGAATATGTAAATGTTGCCGAAGCTGTTGCAGTTAATGGAGTTTTGCCTGATGACGCTGCTGTAGACGGTATACATCTCACTCAGGAATACTGCTACAAATGGTTGAATTATCTTAGGAAGAATACATAACAGAAGGGACATAAAAATGGAAAAAAATCTGACTGATGGCAGTATATTAAAGAATATAAGTAAATCCATAGGTGCAGGTCATAAGGAAAAGACATCTATACTGGTGGAAAATACAATAACTATATTTATGGGTATTTCCGTAGGATTAATGGGAATTTTACTTGCTTTCAAAGTAGCATTAAGGTGCTACTATACGAATTTTAGTACGGATTTTATGGCTTAAAAATACTTTACTTTTTTGGAATAAGAGGATATACTGTAAGCATAGGAAATATTTTGATAATCCTAAGGAAGGTGACGTCAATGAGAGGAATAAGTAATTTTTCATTGTACAGTAATTTGAATAATAACTACAGCAGTCTGTTTGGCAGTGTTAGCGGTAAAAACAGCAGCATTGAAGCCGGCTTTAATTTTCTGGATCTTGCAACTATCAGGAATGGCTCTTATAAAAAGCTCCTTAAGGCTCAATATGCAAAGAATAAGGAAACAGGCAGCCGTGACAGGCAGGCTTCTTTGGACAGCAACAGGTTTACGGTTTCAAAAACATCTGATAAGAAATTGCAAGATGGCGTGTTATCGTTGAAAGAATCTGTTAAAAAGCTTGATTCACAGGATTTGTGGAAGAAGCAGGATGGGGAATATAATGTTGAAAATATAACCGGTGCAATCAAAGATTTTGCCAAGGAATATAATAACGTGATAGACCAGGCAGACCAGAACTCATCATCAGAGGTAAGTAATAGTGGCAGATGGATGAAGAGCCTTACTAATACCATGAAGGGTTCCCTCGATAAGGTAGGAGTAAGAGTGGAAGAAAATGGTAAGCTTACGGTGGATGAGGAAGCTTTGAAAAAATCAGATATGAAATCAGTGAAGGCAATGTTCAGCGGAACATATTCTTATGCTAACCAGACAGCCAGGAAGGCAGGTAGTGTTGTAAGTGCATCAATAAGAGGCGGCAGTGTATATTCTGGCAATGGAAGATATGCTACAGTGGCAGGTAGTTGGTTTAGCACTGTGATTTAGAATTGTTATATAAAAAAGCGGTTAGCATGAGCTGGCTGCTTTTTTATTATTTACGGAGGAAAACAGTTATTTTCCGGACAAAGTGCAAAGCATTTTGCGTAGATGAAATAGATTAACCGTAAATGAACCGGCAAAGAGGTAATATATGAACACAGAACAGTTAATAAGAAATATATTGGATCAGGTCAAGGAGGCACAGCTTAAGCTTGGATATGAGAGAGAAACAATAAGATTATACTATCAGCTTTCTTCTATAAATGCCTTACTGGGAACAAATGCAAAGAATTTGGATGAAATCATGGAAATACTTTTGGCAGCATGTGAAGCGGCTGGTGTATATTATATCGGCAACAACATAACACTGGACAGATTTCAAATAGATATAAGCAGGGGAAGAATTGAAGTCTGTGTACCCCCCGACATATGTGAGTACGTTGATAAATTTGTACCGGCAAGTGAATTCTTAAAAGATTTTATAAAGCTTATGACGGAAAAACATAACATTCATATAGATGACATGTGCAGAGTGTTTGAAAAGTACGATAAAAATTATATCAGAAAGGATATGCCTGCAAATAGTGATTTTGATTATGTACTCTATTTTTCGGATAAAAGTGTGGATGAATACTTTTACTGTATTAAGGATGAGGGAATACATTGTATTTACCACAGATTTATAGAGGCTGATTATCTGGCATTGTTGGTGTGAATATGCTATATGATAAGGATATACGGGAACCGTTATTTGAATACCTTGAAGAAAAATATGGTAAGGTAAGAATATTTGAAGAAAAGGATATGGGTGTATCAAGGGCCGATGCCATTATGGTAGGCACAGATTACATAATGGGTATAGAAATAAAAAGTGATGCCGATACCTATACAAGGCTTCAAAGTCAGATAAAGGATTATGACAGATATTTTGATAAGAATTACGTTGTGGTAGGAGGGAGCCATGCGAAGAGTATAACCGGTCATGTACCTTTGCATTGGGGAATAATATCTGTGGAACAGGAAAATGAAAAGATAGATTTTTATATCATAAGAGAACCTTATGATAACCCTAATATACCACTTGAATACAAAATAAAATTATTATGGAGGCCGGAGCTTGCTCATATTCAGGAAATATGCGGCTTATATAAATACTCATACAAAAGCAAGGAGTTTGTACAAAAATACATTTATGACAGTGTTGCGCCCGAAGAATTGAACCGGCTTATAAGTGATGTACTGTTTGAAAGGGACTACAATACTATCGGGGAAGAAATCAGGCAGTACAGGCAATTAAAAAATCCAGGGAAAAGAGTTAGAAAAAAGAAGGTAAGAAGGCGTTCTAAAAAGAAAAAAAGTATATGATAATGCAAAAAAAGATTAGAGGGTAATAGATTGCAATTAAATTAAAATGCTATATAATAAGGTTATAGTAAAATCAGATGGGGTGGTAGGTATATTTAAATTAAGCAATGGAAGCATGAGAACCATGAACATGGGTAAGCTGGCTTCTGAATTTGAAATAAAAAATCAGAAGCTGCGAGGATATACTCATATTGTATTTGATGGAGAGTCTCATTTTTTGTATATAGAGGATGATGATGAGAGGGCAAAATTTCAGGAAAATGTATGCCTTCCTAATTACATATGGTTTCAGGAGCAGACAGGATTAAAAAACTGGGTGCTGTACAATCCGGAGCATTTTAAGGTTGACAGAAATCTCAGCGGTAAACAGATATTGAAGTTTAATAAGGAAAAATATCAGGGGGGCAGACTGGAGCTGCCTATAAATGCCAGCAGCTGTTGTGGTATGTTTTCATGGACAACGATACCTGAGAATCTTATTCTGGGAAGCCGCTTTAACACAAAAAATATTAGCAATATGAGCTTGATGTTTGCAGGTAGTATATTGCCAAAAAGCTTTAATCTTGGGGATTATTTTGATACATCAAATGTTGAGGACATGCGTTACATGTTTTATGAATGTATTATCACTGAAGGCTTCAAATTCAATACCAAATTTAATACAGGCCGGGTAAAGAATATGGAATATATGTTTGCCAGATGTAAGCTTGCCAATGGCATAAAGCTCCCTGAAGATTTTAATACGGCTAAGGTTACAGACATGAACCATATGTTTTATGAAAGCACCTTTGTCGGTGATTTCAGCTTTGGGTATGCATTTGCAATATCACCTAATGCAGATACAACAGAACTGTTTGTAGGAAGCAATGTCAAGGGTGAAATAATAGATGACAAGAATAATGACTTTACTTATGTTAAAAGAATTCTAAAGGAAAGATAACAGCGGAGGATAACTCAAGATGAAAAAGCTTATTACGGTATTCTGTGTTTTGGTGTTGTGTCTGACAGGCTGTAGCTTTAATAACAGCAAAGATAACAAAGAAAAATCAGAGATAACAGAGATGACAGAGGACAAGGAAGCTGAACAAATTTCACCTGAAAATTATCAGAAGGAGGATAATGAGGAGAAGGAATATGTTCAGGCATACAAGAATACTATAAAGGAATATAAAGAGGAAATTCAGGAGGAAGGCATTATATCAGAGAAGGACATTGTTTATAATGTTATATATCTTAATAATGATGATATTCCCGAGTTGGTTATAGGACTTAATGGCTTCAGGGTCAGTATTTTTACTTATGATGACGGAAAGGTATATACCGTTATGGATAAATGGGGATATGGAGCCGGTGGCAATTCGGGATATTTTTATGTTAAAGGCCATAATGTAATCCGGAATTATGATGCAGAATCAGCAGGAGCTATTGTATATTTCTCGTTTTTCAAAATGAATGAAGTATACGAACTTGAGCCGTATTATGAAGAACCATTGTATACAGTATATTACGAGGACGGTATTATGCAGGACCCACCGAAGTATTACTATGGCTTTGATGAAATAACAAAAGAAAAATTTGATGAATATTGTATACAGGGAGAATATATGAATGTAGCCGGGGAGATGTCAGAAGAAGAAGCAATAGCAGCCCTGGAACAATAAATTGTATGAAAGGAGAAAAGAAACATGCTTGGTGAAACTCACACAGGCTCATGGGATTATAGAACCCTGCCTAATAAGATGCTGGAGCTCGTTAAAAATATAGGAGATATGAAACAGGAAGGAACCGGGTATTATGCAGACAGCGAATCGGAGATGCTTACGGTATTGGCTTATTTGAACTATGGTGAAACCACCAATATAACTGATTCGATGAAAGAGCAGATTGATGTAGCCGTAAAAAATGCCGAGGAAAGAAAGCTTGAAAAAAGAGATGAAGGAGATGCCTTTGTCAATTTTGATTATTTCTAGGAGAACAGTATTGTATAAAAAAACGATATAAAATATCGAAAAAAGATGTTGACATTACGGAAACAAGGTGGTATATTAAACAAGCTGTCGTTGAAAACAAGCAGTAACAACCTAAAAATAATTAAAAAAGTTCTTGACAGTATACAACTTTGATGGTATTATTTAGAGGTTGTCGCATAAAACGACAAAAACGAACCTTTGACAAA
>DLKL01000045.1 GCA_002476495.1 Lachnospiraceae bacterium UBA7589
GGTCAGCCAATGGGTCAGCCAATGGGTCGGCCTAAAAAGGTTAAGCCACCTAAGGTAAAAAAGCCGATGACAGGTGGAAAAATAGCAGCAATTATTACCGGATGTGTTGTTTTGGTGGCAGCTATAGTTTGTGGGATAATTTTTATACCGAAGCTTTTTAAACCTGCAAAGGATGTTGTGGTAGATGCTTTTGAGGCAACCTTTGTTACCGGTGTGGATGGGCAGCAAAAGGATTCATATATGAATACAACCATCGGCCTGAATGAGATACTTGAAAAGTATAACTCAGAGGGTGGAACCGTAGGTATGTCGTTTTCAATTGATTCAGCCAATGGAATCCAGGCACCGGAGGATGTAGCTGTTTCCGGAGAGATAAGCAAGGATAACGTGAATAAACTTGTTAATGGATATATTGATCTTGCTGTAAACCAGACCACTGTCCTGGCACTTGACTTAATAGCGGATGAAAATAATACTTATGTTCAGTTAAGAGACATAATTGAGGGATATTTTTCATTGCCTAATACGGAACCATTTGTAGCCTTGGAGAATTCACAAATTGGTCAGTATCTGGATATATATGGAGCACCGAATGTGTCATTAAATTATTTTGGAACATCTTCAGCAATTAATTCCGAAGCAGCCGGGGAATATGTTGCCATTTTTGATGAACTTTGGGACAAAATAGAGGTTGAAAAGGATGGCAAAGAAAAGATTGAAGTAAACGGCGAGAAAATCAAAGCCAAAAAGTATATAGTAACCCTTAAGGGTGAGGATATCAGTGATGCAATTGTATCTGCCGTTGATACTGCTATTTCAGATGATGTTGTGGATACGATAGCTAATGAGTATGGCATGAGTGCTGCTGACTTCCAGTCCTCCCTGGATATGGTAAAGACTATGATACCATCAATATTCAAGGATGATTTTACATGTAATGTTTATATTGTAGATGGGAAAGTAGTAAAGCTGGAATCAGAAGGAGATATAAGCGTATATACCGTTAAGCTTGGATATGACTTCTATCTTGACAGAGATGATACGCGTACAGCCGGAGAGCTTTCATTTAATGTGATGGGAGAAGAGGCTAAGGCTATATTTGATGTACAGAAGAAGGATGGCGTGACAGAAGGAAAGGTTAGTCTCTTAGCAGGAGATGAAGCGGTAGATATTGATTTTTCTTATCTTACAGGAGATCCAAACCACATTAAGATGTTAGGTTCGGTAAGTGTGGGACAGGAAGAAATATGTGAAGCCGGTCTTGAAATTAAGGTTATGTCTGACAATACTTTCACCGGAAATATATTATATAATATGGAGAATTATGACATAAGTGCTGAATTCAATGGCGAATTTACAGATATAGCGAAGGGGCAGAGCTATACACAAAAATTTAATGAGATTTCCATATACTCTAATGGCGAGTCTATCCTTGATATGTCGGCAGAATATAGCTTATCATCTGTAAAACCACAGCTTGGCAGTATAGATGGAAATACAGTATATGATCTTACAATGCTTACTGATGTGGATATGGAGGATATAATTAGTTCAAACCAGAGCAACATCATAAGCTGGCTGGATAACATTGTTAATAACACCGGAGAATTTGGAGAAAACATTAGCACCATGATTGAAGGTGCAGGAGTAGACGAGCCTTATGATAATCAGGATGAATACCCAGATGATTATACTGATGTTTCTTTTGAAGACACATACCTGACCGTAGAAGATTACAAGGTTCAGATGACAGGCTCGATAGAAGGTTTTGCACCATACTATACATCTGACGGATACTACTTTACTATGGGCACAGATGAGTCAAGCTATGCAAGCTTCTACGGATATGGCTCATATGAAACACCGGAAGATATACTGAGCTATGCTGATATGCCAAGTGAAGAAAACGGCGATGAGGTTTATGAGATATCTGAAAATCAGCAGATAACCATTTCAGATGGTTCTACAGTATATTATTCATATGCTTATTATGACTATTATGGTTATAAGATAAAAATGTATAGTTTGGTTAAGGAATTTGAACCGGGAATTTATGTAAATGCAGATGTATATATATATGATGATGACGCTAATTCAGCGATGTATACATTGGAGCAGGTAGCAGAGATGCTTAATGATTCCTATTTCCAGATTATTGCAGAGTAAATTTATTGATTTGCACATGGAAAGCATTGGGCTGTTGCATTGGGAAACTGATGCACAGCCTTTTCCATCATATTTGAAATTCAGAACAGAGGTCATATATGAAAACAGTAAGCATAAAAAAAATAGATATTGGGCAGGGACTGCCCAAAATATGTGTACCTCTTATGGGGGATACAGATGAAAAAATCTTATGTGAGATGACAGCAATTCTTGAAGCTGCAGACGAGTATAATGTGGATATAATAGAATTCAGAGGAGATTATTATAAGAAATTAAATGACTTTTCTTCCCTTAGGTCGATAATGGAAAAGCTTCAGGCTATGGCAAAGAATAAAATATTGCTGTTTACAATAAGAAGTGAGAAAGAAGGAGGAGAAAAGCTTGCCTTTACATCTCCGGCCATAAATGAGATTAACAGATTTGTGATAGAAAATGGATTAGGAGATATTGTAGATGTGGAGCTTATGTCAGGTGAAAAGGCTGTAAAGGATCTGATAGAGCTTGCCCACAAAAGGGGTGTCAGAATTATCATGTCATATCACAATTTTCATACAACTCCGTCTATGGATGAAATGGTTAATTGTCTTGTCAGAATGCAGAAATCAGGTGCAGATATTGCAAAGATTGCAGTAATGCCAAATTCTAAGGAGCAGGTTCTGGAGCTTCTTAAGGCAACAAGATATATGCAGAAATACCATCCCGATACACCTGTAGTTGCCATTTCCATGGGAACTCTTGGAGCACTTTCAAGGGTAACCGGAGAAATATTCGGAAGTGCAATTACATTTGCAACCCTTGGAGCCGGTTCGGCACCGGGACAGCTTTCTGCTAAAAAGGTTAAAGATTGTCTTGAATTGATTGATAAATATTTTGTGTAAGTGTTAATTCTCTTCCATTGGGAACTTAAAATTCCATTGCTTTCTAAGCAAATCTGTTATGGACAGAATACGCAAGGTTTCTGAGTGAGGCATATTAGGAGTTTCAATCTTCCCGAGAATGATAGCGTTTCTTGCAGACATAAATTCGAATTCATAGCCTGATATCTGTTTGTCGGGCTTTTTTACTTCTGCCGCCAGAGTGCCGTCTCCGTGATATATACGGAATACTTCCGGACAATTCATATTCTCTATCTCAATGTATCCCAGGTCACCATAAATCATGGCTCTGTTATCGGCTTTGTACATGAGTGTTAGTGTTATGGTTGCGCTTCGCCCTCCCTTAAAATTGAATTGAATAACGTCTCTTGCGTCAACTCCCGTTTCCAGTCTTGCACTGCTTGAAGCAATAGCAGCCTCGTCATTGCCAAACAGCATAGCAAGAAGATTAAGAGGGTAAACTCCCAGATCAAGAAGAACGCCACCTGCAAGCTCGGGACGGATAACACGCTCTTTTTTTCTGAGGTCGTATCCAAGACTACAGGTTACATTAAAAATCTTTCCTATTGCACCCTTTCTGATATAATCGAAAATGGCAAGATACATAGGAAGATATCTTATCCACATTGCTTCTCCGCAAAATACATTTTTTTCTTTAGATAAGTCAAGAACCTCCTTGGCAGTTTCGTAATTATAGGAAAATGCTTTTTCAACCAGAACCGGTTTGCCGGCATTAATGCACATCTTTGCCTGCTGTGCATGATGGGAATGAGGAGTGGCAATATATATAAGCTCTACATCCGGGTCATTTACAAGCTCCTCATATGAGTCATATCTTTTTTGTATATTGTGCTTATCTCCGAAGGAATTAGCCTTATCAATATCCCGGGACGCAATGGCATATGGCTCAAATGCATCTAATTTGTTAAGGGTATCTGCTATGGTATCTGATATTTTGCCGGCACCCATTATTCCAACCTTAAAATTAATCATAAATAATCTCCAATCTATAGCTAAACCCGTTTTTCGGGAAATAAAAAGTCATTTCCCATGGTTTAAGTATGGCTTTAATTATACTTTAAATGGGACATATATTCAAGCAATTAAGTGTCATGACGGATAATTGTTTAATTTTGATAAACAATTGGCGTACTTACGTTGACATTTAAAGGGCTGTTGGGGTATACTTAAAACTTGGTATAGTATATAAAATAAGCACAAAGACCGGTATGTGTACGGACTTTGGCATGAAAATATAATAAACGGAAAGGAATACATGAAAATGTACGAAAAAGTTTCTACTAAGCTAAACTTTGTTGACCGAGAGGAAAAGGTACTTGAATTCTGGAAGGAAAACAAAATTTTTGAGAAGAGCATTGAAGAAAAGAAGGATCTTCCAACATATACATTTTATGATGGACCTCCTACTGCTAATGGTAAGCCACATATAGGACATGTGCTTACAAGAGTAATCAAGGATATGATACCAAGATATCAGACTATGAAAGGACATAAGATAATCCGTAAAGCAGGATGGGATACCCATGGTCTTCCGGTTGAGCTTGAGGTCGAGAAGCTTCTTGGCATAGATGGAAAGGATCAGATTGAGGCATATGGTCTGGATCCGTTTATTACAAAGTGTAAGGAATCAGTCTGGAAATATAAGGGTATGTGGGAAGAGTTTTCCGGCAAGGTAGGATTCTGGGCAGATATGGATAATCCATATGTAACATACCATAATGATTTTATTGAGTCTGAATGGTGGGCACTTAAGAAAATCTGGGATCAGGGACTTTTGTATAAGGGATTTAAAATTGTTCCGTATTGTCCGCGCTGTGGTACACCTCTTTCAAGTCATGAGGTTGCACAGGGCTATAAGCTTGTTAAGGAGCGTTCGGCAGTGGTAAGATTCAAGGTTGTAGGTGAGGACGCATATTTCCTTGCATGGACAACTACTCCTTGGACTTTGCCAAGTAATGTTGCATTATGCGTTAACCCTGACGAGGAGTATTGTAAGGTCAGGGCTAATGACGGATATACTTACTATATGGCAAAAGCCCTTCTTGATTCGGTTCTGGGTAAGCTTGCTGAAGAAGGAAAACCTGCTTATGAGATTATTGAAACCTGCAAGGGTATAGACCTTGAGGGGAAGGAGTATGAGCCTTTATTTGAATGCACAGGGGAATATGTTGCAAAGCTCCCACAAAAGGGACATTATATTACCTGTGATTCCTATGTCACTATGTCAGACGGTACAGGTATTGTCCATATTGCTCCTGCTTTTGGTGAGGACGACGCACAGGTGGGAAGAAAATATGACCTGCCATTTGTACAGTTTGTGGATGGAAAGGGAGAGATGACAAAGGAAACTCCTTATGCAGGTAAGTTTGTAAAGGATGCAGATAAGGACATATTGGTAGATCTGGATAAGGCCGGCCTTTTGTTTGACGCACCTAAATTTGAACATGATTATCCGTTCTGCTGGAGATGTGATACCCCTCTTATTTACTATGCAAGAGATACATGGTTTATCAAGATGACAGCAGTAAGAGATAAGCTGGTTAAGAATAATAATACAGTTAACTGGATTCCTGAGGGAATCGGTAAAGGACGTTTTGGTGCATGGCTTGAAAACGTGCAGGATTGGGGCCTTTCCCGTAACCGTTACTGGGGAACTCCTCTTAATATCTGGGAATGTTCCTGCGGTAAGAGGCATGCCATTGGCTCTATTGAAGAGCTTAAGAGTATGAGTAAAAACTGCCCTGAGGATATTGAACTTCACAGACCATACATCGATGCAGTAACAATTACCTGTCCTGATTGTGGCAAGGAGATGAAGAGAGTGCCGGAGGTTATTGACTGCTGGTTTGATTCAGGAGCAATGCCATTTGCACAATGGCATTATCCATTTGAAAATCAAGATATTTTTGAAGATAATTTTCCGGCAGACTTCATAAGTGAGGCAGTTGACCAGACAAGAGGATGGTTCTATTCCCTCATGGCTATATCAACACTTCTCTTTGACAAGGCTCCGTATAAGAATGTTATTGTTCTTGGGCATGTTCAGGATAAGGACGGACAGAAGATGTCAAAATCAAAGGGAAATGCTGTAGATCCTATGGATGCGCTTAACAAATATGGTGCAGATGCAATAAGATGGTATTTTTACAGTAATTCGGCACCATGGCTTCCTAACAGATTCCACGAGGATGCGGTGATTGAAGGACAGAGAAAATTTATGGGTACACTTTGGAATACTTATGCCTTCTATGTACTTTATGCGAATATTGACAACTTTGATCCGACACAGTACAAGCTTGAGTATGACAAGCTTTCGGTAATGGATAAGTGGCTGCTCTCAAAGCTAAATACCATGGTTAAGATTGTTGATGAAAACCTCGGCTCATATAAGATTCCTGAGGCAACCAAGGCTCTTGCGGATTTTGTTGATGATATGAGTAACTGGTATGTAAGACGTGGACGTGAGCGTTATTGGGCAAAGGATATGCCACAGGATAAGATTAATGCGTATATGACTCTTTATGAGGCACTTGTAACCTTATGCAAGGCTGCGGCACCTATGATTCCTTTCATGACTGAGGATATATATCAGAATCTGGTGAGAAATATAGATAAGAGCGCACCTATATCAATTCACCTTTGCGATTTCCCTGTGGTGAACGAGGCATTTATCGATACGGAGCTTGAAGCAAGCATGGATGAAGTTCTTAAGATTGTTGTGTTTGGACGTGCTGCACGTAACACAGCAAACATTAAGTCTAGACAGCCGATAGGAAAGATGTTTATTAAGGCTGAAAAGACCCTGGAGAACTATTTCGTAGAGATAATAGAGGACGAGCTTAATATTAAGACAGTTGAGTTTAAGGATGACCTTTCAAGCTTTACGGCATACAGTTTCAAACCACAGCTTAGAACTGTGGGGCCAAAGTATGGTAAGCAGTTAAATGGCATAAGAGAGTATCTTGCACATATTGATGGAAGTGCTGCCATGGAGAAGCTTAAAAATGAAGGTTCATTGAAGTTTGATATTGATGGTACAGATATTGTGCTTACAGAGGATGATTTACTCATAGAAGCCGCCAAAATGGATGGATATGTGACCGAGGGAGATAACTACGTAACAGTGGTTATTGACACCACACTTACTCCTGAGCTTATTGAAGAGGGCTTTGTAAGAGAGATTATTTCAAAGATTCAGACAATGCGTAAGGATGCAGACTACAATGTAACTGACAGGATTACTCTGGGAATTTCGGGAAATGATAAGATTTTGCAAATAGTAAATAATAACCGGGACGAAATAAAAAGGGTATGCCTTATTGATGATATTTCCGGGGATTCTTCAAAGGGAGATTCCAGAGAATGGAATATCAACGGTGAGAAGGTAGTGCTTGCGACAGCAGTAAACTAGATATATACAGATTATAAAATCGGGTATATAGAGAAAGACAGGGCATTTTGCATAATTAATCCTGCAAAATGCCCTTTCAGTTGTAATTATAAACAAAATTGTAATTAGTTATTGAACGATATAAAAAAACTTGATAAACTAATAATTGGTGTCGTGCACTTTGTTTAAATACTATTTTGGAAAGTTATCAAGAGCAAGGAGGATAAATCGAATGAGTAAGATAGCAGAGTTTGATAAAGAGGGCTTCAAAAAGGCTGTAATCAACAATGTTAAAAATCTCTACAGAAAGACTATTGACGAGGCTACATCACAGCAGATTTTCCAGGCTGTAGCATACGCGGTTAAGGATGATATCATCGACCGTTGGATTGCAACACAGAAGGCATATGAAAAGCAAAATCCAAAGACTGTTTATTATCTGTCAATGGAGTTTTTAATGGGCAGAGCTCTGGGAAATAACCTCATAAACCTTACCTGCTATGACCAGGTAAAAGAAGCATTGGATGAGCTGGGCTTTGATTTGAATGTTATTGAAGATCAGGAGCCGGATGCAGCTTTAGGTAATGGTGGACTCGGAAGACTGGCAGCATGCTTCCTTGATTCCCTTGCTACACTTAACTATCCGGCATATGGCTGTGGTATCAGATATCGCTATGGTATGTTTAAGCAGGCTATAAAGGATGGATATCAGATTGAGGAGCCGGATAACTGGTTAAAGGACGGTAATCCGTTTGAGGTTAAAAGACCGGAGTATGAGGTTCAGGTAAGATTCGGCGGTAATGTTGTAACTGAGTGCCGTGAGGGAAAGAATTATTTCATACATAGGGATTATCAGGCTGTAAGAGCTATTCCTTATGATCTTCCTGTTATAGGATATGGCAATAATGTTGTGAATACATTAAGAATATGGGATGCAGAACCAATTAATGAATTTAATCTTACTTCCTTTGATAAAGGGGAATATCAGAATGCGGTTGAGCAGGCTAACCTTGCCAGAAATATAGTTGAAGTTCTTTATCCTAATGATAACCACTATTCAGGTAAGGAGCTTAGATTGAAGCAACAGTATTTCTTTGTATCTGCATCTGTTCAGAGAGCAATCATGAAGTTTAAGGAGAATAATGCAGATATACATAATCTTCCTGAGAAGGTTACTTTCCAGTTGAATGATACACACCCAACTGTTACAGTCGCAGAGCTTATGAGAATTCTTGTGGATGAGGAGAATCTTGAGTGGGACGATGCATGGGATATCACCTGCAGAACCTGTGCATATACAAATCATACAATTATGGCAGAGGCTCTTGAAAAGTGGCCAATAGACCTTTTCCAGAGACTTCTTCCAAGAATTTACCAGATAGTGGATGAGATTAACAGAAGATTTGTTAAGCTTATTGAGGATACTTATCCGGGCAATCAGGAAAAGATAAAGAACATGGCTATTCTTTATGACGGACAGGTTAAGATGGCACATCTTGCTATTGCTGGAAGCTACTCTGTCAATGGTGTTGCAAAGCTTCATACAGAAATTCTCAAGAAGAGAGAGCTTAAGGATTTCTATGAAATGAGACCGGATCAGTTTAATAACAAGACAAATGGTATTACTCAGAGAAGGTTCCTTTTACATGGCAATCCACTTCTTGCAGCATGGGTAACCAAGAAAATAGGTGACGGATGGATTACAGATCTTTCACAGATGGCAAAGCTTAAGAAGTATGCTGCCGATAAAAAAGCACAGAAGGAATTCATGGATATTAAGTACAAGAATAAGGTACGTCTTGCAGAATATATCAAGGAGCATAACGGAGTAGAGGTAGATCCTAATTCTATATTTGATGTTCAGGTTAAGAGACTTCATGAGTATAAGAGACAACAGCTTAACATTCTTCATATTATGCATCTTTACAATGAGCTTAAGGCTAATCCTGATATGGATTTCACTCCTACAACATTTATTTTCGGTGCAAAGGCAGCAGCCGGTTATAAGACTGCAAAGCTTACAATTAAGCTTATTAATTCAGTTGCGGATGTGATAAATAATGATCCTTCAATCAAGGGTAAGATTAAGGTTGTATTTATAGAAAATTACAGGGTATCAAATGCTGAGATTATATTTGCGGCTGCAGATGTATCAGAGCAGATATCAACAGCTTCAAGAGAGGCATCAGGTACCGGCAATATGAAGTTTATGTTAAATGGTGCTCCAACTCTCGGAACAATGGATGGCGCAAATGTTGAGATAGTTGAAGAGGTTGGTGCAGACAATGCATTTATATTTGGTCTTTCGGCTGATGAGGTTATGAGGTACGAGCGTGAAGGTGGCTATTATCCGATGGACATTTATAATTCAAATCCAAAGGTTAAGAGAGTACTTGACCAGCTGGTTGATGGTACTTATTCATCAGATAAAGAGTTATTCCGTCCGTTGTATGATACTCTTGTAAAGCAGGATGTTTACTTTACTCTTAAGGATTTCGATTCTTATGCAGAGGCACAGAAGAAGGTAAACGCTGCATATAAGGACAAGACATCCTGGGCTGAGATGGCTATGCTTAATACAGCCTGCTCCGGTAAGTTCTCGTCAGACAGAACAATCGAGCAGTATGCACAAGAGATATGGAAGCTTGAAAAGGTAAATGTTGCAATGTAATTGATAATAGTATTCAAATCCCGTTTTTCGAATTGAAAAATTCCTAAGACGGGATTTTTTTGTTCCTGTATTCATAATAATATAGTAGGGAGCTTGTGGAGGTGATTATCTGGTGGAAAAAATAATGACAGTTATAATAGCGTTTGCCGGGATTATATTCGGACCTTACATATTAACCGGTATTATAAACGGAAGACAAAATGATCAATCTTATCTGGAAAAAATTGATACGGGGAGAGATGTGATTGTGACAATAGATGGAGAGAATATACTTATGGATGTGGAAAATTATGTGGCCGGAGTTCTGCCGGGAATAGTTGACTGGAAGGAAAGCGAGGATATTATACAGGCCCAGGCGGTGGCAGTAAGAGGGAACATTTACTATGCTATGGGAAATGAAACTGTAATTCAGTCAGGTAAGCTTCAATATGTATATTATGACAGGGAAGCTCTGAAAAAAAGACTGGGTAAGAATTATAAAAAGGCTGTTAAAATTTATGAAAAAGCAATTGTAGACACCAAGGGCATAACAAAGTAGCAATGATTTTACAAATAATCTGTATCAGTGTAATATTTGAATAATAAATGAAAAATATGTCTATACTATTTTCAGAAAAAAGTAGGAGGCATATTTTAATATGGATAGATTCAAAAATTTTCTTAGCTCTAAGGGGTTTTATGTGGCTCTTTGCGTCGGAATATTTGCATTTGCTGCTCTTATGATTGCTGGGGAGTACAGAGATTCCAGGGAAAAACTGGGTAAGGAACAGACGGTTGATTTGAATGAGCCATCAAAGGAAATGGTGAAAAATGATGATAGAGAAGAGAATAATGAAGTACGGACAGTTGTGGATGATGACAAAAAAGACATCGAGGGTAATGAAGGTGAGCCTGTACAGGAGGCTAATTCAAATGATGCAATACCACAGGTGAAAAATGAAGAGACACAAATTATGGATAATGCGGCCATGGAGGCTGAAATACAGGAGATGGAGCTTGTGTTTGACGAGGAAAGGTCACTTGTATGGCCTGTAATCGGAAATGTTATTATTCCTTATAGCATGGACACAACAGTATACTTTAAAACCCTGGATGTGTATAAATGTAATCCCGGAATGGTAATTCAGGCTGAGGAGGGAGCCCAGGTTGTATCTGCATGTAAGGGTATTGTGACAGAAATAGAGGACACAAAAGAATTCGGTACAGTTATAAAGGTTAATCTGGGAAGCGGATATGAGGCAACCTATGGACAGCTTAAAAACATAACTGTAGGAAAGGGAGACATGATTAACGAATCCCAGATAATAGGTGAGGTTGCCCAGGCATCCAGCTATTATGAGAATGAGGGAACAAATGTATATTTTTCAATAACAAAGGACGATGTTCCTTTGGATCCGGTAACTCTTATACAGTAAGATACTAAAGCTTCCTTAATTATATGTTGGCATATTAGTCAGGGCAGGCGCATTAATAAACTAATGCGTCAGCCCTGATTATTTATTTGGAAAGACAATGGGTACAGATTCCCGAGAACATAATGCTTACATCTGTGACTTTGTTAGGGGTAAACTCTCTAGCCCGGGATAAAAGTTCATTATCCATAGGCATATGAAGATCACTCACCCTGCCACAGGTATTACATAGAAAATGATAATGTGGGCTTGTGCATGCATCAAAATGGTCAATCTTTCCGTCACAGGTGAGGCGCAGAAGCTTTCCTGCGGCTGCCAGCTGGTTAAGATTTCTATATACTGTACCAAGACTGATATTAGGGATACTTTCCCTTATGTGGTTGTAAACCTCATCAGCTGTAGGATGGTCAACGGTAGATTTAAGGTAATCCATGATAGCCTCCCGCTGATGGCTGTATTTTAAAGGTTGTGTTGACATGATAGTCTCTCTTTCTGCAAATAGTAATAATTATCATTATTAGTGTATAACATATTATTTTCCCTGTCAATATAAATATCTGTGTCAGTTTCTAATTAAATTCTTTATCACAGGTAAAATTGACAATATTACCTGTGAGGGAATATAATTACTATTATAAAAGGTGTTATTTTAACGTTGCCAGACAGATTGACCATTGGATAAGGAGGTTATGTGTATGAGAGGAAAAAGAGTGCAAAATTATGTACTTAGGGTTGTTATATGCTGTGTTATAATAATTACATTCTGTTGTGGTATCAGTACCAGTGCCGGTGGATATGCGGCATCTAAGCTGTACAGGGTGAGCGATGGATATGAGAAGATTGATTTCTCCTATACGGACGGGCTTACGATTGAAAAGTATGATAATACATACAAATTGGTTTCAACCAAAAGAATTGACTCAAAATATATACTTCCTACCGGCTGTGATTGGGATAATATAGAGTATGGCGGTTCTTATGAGGGGGAAAAATACAATTATATTGTAACAGGAAGGGATAATTTTGATGAGAGTGAAAGCCTTGTTACATTCAGACTGTCCAAATTTACAAAAAACTGGGAGTATGTGAGCTGCTGCGAGACAAGCAAGAAGGATGACGTAGAAATATACGAGATATTCCGTGCCTCCGGCTTCAGCATGACAGAAATGGATGGTAAAATATGGGTATCCTTTGGAAGAACCGGATTTAATGAAGGGGATGGTTACCATCACCAGGGTAAAATGAATATTCTGGTGGATGAAAGTACCATGACATTGCTTGGAAGTGCATCTGATTTCTGGCACTCCTTTGATCAGTATCAGGTGGTATGCAATGGAAAAATGTACCAGATGGAGCTGTCTGAAGGCAGCAGAACAGTATACATGGAGAATTTAAGCTCTGACAAATATACCGGAGGCTGGACTCATAATTTTGTAGCAGGAAGTTCAAAATATATAAAAGTATTTGATTTTTGGGAAAAGGACAATGGAATATGGTCATATGGCCTGGGAGGTTCAACCTATGATTTTGAGGCTTCTGACGGTAATTCGAAGCTTTTGGGTATAATTGTATCAATGGATCAGGATGATCTTCAAAAGAATGAAGGGAATTCAGACTCCTGTTATAATGTATATATCGCTATAACCGGAACAGATCTTGGCAGTACAAAGCTTGTTAAACTTACAAGCTACACTGATAAGAATGTTAAGGAGGCATATATAACAAAAATTAATGACAATAAGTTTCTTATTACCTGGAGAGTGTATGACAGTGAGTATAACAACAGCATCTATTACCAATACATAGATTCAAACGGAAACACCCTTTCAACCGTAAAATGTCAGAACGATATAATTGGGCTTGAAAAGCCGGTAGTTGACGGACAGGGCAACGTAACATGGTTTGCGGATGGGGAAGAAACATATTTCTACGGTATTGACAGCAAAGGGGTAGTACATTCTTATCCTGAGGGATATTGGAAAAAGGATTCCAGAGGATGGTGGTACAGAAATCCGGATGGGACATATCCAAAGAGCTGCTTCAAGAGTATAAATGGTTCTGTGTATGCATTTAATTCCAATGGTTATATGATAACCGGCTGGGTAAATAAGGACTCCTGGTATTATTTTGGAACAGACGGAGCAATGATAACCGGCTGGGGCAGGATAGGCGGAAGGTGGTTCTATTTCAATCAGGAGGGTGTCATGATAACCGGCTGGATTAAATTAGGAAGTACCTGGTACTATCTTAAATCAGATGGTGCAATGGCAACCGGATGGAACAAGCTGGGAAGCAAGTGGTATTATTTTAACCCGGACGGAGCAATGGCTGTAGGCTGGAAGAGCATAGGAAACCGATGGTTTTATCTTGAATCCGGTGGAGCAATGTCTATTGGCTGGAAAAAGATAAGTAATCAATGGTATTACTTTGATAAGGACGGAGCCATGGTGACCGGATGGAAGAGTATAGATGGTAAGTGGTATTATTTTAATGGAATTGGTGAGTGGAAACCTTAAGGATTTTATTGACATAAAGTGGTAATATGATAAAATATATATGTAAATGTTCACTCACCCCTATTGATAGGGGATAAAGGCAGGATATATTTTATATCTGACAGGGAAAAAGAATGATAAAAGATAATAATTTATTACAATCGAATAATGTACCCGGAATGGATGTAATAGACTCAATACTTAATGTGGGTAATAATGCATCACTGGTGATTGATGCTAAAACCTTTGAAATTCTGTATCAAACCAGGAAAGCTCTGGATATGTTCGGAGATAAAACCAATTCTGTATGTTTCCAGACCTTTAACGGAAAAGAAATTCCGTGTATGGATTGCCCGATTTATAACATATCAGATAATGGTGTTATGAAAATCAGATATAATGATATATTGTCCTCTACTATTCATTGGCAGTACAGTCCTATAAAATGGCTGGGAGACAGGGATGCGGTGCTTGCAACTGTTATAGAATGTGGTGCCGGAGAAAAACAGCATGTCAGTGACAATGAACCGAAGAAGGTTAAGGAAACAGATACCCTGACCGGAATATCCAAATCCGCGGGCTTCTATGCCAACGCAGAGAGAGAAATTTTTTCCAATACGGAATCAAAGTATGCTGTGGTAGTATTTGATATTGACAGATTCAAGACTATAAATGATTTGTACACCATGTCCAAGGGAGATGAAGTATTAAAATATATTGCAAGAATACTTAAGGATACATTTCCGGGACATAGTAACTTTGGCAGAATGCATTCCGATATGTTTGCATTTTATGTGAATTATGAGAATAAGGGAGAAGTAATAAGACTTATAGAAAAAATCAGGAAGAAAATTTCTGCCAACGATTTTGGCTTTGAAATTAATACATCCTACGGAATATATCTGGTGGAGGATTTATCGGTACCGGTGAATCTTATGTGTGACAGGGCTATGATAGCCAGCAGAAAATGTAAGGGGAACGTTCTGAAATTCTGTGCATTTTATGATGAACAGTACAGGGATGAGATGCTTAAGGCCAATGAAATTGAACGGAATATGTACAAGGCATTGGAGAATGAGGATTTCAAAATGTATTTGCAGCCTAAATACAGGCTGTCTGACGGAACCCTTTGTGGCGCTGAGGTGCTTTGCAGGTGGCTTGATCACGAGAAGGGAATAATTCCACCGATGGAGTTCATACCTCTGTTTGAAAAGAATGGTTTTATCTTAAAATTAGATGAATATATGTGGAACAAGGCATGTCAGACTATACGGAACTGGATAGATGAAGGAAGAACACCGGTACCGTTGTCAGTAAACATATCAAGGTATCATATTCAGCATAATGATCTTGAGGCGGCATTTTCAAAGCTGATTACGAAATATAATATACCTGTGGAATATCTGGAGCTGGAGATTACAGAATCTTTATTTTTAGACAAGCCGGAAAGACTGAACAGGGAATTGGTAAAGCTGCAAAAAATGGGCTTTAAGCTTGAGGTTGATGATTTTGGCTCAGGTTTTTCCTCTCTTAATTTAATAAGAAATGTTGCAGTTGATACCATAAAGATTGATAAGGATTTTCTTGACAGTGAGATAGCATCGGAAAAGGGAAAGATAGTAATTAATCATACTATTGATATGGCTAAGGATTTGAAACTCCAGGTTATAGCAGAGGGAGTTGAGACAAAGGAGCATGTGGATTTCCTCAAAAATTCAAGATGTGATATTGCCCAGGGCTTCTACTTTGCAAGACCTATGCCGCTGGATGATTTTAACAGGCTGGATTTCTGATTCGTTTTATGCTGTTTGTTAAAAACTTTTATGGTTAATGAAAGTATTTTTGTATGTTCTTGACATATATATACTGCTGTTGTATATTGAACAATATAAATTACTAAAAGGAGAGTACAATTATGTTAGAGAAGTTAAAAGAGATTATTGCAGAGCAATTAAGTGTTGATGCTGATGAGATTGAATTAAGTACATCATTTAAAGATGATCTTGGAGCTGATTCACTTGACCTTTATGAGCTTGTTATGGCTC
The DNA here is from genome assembly GCA_002476495.1 of Lachnospiraceae bacterium UBA7589. Lineage (GTDB taxonomy): Bacteria > Bacillota > Clostridia > Lachnospirales > Lachnospiraceae > Coprococcus_C. Next base: position 16,076 of record DLKL01000045.1, read on the forward strand.
TTGAGGAAGAATATAACTGCGAGATTCCTTCCGATGACCTGACAGCTATTGCAACTGTAGAGGATGTTATTAAGTTCCTTAAGGATCAGGGCATAGAGGAGTAGTATTTTTATAGTAATACATAGGTTTGCATATTCTATATTATATAATATATTGGTTATAAAAAAACCGGTGTTGTCAATTTGACAACACCGGTTTTTTATAACTTTATGTCGTATTAACCCATTACAACTTCAACTGTATGAGTCTTACCGTCGCCTATTACAGGAATAACATTTCCGTCAACTGCTTTTCCGTCAACAGTCATGCTCTTAATGCCCTTACATACATGGTCAGGATTAGTAATCTTAATTGAATAAGTATCGCCACGGAACTGTCTGTCAACAGTAAAGCCGTCCCATGCACTTGGGATTGATGGATCAATCTTCAATCCGTTAAAGTCAGGAATAATACCAAGTATATACTGGGAAACAGCTACAAAGTTCCAAGCTGCGGTACCGGTAAGCCAGGAGTTCTTAGCCTCTCCCATTCGACCGGCATCTTTACCTGCTATCATCTGTGCATAAACATATGGCTCTGTTCTGTGAAGATCTGAAATGTCCTCAAGGTATGCAGGAGCAATCTTTGAATAGTATTCAAAGGCCTTATCTCCCCTTCCGACATATGCTTCGGCTGCAATAATCCATGCATTATTGTGACAGAACACACCGGCGTTCTCCTTATAACCGGCAGGATATGTTGAAATCTCACCATATTCAATCATATATTTTGTAAATGCAGGGTTGTTAAGAACAAGACCATAATCACAATTCAAATATTTATCTATGGAATTAAGGGTCTTGATGTCATATCCTTCGTCCTTTCCAAGCTCAGACATAACTGCAAAGCCCTGTGGCTCAATGAAAATCTTACCTTCCTCACAGGTATGTGAGCCAACCGGTCTTCCGAAATCATCATATGCTCTGAGGAACCATTCTCCATCCCAGCCACTGTTCAGGATATTTTTACGCATCTCGTCAATTGCTGCCTGTGCCTTTGCAGCACCCTCTTCATCACCCTTATATTTACAGAGCTCAACATAAAGTGGAGCAGTATAGGTAAAGAGTGTTGCAACAAACATGGACTCAGCAACCTTTGAATACTTGTCGTCGCCATACTTAGGAGAAGTCCATGTCTGGAAGCTTTCACCAGGTACATTTGAAAAGCATGAAAGGTTAAGACAGTCATTCCAGTCAGCTCTCATGGAAAGTGGAAGTCCATGAGGTCCTACATTGTTTACAACTCTGTAGAAGGACTGCTGTAAATGATGCATCATAGGCTGAGCCAGTGACTCATCATTTCTATATGGAACCATCTCATCAAGAATTGAATAATCTCCGGTTTCCTTAATGTATGCTGCTGTAGAAAGAATCATCCATAATGGATCATCCGAGAAATCACCACCTACGGCATCATTACCCTTCTTGGTAAGAGGCTGATACTGATGGAAGCAGCCTCCATCCTCAAACTGAGTTGCAGCAAGGTCTAATATTCTTTCTCTTGCTCTGTCAGGAATCTGGTGTACAAATCCAAGTAAATCCTGATTGGAATCTCTGAAGCCCATACCACGTCCGATACCTGACTCGAAGTAGGAAGCTGAACGGGACATATTAAATGTAACCATACACTGATACTGGTTCCAGATATTTACCATACGGTTCATCTTTTCGTCAGGTGTGTTAACTGCGTACTTGGAGAGAAGCTCAGTCCACATTGACTTATTTGCTTCAAAAGCAGCATCTACCTTTTCTGTAGTATTAAACTGCTCAATCATAGCATAGGCCTTGTCCTTCTTCATTGAGCCATCGGCATTCCATTTGTCCTCGCCGTTCTCAACGTATCCAAGAATGAAGATAAGCTCCTTGGTTTCTCCCGGTCCGAGGTCAATGTTGATGCTGTGGGATGCAATAGGTGACCAGCCGTCAGCCTTTGAATTGTTTGATTTGCCTGCCAATACAGCATCAGGATTCTGGAATCCGTTGTATAAGCCCATAAAGGACTCTCTGTCGCAATCATAACCGTCAATAGGTGAATTAACAGTATAGAATGCGAAGTGATCACGACGCTCTTTATATTCGGTCTTATGGAATAAGGTTGAACCCTCGACTTCAACCTCACCTGTATTAAAGTTTCTCTGGAAGTTGGACTGATCATCTTCAGCATTCCATAAACACCACTCAAGGAAAGAGAACAGTGTGAATGATTTTCTGGTAGTACCTTCGTTCTTAAGAACTACCTTCTGAATCTCTCCCTTATAATTCTGTGGAACAAAGAAAGTAACCTCTGCCTTAAGCTCGTTACTCTTACCTGTAATAATTGTGTATCCCATACCATGTCTGCACTGATAGAAGTCCAGATCCTTCTTTACAGGTGACCAGCCGGGTGACCAGATGTTACCGTCTTCATTTATATAGAAGTAACGTCCACCCATATCTACCGGAACGTTGTTATAACGATAACGGGTAATTCTTCTAAGACGTGCATCCTTATAGAAGTGGTAGCCTCCTGCTGTATTAGAGATCAAAGAAAAGAAATCCTGTGTTCCCAGGTAGTTAATCCAAGGATAAGGAGTCTTAGGTGATGTGATGACGTACTCTTTGTTGGCATCATCAAAATAACCAAATTTCATGTATTATACCTTCCTTTCATAAAACACTGACTTTATTATATAATAAAAATGCCTAAAACACAATAAGAATTCTCTTGTGCAAATAACAATTTGTACAAAAAATCCATATAATAAAAGCTGCATTTGTCCAAGGCTGTATCAGCAAAATATAAACCCGGACAAAGCAGCTTAAGATGTCTGTATATGGTAATCAAAGATATTAAATTACATAAAGCTTTTCACTTATGGTTTTTGATTCACCGGGAGCAAGCTCCTGATAACCGGATTCCTCTGCGGGAATAGGCTGGTTAGGTGCATCAATAATCCATGTACAAGGCTCAGGGCAGAAGAAGCCTTTGTCACCATGGTCGTTCCAGATAACCCAGAATTTAAAATCCTTTGATACTTCATAGCATACTCTTCTGCCGGATGCAATGTCTGTTGCTATGGCACCATAGAAAGGCTTTCCGTTAAAGGAACCCTCCTCGGCAAAAAATACATCATTATTGATATCCTGTAAAACAGGGACAAGAGAACCGGTTATGTATTGCTTATCATGGTTGGTTGCCGGAAGAAATTCTCCTGTAGGAATACAGGATCTTGAAAGCTCCCATTTTTCACCAACAGGAATATAAAGTCTCATGTCGAGACCATCTCCGTCTTTGGTGAAAGGACCATTGATTGCAGTGTGGTTGCATACTCCAAAAGGAAGCTGCCTTTTGGAGGTGTTTGTCATGGTAAAATCGTAGGTAAGCCCTTCCTCGCTGAGAGTAAATGAATATTCGGCCTTAAAGCTTACAGGAAATATACCAAAAAATTCATCATCAGCATCATAGATATACCGGGTTTTTGCAACTGCCTTATCTTCGTAAGCCTTGTATTCTACAATGGAATGCTCTCTCTTATGAAGAAATCCATGAATATGGTTTCCGAGAGGATCGTTCATCGGAAAATTATATGTTGCATCAGAAACCTTAAGAACTCCCTTAGCCAGTCTGTTTGGAAGATACAGGGTCGGAAGACCATATACCTCCGGAGAAGCCTGAAGCTGCTCCACGGAAAGAGACTCGTCATATCTCAGTATTTCAAGATTGTCATCAAGAACCTGCATACGCATTACGTTGCTGCCAAGGAAGGGAGCAATAAGTACCCTGTATTTTCCGGCAGTAAGCTCAATTACGTCTTTACCTTTATAGTCTGATATTTTAGCTGAACAAATCATAAAAACCTCCTTGCCTTAGGGCATAAAATTCACAGTAAAAAACCATCTTTTGCTAATCAGAAACAATATATCATATTGTAAAAAAGGTGTCCAGTGCAGATGATAGTAATGTTTGAAAAAACTTAATAAAAGTGTATTGATTTTTCCGGACCATAATGATATAAATATGTATTGATAAACAGATATAACTACAAATAACTACAAACAGATATAATGACGAATGGAGTATTATGAAATATGAAAAAGGTAATTTATTTATTGGTAATTTCAGTTCTTTTAATGATGTCCGTGACCGGATGTAAAGACTCCGGGAAAGATAAATCCGAAGGAGATAAAACAGTGAGTGAGGCTGCTGCCTCTGAGGAGAAAAATCAGCAAAAGGATGAAGATAACAGTAAAACCGATACCGAAGAGGAAAAAACTGAGGAGTCGGAAACACCGGATGTACAGACAGTGGCAGATGCACTGTTAGACCAGGGAGATTTTAATGATAAGCTGGCGGCCGTTGACAAAACCATGGCTCTTACCAGGCTTTATGCTCTGGAAGAGAATATTGTTGATGGTTGTGCATTTTATACCAATACCAATGCCACTGCAGAGGAAATAGCCGTAATAAAGGTAAAAGATTCAAAGGATGCCGACATCGTAAAAGCAGCCTATAATAAAAGGATTGAGGATCAGAAGGCTGCATGTAAGGATTATCTTCCGGATGAGATGCCTAAGCTTGATGCGGCAGTAATCTATACAAATGGAAATTATATAATTCTTTGTGTTTCCAATGACAGTGGAAAGGTAGAGGATTCTCTCAAAAATATGTTTGAATAATTCACAGGGGACAGGCTGTGGGAGTATATTAGTATATGAATGACAGAAAGCTTCCGCAACCGTAAAATACCAATCTGTAAAAAATAGAAATAATCCCTTGTTGAAGTACCGGATAACGGTTGCTTGACATATAAAGGTCACTATCCAGTGGGTAGTGACCTTGTTCTTTATAATTTAAATCTGATGGTTACAGGCTGCTTCAGGGACTGACCACCGCGGGAGTGAACACTTGTAGTAATAACCAGCTTATAGTACTCGTTAGCCGAGTAGGGCTCCAAAGGTTCAATTTCAATGGTTTCATCCTTTGTATTGTACCATATGGAGGTTTGCATTTTATTGTTGTTGGAATTGATAACAAACATAGTATCCTTGTTAACGGTATGAGGATCCAATGGTATGTTGAATTTGACACGCCATACGAAATTACCTGTTTTAAATTTTAAATCCTGCTTTACTTTATTGGCCAGGGAGGGTGGAATATCTTCAATATCCAATAAATGCTTAGCCATAAGACACCTCCAAATCATTGCTATATTTCAGTTTAGCACATAAATTTCCAATATACAATGCAAAAAAGTAATTTGCGACTAAATGCGTCAGGATGTCGAAAAATAGAACAGGATAATAATTTACATTTTAAAGTCTCCGGTATAAAATCAAATCATTACAAAAGTGTTACAAAAATATTAGGAGATGATTAAATGAATGAAATTCTAATGAACTCCTACAAAAGAAGATTAAAGGCATTGCTTGCCGGAATTATATTTCTTATCGGAGCAGGTCTGATAATCAGAAACAAAGGCGATGTTATTAATATAGTTAATAAAAGATATATAAATGAAAATAATTGTACCCAGACATATACCTATGTGGAGCAGTATACATCACCGGTTCAGTATGTTTATGATGATGCTATGTATGTGGATGAGACACAGGTATATCAGGAGGGAAAACCCGGAAATAAATGCGTAACGGTAATGTCTGTGTATGAAAATGGTATAAGAAGCGGGGAGCAGGTCCTTGACAGAGAAATTGTTAAGGAGGCCGTACCGGAGATTATTGTTGTGGGAACCAAAGAAAAACCGGACTATATTATTCCGGTAGAGAATTATGTCATAACCTCTATGTTTGGTCCCAGGTGGGGGAGCACCCACCATGGTGTGGATCTGGGAGTGCCTGTAGGCACTGAGGTTATGGCAGCCAGGGATGGAGTAGTGATTCAGACGGGCTGGAACGGAGAGCTGGGGATAAGTGTGTCTGTTGAGCATGAGGATAAAACCATAACAAGATATGCGCATTTAAGTGAAAGTCTTGTGCAGCTTGGAGATGAGGTACAGCAGGGAGAAATAATAGCTCATTCCGGCAATACCGGATTTAGTACAGGACCTCATCTGCACTTTGAAGTAAGAGTAAATGGCGAGGCAGTTAATCCACTGGATTATCTGGATGAATATTAAGAACTGACCGGTTTTTTCCGATAATTAAAATAGAATTATCGGAGGACCGGATTTTTTACGTTATGGAGGATTAGACAGGATGGAATATATTAATATAAATGCACAAGAGGCAGTCACAAAGCCCGGAGCAGGGTCTGATTTGCAGGGAATCAGGGAGAATACGGCAGGCCGGACTGATGAGGCGGGAAAGTCATCCCATGTTTCCTACGAAAGCATAACCGGCTACAGGTATGATAGGAAAAGGAATGACCCGGATTCTACTGTAATGAACAATTTTGAGGAATATATAAAAACAAGAAATGAAAGAAACAGGGAAGAAAGGCTGGATGAAGAAAGCCTTAAGGAGCAGGAAAAGGAGGCTGCAGAGGAGATAGCCAGAACCATAAGCAGTGATGAAATGCAACGGCTTGCCCGGATGGGTATTGACGTTACTTCTGCCGGATTTACACAAATAATGGGGATAGTCGATTCCATCAGATTAGAGGAACACAGAATGAAAATGGACCGTATTATCTCAAAATCAGATGAGTATGAACCGGAGGAGCCGGTAAGAAATGAGGCAAAGCCGGATATGCCGCAAAATCATGAAAAAGGCGACAGCTTTGTAATGACAGAAAACGAGCTGGCATACATAATACGGAACAAAGAAAACCTTTCTGCCGAGAGCATATATAAGGCTCATTTCAGTGGATGTGTATCTAATGAGCAGGACGTTCCCGGGGATGTATTTGAAAAAGTGCGTTCCCAGATTGACAATATTTTATCCCAGGCAGGCTTGCTGAATAATGAGAAGGCTCTGGAGGGAGCAGGATTCCTTATGAAGAACAAGCTTCCTGTTACTACCGATAATATAAGGCTTTATATGGAATATGACAATACTTGTCTGGACAAGGCAATAGAGGATGTGGATTTTAACACGGCTGCACAAAAGGATTATGTCAACCTTGGAGAAAAGCTCAGCAGGGAAGTTATGATGCTTAATCCTGATATGATAGATTATATTGTGGAGGACAACAGGGAGGTCACCATAGCTGCCATAAAGGAGTATGGCAGTTATCCGGACAAATATAATTATGTGTTGTCAGGGAAAAAGGAGAATAATCTGAAAACCCTTACAGCAAGGAGACAGCTTGAGGAAATAAGACTGTCAATGACAAGCAGTGTGGCTGCAAGATTGCTGAAATGGGATATTAATATTGATACCAGAGAGCTTTCTTCCCTGGTGTCAACCTTAAAAAAACTGGAAAATAAAGCAATCAGAGGAATTCTGGATAAGGAGAATGTAGAGCCCACAGAGGATAATATAAACCTTTATCAGGAGGCTGCCGGTAAAATACAGGGAATAGGGGAGCTTAATGCCGGGGCTGTGGCGGCACCACTTGGTGGTTTAACCTTTACGGTAAATTCATTATATGAGTGGAATGATAAATTAAATGAAGCCCGGAGCGAATTCCCAAAAGCTGTTGCCACATATGAAAGTGTGGGGACTTCTCCGAGAGGCGATTTGGGTGATTCAATATATAAGGCGTTTGGAAATATTAAGGATATACTCGAAGAAATGGAGCTTCCTTTTACAGAGGAAAATCAAAGGGCAGTAAGAATTCTTGGATATAATTCAATGGAAATAAGCAAAGAAAATATAGAACAGGTCGGTAATTATGACAAACAGGTAACACAGCTCATGGAAACCTTTTATCCTGAAAGCGTATTGTCTCTCATAAAAGATGGAGTTAATCCTTTGGATGTACCGATTGACCGGTTAAACCGGATTATATTGTCCAGGAATAACAGCAAGGGTATAAAGGATGTGGACAATTTTGCCACATATCTCAGAGATATGGAAAAGCAGGGAGCTGTGTCCCGGGAGGAGAGAGAAAGCTATATCGGAATTTTCAGGGTAATGGATAAGCTGGCAAAGTCCGGTGACAGAGAAGCCGGTTACATTTTTTCCACAGGACAGAGGCTCACCCTGAGGAATATTATCTCGGCAATGAGAAGTAAAAAGGCAGCAGGACTTGATATAAGTATAGACGAACGGTTTGGATTTACGGTCTTTGCTGAAAAAAAAGGCAAGGACATGGAAAAGCAGATAGAAAAAGGCTTTGAAGTAACTGACGGCTTTGAAGTAGATGATAAGGCTTCTTATATAAGAGCTGCAGCAGAGGCAGATTCCGAAATATGGGATTATATTGAGGAGCAAAATATTGCCGCTGCCGGAGTAAATATTAAGGCTGTGGAAAATATGCTGAAAAATCAGGGAGGAATCTATGACCTTGTATATGATATCGTAAGCAGGCTCAGATTCAGAATGAAGGATAAGGATGAACATATTGACGAGGAGACGGAAAATATGACAGATTCCCTGAGGGGAGATGAGATTACCCTGCCTTTTGCTCCCGAAAGTATTTTGGAGAGTCTTGCCGGAAGTGAGGAAATGAGCATGAAATATGACGATTTAAGAAATCGTCTTATGGAGCTTATGTATAGCAGTGGAGTAAGCCGCTCCCTGACCGGGATGGATATATCTGCTATAAAGACAGCCGCTGCCGGTCTGGGAATCCTGAGCACACAGGCAAAAAGCAGCAAATATTCTATCCCGGTTTCCACAGGAGAAGGGATAAGAATAGTCAATCTATCCATAAGGGAGGAAGGGGCTGGAGCAGGTCTTATTGAGATTTCCATGGATGGAGGAGAGTACGGAAGAATACGTGGCAGACTGGAGCTTAGAGCCGGGGAGGAAATGAGCCCTGAGGGATATATTGTTTCCGATACAGGAGAGGGAAACTATTATCTTGATAAAAAGGCAGATGAGCTTACCGGTGCCTTAAAGAAGGATGGTTACGAAACAGCATATATGAGTATAGGTAAAATGCCGTTAAATACCGATCATCTTAAGGATGTCCCGGCAGATGTGGGTAATAAAAAGGTAGAAAATGTGAAATTATACAATCTGTCCGTTATCGTTATAAAAGCTATATCAGGCATGATGAATGAAGATATAAAGGGTTAAGCCGAAAAGACTTTTCTCCGATAAATGTAAATATAGGAGGTACGATTTTATGAGAATTAATCACAATGCCATTGCACTGAATGCAAGTGATCATTTTGCAAAAATAAATGATAATATCGCCAAATCCATGGAGAGACTTTCTTCGGGAACAAGAATAACAAGTCCGGCAGATGATGCCGCAGGTCTTGCTATTTCTACTAAGCTTAGTGCCCAGATCAGGGGGCTTGACAGAGCATCCCTTAATTCAAATGACGGAAGCTCGGTTATCCAGTCAGCAGAGGGTGGTTTGAATGAAATACACTCAATATTGAGACGAATGAGAGAGCTTTCTGTTAAGGCTGCCAACGATGTATATTCAGAAGATGAGCGGGATGCTATACAGGAGGAGATAGACAGTCTGGCAGCAGAAATTGATCAGATTGTGGATACTACAGCATTTAATGACCAGAAGCTCTTAAACGGTAACCTGAACAGACGTACAATGTCCAGCAATTTTGACATTAAAACTACATATATCTCAGAGGAAGTAGAGCTTGGTCTCTATGAGCTCTCTGTGACCACAGTAGCTACAAGGGCTACATATACAACAGGCTTTTCCTATTCGGCGGGAACAGTCAGTGCTGTCCAGGCAGGAAATATAGAGATAAATGGCTTTAGCGTTGAAATTACAGAGGGAATGAGTATGGAGGAGGTATATGGTGAACTCCAGACCCATCTGTCCAAAATCGGCATAGATGTCATTTCATCAGGAGACGGAGGTGCTACTGAAGAGAAATTTGCAGACGGAGCGCCTGTTATATTCAGAAGCAAGGAATATGGTTCGTTGCAGAAGATTGAAATAAAGGTTGCTAATGCTGAGCTTGCGGGAATGCTTGGAATTAACAACGGTGATGTAACCTATGGTACTGACTGTGAGGCAAAGCTCAATGTAACTGATAAGGGATTTTCCAATACAGCCAGTGTTACTACAGAAGGAAACAATGTTTACATCGTGGACAGAAGTGGATTTGAAATGAACGTAACCTGTCAGCCGGGAACAAAGGGAGACAGTGTTATCGAGGTGCTTAGTGCCGGACCTATGGTTATTCAGACCGGAGCGAATTCAGGGGAGCAGCTGGAGCTTGATATACCGCCTCTTGATTCAAAGATGCTGGGTGTGTCTGACCTGATAATGTATACGCACCGGTACGCTGGAGATGCTATAGCAGCCATAGATAAGGCGATAGAGAGTGTTTCGGCAGTAAGGTCCAAGCTGGGTGCTTATCAGAACAGACTGGAGGATATATATGATACTCTTGAAATCCAGCAGGAGAGTGTAACGGCAGCATATTCCCGTATAATGGATACTGATATGGCAGAGGAGATGACTAATTATACCCAGCAGGATGTTTTGTCCCAGGTATCAATTTCTATGATGAAAAGGGCCAACGAAAGACCGGAGTCTATCCTGCAGCTTTTGCAATAGGGAGGAGCCTATGACAAGGGAACAGATACAGGAATTTACACTGAAAACAACCCAGGCGAATCATAGCGGTCTTATACTTATCCTTGCGGATATGGACAGAATATATGTGGAGGATGCCATAAAGGCGTATGACGAAGGAGATATTCAGGGATACAACAAAAACCTTGAGCTGGGGAGGCGTACCCATAATGAGTTAATGAGCGCGCTTAATCCGGAGGACCAGATGGGAAGAAGGGTTCTAAAAATGCTTCGGTATGTGTATGGCTGTATGAATATGTCAAAAATCAGGCAGAAGCCTGAAGAACTGGATTCCTGTCTTGATGTAATGGAAAGGCTGCAGGGAATTTTCCTTCATTTGCACAGTCTTGATAAGGAGGAACCGGTCATGAAAAACACCCATAAGGTTTATGCGGGGCTTACATACGGAAAGGGCATTTTGACAGAGAGCCTGGACAATGCTGATTACAGCAACAGGGGTTTTTCCGTATAATATGCTGAAGCAGGATAACGGCAGACTTTGGAAGTAATATGTAACATGGTCTTGTAATGTAATGGAATTTGTCATAGAATATATGACAGATTCCATTTTATATATGTCGGTTGTCAGGGAAGCTGCCTGTACAATCGGCATATAGAATGAATAAATTATGTTTGTGAGCAGAAAAGGAGATATATGTATATGAAGAAGGACGATTGTATATTTTGTAAGATTGCATCCGGGGAAATTCCGTCAGCAACAATATATGAGGATGATACAATAAAAGCATTTCTTGATGTTGCACCGGCAGGTAAGGGACATGCCCTTATAATAACAAAGGAGCATTATGATAATATATTCCGGCTGGATAAAGAAACTGCGGGAAAGGTATTCGCATTTGCAACTGATCTGGCGAAGGCTGTAAAAAAGGAAACAAATTGTCCGGGTATGAATGTTGTTCAGAATAATGGGCAGGTTGCCGGGCAGACTGTAAATCATTTTCACCTCCATCTTATACCAAGATTTCCGGAGGATGAGGTCAAGGTTACCTGGAAGCAGGGTGACACTGTTCCTGAGGAACAGAATGCTTTGGCAGAGGAAATTAGAAAGGGTTTATAGTTGACTTATGAAGAAGGAAGGAAATAATATTGAAATATTCAGGGATGCACCGGTACCAAAGGCAGTTATCAGCAATGTAATACCATCTATTATAAGTATGATTATGGTTCTGGTTTATAATCTGGCAGATACTGTGTTTATAGGACAGACAAATAATGATTTTATGGTGGCGGCAGTTTCGCTGGTAACACCTGTGTTTCTGCTTTTTATGGCAGTGGGAATGCTTTTTGGCATAGGTGGAACTTCTTTGATTTCAAGAATGCTGGGAGAAGGAAAAAAAGAGGAGGCAAAGAAGGTTTCCTCATTTTGCTATTGGTCCGGACTTGTGGTGGGAATTATATCTATGGTATGTATTTTTGTTCTGGCTGAGCCTATCAGCAGAATGGTAGGAGCCAGTGATGATACTATAGAATATGCCACCAGATATCTTAGGATTGTGGCAATTGGAATACCATTTCTTATAGTGAGCAACTCCTTCAGTAATATAATAAGGTCAGAGGGTAATGCCAATATAGCCATGAGAGGTATGGTTGTGGGTAATCTTATTAATATCGTACTGGATCCGATTATGATACTGGCTTTCGGATGGGATGTTGCAGGTGCAGCTATAGCTACGGTTATCGGTAACGTCTATTCGGCTGTATATTATACAAGGCATGTAAGCTCAAGAAAAAGTCTTTTGTCTGTAAGACTTAAGGATTATCAGGCGAGAAACCACATTCTTACAGGGGTTTTTGCAATTGGTATTCCTGCGTCGCTTAATAGCGTTTTAATGAGTGTTTCCAATATAGTTATCAATACCCTGATGAAAAATTTCGGTGACATGGCCGTAGCGGGGCTTGGTGCAGCCATGAAGGTTAATATGATTGTTGTCATGCTGCTCATCGGTCTTGGAACCGGTGTACAGCCCCTTTTGGGATATTGCTTTGGAGCCGGAAACAAAAAAAGATATATGGCAGTATTGAAATTTTCTATAATACTTGCATTGGGGCTGAGTCTTGTTATGACTCTGGTATGCTATGTATTTGCCCTGGATCTGGTAGAGATAATATTGGATAATCCGGAAGCATTGGAATATGGAATGAAATTTTCAAGAATTTATATCATTTCCGGACCTGTTATGGGGATTTTGTTTGTTATGATTAATGCAATCCAGTCAACCGGAGCAGCCCTTCCGTCATTGATATTGTCTATAAGCAGGCAGGGACTGTTATATATGCCTATACTGTACATATTTTCCAAGGTGTTTGAAGATGCAAAGATGCTTGCGCTGGCACAGCCGGTAACAGATTATCTCGCAGCATTACTGGCAATAATTCTATTTGTAACGTGCTGTCTTGGAAAGTTTAAGAAGCTTTTAACCTGCTAGACACATATAGGCACCATAGCAGCAGAAGCCTCTTAAAGTGCGATTAAGCTGCCTTATTGTTTGCGTAAGTGAGGAGTAAATATGAGGGAAGAATTTCTTGAAGCTCAGAATGAGTTTTCTAATATAAAAAAGGTTATAGGAGTAATAAGCGGAAAGGGTGGCGTAGGAAAGTCCCTGGTTACATCCCTTCTGGCAGTGCTTTCCCAAAGACACGGAAACCAGACTGCTATATTGGATGCAGATATTACGGGACCGTCTATACCGGGTACATTTGGTATCAGAGAAAAGGCAAAGTCAAAGGATAAATTTTTATTTCCCATATGCACAGAAACCGGAATAGAGATTATGTCCATTAATCTGCTGCTGGAGGATGACAAAAGGCCGGTTATATGGAGAGGCCCTGTTATTGCAAAAACAGTGAAGCAATTCTGGAGTGATGTACTGTGGCAGGACGTGGATATCATGTTTGTTGACTGTCCTCCGGGAACAGGGGATGTTCCACTTACCGTATTTCAATCACTGCCTCTGGATGGTATTATAATTGTTACCTCCCCACAGGAGCTGGTTTCCATGATAGTAGGAAAGGCTGTTAAAATGGCTCAGGTAATGGACATACCTATCCTGGGAATAGTGGAAAATATGTCCTATTTCCTATGCGATAATTGTGGGAAAGAGCATTATATATACGGTGAGAGCCATATAGAGGATATTGCCGGTGAGTATGGAGTAACGAATATAGCAAGAATCCCAATAGAAAAACAGCTTAGAGAATGCGTTGACAAGGGAGACGTTGAAAGCTTTACAGGCAATTGGCTGGATACCATTATAGATGTAATAGAGAAGGTATGATACCTTCTCTTTTCTATGCTTTAAAAAATATATAAGTTATGGTACAATCATAGTGTATTTGATAATTTTTATCAAAAAATAATTGGCTGAGGGGGGTAATGTTATGTCGTTGGTTTACACCAATGAAAATTGTGTGGGTTGTAACAAATGTATTGGTGCCTGCAGCTGTATGGGAGCAAACCTTCATATGGAGGTTGACGGAAATGTGAAAATACAGGTGGATGGGGACAAATGTGTAGCATGTGGTGCCTGCTTTGATGTATGTAAGCATAAGGCGAGAGCGTATAATGATGATACGGAACAGTTTTTTGGGGATTTGGCAAGGGGAGAAAGAATATCCATTTTGCTGGCACCGGCTTTTAAGGCAAATTATCCAAAGGAATATGAGCAGGTATTGGGAGGTCTTAAAAAAGCAGGTGTAAACAGGATAATAAGCATATCATTTGGGGCAGATATAACAACCTGGGGATATTTAAAATATATCACACAAAATAATTTTTATGGGGGAATTTCGCAGCCTTGTCCTGCGGTTGTGGGATATATTGAGAGATATATACCTGAGCTTATACCTAAGCTGTTTCCTGTTCAAAGCCCTATGATGTGTGGAGCAATCTATGCAAAAAAATACATGGGTATAGAAGATAAGCTTGCTTTTATCAGTCCGTGTATTGCAAAGAAAATGGAAATGGATGCTCCCGATAATAAAGGATACATTTCGTATAATGTTACCTTTGACCATCTTATGAAATATGTGAGAGAAAACAATATCTATGGACCATCCTGCAGTGATGAAATAGAGTATGGATTAGGCTCTGTTTATCCTATGCCCGGAGGACTCAAAGAGAATGTATACTGGTTTTTAGGCGAGAGTGCCCTGATTCGCCAGGTAGAAGGCGAAAAGCATATGTACCATTACCTGGAAATGAATAAGGACCGCATTGCAGCAAATGCTACGCCTTACCTGTTTATTGATGCACTTAACTGTTCTACAGGCTGTCTGTATGGTACTGCTACGGAGCCGGCTAAGAACGAAAGTGAAGATAATTACTATGAGATGCTCAAAATTCGGGAGGAGAGCAAGGGACTGAAAAAGAAAAATCCATGGGCAAAGAATTTGAAGCCGGAGGAGAGGCTTAAATGGCTTAATAAGCAGTTTGAAAATATAAAGCTGGAGGATTTCCTGCGTACATATACTGACAGATCAAATCAGGTTAAGCATAGGGAGCCTGACAAGGCAGAGCTGGAGGCTGTTTATAGTGATATGCTTAAGGATACACCGGAAAAGCAGCATATAGACTGCTCGTGTTGCGGATATGAAAGCTGTCATGACATGGCAGAAGCCATATGTAATGGCTTTAATGAAAAGGAAAATTGCATTCACTATATTAAGGATCTGGCCAATATAGAGAAGAATGAAATCGCACAGCTTATTGAGACGCTTAGTCATCAAAAGCAGGAGGTTTCAAAAGCCTTTGAGGTTATTAATGAAGAATTTGCAGGATTGAATTCTTCAATTTCCCAGATGGAGGCGGGAAATAATTCCAACGCAGAGGAAAGCTCCGGCATTTCTGCAGATATACAGGAGGTATCTGAGTTTTGTAATAAGCTGGAGGAACAGCTTGACAATATAAGCACTCTTTTAAATGAGTTAAAGGAGAATAATCAGAAGGTTGTAAATATATCCTCAAAAACTAACCTTCTTGCGCTTAACGCTTCAATAGAAGCGGCCCGGGCCGGAGAAGCAGGACGTGGATTTGCTGTAGTTGCCAGTGAGATAAATGAGCTTGCAGGCAGCTCGCGGGAAACTGTAAAGAGCAGTGATGAGGGGCAAAGCAAGATAGAGAGTGCAATAAACAGTATTTTGTCCGAGGCAAAAAAGCTTCTTGATGTTGTAGAAAAGGTTTCAGACCGGACACAAAATCTTGCTGCATCCACCGAAGAAATAGCAGCATCATCTGTTAACATAGCAGAGATAAGCGATCATATCAGGGAGAAAATGAACAGCTCCATGGGTACAATTCTTTTGTCAGATGAGGAGGCTTAGTATCCCTGGGAAATGGAGAGGATAAATGGATAAAAAGATTCTGGCTGATGCAACAGCAGTTGTGATATTGAAAAAAGGTGAAGGAAGAACATTAAAGGCCGGAGGATACTGGGTATATGATAATGAAATACAGACTATAATGGGTAACTTTGATGACGGAGACCTGGTTATAGTCAGGGATTTTGATGGTTATCCTATGGGTAAGGGATTTATTAACACCAAATCGAAAATAACAGTTCGTATAATTACCAGGAATCCAAATCAGGATATTGACGAGGAATTTCTTTACCAAAGAATTGAAAATGCGTGGGATTATAGAAAAAAAACAGTGGATACAGGCAGCTGCCGTATTATTTTTGGGGAAGCGGATTTTTTCCCCGGACTTGTAATAGACAAGTTCAGTGATGTTCTTGTTGTTGAGTCCCTCTGTCTTGGAATTGATAAGTTTAAAAGTGTAATTGTTGATATGCTCAAGACTATTCTCACAGAGGATGGAATACATATTAAGGGAGTATATGAAAGAAGTGATGCCAAGGTCAGGGAGAAGGAAGGAATGCAACGGACAAAGGGCTTTATTGGTGAGGAATTTGACACTATGGTTCAGATTGAGGAAAATGGTGTTAAATACATGGTTGATGTTAAGGATGGGCAGAAAACAGGATTTTTCCTCGACCAGAAATACAACAGACTTGCCATACAGAGGCTTTGCCGGGGTGCTGAGGTTCTGGATTGCTTTACACATACCGGTTCCTTCGCTTTAAATGCGGCTATTGCCGGGGCAGAGCATGTTATAGGTGTAGATGCATCACAGCTGGCTGTTGACCAGGCAACACATAATGCCATACTTAATGGAGTGGAGGACAGAGTAGAATTTGTATGTGAGGATGTTTTTGAGTTGCTGCCAAGACTTGAAAAGGAAGATAAAAAATTTGATGTAGTCATTCTTGACCCTCCGGCATTTACAAAATCCAGAAGCTCAATCAAGAATGCCGTAAAAGGGTATAGAGAAATCAACCTAAGGGGTCTTAAGCTGGTTAAGGAGGGTGGTTTTTTTGCCACCTGCTCCTGCTCTCATTTCATGGATTACGAATTGTTTACAAAAACTATCCATCAGGCTGCTTCTAATGTACATAAAAAGCTAAGACAGGTTGAATTCAGGCAGCAGGCACCTGACCATCCGATTTTATGGTCTGCCGACGAATCATATTATCTGAAGTTTTTTATTTTTCAGGTTGTGGA
>DLKL01000034.1:0-466 GCA_002476495.1 Lachnospiraceae bacterium UBA7589
AAAATACAATGTTTAATGTATGGGAAAACCTTCGTATTTTGCAATGAGTTTTTCATTTAAGCATATTAAGGGCTTCTTAGAAATATTTTAATGAGGTGGGAAAATGACACGACAAGAAGTATTTGAAGAAATAAACATAATACAGGATGAATATATAGATGAATTGATTGAAATGATTAATAGTCCTGAGTATGAAACACTTAAAACTATAAGCATTACATCTGCTACAGGGACTGGAAAAACCAAAATGATGAGCAAGTTAATTAATAGATTTCCCTATGTATATTTTATTGTTACAACTTTGTCAAAAGGTCAATTACATATTCAAGTGGGGAATTCTCTTAAGGAAGATTGTCTTTATCATAATTTTAAGGTCTACGGTAGTGCGGATTATAAAATAAACAGTGTTCTTGAAGCAGAGGATATTATTGGTGAAATACCTGCAAATACGAAATGTATTTGGATT
>DLKL01000034.1:504-8074 GCA_002476495.1 Lachnospiraceae bacterium UBA7589
TACGAATAGATTTGAGGAATTATTGATAAATAAGTGTTATAAGATTATTAATTTTTCCGCAACCAACCCCCATAGTGATATTACATGTAATTTCTCTCAAACAATGATGCTTCGTACTGTTACTCAAACCAATGGTACACCCAAGGATGCAATAGAGAAACTTATAGAAGTGAAAAGAGTACATAGCAATATTAAAAACTATAATCCTTGTGCTATATTCCGTTGTATTGGTGGAGATAAGGATTTATATGAAGAAATAGTGACTTTGTGTAAAAAACATAATCTAAAATACATAGATATTACGGATGAAACCTTTGATATGTCTGAATTATGTTTAGATGATAATGAGTATGATGTAATCATTAACAAATACAAGTTGGTTGAGGGAATAGATATCAAAAGAGCGCATGTGCTCTATATGGACAGTCAACCTAGAAATGCTACAACAACTATACAAGCTGTTGGAAGATGCAGACGTAATGCATTATTATATAGAGATGATATAGATATAATGGCTCCTGAGAATCGCGAGTTATTAGAACAAACTAGAAGATGCTATGTGTATTTTTATGTGAAAGATATGAAGATTGATACTGATGAGTATGGAGAATTACAGTATGCGTTTTGTGATCATATATCATGTGAATCATTAAAAACAGGTATGCCAATTCAGGTAATCAATGGTCAGTTGCCAAATGGGTTGTATGTTCTGGAATTAGCAAATCAAACAGGTAAGTTTAATGTTACTAAGGATGTCAGTACTGGATACAATGTGGTAGAGCCCGCAACTGAATTTTATGATACTGAGATTATACATTTTGACCGCAATTACGTATATACAAGAAATAATAAAATTCATGTCAATGACATAAGTAAATTGTCACGTCATACTACAAGATATGATTATGTAACTGGCGATTATATAGCGACGACTCCATATTATATATTGGGGAATGAAGTTAAAAGAGACGAAGCATGCGATGTTTCAAAGGATATTTTAAGATACTATCATAAGAAAATGAAAATATACACCAAAGATGCAATATTGTCAAAAATCCAGCAATATAGCATTGATTATATCATGTCAAATAACATGGAATATAATTTGAGCGAAATGAAGCAATTTGTTGATGAATATATTGATACGAATAAAGAAAAAAAGGGTTTGATAGAGTTTTGTCAATTCCTTTCTAGTATAGAAATGCATGAGGTTGAAGTAGGTGGTTTTGTTTACAAATTGTCTGAAGTATGTACAATGAATGAACTTATTGTTATTGCATATCATTGCGTAAAAAAGAAAATTGATTTATATGAGAATGATGAAATATTTGCTGATATCACATATGCATTGGAAGAAAGACGAAAAATATATTCTAAAAGATTATTTGTTTCTGAGATTAAGTATGCGCTGTTTTTTGATATGAAGGGAGTTGATGATTATCAGACTTGGAGCGAGTTGAAAAATTGTGTTCATACATTTATTGAAGAAAAATGTGAGGATGAAAAATATAATAATTTTTGTTCTATTTTGGTAAATCTTAGAAATAAAGAGGGAGACGATGTATTTAGAACGTTAAACAATATTTCTTTGGATAATAATGATATTACATTGATTCAGTATTTATGTATCAATGAAAAGAAAAATGGATTGACTGATGAAGCGATAATAGAGAGAATAAATAATTTTATAGAGGCCCGATACAGGTTGAATTTAAAAAGAGATATGATTGAATTGGAACGGTTGGTGTATCTTTTGTTTGAACAGCGCGTTAGGATTATTTATGACTTGAATATTGATGAATTAACTGTTAAAGTTGAATATCCTAATACTCCATCAATTTGCAAACAGGATATCGATAATTTTTATGATGCTATCGATATTAAAATAGAAAATTGTATTAACAGTGAAAACTCTTCATATATCGGATTAAGACGTGTTAATGAAAAAAGATTTTTTGCATGTTCTTTGGATGTTGTGGATGATGTAAATGATGCTTTGGAGAATACTGAGAAAAAATTGGAAGGTAATGTAATTCCAAGGGTAGATTATAGTTATTCAATATTATTTGAAGGACTAAATGAAACAGAGGAGTATTTAATACGAAATAAATATATAGATACATGTTATATGATTAACGAGGATGAGATTCGGAATTTTAAGATACAAATTCCGTACGATATAATTATCAACGATAAGGAAAGTTCCATTATTGGCGTAGATTTGATGAAACAAAGAAAGCAAGATTGTGGAGATATCATATGGACAGAGTCTACAACTGTTACATCTAAGGTTGGTAATTATAATAAATTCAATACATTTCTATCTAATCGATATAGTAATGAATTAGAGCAAGCTAAAGCACAATATTTCAGTGGAAGTAATGAATTTAAATTGGATAAAAAATGTAATTCGATGATAGGTTACTGCGTTGAGTATTATTCGAAGTATTTGGTTTACGGAGAAGAATATCTAGAGAAACAACTTCAACAAGCAAAGGAAGAAATGAACGAAAAAACAATAACTAATGCGGTTGTTGTAAGAGCATGCATGATTAAATATCGAGAAATGATGATACGTTGCTATGGAACAGGAGTTTCAAAGGTTATTAAGTCAATAGGTGCTAAGACTTTGCAAAATAAAGAATATCAGTATTTTATTGATTTGATTGGCAAATTAGGGCAAAGAACGGCAAATTATGTAAAAAAAGAATTATATAATAATGAAGAAGCTAAAAATGATATTGATCCAAATTTATCTATACGCCACATTTCGGGTTTGGCTGACTACATAACAACTGATACTATATTAGATGTAAAAGTACGGAATAATATAAATGAGAATAGCGTTAGGCAAGTGTTGGCTTATCATTATTTATCTACGAAACGTTCTGACTTACAAATAAAAAAGGTTATTGTATATGATGCAACAAGCAATAGAGCGGTTGTTATAAATATTGATAAATGTAATATTAAATTGGTATAATAAATTGAAACAGATTGTAACGTTACTTATGGGGTTTAATAATATGAATAATGACCAGTTAGAAAAAGAAATAGAAAAATATCAAAAAAAATATGGTAAAAACTTATATCATTATACATCCATGAATACTTTATTTGGGATGGTAAAAAATCGCGAAATATGGATGAGTAGCACAGGATCTATGAATGATAGGAAAGAAATTACTTACTACATCGAAATGTTGGAAAAATCACTTGTTTCATATGATAGAAAAGATTTTTTTGAGAAAATCTATAATCGAATACCATTAAATTACAAATATGCATTTTGCTTGTCGACACAAAAAGATGATGCGGCTCAATGGGAGAGATATGGTGATTCAGCAATGGGCGTTTGTATATCTTTTAATGTTGCAGAATTATATAAATGTATATATGGATATAGCGATATTATGTTTAATCAAGTTTTTTATGAAGATTCTGTTACTGAAGAAAAGTATTATGAAATAGTAAAAGAATATTTTGAAACTGGAAAAATTGACGTTTATGCATCGGAAGAAGAATTGATTAGACAATTGATTTATGCAGGAAATTTGCATAAACATAAATCTTTCAAAAATGAATACGAAGTAAGACTGACTACGCTTGATAATTTAAAACAGTATGGAATGGAATATACATTAAAGGAAATTGGAAATGTTGTGAAAAAAGTGCTTATTCTTAAACCTGATTATATGGGTAGATCAAAGAATACAAGTTTTGAAAATCTTATAGATGAAATAATTGTTGGACCAAGATCCCAACAGAATATTACGGTTTTATCACAATATATGATTAGCCATGGTTTATTTGATTTGGCAAATAAAATAACGATTTCGGAATGTCCATTGAGATAAAAATGCAATACAATTCTGAGGGTTACATCCGGGTCTTAGGCACTCCTAACAAGCTGCACATGTAATAACACGAAAGTGATATACATAGTGCGTGTCTTGCTAGTTCGAAGAATTAGCAAGACGGATAAAAAAGGGTAAATTATGATGAATGTTGTTATTTTGACTATTTTGACTAATATTACTATTTTGGCAAGAATGAATAAATTTGCATCCGTTTCTGCAATAGTCATTAAAACGGAAAAATTAGGGATTTCAGGGCGTGTAGGAATTATAGGTACGAGAAGTACTTGCACTATCTGATGAAAGTAATTATTATTAGACTAAGATATGTGGATTTCGAAGAAAAAGATTTTTCTTCGGAGTCCTTTTCTTTTTGCAGAACTGGCGTGTTGAAATATTATATGAGGAGGTAAGGATGACTGAGAAGGAATATTTGCGGAAAGATTCCAGATTGTTTCACTATACACCGCTTCCAGTAAGTTTATTGCATGAAAACATTGGCAGTACGGCGTTGATCATCTATAGTGTTTTGCTTGGACGGGCAATGCTTTCGTTGAAAAATGGTTGGATAGATGAAATGGGCAATGTATATATAAGATACACAAATAAATCGCTTGCAGAGGATGTTGGTCGGAGTGTTTCAACGGTGAAAAGTGCATTGCATGAATTGGAAGTATCAGATTTGATTGTAAGAAAAAGAGTGAATCTAACAACAAAGAATATATTTGTGAAGGTTCCGGAATGCTGCCTTAGAGGCGAGAATCTGCCTGTGATTAGGACAGATAATAACCCACAGAGTGGTCGGAATTCTGACCTTTGTATGGGTGAAAAACAGACCGCTAATAAAAAGAAGAATATAAATATTTCTAGTAAATACCAACGGCAGGAAGGAGAGAGTTTTTAATGAATATGGATACATATATTGGAGAGGATGGAATTTTGTATTGTCAAGTATGCCGGAAACCAAAAGAAAAAATAATTACCAGTAAAAAATTGAATTTTTCCAAGCGGGTAAGGGTGCTTTGTGCGTGTGAGCAGAAAGAACGTGATCGATTGGAAAAGGAACGGTTAGAACGTCAACGACGTTCAAGAATATTAGATAACCGTTCGGTTTGCTTTCATGAAAAAAGAATGTGGGAATGGACATTCGAAAATGATAACGGGTCGGTATCGGCAATGAAGTATGGCAAGGCATATGTAGCAAATTGGGATAAGGTATACGAAGAACATGTTGGATTGATGCTCTGGGGTGGCGTTGGAACAGGCAAAACATTTATGGCGGCAGCAATTGCAAATGCGTTACTGGAAGAGGGGAGACGTGTGAAGATGACTGATTTTTCTGAGATATCAAATATTTCGGTATTTGATTCTGCAGAGTATGTTAATGCATTGATTGGATATGATTTGCTTATCGTAGATGATCTTGGTTCGGAACGGAAAACAGAATTTGCAATGCAGAATGTATTTGATGTAATTAATCGAAGATGGGAGTCGGGAAAACCTCTGATTGTAACGACGAATCTGACACTTGATGAGATAAAAACTCAAAGAGATTCGGATATTATGCGGCAAAGAATATATGACCGAATATTGGATATGTGCAAACCTGTGTTGTTGGCAGGTGATAGTAAAAGAGAAGTGGCAGGAAAATACAAGATGGATGTTTTGAAGTCTATATTTTCCTGCTGATTTTTTATGGAAAGAAGGGATTAAATGGTTGAAAACAGATATGGAAAAAGACTTTTAGATATGAAAGAGTTGTGTGAATATCTAGGCATAGGCATGACAAAGGCAAGAGAACTTGTACGTGGGAGAAATGGATTTGGAATTCAGATAGGAAATCGTTGGTATGCAGATAAGAAGAAACTGGATCGCTGGATAGACCAGAGTACAGAATGAAAACAGAACAAATGTTCTAAAAACGATTGATATGCATTATGATAAATGGTATAATAAAATTGCGTGGTAAACACGTAAGAAGAGTACCCATGACAGGGTGGTAGCCTCCCGAGTCTATATCGGATTTTTGGATTACATAGGAAGGGAGGTGCGTTAGTATGACAGCTTTCGAAATTATCTCGGTAATTATAGGTATATTGAGCCTGCTCATAGCCTTTGGAAGTTTGATTGTAGCGTTTCTTGCCTTTCTCGATAAGAGAAACAAGAAGAAATAAAAATGCCTCTCCTGTCGGCCAACAGAAGAGGCGAGGTCTTATGACCTAATAACCAATTCGGGAGCATCCACTTTGGAGTGGGTGCTCTTCTTGTTATTAATATAACATTATTTTAGGATAGATTCAACTATTAAGGCAAAATAATTAGTAATAAAATCTAAAATATATAGAAACCGAAGAATAATCATGATAAACTTATGGATAGAAACAATCTGGTTTTGTCCATAAGTTTTTTTCATTTGTGGAGGAAATATAAATGGGAAAAACAAAAAATGGAAAAGAACTGGGATTAGCAATTTATCAAAGACCAAATGGAACATACGAAGCGAGATATATTGACAGATTTGGTAAGAAGCGAAGTGTCTATGCAAAAACTTTGACAGAGGTTGCAAAAAAACAGAGAAAGAAAATATTTGAAAATGAGCAACAGATAAATGTCGTTGACGATAAGATGACATTAGATGCATGGTATGAAAAGTGGATTACAGTGTGTAAAACACATTGCAGAGACACAACCAAGCGCACTTATGAAATCCAATATAATCGTATTCGTGAAATGCTTGGATGGAGAAAATTAAATAGCCTTAATCTGGTGGTATTACAGGATGCATTCAATAAGCTTGGATCAGATAAAATGAGGAGTGATTGCAAAGCATTGTTGGTAGATATGTTGAATCGTGCGGTTGAAACGGATCTGCTAAATAAGAATCCTGCAATTGGAATCAATCCGATTATTGAAGGAAAAGTGAAACATGAAAAGAGAATTCTCTCTGCGTATGAGATGAAATTGTTGCTGGATAATTCGAAGGGTGGAATGATGTATCCGATTTTTGTAGTAGCGCTTGGAACAGGAATGCGGATAGGTGAGATACTTGGATTGACCTGGGATTGTGTGGATTTCAAGAAAGAAAACATCCGGGTAGAGAAAACATTGGTATTTTTGCCTGGAGATGGAAAGACCGCAAGGTATGAATTCCATAGAACGAAAACAGTAGCAGGGAATAGGATAATCCCTATGACGAAAGCAGTGAAGGATATACTAATTCTTCAGAAGGATAAAAGGGAGCACATAGCAACTGTGTTTTCGCCAAGAAAGGGATTTGAGGATCTTGTATTTACATCTAAGACGAATAATCCGCTTAATGCTGCGAACATAAAAGATGCAATCAATTATATTGTTGCAAGGATTAATCGCGAGAATCCAGATTATTTTTTCGAGCATTTGACACCACATGGATTAAGACATACATTTGCCACAAATTGCATTGAAAAGGGGATGTCACCGAAGACTTTGCAGAAGATCATGGGGCATACTTCATTGCAGATGACAATGGATTTGTATTGTCACGTCAGAGAAGAAACCTTGCGGGATGAAATGGATAAGGTGGCTTTTTTATTAGATTGAGTGGTAAATGGGTGGTAAATTGCCGATATTGTAATGTAAAATTTCAAAAAAACTAGTAAAATCAATGACTTGCGGAAACTCACTTGAAGTTTTTTATTTTTCAGGTTGTGGATGAAAGATTATGAACAAAATAA
>DLKL01000046.1:0-119307 GCA_002476495.1 Lachnospiraceae bacterium UBA7589
ACTTATTTTAGAATATATGTGTGTTTATTCGTGCTTATTATGTTAGCATTATGAAATGTAGATTGCGGTACCCTTATAAACTAAACAAGACGATATATGAATTCATATTGTTTCAGGTGCTTTAAGCCCCCCATTACTTAATGAGCGCAAAGCACGAATTTAGTACCCGTTGCGAGGTGAAAGCAGCGAAAGTGTGCCTGAATTACATAACTTATATATTGTCTTAACATAGAAAAAAGGGGCCGCACTAATTTCTTTGATATGCTCACTTAGTGCGACAGCCCCTTCTCTTTTCAATTTATATTACTATTACTAAAATCAGCTATTATACAATACCCTGAGCTGTCATAGCATCTGCTACCTTCTCAAAGCCTGCGATGTTCGCACCGGCAACAAAGTTGCCTGCAACACCATAACGCTTGGCAGCATCTGAAACCTTTGCATAAATGCCCTTCATTATACCCTGGAGCTTCTCATCAACTTCTTCAAATGTCCATGAAAGTCTCATTGAGTTCTGTGACATCTCAAGAGCTGATGTAGCAACACCGCCTGCATTAGCAGCCTTACCAGGCA
Organism: Lachnospiraceae bacterium UBA7589; assembly: GCA_002476495.1. Classification (GTDB taxonomy): domain Bacteria; phylum Bacillota; class Clostridia; order Lachnospirales; family Lachnospiraceae; genus Coprococcus_C. The sequence goes on from DLKL01000046.1 coordinate 574, forward strand.
TAAAGCAGATACCATTCTCAAGATAGAAATCAGTAGCCTCTCTTGTAGATGGCATATTAGCACCCTCGGCTACAAGGAAGCATCCATTAGCCTTAAGTGTTTTTGCATCCTCAAGGTTAAGCTCGTTCTGTGTTGCACAAGGAAGAGCTATATCACATGGAATAGTCCAGATACCCTTTCCCTCAGTATACTTAGCTGAAGAAACTGCATCGGCATACTCCTTAATCCTTCCACGTCGTACCTCTTTTATTTCCTTAACTATATCAAGCTTAATTCCTTCAGGATCATATACATATCCGTTAGAATCGGAAAGAGCAACAACCTTGGCACCAAGCTGCTGTGCCTTCTCTGTTGCATATATAGCAACGTTACCGGAACCTGAAACTACAACTGTCTGTCCATTCATAGACTTTCCGAGGTCCTTTAACATTTCCTCAACAATATAAACAAGTCCATAGCCTGTAGCCTGGGTACGTACCAAAGAACCGCCCCAAGTAAGTCCTTTTCCTGTCAACACACCCTCATACAGACCTCTGATTCTCTTATATTGGCCAAACATATAACCAATCTCACGTCCACCAACACCGATATCACCGGCAGGAACATCTGTGTCAGCACCAATGTATTTGCAAAGCTCTGTCATAAAGCTCTGGCAGAATGCCATAACCTCTCTGTCTGACTTACCCTTAGGATCAAAGTCAGAGCCACCCTTGCCACCACCAATAGGAAGTCCTGTAAGACTGTTCTTAAAAATCTGCTCAAAGCCAAGGAACTTTAAGATTGACTGGTTAACTGATGGATGGAAACGCAGACCGCCCTTGTAAGGTCCTATTGCACTGTTAAACTGCACTCTGTAACCCTTGTTAACCTGAACATTACCATTGTCATCAACCCAAGGAACCTTGAAGGAAATAATTCTCTCCGGCTCAACCAGACGCTCAAGAAGGGATATCTTACGATATTCTGCCTCATTTGCATCAATAACAAGCTTAAGTGAATCCAATACTTCCTTAACTGCCTGATGGAATTCTGTCTCACCAGGATTCTTTGCTACTACTCTTTCGTAAATCTCATCAACATATGACATTATTATTTTCCTCCCTAAGAAAATTTCGGTAAAAACCACCGTAGAAAATATTATATTACAGTGCTTAAATGTTGTAAATAAGGAATTCCTTAAATTTTGTGAAAAAAATATTATTTATCTGATATTACGTTTTCCGTTGTATTGCCTCTCCAATATTTGCACCTGTGCTTTACACAGGTAGAAAATACAATCTGAGTTTTCGTTTTTCCGAATCTTTGTAGTTCTCCGATAAAATGATCCAGCTCAGTGGTAGTAGGGAATCTCACTTCAATAAGCATTGAATATTCTCCTGTTACACAGTTACACTCAATTACATTGAGTATACCATCTATATAAGGATAAAATTCCTTCTTTCTCTCCGGTTCCACCTCAAGATTAATAAATGCCTTTATGTAATGTCCCATTGCTTCGGGATTTATCTTCGTAGTAAATCCTTCCAGAACTCCCTCCTGCAGCATTTTATCAATTCTTGTTCCCACAGCCGTAGGTGAGAGAAAAACCTGTTTGGCTATATCCTTTAAAGATGTACGGGCATCATCCTGAAGTATGGTAAGAATTTTTTCATCTACTTCATCCAGCTTGTAATATACCAGTTCTTTCTTTTCCATCTGCATATCTCCTATACAAAAAATTCAAATACTTACACTATACTGACACATATTATACACAGGGTTTCATTTTTTCACAACCGGATACAAAACAATACCACTCAATAAATACTGTCGGTAATAAATACGGTATATGATAAACCTGTGCTATAAAATGCACACAGGCAGACTCACAAAATTTTTATGCAAAAAAGAGATGCCTTCTTGGGGAAAGACATCTCTTTTTTCATATGCTGACAATTATAAAGTGTAGTGAGTATCAGAAAATAATCTTTTCTAAAAATACACTAGGGAGTAACCTCACCAACTTCCTACAGCATAATAACAAAAAATAAGATTTTCTTCAATAATCTTTGTTCAATTTGGTTTTAACCATTGAATTAAAGACATTTTACTTGAGAAAAACAAGTCAAATGTCTATAATCCGATTTTAAACAAACCAAAATGTTTACATTACACCAAATGCACCCAGGAGAAGAATTACCATGAATATAGGAGCCAGAACCTTTATCATTACAATATAAAGAACCTTTCTCCCCATCTTTTCTCCATTTTTTTCCACCTCATCAATAACTGTCTTTGGCTTTGCAACCCATCCGACAAGGATACATGTAAGGAGGGCAACTATAGGCATAAGCACTGAATTACTCAGGTAGTCCAGGATATCCAGCAATGATCCGCTGCTTCCGTTAGGAAGATTAACATTAAATGCAAGCTTGTTATTGCAAAGACATACAAATACACCTATTATAAGGGCAACAATCCCCTCTATAACCGATGCCTTGGTTCTTGAAAAATGATAATGGTCCATAAGTCCCGAAACAACCGCTTCCATAATAGATACCGCACTGGTCAGTGCTGCGAAAAATACCATGGCAAAAAAGAGGCAGCCTATAATGTTACCCGCAAAGCCCATGGATTTGAATACATGTGGCAATGCCTGGAACATAAGTCCCGGACCACTGGCAGACATACCCTCTACACCACTGAATGTATATACTGCCGGAATTATCATCGCACCTGCAAGAACAGCCACAAAGGTATCAAAAAACTCTATCTGGTTAATTGCCTTGCCAAGATTTTCTTCATCCTTAACGTATGAACCATATGTAACCATAATACCCATTGCAACACTAATGCTGAAAAACAACTGATTCATCGCATCAATAAGTATTGCGAAGAATTTTTTTACAGTAATTCCGTCAAAATCTGGAACAATATATATCTTCATTCCCTCAAGTCCTGTTCTGGTTACACCCTCAGCATCCGTATGTTTAAGTGTAAGGGAGAATATAGCTATTCCTATAACAAGGACAAACAAAATAGGCATTATAATCTTTGATGAAGATTCTATACCCTTATTAACTCCTCGAAATACAATAATTGCACATATAGCAAGGAAAATCAGAAAGTATATTATAGGAGAAATCTCTTCGCCAAGAAATTGTGAGAAATAGCCTTCTCCCGCTGCACTTGCACCGTTTCCTGTTAAAAACGCAATAAAATACTTAATTACCCAGCCACCTATTACACAATAATATGGCATAATAAGAAACGGAACCAGGCTGGCAATAGCTCCGAGTCCTCCCCATTTCTTGTTAATCCTGCCATATGCAGTAAGTGAGCTCTGCTTTGTTTTACGTCCAATAGCTATCTCAGATGTAAGCAGGGCATATCCAAAGGTAAGTACCAGAATAAGATATATTACCAGGAATAATCCTCCCCCATCCTTTGCCGCAAGATACGGAAATCTCCAGATGTTTCCAAGTCCTACTGCACTCCCCGCCGCAGCAAGAACAAATCCTATAGACCCCGTAAAAGAATTACGTTTTTTCTTTTCGTTTTCCATAAATCCTCCTCAATTTTTAAATATTAATTATGATTACAACTTAAATTGTAACCAAGAATAGAGATTATTATATATTAGTTTATCTACTATTGTCAATAAAAGTTTACTAACGTCAAAAAATGTCGTTAATACAATATACGTTGCTGTTATAATTACAAATTTTCTTTATCATCTCTATATTGTATGTTATAATGTGGAACAGCAATGCTCCTGTTAGATTTTAATTTTTATGGTAAAAATATGAATGAAGAATATGTATCTTTAATTAATCAGTTAAAAAAGGATTGCCGTTTACCCGGCAATGAGCTTCTGTCACTTATATACAGGGAACAGGATTTCTATAATGATAGTGATTATTGTTCACCGGAAATTTGCACAAGTCAGGGATCCGGGTTTGACAAAAATGACAGCTATCTGTTTCATGAAGCCGACCTGGTCCGCCGTGAGAACTACGGCAGGGATGTATATATAAGGGGGCTTATTGAATTTACAAACTATTGTAAAAACAACTGTTACTACTGTGGCATACGTCGTGATAATTCAAATCTCACCAGATACAGGCTTACTCCTGCATCCATCATAGAATGCTGCCGTGAAGGATATGAACTTGGCTTTTACACCTTTGTATTACAGGGTGGAGAGGATTTATCATACTCAGATAAGGAGCTTTGTAATATTATATATAATATAAAAGTCCACTTTCCCATGTGTGCCATAACTCTTTCCCTGGGAGAACGTTCCACGGACAGCTATAAGGCATTTTATAATGCGGGAGCCGACAGATATCTTCTCCGGCACGAAACTGCCCTTGCAAGCCATTACAGTCTGCTGCATCCCCAGGAAATGAGTCTTGACAACAGAAAAAAATGTTTATATAACCTAAAGGAAATCGGATATCAGACCGGCTCCGGTTTCATGGTGGGCGCCCCCTATGAAACACCGGAGGCTATGCTGGAAAACTTAAGTTTTTTAAGAGAACTGCAGCGTGATATGATTGGCATAGGTCCCTTTATCTCCCATAAGGACACACCTTTTTCGGCATTTGGCAACGGTAAGCTCATAATCACCCTGCGTCTTATCTCCATTTTAAGGCTTATGTTTCCATTTGCCCTCATACCTGCCACAACCGCCTTGGGAACAATTCACCCAAAAGGCAGGGAATTGGGCTTACACTGTGGTGCTAACGTGGTTATGCCAAATCTTTCTCCTGTGGACAAAAGAAGCCTTTACAGCCTTTATGACAATAAGATATGTACAGGCGAAGAAGCTGCCCAATGTATAAATTGCCTGAAGCAAAGAGTCTCCGGAGCAGGGTATACTATTGTTACCGGCCGTGGAGATGTGAAAAAGCACTAACCACACTTATGATACCGGCAAAATTTTGCGAAAAACACCAATATCGAAGGAGCATATGATGAATATTAAGGATTTACAAAAGGAAATAATTGAATTAAAGAAAAGAAAGGATATCTGCATACTGGCTCACAGTTATCAAAGCCGTGACATTGTAGAGATTGCTGATTTTGTGGGGGATTCCTTCCAGTTGTCCCAAAGGGCTGCTTCCCTCCCACAAAAAACCATTATAATGTGTGGTGTACGTTTTATGGCAGAAACCGTAAAAATATTATCTCCCGATAAAAAGGTTATTCTTGCCAATCCCCAGGCGGGATGTCCTATGGCAGAACAGATGAACATATCTTACATTCTGTCTGAAAAGCAAAAACATCCTGATTGTACAGTAGTTGCATATATCAATACAACAGCTGCGTTAAAAACCATATGTGATATATGTGTTACATCATCCTCAGCAGTAAAGATTGTAAAGGCTCTTCCGGGCAAAAATATACTTTTTATTCCTGACTGCAACCTTGGAGACTACGTTGCAAAGCAGGTTCCCGAAAAGAACCTTATCCTTTTGGAGGGTGGCTGTCCGGTGCATGGCTCAATAACTGTGGAAGATGTTCTTAGCTCCAGAGCTCTCCATCCTGATGCCCTGATTCTTGCCCATCCGGAATGCTCCCCTGAGGTATTATCCCAGGCTGATTTTGTAGGCTCAACCTTCGCCATTATGAAATATGCCACAGAATCTTCTCACAGAGAATTTATTATATGCACAGAAATCAGCATCGCAGAGCACCTTTCCTACAGTTGTCCCGGCAAGCTTTTTTATCCTATATCCAAGAAGCTGATTTGTCCTGATATGAAGCTTACCACCCTCCCTGATGTGTACAGATGCCTTACATCTGCTGCAGGAGAAGAAATTATACTTGATGACGACACACTTGTAAAAGCCAGAAAATGTATTGATAAAATGATTGAGCTCGGATAAAGGAGATTATCTATATGAACAAGAAGGTGCTTATAGCAATGAGTGGTGGTGTAGATTCCAGTGTTGCTGCTTTCCTTATGAAGGATGCAGGTTATGAATGTATCGGGGCCACAATGAAGCTGTTTCAAAATGAGGATATCCATCTTTCCCGTGAACACACCTGTTGCTCCCTGGATGATGTGGCAGATGCCAGAAATGTGGCATACTCTCTTTCGATTCCTTATTATGTTTTTAATTTTTCCGACAGATTCAGAGAATGTGTTATGGAAAATTTTGTGTGTGCATACGAAAACGGAATCACACCTAATCCATGTATAGAATGTAATCGTAAGCTGAAATTTGAATATTTGCAAAACCGGGCAAAGGAGCTTGGATGTGACTATGTGGCTACAGGACACTACGCAATTATTGAGTATAACTCACAAACAAAACGATTTGAGTTAAAAAAGGGTATCGATGACACCAAGGATCAAAGCTATGTTCTTTATTCCATGACACAGGAGCAGCTCGCCCATACTCTTTTTCCTCTGGGCTCCATTCCAAAGACACGCACACGCGAAATAGCTGTGGAGCATGGTCTGGTTAATGCAAAAAAGCATGACAGTCAGGATATCTGTTTTGTAACCGATGGTAAATATTCCGACTTTATTGAGAATTACAGGGGAAGAACTTACCCTGAAGGCAGCTTTGTGGATTTGGACGGCAATGTTCTCGGAAAGCACAAAGGCATAATAAGATATACCGTAGGTCAAAGAAAAGGGCTTGGATTATCTCTCAAGGAGCCCATGTATGTTGTAAAAGTTGACCCTGAAACAAATACTGTAGTTCTTGGCAGAGACCGGGATTTGTTCTCCACTTCTCTTATTGCAAAAAATATTAATCTTATATCTGTAGACAATCTATATACTCCTATGCGGGTAAAGGCAAAGGTCAGATATAAACATAACGAACAATGGGCCACAGCTACCCAGATTGACGCAGATACATTACGGGTTGAATTTGATGAACCACAGCGTGCCATAACAAAAGGACAGGCAGTAGTTCTCTATGACAAAAATGTGGTAGTCGGCGGCGGAACCATAATATAACATAATAAGAAGCCGGCAGCTTCCTGTAAACCATACCGCTACAGGAACGTTGCCGGCTATTTAAACAATCTGATTATGTTGCGCTGTTACAGCATAGTCTTTCTTAGTTCTTCTCCCGAAAGAGGGCTTAGATAAGCGGGAGCCACATCAAAAACTGTTTTACAGCCAACAGCCCCCTCGTTTTTCATGCGGACAGCCGCTCTTGCAAATGCCATAATTACAGATGCCGTAAATTCAGGATTTGAATCAAGCTTAAGGCTATACTCAACAATATGCTTGTTTTCCAGATTCCAGCCTGTATTACCACTTCTTATAACAAAACCTCCATGCGGAATCCCACTATGATTTACCCTTAACTCTTCCTCAGTAATAAAATTGACTGTAGTGTCGTAATCAGCAAAATAATTAGGCATGTTCTTAATCTCTTCTTCTATCTTTGCCAGATTGGCACCCTCTTCAGGAACCACATAGCAAACCCTTGTATGCTTCTGCCTTGTTGTAAGCTCGGGATTTTCTCCTGCCCGTACTGCCTCAAGTGCAGCCTCTACAGGAACTGTATATTGCTTTCCGTCAGCTACTCCTTCTACTCTTCTGATTGCATCAGAATGACCCTGGCTTACACCTTTACCCCAGAATGTATAATCCTTACCCTGTGGCAGAATAGCCCCTGCATATAGGCGGTTCAGTGAAAACATACCCGGATCCCAGCCTGTGGATATTATGGCAATATGACCACCTGACTTAGCTGCTGCATCAACGTTTGCAAAGTGCTCAGGTATCCTTGCATGAGTATCGAAGCTGTCAATTACATTAAAATATTTTGCATATTCCCTGGTCTGCTCAGGTAAATCCGTAGCACTTCCTCCACACAAAACAAGAATATCTATATCGTCCTTCATATCAATAGCCTGCTCTGCCTTATATACCCTGACCCCCGGTGTAAGTACCTTTACTGTATCCGGATTTCTTCTGGTAAATACAGCCACAAGCTCCATATCATCATTCTGCTTAATAGCACATTCAATACCGCGCCCCAGGTTACCATAACCCATTATTCCTACTCTGATCATTGTTTTTCCTCCCTAATGTAATCAATACGTTTCTAAATGTCAATCAGCATTTTATTCTTCCATTCTGTCCTTAATATATTCAACCAGAACCTGTGCAGTTTTCTCCTCCCCAAGCTTATTGGAGTTAATGCAAATGTCATAGTTTCTTGAATCACCCCATTTAAAATCAGAATGATAATTGTGATATTTCTTTCTTTTTTTATCATGGCGGAGCATTTTTATCTCTGCTTCCTTCTCGGATATGCCATACTTGTTCATTATTCTCTTAAGCTTAATTTCATGATCACCTGTAATAAATATGGATATAAGTCCCTCGCAATCCTTGAACACGGTCTCCCCACACCTGCCGACTACTACAAAGGACTTACCCTCGGCGGCCTTTTCCTTAAGGTATTCAAATTGCATTTCTGCCATAACCTCTTCAATAGAATTGGAGTAATTGCCTATTCTTCTTGACAAAACAAGATTACGTGGCTTCTCATCATATTTCTCAAGATATTCAATCTTAATATTGTTCTCGTTGGCTACACCTTCAAGTATCTTACGGTCATACATATCCAAGCCAAGTTCTTTGGCTATATATTCTGCTATCTCATGACCACCGGTTCCGTATTCCCTGCTTATTGCAATTATAAATTGTTTTCCCATAAATGCCCTCCTTAACAATAACGTAAAAATATCATAACCATAGATATTGCTACTACCATTACAGTGGCAGGTGCCATAGTCTTACAATATTTTCCCCAGCCGATCGGATAGCCGTTCTTAGCTGACACTGAGGTTCCTACTACGTTGGCAGATGCCCCTATAGGTGTTGCGCTTCCTCCAATATCAGTTCCCATTGAAAGTGTCCATGCAAGTATATTGAGATCTACTCCTGATGTAACAGAAAGGCTCTGGATAACAGGAATCATGGTTGCAGCAAATGGAATATTATCAATAAATGCACTGGCAAAGGCTGAAATCCAAAGTATAATAGCCACCATTATATACACATTGCCGCCACTGACCTTCTCAATGAAGTCGGCAATTATTTCAAGAATACCTGTCTGCTCAAGTCCCCCTACAACCATAAAAAGTCCTGTAAAAAAGAGCAGTGTTTTGTAATCTACCTTTTTGAGTATGTGTGGTATTTCTTTTCCTGCGCCAATAAGGGTTATAATAGCAATAAAGGTTCCTATAAATGCCACAGTAAGATGTGTCATGGAATGAGTTACCAGAAGCACAACTGCCAATCCAAAAATCACACTGCTTATGATAAAATCCTTCTTATTTGTAATAGCCTCCTTTGGCTCCGGCATTGAACTTATATCTATCTCTCCGTTGGATTCGGCAATTAACTCCTTTCTATATACCAGATAAAAGTATACAACCGTAAAAATCAATCCGACTCCTGCAATAAGTCCTGTATTTGTCAGGAAATCCGCAAAGGAATATCCAAGAGATGTGCCTATTATAATATTAGGCGGATCTCCACACATTGTTGCCGAGCCTCCCAGATTTGCACAGAATATTTCCGAAAGAATCATAGGCACCGGATTAAATCTGAGCAGCTTGCCAAGCTCTACCGTAACTGCCGCCAGAAACAATATAACTGTTATACTGTCAATAAACATGGATAGAATTGCTGACATTATCATAAATGTAATGAAAAGAGGTATGGTTTTATAATGCACAAGTCTGGCCAGCTTCATGCAAAGCCATCTGAAAAAACCGGCTTTAGCCATTCCCTCAACCATTATCATCATTCCTCCAAGGAATATTATGGTAGCCCAGTTAATACCTGATGTGGATTCTCCGCTTTCCCCTGCCGAATACCAGAAGTCTGTAGTAAAAATACCCTTCACATTAAGAGTTTCTACAATCGCGTCCATGCTGTGCATGCCCACTCCAAATACAAGTATAAGTGTAAGTATTCCACATCCGAGAGTTACAATATGTCTTTCAATTTTGTCCATTACAACAAGAACAAACATAGACACAAAAATAATAAGAGCAAAAATTTGAGCTAACGTCATCTTGCCTACCTCCTTATAATATAGGTGGAACTGCCATATAGCATTCCACTAAACAAAAAGACCAAGTGTGATGAAATATAACCACCTTTGGCCTTTTCCAATGCCTATTATAACTCCATTTTCAAAAAATAAAAGAGTTTTTTTGCATTTTATTATATATTTTGTGCATTTTGAACCATGCTATTGGTATCTACAGCCTGTACTATCCCTGAAAAATTGTTATTTATGGACTGGGCTATAGGTTCTGTCCAACCCACGATAAGCCCCCTTCTCTGAGGCCATATTACATTTACCAGCTTTTCCATGGCCTCCTGACAAGGCTGTTTCTTAGAAAATCCCCCTGTATGCTTTTCTCCCAGTGTATACACTCTTCCGTTTCTATCCATCAGCCTAAGACTATGTGCCTTATCATAAGGTATAAAATTCATCTTGCTGGTAAATACAAATGGATAAACCCATATAGTATCCCTGACAGGTATAACGAAAAAAGCAGCCATGTCAATGGCAAATATGTAATTTGGTGATACAAAACATTTTAGCACGGGAACTGCTGTCTGTGCCTCGTTATTTATCCACATTTTTTCCTCCGGAGTAAACCGGTTCCACTGCTCCTCCGCAGCGGCATATTGCTTCTTATTAAACGCATTCTGCCTGACCTTTCCCAACTGATTGCAAAGATTAAGTATATTAGGATAATTTGACAAATCCATAGTTTCCCCTCCATGAAACAAAATATTTCCTAGCCGCAAATCTGCCCGCTATTTCATTACATAATATCACAGCAATAATTGAAAATCAACTATTCAACCACCGGGGAATGTGTTCAAAATTCCTTGTGAATCTCTGACAGGTTACATAGTATCCCTTTTAAGCTTTGACTTCATTATAATCACAGAAAGAATATACATACCTGCCATCCAGGCAGTTACTATGAGCAATGGCTTTACTGTGTCACTATACTTTCCCGCAAGGGCCATACGGGCAGCTTTTACACCATGATAAAACGGGAGAGCTTTGCTGACACCTAAAATTGTCCCCTTCAGACTGTCTACGTCCATCCATATGCCTCCAATCATTCCCACAACAGATATAATTATAGAACATAATCCCGGTGCCGCCTTTTCATTTACCAGAGTTCCAAAAATCATGCCTATGGCAATAAACATTATAGTTGATGGGATAAGACATATTATACATAAAGCAATTCCCCCAAATGAGAGCCTTTCATCCATAACAAAACCCATAACCTGTGATGCGGCAAGGGTAATCATAAGCTGTATTACGGCAAGAGCTACAACCGATAATGTATATCCGGCAATAAAATCCCATGATTTCATCGGTGATGCGTGGAGTCTCATAATAAGTGCTGTAGATCTGTCCTTGGACACCTGTATACTTATAAAAAGCATAATAAAAGTAAGCCCAAAAAATGCTATTCCGGGTGCAAGCTTTTCAAGTCGGAAAACAGTCATATCCGCCTTTTCCGGTATGCTGTTATTAACTATAGACATGATAATAAGCATTACAATCGGAAAACCAAGACAAAAAATGTAGCTTAAGGGATCTCTGAGTATTTCCTTCATTGTCCTCTTTGCAAATATTAAACCCTTCATATGTAATACCTACCTTTCTGCCATTGCTACCTGTACAAAAGCCTCTTCCAGGTTGTTTTTTTCCGTAGCCTTCAATATCCCATCCACTGTAGCAGCCATCCTTATTTTTCCTTCTACCATTATGGCTACCTTATCCGCCAGGGCCTCAGCCTCTTCCATATAATGAGTAGTCAGTACTATGGTTACTTCCTTTTTTAATCTTTTTATTTCCTTCCACAGCTCCCGTCTGGCAAGCACATCAAGTCCCAGCGTCGGTTCATCCAGAAATACCACCTTGGGCTTTGTTATCAATGCCATGGCAATACTTATCTTTCTCTGCCATCCTCCGGAAAGAGTTTTTGCCCTTTGCTTTTCTACCTCACCCAGAGAAAACTTTTCTATCATTTCCTCAACTCTTTTTCTGATTTCATCCTTATCCATGCCATATATTCCTGCCATAAATTCCAGATTTTCTCTTACGGTAAGATTCGGTGCTATCGAGGTCTCCTGAGGAGATATATTTACTATTTTTTTTACCCTGTCAATCTCCCTGACAATACTGTGTCCAAAGATTGCTGCATCCCCCGATGTAGGTTTCACAAGCCCTGTGAGCATCTTAATTGTAGTCGTTTTACCGGCACCATTTACTCCCAGAAGGGCAAACAGGCTGTCCTCTTCAATCTGAATGTCAATATCATCCACAGCCGCCTTCCCATTATACTCTTTTCTCAATTTACTGATTTCAACCGCATTTCCCATTTTTTCCCCTTTCCGTATTTAATACGTATGTGTTATTTTCATAATCAGATTATACATATTATTTCACGCAAATAAATTAAATCAGGACCATCGGTCTGTTTTCGTGGACAAGTGGTTTTTTATGACTGTCCCATCCGTTTAAGCTCTTTATTAATGTCCTCTACATTTTTCTTACATAATCTATATTGGATAATCCAGCAGATTGAGTATGATATAATATATGAAATCGTGGTTGTAACCGTACTGTGGATATAGCTTCCGAATCCCCAGCAGATACAAGCCACGCTAATCCATGCCGGACTGGAAACAAGAAAATATAATACACTTTGAAGCACCAGACTAAGCTTTTCCATTTCCATAATAATTGTTCCTCCTGCCAGAACTGCACTCATGATTCCAATCAGCATAAGCTGTACAAGTAATGCACCGGCCTCATTATTAAATCTTTCCCTGTACTGTTGAAGCATAGGAATATCCCCTTTTATCATATATACAAATATGTATACGGTTGCCGTGATTGCCACAGCATAGCAATATGAATTTATCATTCTTTTAAACATTGTTTTTATCATGCTTTTCCTCCCTGAAATCTTCATCAATAGTTAAAGCCCAAGAGTCTGTTTGATTTTTGTTACATATCTTCTGGAAACATAGGTTTCTATATCCCCCTGAAGCTGCATTTTTATTGTACCGGTCAGACTTGTATTAAGACTCTTTATCTTCCTTATATTAACTATCTCGGAATTAGATATCCGCACAAATCTGCCTGTCCCCAGCTTGTTCTCAATCTCATAAAGACGTTCCCGTATTTTGTATGTACCACTGTCTGTAGATGCAAACACCGATTTGCTGGCACAAAATATCCTTATTATATCTGTGGAATTAATCATTACAGATTCCTGTTTTTTTTCATCATATCCTCTTATCTTTAATTCATAGATTTGACTTATGGTATCAAATATTTCCACAGTTTTAAGATTTTTTACATCTGAGCATACATGTATTTCCGGCTGTATATATTTCTTTTGTATATCATATTTTATAATCACTGTTTTCCTCTTTCCACTGTAATATTCATGGCTTAATTCATAGGGTCTGCTCATTTATTTCAAGTATATTGTCTGATATATATCCAGTAAATAATGTTTTACATATATCTTGTAAGGGATTATAATACACCCTGTGATAAAAAACAATAAAACGGAGGAATTTCAAATGAATAAGGATCTGACTGTGGGAAATCCACAAACAGTACTGTGGAAATTCTGTATGCCTTTGTTTGGCAGTATAATTTTCCAGCAATTATATAATATTGCCGACAGCTTTGTGGCGGGAAAATTTATCAACGAAAACGCATTGGCTGCCGTAGGAAACAGCTATGAAATAACATTGATTTTCATCGCATTTGCCTTTGGCTGTAATATGGGTTGTTCTGTTATTGTTTCAAAGCTGTTTGGTGGAAAAAATTATAGGGATATGAAAACTGCTGTTTATACTGCCTGTATACTTACGGCTGTAATATGCTTTGTTTTAATGCTTATCGGAATAGCAGGCTCAGATATACTTCTTAAAATGATACGGACACCCAAGACTGTATTTTCTGATTCTAAATTGTACCTTGACATATATACATGGGGGCTTCCCTTTGTATTCTTTTACAACGTGGCAACAGGTATTTTTTCAGCCCTTGGTGACTCCAGAACTCCATTCTTTTTTCTGGCAGTCTCCTCTGTCTCTAATATAGCTGTGGATATATTGTTTGTTAAAGCCTTTCATATGGGGGTTGCAGGCGTGGCCTGGGCAACCTTTATATGCCAGGGAGTGAGCTGTATCCTGGCTATAGCTGTTGTATTTCTCCGGCTTGCAAAGATTCCTGTCGAGGAAAAGGCTCCTGTTTTTGACTGGGGAATTCTTAAAGAAATTGTAGGAATAGCCATCCCAAGTACACTCCAGCAAAGCTTTATCTCCGTTGGAAATATTATAATTCAAAGTATAATTAATGGTTTTGGTGCTCCTGTTATGGCGGGGTATTCAGCCGCAGTCAAACTAAATAACCTGGTTGTAACCTCCTTCACCACCCTGGGTAACGGGATTTCCAATTATACTGCCCAGAATCTTGGAGCCGGCAAGCTTTCCCGAATCAGACAGGGCTTCAAAATCGGTGTAAAAATGGTATGGCTGCTTAGTATTCCTTTGTTTTTCCTATATTTCTTCGGTGGCAGTATTGTTCTTAAGCTTTTTATGGATGAACCTACAAAGCTTGCCATGGATACAGGAATTGTTTATCTTAGAATTCTTTCTCCGTTTTACTTCGTAGTATCTGCCAAGCTGATTGCCGATGGTATATTAAGAGGCTCAGGTATGATGAAAAAGTTTATGGCTGCAACCTTTACCGACCTGATTCTTCGTGTTGTCTTTGCCTTCTGCTTTTCAAAAACAGCCCTGGGTGCTACCGGTATATGGTGTGCATGGCCTATAGGCTGGTGCGTTGCAACAGCAATATCCATTATATTCTACGCAAAAGGTCCCTGGATTAATGAGAAAGACAACCCGGACACAATAAATCTGGAAGAATAGCGACACAAAAAAGCAGTGGAGAAAATGTTTTCCACTGCTTTTTTGTGTACAAATATATCTTTAATATCATAATGTTGTGAAGCTTTGCCTATAACTCTACATAATTATAATCCATATCAAGGTCATCCAGCATATCTCCGATATGAGGATTAGCTGTCAGCAGAATAATCTGCTCCGTATCAATTGTTTTAAGACAATCAAGAGTGTTAATTAACCTCTTTTCATCGTAGTTTGTAAATATATCATCAATTATAAGAGGCATTTTATCCTTACACAGAAGTCTTGCAACGCTAAGTCTTACTGCAAGGTAAATCTGCTCAACTGTACCGGCACTGAGATATTCAATTCCTACATATCCGTCTCCGTCACGAACCATGACATGAAGGTTTTCATCAAGATATACATCCTGGTATTTTCCGTCAGTTATCTTTGATACAATATCTGAAATATTATCATTAATGAGAAATCCAAGGTCTCCGTGTATACGGGCTGACATGTCATTAATGGTATCAATGGCAAGGTCTATAGCCCGGATTTCCTTTTCCATATCCCGCTTCTTAGAGGAAAATACATTATACTCGTCCTGAAGCTCTTCATATTTCTTTTTCTTATCCAAAAGCTGTTTTTCTATTAATTTCAACTCTGATTTCTTTTCAGCATATTCCGTTGCGAAGGACATATCTATCTGGGTTTCCTGTTCGCTCTCATCCTCCTCACTTTGAATCATAGGGGTAATGCTATCCTCAAGCTCCCGGATAATCCGCTTGAATTCCTCCTCTGAAGGAGTAGTAATATCATCCTGAAATACTCCCTTTGCAAAAAGATCCTCAACTATTGTAACAACAACAAACAAAGCAGTGCAGACTACAAAGAGCTGTCTGACTCCCTCGCTGAAAGGAAGAATATATACCATTGCCGCAATAATACCCACAACAAAAATCCCTGTAAGGGCAATAAACCATGGTTTTTCTGTAATTTTTTTCTCCTTTTCCTCCTCATCGGTCAGCTCGGATTTAAGGTTAACGCTGCTTTGGACAAGACTATCCAGCTTGGCATTTATCTCTTCATTATCCTCATATATAACCTCTCCGTCCTGGGTCTTTACCAGCTTTCTTGCTTCACGCTTTCTTCTTGCTGTCTCTATTGTAAATTCCTCATCCAGCTTGGCAATCTCTGTCCTTACATCTCTTAATTGCTCATCTGTTTTTGAATAATCCTCCATTTCAGTAGCAATATCATCCAGCTTTTTTTGTACAGAAGCCGGATTGTTCCTGCTCTTTTCCTTTTTCAGTCTTTCGACGGCAGCACTTTTATCTATATCTGCCGATCCTGTAGTAGAAAGATTAGCAAGATAATTTATAAGCTCGGCAGCAAGCTCCTTTCCCGGTGCTGCTCCGTGCTCTCCTATACAAAGAGTATTGACATATGTACTTTTGTCCAAATCCAGCATTGTTCCATATAGACTATTCTTATTCCTAAGCTTAATCTCTCTGCCTGACTTGACATCCATAACACTGGTTTTACGATTATATCTTAAAAAGCTTCTCTCAATAAAAAAGCTTTTATCCTTGTGATTTATATATGCCTTTCCTGAAAATCCCCTACCGTCCAAAGGCTTCCTAAGCTCATAATTATCAAGGCGTGCTCCAAGCCCCCTGGACTTATCTATGCCATACAGCATACCTACAATAAATTCCTTCAGGGTAGTTTTTCCTGCCTCGTTTTCACCATAAATAAGGTTAAGTCCCGGCTTAAGATCAATCTCTTTATTATTAAATTTTCCAAAATCCTTTAGTAATAATTTGTTAAGAAACATTATTTATCTCCGGCTCCGAGCAAGGCCTCTATTCCATATCTCATAGCCTTGGCTCTTATTTCATCATCCTCTTCACTGTCTTCATCCGACAGTGCCTTAATAAACCTGCCCAGAAGGTTGTTTTCATTCATCTCAAGCAGCTCATCTATATCATAATCTCTCTGGGTTTTATCGATTACTTCATTGATATTGTATCTTCTTATCAGGCTGCTGAGATTAATTTCCAGGTCATCATCCACATTTCCCTTAAGCATTATACGATAGATATTATCAGCTCCGATGCTCTTGATATTATCCTCAACTACACTGACTATCTCTCCGTTGGTATAACCCTTTTCAAGCTCTAATGCCATATTAACGTAGCTTCTTTTGTTAGTCGGAATAAAGGTTATTCTGGTATTTTTCTCCTCGTCCACTTCTCCCAGAATGTATCCTCTTCTTCCTGTGTCAGTGTAAGAGATAGGTTCAAGGGAACCGGAAAATGCCATTCGGTTTTTCAATATGTGGGCAGGCTTATGTATGTGTCCCAATGCAACATAATCAAAGCCCAGTCTTCCAAGCTTTTCTTTTGAAAAAGGCATATGCTGCTTATCACCGCCATGTCCCAGGAGGATATTGTATGCTTCCTCCTTTCCCGGTCTCATCCGCTCAAGAAGCCTTTCCCGGTATTCTCTTTGTCCGTAGCTGTATCCTGTAACACAGACATTAATATCTTCAAAAAATATCCTTGCAGCCTTATCCCTCGGAAATACAACTGTGTCTGATACAAATTCGTAGGTCTCCCATGGGGAATTTTCTTCAATATAATCATGATTGCCTGCTATAATAACGGTTTTTGTGACATCAAGCCTTTTCAATTTGTAATCCAACTCCTTAAGCTGCTGCATAGAAGGTGGAGCATCAAACAAATCCCCTGCAATAAGCAGCATATCTACTCTCTGCTCCTGACATATATTCAGTATGCTGTCAAAGCTTTCCTGTATTTCCTCTGCTCTCCGGTTACTCCACTGTTTTCCTCTATCCGGCCTGACACCCAAATGGACATCGGCTATATGTATAAATTTCATCATTGCACCTCAATTATTTAACCTGAGTATTTTTAACCACATTTAGGTTATTATAATACGATTTTTGTATATATGCAATGTCTCATATTTTGAAATTTTATATTACAAAATCAAGGTGTGGGCACTAACAAAAGTAGTATTTTCTACAAAAAAAGAGGCCTCCCCTCAACGGTTTTAAACCGTTAAAGCGACAGCCTCTTACGGGGCATGTATTTAATACCTGCTTATTTGCAGGCTTCAAATATCTTCATAACATCTTCTGTATCCAACGGATAATAAGCTTTTGTCTTTATGCCACTGGTTCTTACTGCCTCTCCTGCCATCTCCAAAAATCTATCCTCTCCTATACCTGCCTGGCTTAGTCTTTCCGGAAGGCCAAGAGATATAAAAAATTCTCTTGTCATATCTATGGCTTTACCGGCAGCCTTATACTTGTCCACACATTTTATGTTCCAAACATTATTTGCATACATAGCAAATCTGTCTACCGTTTCAGAGCACAAGACATATTCCATCCACTCCGGAGTAAGAATGGCAAGTCCAACTCCGTGGGTTATATCGTAGAACGCACTTAATACATGCTCAATAGGATGCACTGACCATGCTCCTCCCTTTCCCACAGTTATAAGATGATTAAGGGCAAGAGTGCTGGTCCACATGAGATTAGACCTGGCCTCATAGTTATCCGGCTCTTTCATGGCAACAGGACCGTATTTTAAACAGGTCATAAGCAGTGATTCTGATATACGGTCTGTAATATACGCCTGATCATTTTTCTGAAAATACTGTTCAAAAATGTGTGACATTATGTCTGCCGTACCTGCCGCTGTCTGCTCCGGCGGAAGCGTATACAGATATGATGGATCACATATTGAAAGACGCGGATACAGTAAAGGGCTGTTAATTTCCAGCTTTTCATGAGTTTCTTCATTGCTTATTACAGCTCCTGAATTCATTTCTGAGCCTGTGGCACATATGGTAAGCACCACAGCTACAGGCAATGCCTTTTTTACCTTACTTCTGTCCATCACCAGATCCCAGGGTCTGCCATCATAGCAGGCTGAACAGGCTATATGCTTTGATGCATCTATAACACTTCCACCACCTACAGCAAGTATAACCTCAATGCCTTTTTCCTTGCATAATCCGGCACCTTTTTCTACAGAAGAGAGCTTTGGGTTAGGCTCTATCCCACTCAGTTCATACACCTCAAAATCCTTTAGCAGGTCAAGAACATTTTGATATATTCCATTTTTCTTAATACTACCTCCACCATATACCATAAGAACTTTTTTCCCATATTTAGCCAGTTCACCGGGCAGACATTCTATCTGGTTTTTTCCAAATCTTATATCAGTGGGGATATTAAATGTAAAATTATTCATTCATTATTCCTCCCTTACATTTTTTCTCTGACACATTTTTATACATTAATTGACACCCGGCTATATTTTTGCTTTATACCTGTCATACCTTAAATCATAAAGAGAAATATCTGTTGTATCTGTAAGCATAAGCTTAGCCAGCTGTTCCCCTGCTGCCGGAGCAATTCCAAATCCATGTCCGTTAAACGCACAGGCAACGTAAAGTCCCGGCACCTCGTCTACCTTTCCAAGTGAAGGTACTCCGTCTGAGGAGGCATCCATCCAGCCTGCCCAGGTTCTTACAATCTTCGCCTTGGCCAGATCCGGAAAATACCTCATTATGCCCCTGCATATACAGGGAGCAGTTTTGCTGTTGGTAACAGGAGTTCCGTTATCCTTATTGTACCTTTCAAGCCCTGATGAGCCTCCAAATACAAAGGAGCCATGCTTTGTCTGATGTCCATAGAAATCTGCTTCGGCTGTTCCTAGCATCTGATCAAACATGTGAGGCTCAGCCTCGGTTACCAAAGCCTCAAGCAACGAATTTGTCATAGGTATATCAATGCCTACACTGGTGAGTACCGGCCTGCTGTCCAGGCCTGCCGCCACAAGTATCTTATCCGCCTCATATATATTATTAGGAGTAATTACCCTTCTGACCCGTCCCCTTATTATCTCCAGCGACTTAACAGGTTCTCCGGTAATAAATCTGACTCCCATACGCCTTGCCATCTTATAAAATCCCAGAGTTGTGGTTAAAGGATTTGCATGTCCGTCTGTCGGACAATAACTGGCACAGGTTACCTCCCTGGACAGATATGGATTTATCTGTCTTACCTCATCTCCGTCTATCATCCTTACATCAAGTCCAACCCCTCTTGCACTGTCCGCCAGCTTAGTAAGAATTGCCCTGTGGGCTTCTGTTTTGCCAAGCCTCAGATTTCCATCCTGATGATATTCACAGTCCACCTCCAGCTCTTCAGAAAGATGTGGCCACAGATTTTTGATTCCATACATTACAAGAGGCAATTCCCTTACATCACGGCCCGACTGTCTTACGCCACCACCATTTCTGGATGAGCCTCCATTACCGATATGGTCTGAACCCTCCAGCACAATTACGTCCTTAAGGCCCTTTTTGGCAAGATAGTAGGCTGTTGCACACCCTATAATGCCTCCACCGATTATAATTACTTCTGCATTACTACTCATGGACATCCGCCTCCTTTGCCTCATTTGCAAATACATACATTTCTATTGGTCTCATAGGGACTCTTGATGTAGCCGGTTCAAGCTCTGCAGGAGAAATTCCAAGCTCTCTTGCCACAATTCCCTTAACCAGCTTTGAACAGGTCTGTCCCTGGCAAAGTCCCATTCCTGTCCTGAGATACCTCCGTATCTCTGTCATTGTCCACATTCCGTCATGGACAGCCCTTCTTATCTCACCCTTTGTAATCTCCTCGCACCTGCATATCAGCATATCATCATCCTCTGCCGGCACAAATGGACCTATATCTCTTGTTCTGTCATTTACCTTATTCATATGAAGCATCTCCTTCCTTATTCTGCTTTGAAAAATCTTGCTTTCATTGCATATTCCTTAGGGACTCTCATAGTAAGCAGGTTAGTTTTGTCAAAAGCCTTCAGGCTCTTAACAGATACTACCTCAGCCTGACAAATCTCCTGACCATTTCTACCCAGACCTGCCCCCTTTGTTCCCGGCTCAGGCAAAGGCAGAAATTCGTATGGCAGTGTAACTGTAGCAGTTCCGTCTCCACAATCCTCATCTACCAGGAAAATAGCCTGTCCCGAACAGGAGGCAACACACATTCCACAATTAATACATTCCTCCGGGCGGGGCACCTTAGGCAAGGAGGTTATATTATCACCTATATTGATGCATTTTTTAGGACATGCATCCTGACATGGGTTACATGGTATATTCTGTGTACATTCAATAACCGGATGAATCCCCTTTGAATGGGTAACTCCCGGAAAACGTTCTATCTCATCATCGCTGACATAGCCCTTGGTGAGCAGACTTTGGGAAACCTGTATTCCCTCCTCTGTCTCCGTAATATTTTTACCTCTGTTCTGAGGTGCAAACATACCCTGTCTTAAACCTGACAATGCATGTTCAAGCTCTTTTATTTCTGAATCAAGCCTAGCCTTATCCATATATCCCAGATATTCAGCGGCAGTAATTCCGGCCATTCTTCCCTCTATCATGGCACTTGAGGCCTCCTCAATGCCTGATACGTCCCCTGCCACAAATATTCCCGGTATAGAGGTTCTTCCGTTTTCATCACAAATAGGAACCTGACCCCCCCGCTTAGGATTATCCTCCATTTGACAGCCGGCCATTTTTAGAAGCTGGGACATAGGAGAAAGTCCTACCGCAAGACATATGGTATCCACGTCAAAATGCTTTTCGGTTCCCGGAATAAATTTAAAATTTTCGTCAATCTGTGCAATAGTTACACCGGTTACGCACTCCTCTCCCTCAGCCTTAACAATTGTATGGGATAAGTAAAAGGGTACCCCTGTTCTTGCCACCTTGGCTGCGTGTACACCATAACCACCTACTTTAGGAGCTGCATCCACCAGTGCTACTACCTCACAGCCACATTGCAGAAGCTGAAAGGATACAACAAGTCCTACATTTCCTGAACCCAGCATAAGAATTTTCTGCCCGGGCTTTACCCCGTGAAGATTCATCATGGTCTGCGCCGCTCCTGCACCTATAACTCCCGGAAGAGTCCAGCCCGGAAATGTAACCATATTTTCCGCTGCACCTGTTGCAATAATTATGGCATCACCCTTATAGTGGCATACTTCCTCTCCGATTTTAACAACTATCTCCTTGTCCTGATAAAGACCTATAACTGTGGCATTAAGCTTTACCTCAACTCCCACCTCGTCTGCCTCGGCAAGCAGCTGCTCGCCTATTACAAAGCCTCGTATCTTGGCCTTATGCTCCTTTGAGCCAAAAAATTTATGTATCTGTTTAAAAAGCTGTCCTCCCGGCTTTTCATTTTCATCAAATATAATTGTCTTCATTCCCCTTTTTGCCGCTTCTATTGCTGCCGACAGACCGGACGGTCCTGCTCCTACTATTATCAAATCATATCTTTTCATATAAATCACACTCCTTTTTATACGATTATCTTCTGACAGTTTCCTACATATTCCTATGAATTTTACTGTTCCTCAAAGGGTACTGATGACACACCATACTGTGTTTTAATATCCATTCCCTCCTTTAGGGGAGTAATGCAGGTTCTCACATTAGGCACTCCGTCCACAACCATAACACAGTCTGTACACCTGCCTATTGCACAGAAGATTCCTCTGGGCTTATGCTCCTTCTTTGTATATCTGTGAACCATAACCCCTGCTGCCTTCAATGCCGCAGCTATAGGCTCGCCCTCATATCCTGTCATTTCCTTTCCGTCAAAGGTAAATGTGATTTTTTTTCCTTTCTTTGTTTCTCCAAGTATTGGATGAGTTTCAATTCTGGTTTCCATGTATATCCCTCCTTGCAATTGCCCGCCGGCTTTCTCTTTATGGTTTCTCTATGACAATTCCGGTTTATCCCACAGTCTTAACATCGTACCAAGTCCCAGCTTTTTTGCCCTGTTGTAACACACACTGCCCCATGCCACATCTTCAACCGGCATTCCTCCTACAGAAAAAATAAATATCTGTTCTTCAGAGATTCTCCCCGGCTTTTTGCCATATATAATATCTCCCAGGTCATATATATCCTCTCTGTTTATTATTCCGTCATGCACCATATCCGTAAACTTTGAACCAATAATATTATTGGCTCCAAAGGACGGATATGGAAATTCCTCAGACCATGCATCGTAAAGCTGCATATTATCCACCACAAGGGTACACCTTTCTGCCATATCCCTGCTGTCCATATCAAAACAGCTAAGTCCCACAATTACAGCTCCCGGTTTTATCCATTCACCCTTTACATAAGGATACTTTGACGGATCGGTTCCTCCTGTATTCGCAAAGGAAATAATATCCGTATCCCTCACCAGCTCCTCTACTGTATCCACACTGTATATTTTTTTTATATCCGGATACTTTTCTTTGGCATATTTTACAAAGGCATCCAGAGATTTCTTACTACGACCCTTAACCTTTATCTCCTCAATTCCCGGACACACTGTTATAATTGCCTCCAATGAGGTTTTTCCCATAACTCCCGGTCCGCATATTCCGCAGACTCTGGAATCCTTATTCGCCAGATATTTTACCCCGACACCGGGTATTGCTCCGGTTCTCATTGCACTTAATATGTTGGCGCTCATAAGACAAAGAGGAGCGCCTGTTGTTTTATCATTAAGCATAACTGTAAGGATAGACCGGGGAAGTCCCTTCTCCTTATTGGACATATTAGAGCCATACCACTTCATTCCCATAAGATCAAAGGGACCACCTATATAAGCCGGCATAGCCATAAATCTTCTGTCATCACCCTCATCCAGTGGCATATTCGGAAATGGTGATGTCCTTGGAAATGAGACCTGGCTGCCATGGGAATTATGGTTTTCTCCACCCATAACATAATCTCCCTGGTTAAGACACTTAACTACCTCCTCCATGGCATCAATACACTGGGGCATATTCTTTACTCCCGCCTTTATCATGTCCTCTTCATTTAAAAATAGAAAATCTATTGTTGGATATGCCATATTTATCCCTCCTGTCATCCATTCATATACTTCAAAATGCAAAAACGGAGCTGTTTCAAACAGCTCCGTTGCTCCTTGTAGCCATAATATAGCTTTATGGCTCCTAATTCAATTACTCTTACTTCCCATTATTATACTTAAATCATACCAGAAATACTTAAAAATAAGTATATTCCCTAGTACATATATGGCTCCTTCCACAAATTAAGGCTTGTCCCTATTCCAAGCTCAAGTGCCTTCTGATAGCAATCATAACCCCAGGATAAATCCTCCAGTGGCATGCCTCCTATACTGCACATTATAATTTCGTCATCATTCTCACGACCTGCCGACAACCCATTTACCATATCACTTATATTGATAACCTGCTGTCTTTTGATTTTACCGGTCTGTACCAGATGCACAAAATGTATACCCATTATCACCCATTCTCTCTTATTTCCAAAGGCATCTACAGCTCCACGGGCAATAAAATTGTTCATGTATTTTTCGTACATCCCATAGTTATCGACCACCATTTTTGTATTGAGAAAATCATCAAACTGCCTGTACAAAAATGATCCCATGGAGAATACGGTTGCTCCCTTCTTAAACCATTCAAGATGAAATTCTTCCATATTTTCCCTGGTTACCGACATTGCCTCACTTACAACGTCAGCTTCACGGCAGGCTTCCTTAAGACTTTCACATATTACTATCTCCTTAACCCGGGGATATTTTTCCTCAATAAACTTCTTCATGGCTATAGCAGTTTTTGAATTAACCGAGCTGCCTCGCAGCTTAATTTTTTCAATATGTGGAAGCACCTCCATATAACACATCAGAGCACATTTGTTTATTACCCCGGGACCTATTAGGGATAAAACCTTCGCATCCTTTCTGGCCAGATATTTTGCCGACATGGCCGGCATTGCACCTGTTCTCATTGCACTTAAAAGATTCGCCGACATAATCGCCTTTGGCGCCCCTGTATCTACATCAGAAAGGGTTACCATGAGGATAGATCTGGGTAATTTGAGTGCAGTATTATGACTGTTTGAACCATAATATTTTTGTCCTGCAATATGAAACCTTCCTCCCAGGTAGGCGGGCATAGCCATAAATCTTCTGTCAGGACCATCATCAAGAGGAAAGCCCTCAATATCTGACTTTTGCGGAAAATTCATCTGAAGGCCATGTTCATCACCCTTTGGCCCACCTAACAGGAAATCCTTTTTTCCAAACAATGACATTGTATCCTCCATTGTCTTTATACAGGCAACAGGGTCCAGAACCCCTGCCTTTATCATATCCTCTTCATCCAGGTATAAAAAATCAATTCTCACTGTATCACCACCTGACTATTTTCTCCTAATCAGCCTTCGGCTGTCACATTCCTGTTAGATAAATGGACATATCTATTTCTTAAGCTTTGTCCACATATCGTTGTATATTGCCAGTGTATCGTTATCAAGATTTTCCACATATTCACCGGCACTTATAACCTCCTCCGGCGGATTCTTTGCTATGTTGTCGCTGTAATCCTTACCCATTGCTGCTACAGCAGTCTTGTTTGGGCACAGATATGGAAATTCTTCTGAAACCATCTGTGCAATTTCAGGATCCAGCATAAAATTAATAAACTCCATAGCATTGTCATAATTCTTTGCACCCTTCAGAATAGTCCAGTTATCCATAAATACATATGGTCCCTCTTCAGGATAAACAACCTTTATATCCGGATTTTCCTCCATGGCAAGAGCAATCTCTGCACTCCATATCATACCGGCAGCACAATCTCCTGATATAAGAGCACTCTTTGGACTGTCAGAATCAAACAGGACTATATTGTCCTTAAGTGTAAGCAGCTTAGCTTCAATCTCAGCAAGCTTGTCCGGGTCTGTCTCATTCATGCTGTATCCCATGCTTCTTGCAGTAATACCAATCACTGCCCTGTAATCATCAAGTACAACCAGCTTACCTTTTAATGATGGGTCAAACAAATCATCATAGCTTGTTATTTCCTTGTCAATTACAGATGTATCTACAGCTATTGCCGCAACACCACCCTGATAAGGAACAGAATATTTATTGCCAGGATCGTAGGATGGGTTCAGATATGCCTCGCTGATATTTGACAGATTGGTAAGCTTACTCTGATCCAATTCCTGAAGCATACCCTGCTCTATCATCAGTTCAACTGTATAATCACTCGGAAGTACAATATCATATGTTCCCTCTGCCTCAGATTTCACCTTGGCAAGCATGTCTTCATTGGATGAATATGTAGATACATTAACCTTAATTCCTGTCTCCTCTTCGAATTTATCGAATACCGAATCAGGTACATACTCAGTCCACACAAATACATTAAGCTCACCGTTTTTTCCGACGTCACTGTTCTTGCTGTTTCCACAGCCACTAAGAAGTCCCAGCATCATAACACCTGCTGCTGCACATGCAACTATCTTTTTTAATCTAACCATAATGCTACCTCCTTTATTTTTCTTTATATTTTTTATTGAACAAATTACTCTGGGTTAAAATTACCAGAACAATTGTACCAATCAGTATAAGTGCTGACAGGGCATTTACATCCGGTGAAACACCGCTTTTAATACTCTCCATAACCTTTAACGGATATGTCTTTGTCTGCCCGTTTACAAAATAGCTTATTATGACATCATCTATAGATAATGTAAATGCCAGCAATGCACCACCGGCAATTCCCGGTGCAAGGACAGGAAGTGTAATCCTGAAAAAAGTTTCAATCCTGTTTGCCCCAAGATCCATACTTGCTTCTTCAATAGAGTTATCGTAGCCGCTTAGTCTTGCCCTTACATTGAATATTACATATGGAACACAGAAGGTCACATGTGCAAGTATAAGTGTAAGCATACCCCGCGGAATATTTGTCCTGGCAAACAGCACAAGAAGGGAAATTCCCATAACTATCTCAGGTATAACCACCGGTATATACAAAAGTGCATTTATAATGCCCTTACCCCTGAATTTGTATCTGTACATTCCCACTGCTCCAAGAGTTCCGATTGCAGTTGCAAGTACTGTGCTGACTATTGCAATTATCATGGTATTTTCAAAGGATGCAAGAAGCTCATCATTTTCAAACAGCTTTATATACCAGTCGAGGGAAAAGCCCTGCCAGGAAAGATAAGGTTTCCTTGTGGTGGCATTAAAGGAATTCACAACTACCACCACTATAGGCATAAACAGAAATGCGTATACCAGTATGATAAATAGTGTATGTGTAAGCTTTTTACCGGATTTTTTTAATTTTCTGTTCATATTCATTCACCTCCCTTAATATCAGCCGGCTAAACTCCCAGCTCATCCATATCTCCGCCAATTTTCTGATATATCTTAACCAGTATCAGGGTGACTATTATAAGTATGATGGATAACGCTGCCCCCAGCGGCCAGTTATTTCCACTTTTAAACTGTCTTTCTATAAGGTTACCTATAACATCCGAATTGCCTCCACCCAATATGTTGGATACGAAGAAATATCCAAGACAGGGGATAAATACCATTATGCAGCCCGAAAAAATACCACCTGAAGTAAGGGGGAGAACTACAGTAAAAAATCTTTTCACAGGTCTTGCTCCAAGATCTGCCGCCGCCTCCAGAAGACTTCCATCCAGCTTTTCTATGGAGGTATAAAGAGGAAGTATCATAAACGGAATAAGACAATATACCATACCAAATACTGTTGTGCCCTGCTTAAACAGAAAGGATACCGGCTCATCGGCAATTCCCAGAGTCAAAAGTGCTGAGTTAAGCCAGCCCTTTGTGCCGAGGAAGGTTCTCCATCCATATATTCTTATAAGTGAATTAGTCCAGAAAGGTATAATTACAAGCATATACAACAGCCTCTTCCATTTGCTTTCTGTCCTTGCAATCAAATATGAAAACGGATATCCCACAAGAACACAAATCACTGTTGTCAGCAGTGCTATAACTATGGATTGTACATATATCTTTATATAATCCGCACTCATCAGATTCTTATAGTTTTCAAGGCTGAATTGGAATACAACATTATAATACCTGTCTGTGGTACAAAAGCTCATTACTGCCACATAAACAAGTGGAACAGCTACCAGAATTATCAGCAGCAGAGCCACCGGTCCAACTGTAACAAGTGCAGGAAGATTATTGGAACGCCACCTGTGCCTGCGTATTATTTTTTTACTTCTTTCATCCTGCTCCATAAACTCACCCTCTTCCAAAATTCTTCCAAAATATTAGTCTCATGCAAGCTTAATATTATCCATTGCCTCGAATATACTGTTTTCATGGCTGTGTATAAGCACTGCATCCTCCTTATTCCAATATGGATATATAGAGCTTCCCAGCTCAGGAAGACTTTCGCCTGCCAGTCTCTCCAGCTTAAGCTCATTTCCATTTGGCAGATTGACAATACACTTTATTACCGAGCCCGCATATATGTAATCCTTTACCTGGGCTTTTATTCCAAAGCCCTCTACAGGTGTTTTTGAATATTTCATTTTCTCCGGTCTTACGGATACTGTGATATATTCACCAAACCTGAAATCCTGTCCCATTCCTGTTATAAAACCATTTTCGACTGTAACCCGCACCTCATCACCATTTATATAGCCCACGGTTCCGTCAAATATGTTGGTTTCTCCTATAAATGTAGCAACAAATTTGGTTTTTGGTGCTTCGTATATCTCCGAAGGAGTTCCAAGCTGATCCAATATTCCGTCATGCATAATTGCTATTCTGTCGCTCATGGTAAGAGCCTCCTCCTGGTCATGAGTTACATAAATAAATGTAATATTCAGCTTTTTCTGCAGGTTCTTCAGCTCAAGCTGCATCTGTTTTCTAAGCTTTAAATCCAACGCACCCAATGGTTCGTCCAGCAAAAGAACCCGGGGTCTGTTAATAAGTGCTCTGGCTATAGCCACTCTCTGCTTCTGCCCTCCTGACAGCTGGGATGGATATCTTTTTTCAAATCCCGAAAGCTGAACCAGCTCCAGCATTTCCTTTACTCTGGTCTTAATCTCTGCCTTTGGAACTCTTTTTATCTTAAGGCCATATGCAATATTGTCCGCTATAGTCATATGAGGAAATAATGCATATGTCTGAAAAACCGTATTTACATTTCTCTCAAAGGGTTCCTTTTCCTCTATGGCCTCTCCTTCAACCCTTATACTGCCGGTTGTCGGTTCCTCAAAGCCGGCAATCATTCTCAATGTCGTTGTTTTTCCACAACCGGAGGAACCCAGCAAGGTAAGAAACTCCCCCTCCTTAACCTTAAGCTCCAGGTCCTTTACTACATGGTTTTTTCCATATACCTTATTGACCCCGTTAAGTTCAACTATATATTCCATAAGATCACCTCGCTTAATTCCTTATATACCTGCTTTTTACAACGCCTTAAGTCCCCGCTCACCGGTTCTTATTCTTACTGCTTCTTCTATATTTCTTACAAAAATCTTGCCATCACCCACATGATCTGTGGCACAGGCCTCACGGGTTTTCATTATAATAGGCTCAACATCCTTATCATTTACCACTACCTCAACCCTTATCTTGGGAAGAAGATTAATTGTGGTTTTTAAGCCCTTTATCTCATTTACTCCCTTATCCTCTGTTATACCCTTCTGGGTACCACAGCCCATTACTGTAGACAATGTCATGCCACCACAGTTTATTTCATCCAGTATCTGTTTCATTGCCTCAAGCTTCTCAGGTCTGATTATCATTATTATTTCCTTCATATGGCATCTTCCTTTCATCAGGGTAATAAAAAACGGAGTTGTCTATAAGACAGCTCCGTTGCTTGTTTCCATGTAATTAACTTTGTTACATGCATAATAATTCCATTTTCAATTTATATCAATACAAAAAAATTACCATTTTTGTACTACTTATTAAGTATTTTTATTATTCCTTTTCCTTTATCAGCTTAAACATCTGTACCCTGTTGTTTATCCCCAGCTTCCTATATATGTTAAGTATATGCTTCTTTAAAGTGTTATCTGTTATGGCAAGCTCCTCACATATATCGGCATTTCCCTTACCATCAAGAAGAAGATGCAATATCGTATGCTCCCTGCGGGTCAGGTCATATTTTTCAACAACCTGAGTTATAGTCATTTTTTCACTTATGCTTCCTCTTTTTTCCAGCTCCTTATATAGTCTGTATGCCAGGTGCTCCTTAAGCTGCTCCAGCACAAAAATATCCTCATATAAAAAATCATTTTTTCCGATATTTCTATAAAGAGTCATTACTCCCACAAATTCTCCCTCAAGAGCAAGAACCATTTGCAATGAATAGTGCCAGTTATTTGGCTTATATACCTTTTTATAATATTCTGTCCGTGTTCTTGCCTCATCAGATATTATATCAGTTTCCCGGTAAATAAGGCTTTTTCCACTGTAAAGAATTCCTCTGCTGTAATCTATTCCATCATATAAATCCGAATAATCATTCTCACAATTGTATAATACAGGTCTTACCAGACTCTTTTCACCATGCCCCGCAGACAGATAAAAATCTGCCGCATCAAAATCCAACAGCATCCTAAGCTGCTCTAAAAGCTGTTTTCGCATATCATCCACATTGTCTACTGTATGTATTTTGTATATAATGCTGTTAATTAAAAGCCAGTCGTTTGTCTCCAGATTTTTCATAATAAAAATCCTTTCATGTATTTTAATCTGCGTTAAATGTATTATGCCATATTAGTATCTGTTTATTCAAGACATTTTGACTACATAAAGGCATGAATTTTTGTGCCGGACCCCTCTTTATACATGCGATATTTCGTACTTCTTTTTTGTTGCCAGACCCCCTCTTATATGTCTTTCGGATTTATTGATATCAAGTATTTTCCTTGCCTCCTTTGCAAGGATATGGTCAATCTCCTCCAACCGTTGTGTCACATCTTTATGTACGGTACTCTTGCTGACTCCAAATTTTTTTGCAGCCTGTCTCACTGTTGCATTATTATTTACAATGTATTCTCCTATTTCTCTTGCTCTTTCTTCAATATATTTTCTCAACTATACAAACCTCTGTTTGACTGTTTGTACAGTTTATGAGCCTACCTGCGGTAATATGATACGAATCGGCCGGCTCTTAATTTTAATCAATGCAACAGTAGGCTCAATTAATATTATATCTATACATAAAACTTATATTAAAACTATTATCCTGAATTTACATACGGATATTTTATCCAGCCTTGCTATTTATCTCTTATAATTCTTACAAGCTGTATAATCATTGTAGGCATAAATGCCAATGCCAGTATTCTGCCTGCCATGGCTAACGTAATTCCGGTAACACTGAATACTCCATGCAGGGCAGGAATCCCCAGTACCAAAGCCAGGAGAACCACTCCGGCCAAAAAGGCATATACACTGTATTTATTGGATTTTAAACCAAGCTTTAATATGGATTTGTCATTCCTGCAATTGAAACCATGAAACAGTCTCGCAAGAGTCAGGGTAGCAAATGCCATGGTAGAAGCAAGCGCCGCACTCGTTTCAAGCCCGATATGATATCCACATATTGTTGCTATTGCAATAAGCCCACCCTCTGCAAGAATTTTGCCAAGAAATTCCTTATTCAGAATTCCAACCTTTGGGTTTCGTGGCTTATCCTTCAGCAGATCCGGGTCTGCAGGCTCAACTCCTATAGCAAGTGCGGGAAGTGAATCCGTAAGAAGATTTATAAACAGTAAATGTACCGGTGCAAACGGAATTGCCAATCCCCTTACAGATGTATACAATACCGCCAGAATCCCCGCAGTATTTCCTGACAAAAGAAACAGTATGGCATTCTTAATATTTCTATATACATTTCTTCCATTAGATACTGCCTTTATTATTGTAGCAAAATTGTCATCAGACAAAATCATGGCTGCTGCATCCTTAGACACCTCTGTTCCGGTAATGCCCATGGCAACACCTATATCCGCCTTCTTTAGTGCCGGTGCATCATTTACCCCGTCTCCGGTCATGGATACTATATTGCCTTTCTCCTGCCATGCCTCTACAATTCTGATCTTATTTTCCGGTGACACTCTTGCATATACTGATATTTTTTCTATATTTTCCTGTAGCTCCTCATCGCTTAGAGCATCTAATTCCGCTCCTGTAAGAGCCATATCCCCGTCCTCATATATTCCTATCTGCTTTGCAATTGCCACAGCTGTTATCTTATGGTCTCCTGTAATCATTACGGTTTTTATTCCTGCTCTTTTTGCATTTGCCACAGCCTCCACCGACTCAGGTCGTGGCGGATCTGCCATGGAAACAAGACCCAGAAACACATAATTGTATTCCGCACCCGGTGTTAACACCTCATCCGACTCCTTGTATGCAAATCCAAGCACCCTGAGTCCATTTTCGGAAAATTCCTGATTTTGCTGCCTTATAAACTCCTTTTCAGCTTCGGTCATAGGTCTTATTCCATCACTGTAACGAATCCCGCTGCAACGCTCCAATAATACATCCACTGCTCCTTTGGTAAGTATAGTTGGAATACCATGTATGGAATATTTTGTACTCATAAGCTTTCTGTCAGAGTCAAAGGGAACCTCCTCAATCCTGTCCATAGCCTGTCTTAAGGCGCAGTCATACTCTCCAAGTTTATTAAAAAATGAATTCTGTGCTACCCTTACCCGCCTAAACATCTCAAGCAATGCATATTCTGTTGGATCACCTACACCCTTACCTTCGACTATGTTGGAATCGTTGGTAAGCACCGCATCATACAAAAGATACCTGTGCAGGGAATTGTGTATATCCAGTTCCTCCGGTTTGCATACATTTCCATCCACAAATATGTCCACAACAGTCATCTTATTCTGAGTTAATGTACCGGTTTTGTCAGAGCATATAACAGATACACAGCCCAGGCTCTCCACTGCCTTAAGATCCTTAATAATTGCATTTTCCCTAGCCATTTTCTGCGTTCCAAAGGCCTGAACTATGGTTACAATAGAGCTTAACGCCTCCGGTATTGCTGCCACGGCAAGTGCAACGGCAAACATCATGGAGTCGAGAAATGTCATCTGTCTGTACATACAAAGGGCAAATACCAGAATACATACAGCCATAATAAATACGGCAAGGCGGGCGCTGAATTTGTCCAGACTTTCCTGCAAAGGAGTTTTTCTTTCCTTTGATTTATTCATCAAATCGGCTATTTTACCAAGCTCCGTATCCATCCCTGTCCCGGTTACAAGAATCTCTCCTCTTCCATAGGTAACCAGACTTCCTGAATACACCATATTAACTCTGTCTCCAAGAGACACGTCTCCTTCGATAATTCCCTCTGTTTTTTCTATATTTGTTGATTCTCCTGTCAGGGAACTTTCATTCACCTGTAGCGAATAGCTGTGGATAACTCGCCCGTCAGCCACAACCATATCTCCTGCTTCAAGTATAACAATATCTCCCGGAACCACATCCCTGGATAAAATCTCCTGCTTTATACCATCGCGTATTACTTTTGCATTAGGGGAGGAAAGCTGTTTTAAGCTGTCCAATGATTTTTGTGCCTTGATATGCTGTATAGTACCAAGTAAAGCATTCATCACAAGCACAAGAAATATAACAATTGTGCTTTCCACATTTCCTGAAAACATTGATACTGCAGCAGCAATAATAAGAATAACAACCAGCAGGTCAGCAAACTGACCTAAGAACACCTGAAGGGTACTTTTCTTTTTTCCTTCCGTAAGAATATTTTCCCCTTTTTCACTTCGTATGGCCTCCGCATTTTTTGTGCTTAAGCCTTCTTTTGTTACATGGAACTTCTTCAGCAGCTCCTGTTCTGAACAATTCCATACATTTTTTTCCTTCATACATAAGAACCTCCTACTATTTTCTTTCATAGGTATATTGTGACAAATAGGATATCTTATGCATTTACCGGCTGCTCCGGGCTTATAGAAAACAAAACTTGTTTTCCGTAAAATTAAAAGAGACTCCTATTGCACAACAAAGTACAATAAAAGTCTCGTTCCATTCTGTATCTCCAGAAGCATACTGCCCGGTCAGACAACCTCTTTACCGGTCTGACGTGATGACGAACAGTACAACACCATATACGGTGCGAACTACTCCCTAATATTCCATTTAAACATAGCATATGCAAAATGTAATGTCAAATGTTTTTTAATTACCCGTATCATATCATTCACTGTAAATCTCATACTCAATTTGCATACTCGCTTGCGTATAATCCGGCTACAGCCCCATCTGCCGTGGCAGTAGTCAGTTGTCGGATACTCTTGGTTCTGCAGTCTCCGGCAGTAAATATCCCCCCGGTGCTTGTATGACAATCCTCTGTTGCACATATATATCCAAGGTCATCAAGCTTAACCAGATTGCTAAACGCTTCATTGTCCGGCATATGCCCAATTGCCACAAATACTCCTTTGACACTAAGCTCTCTTATCTGACCGGTAACAAGATTTTCTATATCAATCCCCTGCAAAAGTTCTTCTCCCTTCAATGCAATCACCCTGCTGTCAAATACAAATTCCACGTTATCTCTTTCCTTCAGCTTAAGCACCAGTTCATTTTCTCCTCTGAACCGGTCTCTTCTGTGAATAAGATATACTTTGCTGCAATAATTTGCAAGAAATCCCGCATCCTCAAGAGCCGTATTGCCACCTCCCACAACAGCAACCTCCTTCCCTTTGAAAAAGGCTCCGTCACAGGTAGCACAATAGGAAACACCTGCTCCCACAAATTTTTCTTCATTATCTACTCCAAGATGCCTGTTCCTTGCTCCCGTTGCAATTATAATGCTTGTACATTCATAGGTATTTTTTGTTGTCTTTACAACCTTTTTTTCTCCCATGTCCAGTATTTTTTCTGCTTTTTCATATATTATTTTTGCTCCCAGCCCCATGGCCTGTTCATAGAGATTTGTTGCAAAATCAAAGCCTGTAATAGTCTTTATTCCGGGATAATTTTCAACCTGGGGTGTATTAATAATCTGTCCACCATAATTTTTCTCCTCCAATAGCAATACTTCTTTTCCTGATCTTAAGCTATATATAGCTGCGGACAGTCCTGCCGGACCTGCCCCAATAATAATTATATCGTACATTCTTCCTCACTTCCCGGCAAAGAAATAATCTGGTTATTTATATTCTTAAATACAATATCCTTAATTGCCTCTGTTGTTACAAGCCATGCCCTTCCAATACTTATTCTGATATTGCCATACAAAATTCCGGTGATACAAATCCTTGCCTCTTTTTTTGCCCTTGACATATTATCCTCCAGAATAATATATTCCTGTTGGATTTTCTTAAGGTCTGATATAAGCATAACCTTCGCCCTGATTATTTTCACTCTCATGTTTTCTATTTCCCTGGTTATTCTGGAACCATCCATGGTATCGATTACTCTCTGATTCTTTTCAAAAATCTGTATATCTGATTTGAGGCTGGTAATTTTCTCCTCCATCCTGGCAAGCTCTTCAATATCCTCTTGTATATTCCCGGCAGTAATGCATGTGGAAATTCCCGCTTCATTTCCTATGTTTTTTGCATATACGCCCTGAACGCCAAGAACGCTTCCACCAAGGATAAGTCCTCTTTTTGAGCTTACAATTACCTTTTCTTTTGCTATAATTTCAGAATCCAGAATTGAATCAGCATACACATTTCCTTCTGCTTTTATCCTGCATCTTTCAATAAAGCTGCATGCCACATCCCGTCCTGCCGTAATTGTGCATCTGTCCTTGCCCTGGACTCCTCTTTGAATTGTTATGCTTCCTCCGGCTGCCAGGTTACAGCCCCCCACATGACCATGTATAAATATATCTCCATCCGTATGGATAACAAGCCCGCTTCTCACATCACCCTTTATCTCTACATCGCCGTTAAATCTTATATTCCCCTGTTCAATATCCAGATCTCCCTTAACCACATAGACCTTCTCAATTACAATGCGTTCACCCTGCCTGAAAATTCTTCCTCCGAATTTCGCCTTATAAGTTCTCCTGCTCTCATCTGTATAAAAACCGCTGCCCCTTAATGGGCGAAGCTCCTTACCCTTCACCGGAGGCAGCATCTCCGAAAATATGGTATATCCATATTCTCCCCCGGTAGGTGGTGAATATACGGCAAACACCTGGTCAGCCTCTATCATTGCCAGCTTAAGAGAATTGTAATAATCTACCGATCCATCGTGATTTATTGTCGGTTTATTCTTGTAATCTTCCAGGGGCACCATATAAGAATAAAAACCATCTCTGCCTTTTACCGGCTCCTTTCCCTTTGCAACAATCACCTCTTCTCCATAAGGCACGCTATTTGCCAGGGCTTCAATATTATCTCTCAAAATACCTGTTTTTATACCATTACCCCTGATATAATTCTCAATAAAATCAGGAGAAAAATAGGGATGCTCATCGCCCTCAGGCATCTTTATTGTAAGACTGGCCCACATACGATTTTCATCAATCTTTAAAACAACCCAATCCTTTTCCATATCAGCACCCCCAAAAGCCCAATAATACCCACCGACTGTATCTATATAAATATGATACCATAAGGCTTTTAGTTATACAAGGAAAAGGCATTACAGCCAATGCCATAATGCCTTTTTCATAGCTTCAATATATTATATTATTATTCTACAACTACGATTATATTTAATACCTGATCATCTGTTGTATTAGTAACCTGAATATTAGTAGTTCCACTGGTAACAGGAGTAATAACAAGAGTAGCTGTAGTTTCGTTGTTCTCCCATGTTTCACCCCATTCACAGCTGGCTATTGAAGAATTATCCAGCTTAAATGATACAGTTCCGTCAACATCACCATAGTATACCTTAACCTCAGCCGGAGCACTTCCGTTAATATATACTACGTTACTGCTTGCAAAGAATGAAGATGAACCCTGTATTCCATTTGTTGTAATATATGAAATAAGTGAATCATATTTTGAATATTCATCTGCACTTGTCTGCATTGACTCAAGCTGACTATTAAGGTTATTCACCTGATCTTCGTAACCGATCTTTTCTGCTTCAAGCTCTCCGATTGTAACTTCCTTCTCTGCCAGCGCTGTCTCATACTTATCTGTAAGCTCAGCCTCTAAGGCATCCTTTTCCTTATCCGCATCATCTAATTTGCCATCAAAGTGGAAATATCCCCATACACCTGTTCCGATTAAACCGAGAATCAATATAATCGATATTACTATGTAAGCAACTGTTCCCTTTGACTTTTTAGCCTTTGGTGGCTTGGCTGCCTTTGGTGGCTTAGCTTTCTTGTCAGGCTTTTTTGGTACATTGTTCATTGGCATTCCGTTTGGAGTCCCATTCATTGGCATTCCCATTGGCATCCCGTTCATTGGGGCATTATTTGGTATTGCACCAAAGCCGGGTGTGGCAGGTCCCGGAGTATTCACCATGTTATTTGTTAATACGGTTGTATTAGACTCACTGTCATCTAACTTATTCTCTGAAATCACAGGATCGATCATTACTGTTTTATCGTCACCCTTCATAGGTTCCACAGGTCCGGCATTTTCAGTTGTTAATGGCTTACCACAGCTGACGCAAAATGCGGCGCCGTCTTTGTTTTCAAAATTGCATGCTTTGCAAATCATTTTCATACCTCCGATAATCTGTATTAATAATACTACCTATAAATATACTTGTTTTATTTTTTATGTCAAGCCAAAAATTAGTGTTTTTCTCCAAGATTTCCCATTTTACATATATCTTATAGCCCCAAAGGCTCCATATAAGTCAAGTATGCCCCATCCCCACGCCTTGCTGGGATATTCTACATTAGTAAGCCGCCTGCTGCCTCTTATAAGCATCTGCCGTATTATCTCGGTGGATATGGCAGGATTATTTCTTTCTATAAGTGCCCATTCAAGTATAAGGGCTATACCTCCGGCTGTTAATGCCGCTCCCACACTTGTTCCGCTCATTCTTGTGAAAAGGCTTTGGCCTGTAATACTGTTCCCTGTAAATGCACCATATACCTCCACTGCCGGAGCCGTGATATCCGGTTTTATCATATCCTTTCGGGTAAAGCCTCTGCCGGAATTAATATATAATGAATTACTTACATGGTTATATCCCGACACTGTAATACTTCCTCTGGCATTCCCCGGGGCACATAGAGTTATATCAGGATCAGGTCTTACAAATCTTACGTCAGAATTCAAAAACTGATGTATAGGAATCCACGCATCAAAGTCTGCCCCGGATGTATTATTAAACGTAGCAACCCTGACAGTCCAGATTCCTCTGGAGGGCCTCTCAAAACGCATAATATATAGCTGATCTCCGGTTCCTGACTCCACAACAACATTATCCACAGTTACTTTGGTTCCCTCATAGATAAAATTCGTTTCCTTTCTCCCGTTTTGAACCGGAGATATATCACCAAGCCGCTCACCGGTGGGAGATATAACGTCTATTCTCAGCAGATCAGGGGCTTTCCCCCAAACCTCCATCACAAAGCCTCTGTCCATATCACTGATTGTAATCTCCATATCCTGACTGCCATCCTCGCCGTAAACTCCTTTATTACCGGAATAATGACCGGCAAAGCCTAATTCATTTCCTCCTGCGGTAACAATGCATATCCCCCTCAGTCCTGAAATTGTATCAAAGTATTGCTCAAGATTGGTCCTCCCGCTGTGGTCGCCCTGACTGCTTCCCAGGCCAAGACAGATTACCAATGGTCTTCCCAGCTCTACAGCCTTACTTATAAGATATCTCACACCCAGGATAATGTCATCCTCCCCATAGCATGCCGCATTCTCATTTATCAGCATATAATCTCTTAAATTCCTTTTTACCTGCTTAAGCTTCACCACCGCTATCCCTGATTCGGGGGCTATTCCAATAAAATTGTTTTTTTCATCGTAGCCGCCTGCCGCAACAGAGGCGAGGAAGGTTCCATGCCCGATTTCATCTACGCTGGGCACTACCGAAGCAGGGTCATCACTGTTCAATGCCCTGTTTATATCATCCCCTGTATATTCTCTTCCATAGTTAAATATTTTCTTTCCACTCGCCGGTTCATAGCTTATATCTTCCCTTTCCGTGGATTGATTCTGATCCCATATACATTCTATTCTTGTCTTGCCGTCAGGAGAAACAAAAAGGGGATTGGTATAATCAATCCCCGTATCCACAAATCCAATCAGCACCTGTTTTCCACTAAGCTGTAAGCCGGGCAGTCTTGCCACAAGGTCAGCTCCCACTGCCTCCACGGCAGTCATGTCCATAAGTCCAAAGCATTTTGGCACCGAATTGTATGTATATGCGTAAATACTCTCACCCGGTTGTATTCTCTTATATGCCACCAGAAACTGGCTGTTAATTATATTAACACAATCCGGCTGTACATTTGCATATACTCCCTGTAAATCATTATCATATTTTATAAGATAATTTCTATACTCCTCCGAATATATTATATCCTCACAGGATTCCCTTCTTTCATCCATATGCCACCAGCTATTCCCTTGGTTTCTTATTACATATATGCCACGAAGGAAGAAATGTTCCTGACTTTACCTAACCGGCTATAAGATATACAAGATATGCTGCATATGAAAGAAGCATAATAATTCCCACCGGCCGTTTCAGCAGCTTTGTCTTAAATACTCCCAGCCAAAGCAATATTCCTGCGGCAATTGATACACATGTATCAATTAGAAAGTTTGATGCAAATGCAACCGGAGTAATAAGCGATGAGAGACCTACAACAAATAATATATTAAATATATTGCTTCCAACTATATTGCCAATGGCAATTCCTGATTTACCCTTTATGGCTGCCGCCACAGAGGTAAAAAGCTCAGGCAGGGAGGTTCCCAATGCCACTATTGTAAGTCCGATAATTCTCGTACTCATCCCAAGCTCGGTAGCGATTTTTGTTGCAGCATCAACTGAAACATCGCTTCCCAGCACAATAAGTGCGATACCCACAATTATTCCAAGCAAAAGCTGCCATAAAGGCTTCTTTTCCACCTCGTCCTCTTCTGTGCTTCGATTTTTCTTTGCCATTACAAAAAGATAGAACAGAT
The DNA here is from genome assembly GCA_002476495.1 of Lachnospiraceae bacterium UBA7589. GTDB lineage: Bacteria > Bacillota > Clostridia > Lachnospirales > Lachnospiraceae > Coprococcus_C. The sequence continues at coordinate 40,577 of DLKL01000046.1, forward strand.
ATCCTGCAAATACAACAAGAAATACAACTCCCTCAAGTCTGGTTATCTCATTGCCGGTAAGCCCGAATAAAATAAGGAGAAGAGTTATAGCCAGCATAAATGGAATATCTACCTTTATTGTTGAAGACTCCACCGAGGTGGCTATAATTACCGAAACAATACCAAGTATTATAAGTATATTAAGTATATTGCTTCCGACTATATTTCCTACTGTTATATCAGCAGAGCCCTTCAGGGCAGCTGTTATGCTCACGGCTGCCTCCGGGGCACTTGTTCCCATAGCTACAATGGTAAGTCCGATTACAATCTGGGGCACTCCAAATCTGTCTGCCACTCCTGCAGCTCCATCCACAAACCAGTCGGCACCCTTAACCAGCATTACAAAGCCCAATGCCAATAATAAGCACTGTATCAACATATCCATTTTTTATCCTCCATATTTTTAAGCCATTATATAAAGCTATTCTAGTTTGTTATCTCATTTTGCACTACTTACATTAATACTTTTTCTGTAATGTTGTCAATAAAAACATTTATCATATTCTCTTAAGCTTATTTAAAAGCTGTTCATCACTTAATCTGAAGACATCATCTATTATCCATATATGCATATCCCTGGCTCTCTGCTTAAAAAACATGGAGCCTGTAGTATCGTCACAGCCCTTGGCAAGAACCAGCGCCTTTCTTGCATACTTGCCACCAAATTTCCTTGACACGGTTTCAAGCTCATGAAGTGCATTTCCTCCTGCCTTTCCGCTTTTGCAGGAAATGAATATAGGACATACTCCTCTCATAAGAATTACATCTATCTCATTCATAGTATCATATCCCGGGTTATTCACATCATGGATTTCCCCATCCCAGTCAATATGAGCTCCGATAATAGCATCAGAGAACAAATATCCGTCTCTGGTTGCTACTTCGTATACATGGAGCTCTAATATATTTCCTGCCTTGCCAATGACTCTCTTTATCATATTATTCTTGAATCTGAATGTAATCTTTTTTCCGCTTTCACTGTAGTCCCTTATAAGCCCCTGTGCCTCAAGGTCCTTCAAAAGATGGATTGCCTCTCCCAACGGATTTTTGTATATTTCAACGTAACCCTCTCTCTGGTTAGGTGTATTTTTTCTAAGCTCATCTATTATGGCACAGTAACGGTTCCAGCCACCTCTGTATTTTTTGCATATATCCCACATAACCCTTATATCCTCACGGAATTCATCTGTGAATTTCCATTCACAAAAGCTGCCGGTATGAGGTGTTAAGGCTCCTCCATGAAGGATTATTTCCTCCTCGATAGAGATATTAAAATGATAATCGGAGGTTACCGCATGATTATCTACTATATCAATCTCTTTTCCGGTAAAGGGGTCAATTCTGAGCTTACTTATATTCATCCTTGCCGCTATACACCCAAGGGCAATCAGTATAAGCTCACTTCCTCCGGTAAGCTCAAATCTGACACCCGGATTATCCTTAATTATATCAGACAGCATTTCTATTGCCCCATCAAGGTCATCCTTAGGGACCTCGATAAATTCAAGCTCCACATCCGGACATTTATGATCTCTGAATTGCTTAATATCATTAATTTTTTTGGTAATCATATTATACTTATGACCTAGAAATATAATTTTCTCGGGTCTGTATTTTATCATTGCCATAATATTTTCCAATGGCTCCTCCGAGTAGAATTCCACCAATACTTTAGTTCTCTCCATACCATCCCGCCTTTGTCGAAAAAATTACTAAACCTTTTTATTATTATACGTTTATATTTAAATAAAGGCAACATATTTACCACCCATTCAAAAAAAGTTTTGCCCTAGTAATGACGATTGAATTATGTTAGAATATGTAAATAAACTTCAGATAATATGGGAGGTACTCCATGAGCAATTTATATAAACGTTTTGTAACTATGTGTATGATAAGTGTTTCCTGCATTCTGGCCTGGGTGTATTGTCTTCTTGAATTCAAGGAAAAGCCGGCCGTTATTGTAGCTGTTTCCATCATTCTTATAGCCTCTGTATATACTCTCTTCCTTGCCATATACAATATAAGGCTTGAGAAGGACAAAAGGCTTGATGAATACATCAAGTCCACTCTTGGTAATCTTGCAGGTGGTCTTACAGGGAACGACAATGAAGAATTAGAGCGCATAACCAAGGCTCTGTATGTCCAGTTGAAAAAATCCAATACAGCCTTAGGGCAGCTTTCACAGGAAAATAAGGATATGGGCGATAATCGTCTGTCTGCTATTGCCCAGCTTAAGGAGGAGCTTGCAAAAATCACAGTTGCTGTAGAGGAGCTTGCGAATTCCCGGAATAGCTTAAATGACGAAGCCGGCAATACCGATAATGTTTCTGATGACAATGCATATGACGAAGCCGGCAATAACGATAATACTTCTGATAATAATGATTCACCTGAAAATGATTATGAGCAGCCTGATATTGCCCGTCTTACCAATGATTTTTTTGAACAGTTCGGTAATTCAAAGAATGAAGTGGCTGACATAATCATGTTTCCGGGAAAAGAAAATCATGAATCTGCCAGCCAAAATGATATAACTAATTCTGTTGTTGATAATGCTTCTCAGGATCAGCAAATTTAGTGTACCTGCCTAACCATCTGAGATCTATGCTTCCGGTTTCACCACTACGCTGCTTTGCAATTATTATCTCTGCTGTCTGTGGCTTAGTGGTAGTTTCCGGATTATAATATTCATCCCTGTATATGAACATAACTACATCTGCATCCTGTTCAATAGAGCCTGATTCACGCAAATCCGAAAGCACCGGCTTATGATCCGGTCTGCTATCCACAGCACGGGACAACTGGGATAATGCAATAATAGGCACATTGAGCTCTCTGGCCAGGTTCTTTAAGGATCTGGAAACATCTGCTATGAATTGCTGTCTTGATTCTACCGGACGGGCTGAGCTCATAAGCTGGAGATAATCAAGAATAATAAGCTGTATATTATAATTCTGCTTCAATTTTCTGCACTTTGAGCGAAGCTCAGATATAGTTATGGCAGAATTATCCTCTATATATATCGGCGATCTGGCGATAGCCTCCATACTTTCCGTAACCTTATCCCAGTCCTCATTAGGTAAATCTCCCAGCTTCATTTTCTTGGAATCTACCATGGCATCAATAGCTATCATACGGGACACAAGCTGCTCCTTACTCATCTCCAGAGAAAAAATGGCACAAGGGACACTGTGCATTACTGCAAGATCATGGGCAATATTAAGAACAAATGCAGTTTTTCCCATAGCAGGTCTTGCTGCCACCAGAAGCAGTTCTCCACCATGCATACCTGTCAGCATATTGTCAAGATCTACAAAGCCGGTAGACAGCCCCGTTACCTTTCCCTTATTTCTTGCAGCTTCTTCTATCTCATTTAACACATTAATTACTATCTTATTAATTGACGTAATGTCCTTTGATCCTGTGCTATTCTGTACAAGCCTGAATATCTTCTGTTCAGTTTCTTCCATAATATATTCGGTTTTATCATGTCCGAGATAACAGTCCTTTGCAGTATCCTCGCAAAGTCTGATGAGCTGTCTTAACAAAGACTTATCTTTAACAACCTTTGCATGAGTTGTAGCAAGAACGGAGGTAGGCACAGAGCTTATGATTTCAGCCAGAAAAGATGGCTTGTATAAGTCCTCCGGCATATCCTTCATCTTCAGCCTGTCGCCAACAGTTATTACATCTACCTGCTGTCCTTCATTATAAAGCTCTATCATACATTCATACAAAGCACCATACTGGGGATTATAAAAATCCTCCCTGGTTAGCATATATGAAACATCCGCAATGGCATTTCTGTCCATAAACATAGCACCAATTACTGACTGTTCAGCTTCTTTATTATTCGGTTGTATTCTTTTGATGCTATTTTCTTCCATTGATTACCTGTTTCACTCCTTAGTTTCTATTTTGCTTCTATTACTTTAACATTGAATTTAGCTATAACCTTTGAATGCAATTTGATGTCAATTATAGTTGTTCCTATACTTTTTATAGGCTCCCTGATTACAATCTTTTTCTTATCTATATCATATCCGAGCTGTTTCTTCATCTCCTCGGCAATTTCCTTTGAAGATATAGATCCGAAGGCTCTTCCACCTTCTCCGACCTTCATGGTAAGCGTTATACTTTCATCCTTAAGCTTTTCTGCAAGCTCCTTTGCTGCCCGTAGATTTTCTGCTGCTACCTTGTCCTCATGGGCCTTCTTAAGCTTAAGCTCATTCAGGTTCTTTGAAGTTGCCTCTACACCAAGCTTCTTTGGAAGTACAAAATTCCTCGCATATCCATCAGAAACATCTACAATCTCATCCTTTTTTCCAAGGCTCTTGACATCCTGCAATAATATAACCTTCATATCACATTTACCTCCCGTTTTTTCTATTTCTATATATCTCCCTCATCATACATGGTTCTTAATAGAGTTTTTATTTCAATTATGGCCAGCTCATTATTAGAATTTTTAAGCTGCGCACCGGCTATATTGGCATGGCCACCACCACCCAGCTTTTCCATTATTACCTGGACATTGACATCATCCACGGATCTGGCACTGATGTATGCTGTTCCGTCCTTTTCTGTTACAACAAAGGAGGCCCTTATTCCTTCAACATTAAGCAGGTCGTTAGCCACCTTGGCTGCAAGAACCGTAGGAGCATCATCTCCATCCTCCGGCTGAACCTGGGATATCGCAAAAGAGTTGAGGAATACCTCTGAATTTATTACTCCCTCAGCCAGCTGTTTGTAAGAGTTCATGTCGCTTCTGAACATTTTACGGACACGGACCACATCCGCACCGCTTCGTCTCAAATATGATGCTGCCTCGAAGGTCCTTACACCGGTTTTGGTGACAAAGTTATCTGTATCAATTACTATACCTGCATACATTGCATCAGCCTCTAACGGTCTCAGCTTGACCTTATCATCAATATATTGCAGCATTTCAGCTACCATCTCACAGGCTGAGGATGCATAAGGCTCAATATAAGACAAAGTGGCATTCTCGATTATTTCATTGGTCTGTCTGTGATGGTCAAAAACAACAACCGAACCTACAAGGGATAAAAGCTCCTCACATTCTGTCATGCTTGGTCTGTTTACGTCAACCACCACTACCATGGTATTGGAATCGACACTGTTTATTGCCTCTTCCCCGGTGAATATCATATCGTCACCATATACACTGTTACCTTTAAAGCCATTCATTATCGGCTTAATGGCAGAGGTCGCCTCATTTACTACTATATGTGCTGTCCTGCCAAGAGTTTTTACAAGTCTGTAAACTCCAACCGCTGCTCCAAATGAATCCGCATCAGGGCGTTTGTGACCCATTATTAGTACGTTATCCTTATTATTGAGCATCTCCTTAAAGGCCTGGGCCTTAACTCTTGCTTTAACTCTTGTTGTCTTTTCTGTTCCCGTACTCTTTCCGCCAAAATATGAAATATTATCTCCGTATTTTACTACAGCCTGGTCTCCGCCCCTGCCGAGAGCCAGCCCCACAGCAATTCTTGCATATTCGTATGCCTGGGCAAAATTGTCCGTATCAGCACCTACGCCTATACTAAGAGTTACCGGAATTTCATTGCCTACATTTATACTCTTTACTTCATCCAGGATTGCAAATTTTGTATCCTTCATCTGGGAAAGATATTTTTGCTGGCACACAAAAAGGTATTTGTCCTTCTCCAGCTTCTTACATATAGCATCAATAGTAGCAAGGTACATATTGATACGCCTGTCTACAAGAGCTTCAACCAGAGAATGTCTGACTTCCTCCGTATTCTCCATAACCTCATCATAATTATCGATATAGAGAAGTCCTGCAACCAGCTTCTGCTCCTCATTTTCCTTTTTATATCTTTTAAGCTCCGTTACATCAAAGAAGTATATGGCAATCAAAGACTCTCCCTTAAGCTCCTCCATATCCTCCTCATCCTTGAACATATCACTCATGGACACTCTTTTTATGAGAGCATTATACTTAATATCCCCAAGCTCCAGATCAAGGCTGATTTCATCCTCCACGCTAAGAATATCAGGAACTATTTCAGGGAAAAAGGTCTGTATATTCTTTCGGATTCTCTTCTTTGAGCCATCTCCTATCTTATCAATGAACTCGTTATTGCCCCACAGAATTTTTCCGTCATTATCCAAAATGGCATAGGGGATGGCAAGCTCCTTCAGAAGCTGTCTCTGAATCTGCTCCTGGTCCTGGGCAAAGGCAAACAGTGACGGCATAATTCCTGATTTGGTAACAAAATATACCACCAGCTCAATTATAATTACAATGCCCACAGTAACACTTGCAATTATGGCAGCCCTCCTGTCCACAAAGCACAGAAATATGCACATCAGTACAAGAAGCATGGACACCATAATAGGCATAAGCAGATATTTTTCAATTTTAAGCTTTAAAATCTTTTCTTTATTCATAATTACCCTTAAGCTGGGACAGTCTTTCATTAAGCTGCTCCAGTGTCTCAGTATACTTTGTCAGCTTTGATTTTTCCTCTTCTACCTTGGAAGCCGGTGCCTTATCCACAAATTTCGGATTGGCAAGCATTCCGGAAGCTCTCTTTATCTCACTCTCCAGACGCAGCTTTTCCTTGGAAAGACGTTCTATTTCCTTGTCAATATCAACCAACTGTGCAAACGGTATATACAAAGCTGCATCATGAATAACCACCGATACTGCATCCTCAGGGATGCCTTCCTTATCCTGCTGCACATAAACCTCAGATGCATAGGAAAGAGTTCCGAAGAAATTCTTACTGTCCGCAAAGATATTGCGTATTTCCTCCTTAGGAGAAACAACATAAACAGCAGCCTTTTTGCTTGGAGCTACATTCATCTCATTTCGTATATTCCTGATGCTTCTCACAGCCTCTTTTATTTTGTCAACAGCCTCCTCATCAGACCTGAAACTATATTCCTTTTTATATACAGGCCATGGTGAAACCATTATAGATTCCTCATCTGAAAGGCTGCAGAAAATTTCTTCTGTGACAAATGGCATGTATGGATGCAAAAGCTTAAGTCCGTTAATCAGTACTGTCTTTAGTGTCCACAACGCTGCCGCCTTAGTGTCATCTTCTTCACTCCACAGTCTTGGCTTAACCATTTCAATATACCAGTCACAGAATTCCTCCCAAAGAAAATCATACAGCTTTGATACCGCAATTCCAAGCTCATACTTTTCCATATTGTCGGTAACCTCTGCAATAAGGTCATTCATTTTGGAAAGTATCCATCTGTCTGCAATAGTAAGACTGTTGATATCAACCCGGTCAAGTGCTGCTTTATCAATATTCATCAATATAAATCTGGATGCATTCCATATTTTATTGGCAAAATTACGGCTTGCCTCAACTCTCTCCCAGTAAAAACGCATGTCATTTCCGGGAGCATTACCTGTTATAAGAGTAAATCTTAATGCATCTGCACCGTATTTGTCTATAACCTCAAGAGGATCTATACCATTTCCAAGAGATTTGCTCATCTTTCTGCCCTGGTCATCTCTTACAAGACCATGGAACAGCACAGTGTGGAAAGGAAGCTTTCCTGTCTGTTCTATAGACGAAAATACCATTCTGATAACCCAGAAGAAAATAATATCATATCCTGTAACCAGAACATCTGTCGGGAAGAAATAATCATAATCTTCTCCCTTGTCAGGCCATCCAAGCGTAGAAAATGGCCATAGTGCCGAAGAAAACCATGTATCCAGTGTATCCTCATCCTGTTTAATATTCTTTGAACCACATTTTGTACAGGTACATGGTGCTTCCTTTGCTACCATTATCTCCCCACAATCCTGACAATAATATGCAGGTATACGATGTCCCCACCAGAGCTGTCTCGATATACACCAGTCTCTTATATTATCCAACCAGTTATAGTAGGTCTTATTCATTCTCTCGGGAATAAGCCTGAGCTCACCCTTTTCAACAGCCTCCTTTGCAGGCTTGGCCATTTCAGCCATTCTTACATACCATTGCTGTTTAACCAGAGGCTCAACTGTTGTCTTACATCTGTCATGAGTGCCTACCATATGCTTGTGTGGAACTACCTTAACCAGCAGTCCAAGTTCCCTAAGATCATTTACTATTGCTTCTCGTGCTTTATAACGATCCATTCCTGCATATTTTCCACCCAGGGAATTAATTGTGGCATCATCATTCATAATATTAATTTCTTCAAGGTTATGTCTCTTTCCGACCTCAAAATCATTAGGGTCGTGAGCCGGTGTAATTTTAACCACACCTGTTCCGAATTCCATATCAACGTAGGAATCAGCTATAACAGGTATTTCCTTATTTACAAGCGGAAGAATTACATTTTTGCCCACAATATCCTTATATCTTTCATCGTCAGGATTAACAGCTACAGCAGTATCTCCAAGAAGGGTCTCGGGTCTGGTTGTTGCTATCTCAACAAATCTGCCTTCCTCACCGGCAACAGGATAATTAATATGCCAGAAAAATCCATCCTGCTCCTCGTGGATTACCTCTGCATCGGAAATAGATGTCTGGCATACAGGACACCAGTTTCCTATACGGGAGCCCTTATATATATATCCCTTATCATAAAGCTTTGTAAATACCTCGGTAACAGCCTTGTTATTGCCCTCATCCATGGTAAAACGTTCTCTTTTCCAATCTGCAGAGGAGCCAAGCTTCTTAAGCTGGTTAACGATACGTCCGCCGTATTCATCCTTCCATTCCCATGCTCTCTTAAGAAATTCCTCTCTTCCAAGGTCTTCCTTTTCTATCCCCTCTTTTCTGAGATGTTCAATAAGCTTAACCTCTGTAGCTATAGCGGCATGATCGGTTCCCGGCTGCCACAGGGCATTATATCCCTGCATTCTTTTAAACCTTATGAGAATATCCTGCATGGTATTATCCAGAGCATGACCCATATGAAGCTGTCCTGTTACATTTGGTGGTGGCATAACTATTGTAAAAGGCTTCTTACTTCTGTCCACCCGGGCATGAAAATAATCCTTTTCCATCCATTTTTCGTAAATCCTTCCTTCAATCTGGGAAGGGTTATAGGTTTTTTCCAATTCCTTAGCCATAATATATGAATCCTCCAATGTATATAAATATTATTATAAGTCAATTTTGATATTGTAGGGCTTAAGCAATTCTTCCACATAAACCTCCAGCCCCGGATTTACCTCAACAGTACCCCTAAGAGCAGTTATTGCATTTTCCTTAAGCTTCACACAGCTCTCAAGATTTTCCCTCAGCTTTTGCCGCCTTACATTCAGGCTGTGCTTTATCTCTACCATTTCTCTCCTGTCAATAAGAGCATTTGTCTGTCTTGGCCATACAAAGGGATCCTCCACTCCAATCTGCGACATAAGTCCTACCAGCTCATCGCAGGCATCCTTAAATTCTGCATTGGTATATGTGTATTTCTTTGCATCCCTCACCATGGTATTATACTGTTCCCATTGATATGACAGCTCCTGGCTGGAATGGACATCATATTTGCCATATATATAATCCATAGTATTGGTATTATTTATGTATTTTGCCTTAACCTTATTGAGCAGTGATATTGCCCTGTTAATTTTTCTGTCCTGTTCATCTATCTCTGCCTTCAGATTATTATATCTAAGATAGCATATTGTAAAGCATAGCATTGCTATAGCACCTGCCGCAAGGGCATAGAGAGTCACCGGATTATGAGTAATCATTGAATAAACAACAAGTCCAAAGCAGGTAATCAGCATAAGTGTAAGAACAGTAATCATTATACTTCTTAACCTTACGATGGTATCAGCATACTCCTCACGCATATACCTGATACCCTCCTTTTCACCCTCCAGATGTCCCATGTCATTTCTCAGTGCGGCATCCCTTGATTCCATTTCATTAAGCTGCTTTATTGTATCTTCCACATGCTCCTTGCCTGCATCAAGCATTCTGTATTTTTCCATGGAAAGAAGATTCTCTGATTGTAAATAGGTTTCCCTGCTTTTGTCAAGTCTTTCTATCCTTGCTGCCACATCATTGATATGAACCGCCATATCAACAGGAAGCTCTTCAATCCTCTGTATATCTGTAAGATAGCTGGTTACCAGTTTATATTCATTTTTAATTTCCTCAACGTGAAAGGATATTTCAACAAGCTGATCACAAAAATCCTTAACGGTTTCCCGTTCACCTTCCATCTTTCTCTTTTCTTTTTCTGAAACCGGATTCCTGCCTTTTTCATCGTCGCTGCCAAAATATGCCTTCAGCCTCTTAATGAATCCCATTAAATCGCCTGCTCCCTAAATTCATCCTTTAGCTGTCCAAGGATAATATCCATTCTCTTGTCAAAATCAATCATATCCTTATTCATACGATTATATACTGCCCTCTGAAGCATGGAAAAAATAGTCATCTCTCTGACGTCTTCGTTGGAATCTCCTATTTCCAGCATAAGATTCTCATAATTATCGTCATCAAGATCGTACTTGCGCATTTCCTGCCTTATGGAGGTTGAATCATTTCCTGCCGCAAATACAATGAAATATCCTCTTAAAGATTCTTCATTATGATTAAGCTCATAGGCCTTGAGAAAATACGCCTTGGCATCTTCCTTATCCAGATTATTGGCAGCCGCCACCCCTCTGTTATGATATACATTTCCCAGAAATTCCTTATCGGTTATATCCTCCTGATTGGCTATAATATCATCATATATGGAAGCTGCTTTGATATAACGCCTGTATCCCAGATATCCGTCAGCCTTAAGCTTTTTTCTCTGACTGGCAGTAAGCCGCCTGTATTTTTGCCAGGCCTCAACATAGGTTTTAATTTCCTCCGGCTCATAATAATCCCCCGCATTAAGTATTTCCACCAGAAGATCCTGGGCAAAAGATGTTTTATTGGACATGGCAACCAGCTTTGCTGCCAGTCCGGGCATATCAAGCTCATCCCTTATCCAGTCAAAAAGCTTATCCGAAAGTGCAGATTTACTGATAAGAACTGTGTTGTTATATATATAAAAGCACAATTCCTCATAGTTATTTATCTCAACCTTTGTATTAAGAAATGTAAAAGGATTGGCCGCCTCTTTACTTGTACATAATATAATCTTTGACATTATACCTCAAACTCCTTGCGATATATCTTGTTTGTGGTTGGAAAAAGCTTTCCAAAGCCCACATCCCTTATTATAACTGCTCCCTTGTGAGGATTTTCAAACTCTACTTCAACCGAAAATTTTGATGTCTTATTAGGCCTTTTGGGGATACCATGAAGCTTAACCACATCTCTGTTTTCCTCTCCTGTCATTCTGTTTTTATATACTATGGTAATCATATCTGTATCATCCAGTATGATATTAATTTTTCCCTTTATGTTATACCATTGACGCCCGCCTGTAGCAATGGGAATAAATCTGTCCTCCTCGTCTCCGCTGGAGATTCCCACATCAAAAACAACATTCTCCTTGGTTTCCACAAAAAATCTTTTGTAAAATTCTTCATATTCACCACCAACCGCCTTATAACAGGCTCCCTTGGTATATATATTCTGTCCCGCAAAAACTCTTCTTCCCTGACATAATATATTTCTGGATTTGTTCATCCATTTTTCAGAGAAGCCTAAGCCTGTAAGAAATACTGAGGAAATATATGTCTTTTTCATCTCATACTCTGCTATCTTTGCAAAGGTCACATCCATAAGAATGTTATCCCCAGTAAATAAAGCCATGTTAAACTGGGAAGAATAGTCTTCATGAGTAACACTTATAACCTCGGGCTGTTTACTTCTGGTTATATCAATCCTGTAATAATGAAGTCCCTCTGTATTGTAATCAAAGAGCGCTACACTGTTTACCCACAGATCACTGCTCTGATTAAAAATGTAATATAATCCACTGTCAAGATGACTGGTAATGCATATGGCATTCTCCGGGATATCAAGCTCCTTATACAGTTCCTGAAGAGTTTTAAACAAATCTCTGTTATACTCAGGTATGGTAATCACCAGCTTCTTTACCGTAGCACCCTCATATCTGTACAAAAAGGAATCAATATGCATCTTAAGCATCAGGAGAAAAAGCTGTCTGTAGGTGTATTCCATGCCTCCCACATCTATAATTTCCTCACTTCTGGCATTTTTGTAAAGCTCATCCAGAATAATACCCTTTTCCTTAAAACGGGTCTCCGATGCCTCAGAACCTACATACCAGTCTCCCGTTTCAAGACTGTAAAAAAGTATGTTAGGCATCATATATGTCTCTTTGTTATTAAGTTGGTTGACGGTTTCCGGCTCACGCTTTATATCATTGTAGAAGCTTATCTGTGTTGAGTCGGAGCATAAATCCATTCCGATATAATATGCCTCTGCCATATCTTCCTCCTGTTGTTAAAGAATTGACAAATTCTCTTCAAATAGATGTACAGTATTAAGATAAACATCCAGGGTCTCCAGAAGTTCATTATCCTCCCTCATCTCCTGATTTACCAGCATACTGTTAATAAGCTCAAATCTGTTTTTATCCTTTTTGTTGAACGCCTTTGTTTTGAGGGTTTCACTCTCTACCACATAGGAATTTCCCTGTATATCATCCTCAATATTATATACAATCCTCTCTCCGTGAAAAATAACAAGCTCCTTTACATACATGCCGGGTATCATTTCATCTATCCTGTCTGTTTTGTATGTCAGACTCTGCCTTGAACCTGTATCAAATGCATATTTTACCTTTACCTGCCTCCCGGGTTCAGACTTGTATATAAGATATGTCTTAAGGAACACATCCAGAGGAAGCTTGATAAAGGATTTAAAGCTTTTGTAAAACGGTAATATTTTTCCGGCATCCATAAATTTACCCACATTAAGGCTTATCCATTCCTTCTGATCTTCTGTGTATCTGTCCAGCTTGCTGAAATGAAGGAGTAATGCCATTCTGGATATTTCATCATCAATGTTTCCCTTCATGGTTTCAATGTAAAGGCAGTCAAAAATACTGCCCGGAGTCTGCACATCCTTTATAAGATAATTCATTGCAGCAAATCTTAAAAATGCTTTTACCACAAGTCCTCTGCTTCTTCCGTCATAGTAGGCTGTAAATATATCATATATATATTCCACATTTCCCTGTGCAAACATCATCTGTGCCAGGGTATTTTCCGCCAGAAGTGATATATCCTTAACCCTGTTACGCACAGTCTTGAACAGACCCGCCAACTCATCCAGATCCCCTTTAAAATTACTGATTATATAAGACAATATTCCTGCATTGACCTTACCCATCTTATACAGATGAATACATATAGCCATAAGATCCTCATTGAGGAAGCCGTTGGAATCCTCCACACCATAATTGGCAAGTCTGAAGAGTTCCTCAGAATCAATCTCGTTAAAGCCATACAGTTTAACAGCCTGAAATGCCTTATCAAACATATTCATATCAACCATATATGCAATAATAATCCTTGCATTGGCATGGTTAAGATACTCTATATCCAGCTTGCCCAGATATTTTTTCAAAACCTCTGCATCAAGATTTTCGTGATAATATTCTATTATATTGAGATATGCCTGTTGCTTATAATCATAGGAAATCTCATCACAGTTTACAATATCTCTTGCCGCATTAACTTCTATGGCTCTTTTGTAGGTAAAATCTCCCAGGTCTTCATAATTGTGCAGCAATACTCTGTAGTCCCTCGGACTGTATTGACAGCAGATTTGCATATATGCCTTCTCATCAACAATACGCTCAAGCCTGTATGGAATTGAACCGGCATATCTGTTTCCTTCTCCATCCTCAAATATTATGGATGCAGTATTGGAGAGTATCTCTACATAGGCCTCTCCGTTTACAATAGGAACCCTCTGAACCTCCGAAAGCTCCTGATGAGTTACAATAACTGCCCTTACTCCTTTATTAAAGCATACCAGCTTTCGTCTGAAGATAATATTAATCAGCTTGGATGCGTAAAGGGGATTAACTGTTTCCGGGTCGAGAAACTCATCATAAATTACTGTAAGGTCGTCACTTACCTTCCCCTTTATAATCATATTTTCCATAAAATCCTGCATGGTTGTGCAGTATTCGTGATACACCTTCATATGCTGTGACTTATTATATATGACATTAGCATATAAATATGCCAGTTCCTTCTCTGTAAGAGTATTTTTATAATTCAGATACATAAGCACAGACTGGGGAATCAGGTCATACCTTGAAAAATTCATACTCTTTACAAAGCACTCATTAAGTCCGATGAATTTGAGAGATTTTTCAACTGCATCCCTATAAAATCTATGGTATCTGTAATCCAGCTTGTTGGCACCGATAAGCATGGAGCATATACTTTTAAGAACCTCTTCACTCTTATTCTTATTATATATAGCTTCCATAATTCCAAAGATTTTGGTATCGAACTCCTTGAAAGAGCCTGCAAGTCTTATGAATTCATCTATAACCTCATCGGCGATATATTTGTGCCTTAAGCCCCATCTTATGGCAGTAATCTCCAGGTCTGATATGCGCTTAAGCAGCAACGGATTGTTGTTAAACATCTCGCATATTTCCAGATACATGATAGGACTGTTATATCCTTCATGATAGAGATTTCTAATCTCTCTGTACAAAGCCTGGTAATCTTCAGAATATGTAGAATCAATAAAAAGCAGCAGCCAGAAATAAAATATCTTATCCTCCTGGGTTCTGTAATTACGCTTTATCATATTCTTTGCTTTCTCTATTGTCTCTTCATTTTTGTCCATGAGAGCTTTAAGGTATTCGTAATAGCATTTCTGCTTGTTATTCATAAGGGAATTGTCCACGTCAGCCTCTATACGCATAAATTCCTGTTCAACCCGCTCAATATCGCCCTGCATGATATTCATATGCATTGTACCCAGCCTGTAAAGATCCTCCTCCGGAACATATCTGCACAGATTACCAAAGGCAAACATGGATCTGGATACATACTCCTTCAAAGGAATTCTGTCCATGCGGTAATCAAGGTAAGCCTTAGTCAGCTTGGTGGTATTAAGCTTAATCATATGATTCATGCTTCCCGCTTTAGGGTTGACCGGAATTTTTGTATTAGGTCTTGCAAGGGCAATCTCTATTTCTATACATTGATATATATTTTCAATTATTATCTTGCCTGAGGTAACTCCCTCGGGTACATTTTCAGGGGAAATAAGCACATCCAGGGTAAACAGATTACCCAGGAAATCAGAGCTCATAATATTCTTTCTGGCAGGTATAATAAAATCCGCTGTGGATTTTACCGTGGAATTAGTATATCCCCATGTATTTTTACTGATATTAACGGTTATCTTTGAAAGTTCATCCGGCATCTCCACATTAATCTTTGCCTTTGATACAGAAAGAGTAAGGGCACGCTTTTTGTGAACATACACCAGATACTCCTCCAGAGCCTGGTTAACGGAGTGGCTCTCCAGAAGGCTGCTGTATATCTGCTTTGTAACTGTATCCTTATCGATAAAGGTGCGCTTAAAATCATCCCGGACAAATATTCTTGCCGCCTCAGGCCAGTTACTTTCAGCCAGGGTTGCGAATTTGAACAAATCATCTATCTTATTGTCACCATACTTTACAAAAGGAGTGATTATGTCTATATCATACATAATCTTAAATTCTCCCCCGTCAGTAATTATACTTATATGCCCCTTGTAGTTCTTGCCTGCCTCAAGGCAGGTGGCATCAAATGTATAATTGACGTCAAATTTCCTGCTTATAAAGGTATGGTTTTCAAACCTCAGCATATACCTGCTGTCATAAACCATAGCTTTAATAAGGTGATCATTGGTACTGCTTACATTAAAGCTTCCCGTATATTTTGTACCCGATTCTATATTAAGTTTTAAGAATTTCTCCGATATGGCAACCTCAGGTCTGTCTACCTGAAATTCACCCTTGGCATAATGCTCTACAATACCCTTCATCTGTTTCCTCACCGTATTTTTAACTTGATATTATTTGTCTAAATGCTATAATGAAAATATGTATTCTTTCATTTGTACATACTTTTTCTATTTGTCTATTTTATCACGAAGTACATTATAACACAAAGTATTACATTTTTGAAAGTCATTAGGGGTTTTTTTATAAATATTATTTAGGGGGATACAATATGAGCAATTCACCACTCCGTCTGGAGCAGTACGACACTATTTTGTATAATGCTAATCTCAATCCAATGGGGGTTCCTGAATCCGTAGTAAAAGCAATTACAGAAAACGCTTCCCAGGTTTCAAGATACCCTGTGGATTACTACGGTAATCTGAAGCAGGCCATAGGTACATATTGCGGCTGTGACAGTAATCACATAATTATGGCAAACGGTTCATCTGATATGCTGAGAACCTTTATTTCCCTTATCGCCCCTCAAAAGGCAATGGTTCTGGTTCCCTCCTCCCCGGAATACGAAAGCATACTGGAAATCTACGGAACCGGAGTTGAATACTATCAGCTGAAGGAGGAAGAAGGATATGAATTCAGACTAAGTGACTTTGTCGCCGGACTGGATTCATCCCTGGATATGATTATAATAGGCAACCCAAACAATCCCACCTCCCGGCTTATCTCCAGGGAGGACATGGAAACCCTGGCTGACGTATGCAAGGAGCTGGATATATTTCTTGTTATAGATGAAACCTATATAGAATTCGCAGAAAACTATGAACAGATTACCTGTGTTCCTCTGGTAAAGGAATACAATAACATAGTCATTTTCCGGAGTGTATCACGGTTTTTTTCCGTTCCCGGAATGTGCTTTGCCTATGCAATAATGAACAATCCTGATTATATGTCAGTGCTGGATATAACCACCCCTGCGGATAAAATATCCACCTTAACTGCCATAGCATGCACCCGGATGGTAAAGGATACGGAATACATATATGCTTCACGTTCACAGATATTTACCGAACGCAACCTTATATATTCTGCCATGTCCACCTGCAGGAATCTCAGACTTTACAAGCCATATGCCAATTTTATGCTTGCCAGGATACTTAAGAAGGATATTTTCGCCCGGGATATAGCCGATGCATGTAAGCTTAAGGGTCTGATAATCAAAACCTGTGAGGATTTCCGCGGTCTTGACAACACCTATATAAGATTCTGCTTTATGAATCCAAAGGACAATGACGTCCTTGTAAACACAATCCTGGAGCAGTTAAAATAATCTGTCAAAAAGGAGTTTTTATGATTTCCGTATGCATCATAACAAAAAATGAATGTGATAATCTTAACATCTGTCTTGAAAGACTTGCAAAATATCCTGTTGAGCTGGTAGTTGTAGACACCGGCTCGACAGATAACACAAAGAAGATCGCCTCGAAATATACAAGCAATATTTATGATTTTTCATGGTGCAATGACTTTTCCGCTGCCCGTAACTTTGCTGTTTCAAAAGCAAAAGAGGAATACATACTTATGATTGACACCGACGAATTTGTAGATAGTTTTGACTACGACAAAGTAACAACCCTTGTCAAGGCAAACCCTGATTCGGTGGGGCAGATTCACAGAAAAAATCTATTTGATAATAACGGTTCTCCCATGAACAGCAACGAGCTTATCAGTCGCCTGTTCCCAAAGAGTATTTATACCTATACCGGAAGTATTCATGAACAGCTTGTGAATATATCCGAGCCGGACATGAGATATAGCACATACCCGCTTCCCATCTTTTCTACTCATGTGGGATATCAGGGCAGTCCGGAAAAGCGAAGAAAAAAGGGGGAAAGAAATCTTACGTTGCTCCTTAAGGAATATGATAAAAATCCTTCTGATACCTATATATTATATCAGATTGGCAAAGCCTTTTTTTATCTTCATGATTACAACAATGCCATAGTTTATTTTGAAAAGGCCATGGAGCTTCCAATGAATAATCGTCTGGGGTATGTGAGTAATATTATGTCAACCTACGCATACTGCCTTATTAATTTGAAGCAATATTCCAAAGCTCTTATTCTCGAGGCCGTATTTGACGATTTTTCATACAGCAGTGACTTTCTTTTCGTTATGGGGCTCATATATATGTATAATGCCAGATTTCAGGATGCCATAGACTGCTTTTATGGCGCCACTAAAATAGATAAATGTGATGTAGAAGGAGTCAATTCCTTCCTGGCCTTTTATAATATAGGTGTTATATTTGAATGTCTGGGAGATAAGCAAAGAGCTCTTGGCTTTTATAAACAATGTGGCTCATATCCTCCTGCCGGGGAGGGAATTACCCGTTGTTCATCATAATCTTTATATAATCCTCTTTTTTGTTTTTCATAATGTCAAAGCCCTCAATAATATGCTCCAAATCATATGTATGTGAAATAAGTGTTTCGGGATTTATTTCACCTCTTTCGAGGCAGCCCAATACATAACGCCAGTCATCATTTACATCACCCGTAAATGCAGAATTCCATGTTCCGGTAATTTTTAGCTGATTACGGAGAATTTTCCAGAACGTATTTTTGGGGAAATTCATATCTGTGTATGGATTTCCCACTAAAACTATACTGCCACCCGGCTTTGCAATATCAATAATATCAGATACAATCTCATTTTTTCCTACACATTCAAAGAACAAATCCGGACCGTTTCCTTCTGTATGCTCTGATATCCAGCTCTTAACGTCGTTGCTCCTGCTGTCGCAATAGCAGTCCGCACTTATATTAAGCTCCTTTATCTTTTCCCTTTGAAAGTCCTTGTTCCCTATCACAAGAAGCTTTTTAACTCCTGACTGTTTTAAAAACATAGCAAGAAGAAGGCCTATTGTTCCAAGCCCCCACACTACCACAGTATTATGTATTATATCCTTATTATTCATTAGAAAAATGCCTCTTCTCATGGCATGAACCGACACTGCCATAGGCTCAAGCATGGCAGCCTGCTCATAGGTAACATTGTGAGGAAGCTCTATAAGATTTGTTTCCGGAACAGAGACATATTCAGCAAATCCACCATCTCTTCTGGAGCCAAGATAACTATAATTTCTGCACATCTCATAAAAGCCTTTTTTGCACGGCTCACATTTTCGGCAGGGAATGAGAGGAAATATACCCACTCTTTTCCCCGACCACAGGGATTGGCTTTCCTTCTCTACAATTCCGGAAAACTCATGTCCTATAATAAGAGGCTTCACATGGGCGCCGGTTTCATATACCCGGGGTATGTCAGAGCCACAGATTCCGGTTGTTTTTACCTTTACCAGTACCTCACCATCCCGGCAGTATGGCTTTGTCACTTCCTCATATCTGAAATCATTAATGTCATGTAATACCCATGCCTTCATATATTTATCTCCTTACATATTCTTCAAATCGCCTAAGGTCATCAGGAGTAGTAATCTTGTAATTGCTTTCATCCCCTCTTGTCATGACAATATCCATGCCATACAAAACGGCCGGTTCACTGGAGCCTTTTATCGCAAGCATTTTTTCCGGTTTCAGAGCCTTACATGCACTGTAATATTTTCCAAGAGCAAAGACCTCCGGTGCCTGCCCGGCAAAAACCTTTTCTCTTTTTATAAGGCCTGAAATGCTTTGTCCATCCTCACTCATATATATGGTATCCTTCATAGGAAGAACAGGCATAACACCCTCATGCCCCTCAACACACTCAAAGCACCTTTGTATAATGTCATGGGTAACCAGAGGTCTGGCTCCGTCATGAATCATTACAAAATCTTCCTTCCCTGCAAATTCCATAATTTTTTCAAGACCATTCACAACGGAAAGCTGCCTGGTTTCTCCGGGAAGGGCAAAGCCCATGAATTTATCCACGTTGTGTCTTTTTTTCATATTGGCAATCCGGACTTCCATATACGAATGCCACCCTGCATCGGCTACAACGCACACCTTGTCTATCAGCGCTGAGGAAAAAATAACATCCATACAATATTCTACTATCATTCTTCCGTTTACCCTGATGTACTGCTTTGGAATATCCATCCCCATACGGGTGCCTGTTCCTCCCGACAGAATAAGTGCAATATTCATATATTACCTGCCTTCCGATTAAAATCAATAATGGCTTTAGTAATTAAAGCTTAAGATTTCTTATTTCCCTTACAATATCCCCATAGGCTCTGTTCTTTCCAAAAAGAATTGTGGTTCCAAGCACAAAGCCTCTTATTCCCTTAGGGGCAAATTCCTTTATCCTGTCTATGCCACAGGCTCCGTCCCAGTAAAGTCTAAAGCCCATCTCATCCCTGAGTGACAAAAGCTTATCTATCTTATGTCCCACATAAGGCAGGTACATCTGACCTGCATTTCCGGGATTAACGGACATGACCAATACCTTATCTACTATTCTGAGCATCTCATATACTGTCTCCACCGAGGTTCCGGGATTTATAGCAATCCCCGGCACCATACCTGCATCAATGATAGCCTGAAGGGTCGTAGACGGATGATATTCCGCCTCAGGGTGAATATAAATTGTGTCACCCTTTCTAAGATGCTTAAGAAACAGCTCAATACGGTTATTGGGATGCTCTATCATAAGATGAACGTCCAGAGGAGTCTTTGTTGCCTCCGCTATATATCTCATATCATTTAATGACATGGCAAAATTAGGCACATATCTTCCATCCATAATATCTATATGAAAGGAGTCTATTCCTGCCTCATCCAGCAGTTTTACCTCTTTGGCAAGACTGCCAAAATCTGCACACATCATAGATGCATTTAATTCAAATTTCATACAATTTCTCCTCACTGATTATATTGAGAATGTTATTACCTATAAACAATTTTAACCACACAGACAAGTTACCCATTTAAATATCTGTGGCTTCAATCGTTACAGGCTTTCCTGCCAGCCTCATTTTTCTTGCCAGGGCATCCTCATCTCCATAATATGAATCATACAGATAAATCTGATCCGGCATATTTATGGAGCTGTCAAATATACCCCATCCTCCACTACAATAATCCTCAATAATCTGTTTGAGCTCAGATGTAAGCTCAGGCTTATAATATGTTATTACAGACATGGTGCCCTCATGTAATCTCCATACAAGGGCAAGCTTATCCCTGTCTTTTTCAAACAATCTAAGGGATTCTTTTATCCTGTCAAGTGCCTTGCTTCCGCCGTGCATTATTGAAGTTATTGTTGTATTATAAACAATAACCTTCTTTACCTCTCCATTCCCTCCGATAATTACATCTTTCCACGCCTCCGGTATGCTTTCAAGGCTCCTAAGCTTCCTTTCATATCCATTTTCATCCACATACATTGGTATATCCAGTGTAGAACCGTCTATTATTTTGCTTTCCCAGACATGGCAGGTATCTGCCCCCGCAAAACCGGAAAGATACTTAATGTATTCTTCTCTCATTCCGGCAGATTGGACAATAACCGTATCCGCATGTGCAAGCCCTGGCATACGGCAATAATAGTCCATAACCTTCTTTGCCTTAAAGTTGCCTTCTTCAATTTCCTCCAGTCTGAACCAGGGAATATATACAAGCCTGTCTGTGTACATTTTCAGATTGGCAGAAAAAAATTCACTGTCTGTGCATGTTGTGTAGTTGCATTGGTCATAGGGATTCTGAATAAGTATAACATCCGGATGTCTTTCCCTAATATTATATTCCCTGTAATCTGTCAGATTTATATTATCCGGGAACTGTTCTATTTCATAATGCAGCTTCCCTTTCTCCCCCATTGCATTTCTTTCATAATATGGTACAGGCATAACATATACGTCACAGTCCCCGGCTTCAACGGCAGCCCGGTAGAAGCCATCAAATGCCCCCCAGCCATCTGCCTTTGTCAAAATGAACAGAACCTCTTTTTTACCTAATATTTCTCTCTCTATACATTTTCTGTAGTCATTTTGCATATTTGTAAGAACTGTCATAAGCTCACCCTGATTAATCTGTTTTGTATTATCCGTGGAAATATCATTAATCAGCTCTGATATACTGTATATTTTCTCACAATATTTCTCAAGAAATGCTACAGTGTCCGTACCCTCCCCATATTTTCTCTCAATTGCGGTTCCGACAGATATAGCACTACTCTGGCACGCAATAAGTATATCAACGGCTGTATCGTAGCTTCCTGCACTGACAGTGGTTACTAATGCATTATGTACCTCCCCAAGTAATTCAAAAAAGGCAAGGACCTGTGTTTTTATCCCCGGGTTTTCCTTTCTCTCAGGATTATCAAGATGTTTTCTTGAGAATTTGTATATAAAAGGATAGTTACTAATCAATCCCAGTAAATATTTTTCCTGATCCATAAAATATGGATAATTGTGTACTCCTCCGTTTTTATATATGTATAGATAATTTCCATATTCAATCCGGAGCACCTCATCATATGCAGCCGGAACAGGAATTGATATATTCTCAAAGGGGAGCATAATGGTTTTATCAAATAGATGGACGGAATATTTATGATCATTATAATGTATCCAATAATGCATTAAGGCTACATATTCTCCACCGACTTCACTATACATTGAAAAGACTTTTTCTATCATCTGATATAGCTGCTGCTTGACACAGCTTCCATAATCAATAATTACATTACATTTACGGGCAAGCTCCTCTATACTGTCCCTGTATTTTTCCACATCGGAATTGTCGCTTTTTATGGTTTCAGCCACCCGGGTCAACTCACCAAGAAGCAGCTTTCGCCGGTTTTCTTCCTCTTCATCCTGCGCAATGTAATCAATGGGAAATATATCTATACCCACTGCATACGGAAATTGATGATACTCCTCCAGAAAATCCGGTTCAAAATTAAGCCCATGTCCGTTAGTTACCCTGGTAGTATATTCAAAATATGTATCCTCTCCCTCATTGTTAAGATTAAGCACTACATATTTTTCCGGTATTTCATCTCTTATTATCCGGTTAAATTTGATATAATCAGGCCGCAGCATACATATATCCAGGTCATCATCCCAGGGAATATATCCTCCGTGGCGCACAGCGCCAAGAAGGGTTCCACAATCTGCAAACCATCTTATTCCATGCTTTTTGCATGCCTTATCTATTATTTGAAGGATTTCAAGCTGTACAGCCCAGCATCTTTTCATTATACCGGGAACATAAAATCCTTCCCTGACTTCATCTTCAAAATATGTATTCGGAAATTCCATTATACTCCTCCCGGTATCTCTCTGAATTCTATCATGACAGCAATCTGCCACATACATATGTCTGATTTCAATGCTTAAACAAAATATGGCTGACCCAATACGAGCCAGCCAATATCTTGTCAATAATTAAATTACTGAAGTAATGAAAGTACACCCTGTGTAGACTGATTTGCCTGTGCAAGCATAGCCTGAGCAGCCTGCTGAAGAATGCTGTTCTTAGTGTAGTTAGTCATCTCTGAAGCCATATCAGTATCACGAATCTGAGACTCAGCTGAAGTTAAGTTCTCTGAGTAATTCTCAAGGTTGTTGATAGTGTAATCCAGTCTGTTCTGAATAGCACCAAGTAATGATCTCTTAGCAGATACTGTCTTGATAGCATCTGAGATAGCATCCATAGATGTTCCTGCAGCAGTATGTGTAGATACGTCCAAAGCATTAACACCAAGTGAAGTTGCTGACATAGCCTCAATATTAATTTCCATGTCCTGACCGGAACGTGCACCAGTCTGAAGGAACTTATTTGAGAATGAACCGTTAAGAAGCTTAGTTCCGTTGAACTCTGCCTTACCAGCAATAGAATCAATCTCAGCAACAAGCTGCTCAATCTCATCATTGATAGCTGTACGATCCTCTGTAGCATTAACATCGTTGGCTGCCTTTGTAGCAAGCTCGCCCATTCTCTGAAGAATGCTGTGAATCTCGTTCATGTTACCCTCTGCAGTCTGGATAAGTGATACACCATCCTCTGAGTTCTTAACTGCCTGATTGATACCTCTGATCTGGTTTCTCATCTTCTCAGAAATTGAAAGACCTGCTGCATCATCTGCTGCTCTGTTAACGCTGTAACCTGATGATAACTTCTCTGTTGCCTTTGAAACTGCCTTAACATTCTGTCCTAACATTCTGTTAGTGTTGATTGCCTGCATGTTGTGCTGTACTACCATAATAATTCCTCCTTGAATATAATCCCGCATCCTTGCGAGATGTACTAGTGGTCTTTGCCACCGTTATAATTATATGTAATTCTCCGAAGAGTAACTACCTCAGTTACAGGAACCTGATGTATTGTTCCTTACACTTTATATATCGGTATATATACCTTATACTTAACCCCTTTTTTCAAAAAAAATTATTTTTTTCTATCATATAGAATGGAGTCGTTCACGTTGCCATTAGACATGGCCTTATAGTATTTGTTAGCCGCCTTTTTGGATTGTTTAACCTGCTTTATTCCCTTAAAGCCTACTGAAAACACCTGTTCCAGAGTGGCTCTGTTTCTTGCCTCAGCTGCCTCTATGGCCATTCCAAGGTCTACGCATTCCCTTATAATGCCCTGCATGCCGGTAAGAGGCCCCCTGTAATATTCCCTGTTATCAAGAATCTCACTCCTGACCCTGTCATATACAGAGGTGAAGCCCTTATCAATCTCATTAATATTATTAATAAGAATTTCCTTTTTATCAATTATATTATTGAAGGCTTCCTCATCAAATCTTTTCTCTCCGGCAAGTCTCTCCTGCTCCTTTGTAAGCTCAAGAATCTCTTGAAGATAAGACTTTTTCCTTATAAGGGACTCCTGCATAATATTCATATATGTGGCTGTCTGATTCATGCCATGCCTCCCGTGATTATTTCATATCAAGTACTAATTGCGGGCTCTTTGCCGAGGACATAACCTGCTTCCATATATCTCTCAAATCCCTGAGCTCTGTCTGTGCCCTTTGCAAAAGCTCCATATCCTTTTTCATATTTGCTTCTACCAGAAGAGCGAATAAGTAATCATACAATCTGTCAAAATCATCTGCTACAGGATATTTGTGATTCAATGTGGTTTTTAATTCCACAATTATATTTCTGCATTTCTGAATATTGGTGTTGGTTGTCTCATAGTCTTTTTTTTCAAGAGCTGTCACTGCTATATTACAGAATTTCACAGCTCCCTCATAAAGCATAAGGGTCAAATCTGCCTGTGATGCCGTATTTATCTTGTTATTTCCGTATGCTTTAGCTGCATTATATGACATACCTTCTTATTCCTCCGCTAATTTATGCTCCACCCATCAGGGATGAAATGTAAGACTGCTGGGATTGAAGCTTTGCCATTGCAGTCTCCATAGCTGCAAACTGATCATAATATTTATCCTCCAGCTTTTGCAGCTTTTCTTCCCACTTTTCTATCTCGTCATCATAATCATCAATCTCTTCATCCATTGTCAGGTTATCATATACAGTAAAAGCACTGCTTCGATTTTCCTTATACGACATAGCCTGCGTAAGAGATGAATAGAGATTGTAGCCTATTCCAGGCTCATCCTTTGTTCCGCCCAATACCTGAGCAAATACTTCCGGCTTTGTGGAAAGCATTTCCTTAAGCTTATTTGTCTTGGATGAATATTCAGAATCGTCCGGATCTCCCAATATATGCAGCTTACCATTCTCAGAATAATTTCCTGTCACAATGCCAAGGGATGCAAGTGTATACCTGGTGGTAGTTCCATCATCATTGGTAACCTCCACTGCAGAATTGAGAATATTCCTCATACTGCTCAAAAGTGAGCTGATTGTAGAATCCCTTCTTAAAAGTCCCTTCTTAGCCTTTTCTTCCCACTTTTCAATCTGGGTATCTGAGAGCTTCGACCTTTCATCATCAGTAAGAGGATCGTAGGTTGTTTTTTCTTCGTCATACAGCTTATTCATCTCATCAATAAGTTCATTATACTTCTTAACAAACTTCTTGATTGTCTCATAGGTCTGGTCATTATCAGCCTCTATGTTAATGCTGACAGGGGCATTATTCTTTAATTCTCCTGTCACGGGATTGTATTCCCCGGTAACGGATTTTGCTGTGATTGCAAGACCGTTGATATTAAAGGTATTGCTGCTTCCTCTGTACTCCACTCCGTTATAATCAATAATTGCATCACAGGCATCTATTTTCTTTGCGCCTGTGCCTAATCCTAATATTTCAAGGGCATCTGCCGAGGATGAGGTCAGATTAAAGTCGTTATCCAGGCCTGTTCCCTTTGCATTAATATAAAATCTTCCCTGGGTTTCATCGAAGCCGGCTGCTACTCCGAGCTTGGAAATACCTTCTGCAAAGGTAGCCAGAGTAGTTTTGTCGTCAACCACAAATTCCTTGCCGTTAACAGAAAATGATGTGCCTACGACAATTCCCATATCCTTCAGGAAGGTTGTCTTCTTTATATCCTGACTGCCTATCTGATTAAATACACTGGCCGCAAGATTTCCCTCAAGACTTGCCTTTCTGCCCTCTTCTTCACTGTTCTTATAATCTAATACTCCTGTTACTCCCAGAGCATCTCCGTTAATAATATACTTAACTCCGGTAACCTCTCCGTCCTTATCCTTGGTACCTGAAGTATTATCAAACGCAATGATGCCGTCCTTTAAAACTGCCTTAAGCTTGAAGCCCTCATTTTCGGCAAGCTTGGAATTGAGTTCCTCCAAATTGGCAACTCCGTCAATCCCATTGCCTCCGAGAACATATGTGAGTGTTTTTGTTCCGTCGGAAATCTCTATGGTTTTACCCTCAAGATTAAGACTGTTGCCGTCTGCGTCAGTCATATCCGCAAAATCAGTTGCAGTTCCTATAGCACCATAATAGGTAAAGGTTTTTCCCTGATTTTTAATATTGGCACCGGTAAGATATGCCGAGGATGCCAGTTGCTTAACAGATACTGTGTGAACTCCGTCTGACGCTCCCGAAAAGGCTGACACCGAAACCTTGGTCTCATCATTGGCACTGGCCTTCTTGCCTTTATATGCTGTGTTTGTCTTAAAAGCAGCAAGCTCATTTTTGTAAAAATCATATATCTTGGTATTAAGACTCTGCCATGCCTCTTTTTTCCACTCAAGACGCTGCTTATTCTGTTTAACCTTATCTACCTTGGTGGAGCTGGCACTGACCAGTTCCTTTACCATGGATTCCGTATCCATACCGGATACAAGACCTGTCATTCTTATTCCTGCCATAAAATTTGCTCCCTTCTATGCCAATAAACTATCTTCTCTCATCTACCATAAGTCCTGCTAATTCCCAGGCCTTTGCCAGCATATCCAGAGCCTTCTCCGGAGGAATCTCCCTTATAACCTCATGAGTATCGCTGTCTGTTACGGTTATGGAAATACGGTTGGTATCTTCATGGTATTTAAAGCTGCACTGGGTACGTCTGAGATTGCTCTTAATCTGCTTATTAATATCATCAACAGCAGATTTAACCTTATCAGGAGATATATCACCCCTGTCGGTTAAAACCCCGGCTTTGTCCTGCTCTCTTTCACTATAATCCCTTTCAACGCCACTGTCAGATACCCGGATATCCTTTTCCTGTGCTCTGACTGATTTTGTCTGACTGCTGACATCAACCGAATTAACGTTGATACCAACACTGCTAATCCTATCCATTGACATATTGTCCACCTCCATGTGTAAAAACAAAAATTACATTTTATAACTTACATATCGTCATATGGCTGCCTATAGTTTATACCTTTATACTCATTTTACAGCCTTACAGCAATTTCTTCAAGCTTTCTATGTCCAGATTTGAAACTGTTTCCCTGTTTGCTTCCTGAATCTGTGCATAAATCTCTTTCCTGTAAACAGGAACACTCTTAGGAGCTGATATTCCTATCTTAATCTGGTCTCCCTTAACCTCAAGGACGGTGATCTCAATATCAGTTCCTATCATAATAGCTTCACCTTGTTTTCTTGACAGTGCCAGCATACTTATTCACCCTCCTTGCCTTTAAGCCTTTCAATGGCCTCATATACATTGTATTTTATACTATACTCCGGATTTTCCACAATAACCTGCATAGCCTTCTTTTCAACCGTATTAATTATAAACGGAGCCTTAAGATTAGCTGTCATCCTGGTTAAATCAGACGGTATGGACATTGTGACAAATATAAGAATGTCAGCGTCTGCCGGATCTCCTATAATCTTTACCAGCTCGTCCTCTATAACAGGTGCATAATTTTCAACTATATCTATAGGGTTAATAACAGGAAATGCCATGGATGGCTCATCCATAGACTGCAGCCAGCTTATTTTCGACCTTTCCTCCCTGTCTGAATCATAAATAAGAGCAAAATTCTTTAAATTTTCAAATCCTATAATCCCCATAGGAAATCTGATAATCTTATCATCCTCAATATTAACGGTGCCGAAAAATCTAGTTTCTGCTATCATGTATGTTTCCTCCCATTCTTTAAACCTTACAGATAATCAAGTAAGGTTTTTGTTATAACATTACTGGTGGCAGCCAGAGCAGATTCATATACAAGAGATGCCTGGTTAAACTCTATAATGGCCTCCTCTGATTTTACATTCTCATTAGTTGATTTAAGCTCAGAGAATGAAGAATATTGTTCCTCAACTCTTGTAGTAATCATTTCAAGCTTTGACATTCTGCTTCCCAGATCCGACTGAATTGCAGATACCCTGTCCATATATTCCTGAAAATTCGCAATATTAGCAGAAAACGTTTTCTGCATATTTTGCTTTTTCACCGCAATTTCAACATCCACATCCTCCAGCATCTGGTTAATCTGTTTAACTGCAGCAGGATTTGAAGCATATTGCACGTCCTCCAGCATAGCCTTAAGCTTAGTCTGTGCGTGTTCGGCAGCTTCAAGCTCTGTCAGTGCATATATAAGGTCATTCATATCATTGCTTATATCGGCTGACACCAGCTTATTGCCCTCTGTATTAACCTGCATGCTCTGATTAAAATTGACCTCATAATATATCTTCTGCCCATCCTCAGGCTGCTCATAATCAATGTCCTTAATGCTTCCGTCTGCCATAACCTTATGCTGTGTACATTGAAAATAATGCTCGGGTCTTAATTCACCTTTTTCAACCTGATTTTTTCCATAGGAAACCTTAATACTTCCCGCACCCTTCAGGGTGTTAAATACATTTTCTCCGAAGATAATTTCACCGGTTTCTTTAATTACATGAATATCATCCTTGCCAACCCTGTAATAGTCATCTGATTGAGTAGACTCAAGAGTCAGAATGTTAAAGCCGGTAAGATCCATATTATTTCCTGCTGCATCCACTGCAGATATGTTAAGTACCGAGTCTCCCTTATAATCCTTATCGCTGATATTTTCATAGGCCAGATTCAGCCTGTATACCATCTCAGGGTCCGGTCTGACATAGGCCTGCGAACCATCAACATAGGAATCCAGATTATCATAGCTTACTCCGTTCAGCAAAACATTCTTGGTCTCCAATACATCAGGTGAAAAGCTCTGGGTTATGTCATAAGAAAGCTTTGTAGTGTCCTCGGTCTCAACAAAGGACAAGGGTCTGTCGGTTTTGTATCCCGAAAAGATGTATCTGCCTGCATAGGTAGAATTCCCCTCATTATATATCATATCCTGAAGCTCTTTAAGGGAATCAATAATTGCGCTTCTGTCTGTTGTATTGAAGGAATCTGTTGAGCCCTGCACACAATAATCCTGAATGTCCTCTATACGCTTTGTTATATTAGTAAGAGACGTAGAAGTTATCTTAAGCCAGGATTCTGCATCAGGTATATTCTTATCCTTGTACTGGACAAGCTGATTAACCGTTGTTCTGAGCTTTAATGCTCTTATGGCAATAACAGGATCCTCAGATGCCTGGCTTATTTTTTTACCTGATTCCATCCGTTCTGTAGCTTTATTGGCTCTGGACATACTCTTTTGCATATTGCGCAATGAGTTACTGGTAATCATCTGATTGGTAATTCTCATAACTGTAACCTCCTGTTAAAATTATACTCCTGTGTCATTTATCAGCTTGTCATAAACCTCGTTTAAAACAGATATAACCTGAGATGCCAGCTTATAAAGATTCTGGAATTTTGTCAGGTTGGAGGTTTCCTCGTTAGTATCCACTCCCGATACGGACTTCCTCTGATTATCTATTGTATATCTTACATCATCATGATTTTCCGAAAAAACCTTTGTCTTGGCAATATCTACTGCCAGTGTTGTAGTTATGGAGTGCATAAACTGGGATATGGTTCCCTGGGAAAACATGGTCTGGTCTGTAATTCCATATATCATCTTATCAATTACAGGTCTGTATTCAACGTTTCCCTGCTCTACATCTTCCTTCATGGAGACAACCACTTTATCGGTATCATTCTTCCATTGGCTGTTCAATTCCCAGTTCATAGCTGTAAGCTTGTAATATGTGCTGTCCCGGGAGGTGACTACTCCTGCTTTTGTCATGGCACCCACAAAGGAATAATCCTTCCCATATGGATCAAGGGCTGTAAACATATCAAGGCCGGGTTCTCCGTCTGAGTCCACTCCTGATGTGGTAAGGTCATTCATATACTTGGAAAAGGTTCGTACCAATTCATTAAGCCTTGCCATATAATAAGGAATTCCCTTAACTACATTTGTTTTTCCGAAGGATACTGTATTATTTTGCACAATGCTCGGAAATCTGGCAGACACCTCAACTCCCTTTTCATCCATCATGGTCATATTCTCAAATATAAAGTTGGAAAGATATCCGTCTTCATCATAATCGGCTTTCCACCCATCGTAAAGATATTGCTTACCTGCTACGGTAATAAGCCCTTGCGACGGTATGTTGAGATGGTTAATATGTATAGGAGACTCAACCTTTACACTAAGGGTTGCCGGACTTTCCGAAAAACCGGACACCTTGCCTTTGAAATTCTCTCCATTGTTTCCATCTCTTATGTCAAAAAGGCCTCTGAGCTTGCCTTCTGTATTCAGCACATTAAAGTCCTCGCCCGGAGTTCCGTCAGCACATTTCCATGCTATATCCACAAGTCCTTCAACATCAGTCTGGTTAACATTCTGAACACGGGGAACTACTATAAGCTCATTAACCTCAAGCTCATCCACAAGAATCATCCCATTTATTCTTACGGAAAGTGTTTCACCCTTTGACGGTACAACATTCTTGCCAACACCGTACATAATGGACCTTTCTTCCACATCAACATCCACATACTGTGAAAGCTTATCTATGCACACACCACGTTTATCTCTAAGGTCATTGGCATTGCCACCCTTAAGCTCTACATTTATAATCTGCTGGGTAAGCTCATATATCTGATTCGCCAGAGAATTAATATCACTGACAACAAGCTCTATCTCATCGTTGATAGAGTTCTGGGTTCTCTGAAAATTCTCCCCTAACTCATTAATTACATCAGTGTAAGAATCCGCTGTTAATGTGAACGAAATCCTTGTTGTGTCATCAGAAGGATTATCTGCCAGATCCTGAAGAGCCTGGGATATCTGGGAAAGCCACTTTGTGTATCCTGCGTCTCCTGACATCTCGTTCATATATGTTTCCATCATATACAGGTTATCATACTGTGCCTGATACTGGTTATACCTGGAATTAGAGTTCCAGTATTTGTTGTCATAGAATTCACTTCTCAGTCTCTCTACGCTTTCTCCCTTCACTCCTGTTCCCATCATTCCATAGGTCTGCTTATAGCTTACCGGATTAGCTGCAGTAGCCAGAATCTGCTGTCTGGAATACCCTTCCGTATTAGCATTGGAAATATTATGGGCAGTTGTGTTAAGGGCTGATTGAAAATATGACAGACCTGACAGGCCTGTATTTAATCCTAAAAACTGCGATGGCATTCCTGCTCACCTCCTATACACCCAAAGTGTTAATCAAATGCTCAATCATCTCTGCCACGGTTGTTATATATCTTGAGGATGCGTTATACGCATGCTGGAACTTGATAAGATTAGTAAGCTCCTCATCAGATGAAACTCCGGCAACCTCCTGCCGCAAATTCTCCAGGTCATTTACTGTCTGCTCCTGGGTTTTTGCTATGGAATCATAGGTATATCCACGGTCCGAAAGATTCTCCATCATCCCTGCGTAGTAATCAACAAAATTACATTGTATAAGCGAGTTTGGACTTGTAGTGGAAAATTTGGTATTCCACAGCTCCAATAAATCATCAACAACCTCCTGAGCCTCTTCTCCCGACACCCTTGAAAGAGGTAAAAGGGATGAATTCTGCAAAAGCTCAAGATTAACCTGAATATTACCTGTTGAATAGAGTGAGAAGAAATCATCTTCATTTTCCCGGTTATAAACCATAACCTGGTGCACTGTACCATCAGCAAAGGTAACAGTGTTTTTTGTATATCTGGGCATTTCATTCCTGACAAAAAGCTCCGTTCCGGCATACTCGTTGCCATTTCCCATACCTATTCCGGCTTTTTCTTCATCAAGGATCAGAATTTTGCTTCCGTCAGAAAGCTCAACCTCCTTATTAGGGCAAAGTATATCATTCATGCCTGTAACAATCCCGTGCACCAGAACATCAAACTGTGCCATAAGGTTGGTAACCGTATACGGCTCCACATATTTGTTAAAATATTCCAGATCCTTGACGTACTCGTTCATGTCTGTCTGGTACTGTGTCATTGCTGCCTGATAAAGGGCATTATCGGCATAGTCCGCCGAAAGCGGTTTTGCAGGCTGCACAGGCACATCTGTATAATTACTTACGAAATATCCTCTGGACATCATAAGTCCCTTAAGAGAGCCTACATCCGATTCTGCCTCAGTTTTTGGAATCTTTTCTATGTTAAATACTGCCGAGCCGTCATCCTTCCATATAGGCATAAGGAAATCTGTGGCATCATTGCAAAAATCGTATTTATTTCTGTATTTTTCGTTATCACATACCCGCATTGTATCCAGCTCATACACCTTGCCCCTGGTTACAAAGCATTTACCTTCCGTATATACTTCTACAGTGCCGTCAGCGTTATTAATTACCTCTGTATTTATAAGTCCGCTAAGCTCATCTATAGCTGTATTCCTTATATCCCGGTAATCATTGGCATTTTCAATACCAGCAGCCTCAGCCCTGTTAATTTTCTCATTCATTTCACGGATTGTTTTACCCAATTCATTTATTCTTTTTACCTGCTCCGTAATCTCAAAATTAAGATTACGCTGATAGGTAATAAGTCCGGTTCTTATATCCTTTACTCTGTCCAAAAATGTCTGGGCTGTTGAAATAAAAGAATCTCTGGTTACAATACTGTTGGATTCTTTCTGCATCTCCTGTAATGCCAGCCACAGCTTATTCATATCCGAGTTGAAATCCTGTCCCTCAAGCTCACCGAAATAGCCCTCTATCTCTGATACAGCCTCATATTGAGCCTTATAGAAATTCATCCTTCCGCTTTCGGTTCTGTAGGCCATATCCGCAAAGGTATCCCTGTTCTGCTGTATCTCTGCAAAGATAACGCCAAGTCCTGACTTATTTTTTACAATTCCATCATTGCAAAGAGTATGATAGCTTCTGTCAGTGAGCATAACCTGCTGCCTGGTGTACCCGGTTGTCTGGGTATTCATTAAGTTGTGCGATGTGGCATTAAGAGCGTACTGGCTTGTCTGTAATCCCGTAACTCCTATGGACAGTCTGCCCATTGTTCCACCCATATACTCACCTTCCCTTATTCTTAAACATATCCCTGCTGTATTCAGCCGTCTCCGGTGCCCTGTTTAAGTTCTGTAATAAATTAATGTTATACTCTATCATAGATAAGGATTCCTGTATAAGATTCTGATTGTGCTCATTGACGGTTTTAAGTTTTCTTGCCAGCTTTGAAAGTTTTTCGTCAATTTCCAGAAGAGGGTCATGATACTCCGGCTGTCCTTCAAGAAACTCAACTATATTAAGTATCGTAAGCTCTCCTCTTTTTTTGTTCAGAACCGAGGCAATATTATCCATGGTCTGCCTTCTGGTTACTTCAAGCCCGGTTACAGTATCCACCAGAAGCTGTTCCTTATCTGTTATGTTTTTCAATCTTTCCAGATCATTGGCAACTATTGCCGGTGTTTTTTCCATTGATACTGAAAGGAGCTTTTCGTATACAGCATATTCCTCATTCAATCCGGATATTAAATTTTCAATTAAGCTTGCCATATTAAAACTCCTTAAAGTATTATCTGGATGCGTAAGCCTCTAAAAGCTTATTAGCAAAATCCTCATCGGAAACGTTATAGGTACCGTTCTTAATACGGGATTTTATATCGCTTACCAGTGATTCCCTTACATCTGCAGCATTGCCAAGGGCATTCTTTGCAATCTGCATATCCTTTCCCATTGCAGAAAAGGAAACCTCATCCCTGAAGTCTGCATAGCTGGTACCGTTAACATTGTTGAGCTTTTTGGTGTTCTTGCTTCCGTATATCTGGCTTACCATATTATAAGTACCAATCCGCATAATAATCCCTCCTTGTATTTTTTCTTACAATTATTTTATCGGACGTATTTTCCATAACATAACCCTAAGTTTAAACATTTTAATCCAGAAAACGCATTTTCCCTGCGTTGCTCTGCTTCGGAGCAGTAGGCGCACTTTTCTTGTAAAGACTGCTAAAAGCATCCTGGAGTCCTCCTGCACATTCCTTGCAAAATCTGCCACTATGTATCATTTTCCCACATCTTTCACAGTCAAGTCCGACGAGGGAATCATCCGAGAACTGAAGTCTGTCCTCTCTCACCCATTTCTTTATCTGTCTTATGCTGACATCACATTCCTCTGCCACCTGGGTAACATTCATCCCCGGATTACCTTTTACAAATTCCTTTACCTCCTGATATTTGTCCTCAAGAAGCTTTTTACAGCCAGGACATAATGATTCTCCGCTTATGTAATTAAATAATCTTTTACAGTTTTTGCAATTTCTGATTTCCATAATTAATTCCCCTTTCCTATGCAAACGCTTGTATAATATACGTCTTCTATTCCGGTTTCGTGCAAAGCCCGTGTACAGGCTTCAACAGTTGCTCCGGTGGTATATATATCATCCACAATAAGAGCACTTTTATATTGTACTATTTTGCTTTCCGGAATAAAAGCATTAAATAGATTTTTCTCCCGCTCCACATTATCTAATTTTTTCTGTGGAGCAGTGTTGTGCTGCCTTATCAGTATGTGATTATTCATGGGAATATCAAGTATTTTCCCAATTTCCTCACACAAAACCCCGGCCTGATTGTAGCCTCTCTTTTTCAGTCTGCTCTTATGCACAGGCACGGGTACAAGAATATTTATTCCCAGATCATTAAAAATCCTGCCATATTTTTTAACTATTTCTCCGGCATAATATTTTCCGTAACTCTTTTTCCCTTCATACTTAAATCTGTAAAGGCTTTCCTTTATCCCACCCCGGTACCTAAAGAGGGGAAAACCCTTTATATAGCTTCTTGGACGGTTCTCACAATCATAACAATACTCTTTTTCCTCATCTTCAATCTCTTTCCCACACTTAAGGCATACAGGTTCCCTGAGATACGGAAGCTCTGCGAAGCATGCCCTGCATACATACCTTTCCTGCCTTTCCAGTAATTCCCGGCAGCATATACATTTCGGTGGAAAAATCACATCAAGAATTATATCTTTGTTAAACGTTATCCATCATCTCCTCTAATCTGAGAGCAAGGGAGGTATATCTTTTCTGTTCCTGGGTATTATCTATCATCTGGTTTACCAGACCTATATTGCCTACTATAACCACCATTCTTTTTGCTCTTGTTATGGCTGTATAAAGAAGATTACGGTTAAGCAGCTTTCTGGTTCCCGTCAGAAGTGGAATAATCACTGCCGGATATTCACAACCCTGGGATTTATGTATGGTTACGGCAAAGGCATGCTCTAATTCCTCTAATTCATTATATCCGTATACTGCCTCCCTGCCATCGTCAAACAAAACTATTACTTCCTCGTCATAATCGCTTATGTCTGTTATAACTCCCACATCTCCGTTAAATACACCTACGCCCTCCTCAAGGACGTAATTTCCCCTTGAATGAATTCCCTCACTGTTTACAGAATACATTTTCCATTCTTTTTTATAGTTATTTTTTATCTGCATAACCTTGTCTCCGACGCGGAATACAATATCATTTCTTATTTTCTGTGTCTTATCTTTGTCCTGGGGATTTAACAGGCTTTGCAGTTTTTTGTTCATATTTTCTACCCCTGTATCATATTTCCTCATTGGGGTCAGAACCTGGATTTCCAGAGGTTCAATTCCAAGATATCCGGGAAGATTATCCTTTATCAGCACCTGTACCTCCTGTACTATTTCCCCTGCTCCCTGTCTTGGAATGAAAAAGAAGTCCTTGCTCTTGTTATTTATGGCTAGATGCTCACCCCGGTTGATGAGATGGGCATTATATACTATATCGCTGCCTTCCTCCTGTCTGTATATCCTGTTTAAAACAGTTACAGGGAAACAGTTGGAATTAATTATGTCCTTAAGCACATTTCCGGCTCCAACCGAAGGAAGCTGATTGACATCTCCCACAAGAATAAGTCTTGTCCCATAGGTTATGGCCTGAAGCAGGGATGAAAATACAAAATTATCAACCATGGACATCTCATCTACTATAATAGCATCACATTCCAGAGGATTAGAGGAATTTCTGGCAAACCTCGGTCCGTTATTGTGTTCCTCATCTATCGCTCCGTTAAACTCCAAAAGCCGGTGTATGGTCTGGGCCGGCCATCCTGTCTGCTCAGTCATTCTTTTGGCTGCTCTTCCTGTAGGAGCACACAAAAGTATTTCCATACCTCTTTTGGCAAAATACTTGATTATCGTGTCAATAATTGTCGTTTTACCTGTTCCCGGTCCACCGGTTATTACCGCAACTCCGGCACTTATCGCTGTTTTAACTGCATTTCGCTGGGTATCATCAAGGCATATGTCATTTTCTCTTTCAATGTCTTGTATATCCGTATCAAGCAGGGCTTCCTGCATGTCATATTGCAACTGTAAATCAATAAGCATTCTGGCTGTATTAAGCTCCACAAAATAGTTAGTGTTATTATATACTACAGGCTGTGTATCTATGGTTTTTATTATAACCTTTCTTTCTATGGCAAGCTCGGCAAGCTGGTTTTCCATAGTCTCATGTAAAGTATCATATGCCTCAAAGCCAGTGTCTCTTTCCAGTCCATATTCCATGTCCTGTTTTATAAGCTGTATCGCTTTTTCTATAAGCATATCCTTCGGAAGATACATATGACCCTCTCCCACAGACATATTAAGTACATATACCATGGCAGAGCGCAATCTGTAGACAGAATCCTCCCCTATACCCATCTTTCTGGCAATATTGTCTGCAACCTTAAAACCAATTCCACTTATATCCTCAGCAATTTTGTATGGATTTCCTCTTAAAATCTCATATATTTTATCTCCGTATTGATTATATATTTTCATTGCCAGATTCACAGATATTCCGTATTGGCTTAAAAATATGACAACCTCCTGAAATTCTCGTTTTTCTGAGTAGGACACAGCTATAGCCCTCGCCTTTTTTTCAGATATACCGTTTATCTCCGAAAGCCGTTCCGGTTCATTTTCAATTATTCTAAGGGTGTCTGTTTTGAATTTTTTTACTATTTTTTTGGCTAAGACCTCGCCGATTCCTTTTATTATGCCGGAGCCCAGATACCTTTCAATACCTGTCACATCCTCCGGCATAGATATCTCACAGGAAGTGAATTTGAATTGTATATCATATTGTGGGTGATTTACATAATCTCCCTGGGCAATTATATAAAGGCCTTCTCCGATTCCGAATACATTGCCCACAAACATTTCTTCTCCGTCCTCACCTGAAACAGTAAAGACTGAATATCCGTTTTCTTCATTTTTGTATATTATCTTTTCTACATAGCCTTCTCTTGTCATGTCTATAAGGCCTTTCTGTCTTATTCCTCATTTGTTACGGTTACAGAGGATATACACTGATTTCTTACCATGGATTCATATAGCTGCTTTGCAAGACCAAAGCCACCCTGCTCCATAGCTGACTTGGCATATTCCTGTATCTGCATATCGCCAAAATATTCCTCATATTGGTTTTCGTCTTCATCAGCCTTAATAATGGTTTTTTCCATGGATTTGTATATTTGCTCTATCATGTAGGTTTCAAACTCCTTGCATGCCTCGAGCATTTTATCCTGATCCTGATTGTCTTTTCCTGCACCGCTTATTGTATTTTGAAGCCTGCCTGTCTGGGAAGCTGATATTATGTCTGCGTAATCATTTCCCGATATACCGTTCATTGAAACTGCCATATGCATTATCTCCTATTCATTGGCTATCTTAGATTGTTAGCCTGCTGCATCATATCATCTGTAGCCTGAATTGCCTTTGAATTCATCTCATAGGCACGCTGTGCAACAATAAGATTAACCATTTCGTCTGCTACATCTACATTAGAACCCTCAAGCCTGTATTGGTGAGTCTTGCTGCTTTTTATATTTGCGTTTCCCTCCTCGGCTATAGGATTGCCTGACGCCACTGAAACAGAAAAATTGTTGCTTCCATTCTTCACAAGCCCTGCCGGATTGTTAAATTGTACCAGTCCGAATTTGACCTCATAGCCATTGGTATTAAGTGGCACGACATTTCCATCAGCCCCCGGGAATCCAATTACCCCATTCTGACCTATCGCAAGGCTTGTTGCCGAATATGTACCGGGAAGCACTATTGTGTTGCCTCTTTGATCCAGGACAGGATATCCGTCTGATGTACACAGCATATTACCACCATTTACAGGTGAAACAATGAAGCTGCCATCCCTCGTATATTGTACCTCTCCCGATGTAGTTCTAACCTGGAAAAAGCCGTCTCCCTCTATAGCCACAGCGAAAGGGCTTGTACTCTCCAGAAGATTGCCCTGGTCAAACATGCTTGTTATGGCAGATACTCTGCTTCCAAGTCCCACCTCTGCTGCCACAGGCTTATTCTCTCCTGCGTTATTCGTGGAGGTAGATTGAAGATTCTGATATAAAAGTGATTTAAAGCTTGCCTCCTGGGTTTTATAGCCGGTTGTATTAACATTGGCCAGGTTATTGGCAATTGTATCAACATTTGTCTGCTGGGCTCTCATTCCTGAGGCTGCAGTCCACAATGAACGCATCATATTATTTTACCTCCTATAATCTTCCTACATCATTGGCTGCCTTTGACAGGGTTTCATCCACTGTCTTCACCATTTTCTGATTTGTCTCATATGCTCTTGTAATGGCAATCATGTCAACCATCTCCGTTACCATATTAACGTTGGACATCTCCAGATACCCCTGGGAAATTATTGCATCCGCAGCCCGGGGATTAGCTCCCTCAAGTGCATCATACATATTTTCTCCATAGCTGGACAGAGCGTCATAATTTTCAAAATCCATCAGTCTTAAAGTGGAAATGTAATTATCTCCCTGATATATCTCTCCTAACTCGTTGACCTCTATCTCTGTTGTATCTGCCCTCGGAATTCTTATGGGATTTTGTCCGTCACCCAGCACATAATCTCCGTCACGGGTTACAAGGTAACCATCCTTTGTCACTGTGAAATCTCCGTCACGGGTATACCTGATGTGTTCATTTCCTGCCTTGTCTGTCATGCTGAGGGTAAAAAATCCTTTTCCTGATATAGCAAAATTATATTGATTTTCAGTCTGTCTGAAATTGCCCTGTCCCATGTCATAGTAAGTTTCACCAATCTTTACACCAAGACTTAAGTCACCTATTCCTCTTATTGCCTTAGGCCCTATTGTCTCATCATTAATCCTGACAGCAAGCTGTGATGCAAAGGACTGGGATGTAACATCCACCTTTTTAAATCCTGTGGTATCTGCATTAGCCATATTATTGGTTACCACATCCATTCTCTTCTCTTCATTTCTAAGACCTGTCCAGGCTGTGTATAATGCTCTTACCATCCTTCACTCTCCTATTATTTCTTTTCACTTAAGTATTCTATATATTTTCCTGTTCCTATTGCAACCGCTGTAAGAGGATCCTCTGCAGTTATGGTAGTAATTCCTGTATTCTCCTCTATAAGATCCTCAAGCCCATGAAGCAGGGAGCCCCCCCCTGTCAGTACGATTCCCCTGTCAGCAATATCTGCTGCAAGCTCAGGAGGTGTCTTTTCCAATACGGAATGAACCGCATCAACTATCTGGGCCGTAACCTCCCTTAATGCTTCCTCTGTTTCATCAGAGGTAACCGTTACTGTCTTTGGCAATCCTGTAACAAGATTACGCCCCCGTATATCCATTGCAATATTTTCCGGTCTCTTGTAGCAGGTTCCGATGTTAATCTTAATCTCCTCTGCTGTTCTCTCGCCTATAAGAATATTATGCCTTTTCCTCATAAATCGCACAATAGCATCGTCAAAATCATCTCCGGCCACTTTAATTGATGTACTTACCACAGTACCTCCAAGAGAGATAACTGCTATATCCGAGGTTCCTCCACCAATATCAACTATCATATTACCACATGGTCTTGATATGTCTATGCCTGCACCTATAGCTGCGGCAACCGGTTCCTCAATAATAAATACTTCCCTGGCTCCTGCCTGGTAAGTAGAGTCCTCAACTGCCTTTTTTTCAACCTCAGTAACTCCCGACGGAACACATACACTTATTCTCGGTCTTCTTCCGAAAAAGCTTTTTCCAACTGCTTTCTGGATGAAATATTTTAACATTTTCTCCGTAATTTCATAGCTGGATATAACTCCCTGCCTTAAAGGTCTTATGGCAACTATGTTTCCCGGAGTTCTGCCAAGCATAAGCCGTGCCTCCTCACCAATTGCCCTGATTTTATTTGTATCTCTATCATATGCCACAACAGTAGGCTCTTTTAAAACAACACCTTTTCCTTTAACGTAAACTAATATACTGGCTGTTCCCAAGTCAATTCCTATATCCGAACTTGCCATAGTTACTCCTTTCCCACTAACATATATATCGTCATTTTATTATAAATCCTTAGCTTTTCTTAAAATAATCAGAGACGCCGGTTCTCCGCTCAGCCATTCAATCTGTATCTCAGTAATATCCATAATATCATCAAGAAGCTTGATATAGCTCCTCCAGTTTACCACCTTTTCTCTGGTAATAAACGGTTTTCGCATCCCTGTTATATTGTCAAAGCGGTCGTGAAGATCGGTAAGGATAGCCCTGCTGTCTCCACCGGTAAAATCATACCCAAGCATCTCGTTCATCTTTGAGTTAGAGAACAGAACCTCGCCTGAATATGTATCTCTTACAAATATACCCACATTGAAGTTATTATAGGTTCCGATAAGACTCTTGTTTACAGCCCGGATATTCTTATCTCCTTCGGCATTTTCCAGCATATTCTGTATCACAAGGGCGATGCTCTTGGTAAATCTCAATTCATCCGGCGTCCATATTCTTGTGATTC
This sequence comes from Lachnospiraceae bacterium UBA7589, assembly GCA_002476495.1. Lineage (GTDB taxonomy): Bacteria > Bacillota > Clostridia > Lachnospirales > Lachnospiraceae > Coprococcus_C. The sequence goes on from DLKL01000046.1 coordinate 82,036, forward strand.
TGGTTGCCGCAAAAAATATAGTGCCATAGAATTTGTTGTTAAGATACAGAGGAAATGCAACCACAGCCTTAAAATTAAATCTCATGATATTAAGCTTGTCATCCTGGGTCATTACAGAATTATCTACCACATACTGTCCTTCCCCTTCTTTTATATTATCCTCAATAATATACATTCTTTCAGGAAGGCTCTTAAGGAAATCCTCTCCCGGAGTCTCCCCGGTGGCATCCCAGAAGCATCTCAGGTTATATTCTGCCTGTCCTCTTCTTGACAATGTGTACACAAATGCTTTGTCAATGTTAAGATGGATTCCTGCCTCTCTTACTGTTTCCTCCACCGCCACATCAACATTGTCAATAAGTCTGGAATTAATTTTGCTGAGAGCATTGTTGACTATATTCTGTCTTGCCAATTCTTCTCTTAGCTTGGTTCCGGCTCCCCTTGATTTTGCTATTTCATTCTGTACAATATACTTCTGGGTAGCATAATCAGAAATCATCTGGGCAATCACCCAGTGATTTTCATACATTTTCCGAAGCTTATCTGTTTCTTCCTCTGTGTATGAGCCAAGAATCCACAAGCCTATCATCTGGTCATTTACCTTGACAGGTGCAGCTGAAATTTTTCCAATTCCACCTTCCTCTCTGTCCAAAATTGTAGGAGCATCATTATTCATAACAATCTGTTTAATATATTTGAAGTATTCCTTATATGATGGTTTTTCAAACAAATCATAAAAATCTCCCATATTTGTAGCGGGTCCCACAGGTGATATTTTTATTCTGCACTCCATATCCACAAAGACAGAGTAAAGTCCTGACAGCTCCGAAAAGACCCTTATCGCCGTAGCTACTTTGTCTTTTTCAGGTAAATCGGGATACAGGTCTTTTGTATCCTCTTTCTTTTCATTGTCAGTTTCTGTGGATACATTTGTATTTGCAAACGAATCCGAATTCTGTTCTTCCTCATCTGATACCATTTTTACATAAAACTCAACCCTGATATTATTTCCGTCTATCTCCGATATGGAAATATCATTGGCAACATAATAAAGTTTTCCGTCATCACCAACCATTCTGTATCTGTGGGCATAATCCCCCACCTTGTTTTTTGCGGCAGCAACAACCGTCTGGATAACCTTTTCCCTGTCTTCCGGAAAAATGTAATCCTCAGTTAATTTCATTCCCTTATTCAGCATTTCAACATTCATACCTAGCATAGACGCATTGGGCGAAATATATTCAAGCTTGCTCTTTTTATCTGCTATATTGCAGGTTTTAACTATAACCACACATCCGGCTTTTACAATTGCTTTCCGAAGATATTTATTTTCAAGAACCATATATATTCCCCCTTTGTATAATAAGTTATGCCAGAGGTACGTCTATAATATCTTGCACCTCTGGCAAATATGAGTACATCTGCACATCCAAAACCTAAAGTTAATTGTATGTTTTGTTATTTTAATTCCGGAAATGCCTGGTCTGCTACAGATTTTGTCTCGTCGCAGGCCTTAACCACATTATCCACGCTGACCATAAGCTGGGCCATAAAATCGCTTACGCTCTCACATTCCCTTTTAACAGCCATCCGGACATTATATGCCTCAATCCGTGCCTGATTGCGCATCTCCTCGCACTCTGACTGGGTTGTCTCGGTAAGCTGCTCGCAGGCAACTCTTGTTTCCTCCGTCTGGGTCTTGCAATTATAATCTGTATCTGCTATAAGAGCATCTGTCTCTTCCTTTGTCTTACGTTTTAATTCCTCACAGTCAGCATAAGTTGTTTCCCTCTGCTCCTGACATGCACTGCTGGTTTCTGCCGACAATCTGTCACAGGCTGCTACAGTCTCATCGGTAAGTCTTTGGCATTCAGCCTCAGTCCTTGCCTTCATATCGTTGCATTCATCTGTAGTCTGTCTTACAAGCAAATCAGCACTTTCCCGTGCTTCAAGAAGTGTCCTTGAAATGGATTCATACCTGCTGGCTGACTCCTCTTCCTTGTATTTGTAAGATTCTAATTGCTGCTTAAGCTCTGTAACCTCAACCTGAAGCTCATCATTAACCTTCTTAAGGTTATCGATTGTGCCGGCTGACTCGTTGAGATTAACCTCTCTCATCGTGTGCAGATTCTTAACTGTCTCACTAAGCTTAAGTATATTAGCCTTCAAACTCTCTACTTCTTTTCCATGCTCTGCATTAAGTTCCTCTATATATGCCTCAACTGCCTTTTTATCGTAACCGCCAAATGATGCTGTCTTTAACTGTATATCCATTTTCGTACATTGCCCCTTTCAAATTTCTAATTGTATCTGAAATATTTAATCAAAAACAGTATAACACACCCTTTCATATTATGCACTTATTTTTTATATGAAATCGACAAATTTTGTATCGCATTTCAGTAATAACTGTGTTACAATGAGCACTGTGACCGGATAACCTTTGTTATCCGGGGAAAGGAACTATATACAATGAAAACATCTATAACAGCGAAACATTTTAAAAGATATCTCAGCGTAATCCTATGTCTGGCTATGGGATTTTCTCTCGCCGGATGCTCCGGCAAACAGGAAAAGCGATACAGCGACTACATCAAGAGCCTTATTGCCATAAACTATCTTGGTGCAAAGGATGATTACATAAAGGCCACAGGTGCAAACAAGGAGGATGCCCAAGCTCTCTATGATGATAATATGGAGCATCTGGCAGACAACATACTGGCCTACTACGGTGTCACAATTTCCGACGCTTCAGGAGCAAAGGAGGGCTTTGTTGCCCTTGCTAAGAATGTATACAGCAAGATAAATTATAAGGTTGACAAAGCAAAAAAACACGGAGACACCTACACAGTGGATGTTACCATATATCCAATTAACCTGTTTAACCAGACAAAGGATGATGTCATTTCCTATGTAGACAGATTTAACAAGGGTATATCCCAAGGTGATTACAATGATTATACTCTGGAAGAATACGAAACAGAATTTTCAGAAGGTCTTTTACAGATTCTCAATGAAGGCTGCAGCAATATGACTTACGGTGACCCGGTTGTGGTTACCGTTACCATCATCGAGGATGATAACCTATATTACATAAGTGATGAGGATTTTCTGGCAATTGATGCAGCCATGATCAGTACATCGGAAGTTCCTGAAAATGCCACCAACTCCGATGCACCATAATGCAGAAGACACCCCGGTTTGCATTTCACAACGTGACAAAAAGTGCCTCATATATATTCGAAAAAAGTAAATCCCGGACTTTGAAAAGTCCGGGATTTTTGTAAAATCTATTATAACCAGACAATCAGCTCCACAAATCAAAGCAGAGTGATATAAAACCTCTACTCTACAGTTACTGATTTTGCCAGATTTCTCGGTTTATCCACATCAAGGCCCTTTGCTTCAGATGTATAATATGCTATAAGCTGAAGAATCACTGCAACAGCAAATGCTGTAAACTCTCTGTCAAGCCTTGGTATTTTTATATGCTTATCACATATTGCAGGATCATCGACATTATCATCCATGCTGACAAGAACCACATAAGCGCCTCTTGCCTTTACCTCCCGTATATTGGAGATAACCTTTTCATATACATCCTCCTGGGTTGCCAGGGCAATCACAGGTACATTCTCAGATATAAGGGCTATTGTTCCGTGCTTAAGCTCTCCTGCAGCATATGCCTCTGCGTGAATATATGAAATTTCCTTAAGCTTAAGTGCAGCCTCAAGGCTCATGGTATAATCCAGACCTCTTCCGATGTAAAATGCATCCGGTGACATTTTTATGTGATTTGCAATTCTTTTTATATTATTGGCATTTTTCAATGTCTCTTCAATAATATTAGGTGTATTAAGAAGCTTTGTCATAAACTTTCTTGCTGCGGCCTCGTCTATTATCTTCTTAACAAGTCCCATCTTACAGGTAATAAGGTACATCGCTGAAACCTGTACTGTATATGCTTTAGTACTGGCAACGGCAATCTCCGGACCTGCATGGGTGTATAAAACGTAATCACTTTCCCTGGCTATTGTGGAACCCTTTACATTTACAATGGATATAACCTTAGAGCCCCTGGCTTTTGCCAGCTTAAGTGCCTCCAGGGTATCAATGGTCTCTCCGGACTGGGAAAGGACAATAGTAAGTGTCTCACTGTCGATAATGGGATTTTTGTATCTGAATTCTGATGCAATTTCCACTTGTACCGGAATACGCAGTTTTTCCTCTATAATATGCTTGCCTACCATTCCAGCATGCATGGCTGTTCCGCAGGCAACCACAGTAATCCTTTTACAATTTGCAAAAACCTCATCATCAATTCCGTCCTCGGTAAAATCAGGCAGTCCGTTGCTTACCCTCGGTGTAACCGTATTACGGATAGAATCCGGCTGCTCATATATTTCCTTAAGCATAAAGAAAGGATATCCTCCCTTCTGGGCACTTTTAATGTCCCAGTTCACGGTGAGCATAGACGGTTCCACCTTCTCTCCCTTAAGAGTTTCAACCTCTATTCCGTCCCGTGTCATCGTAAGGATATGATATTCGGGAACAACAAAGTATTCTTTGGAAAATTCTACCAGTGCTGTAAGGTCTGATGCAATTATTGAGCCCTTTTCACAGGTAGTCGCCACCATAGGACTTACATTCCTTATAGCAAATATCTTCCCCGGGATATCCTGAAACATAATACACAGTGCAAAAGCTCCGGACAGTACTTTTACGCACTTTTTTATTGCACTGTACGGATCTGATTCATAAAATTTATCCAGTAATGCCGCAACCACCTCTGAATCAGTCTCGGATACAAGCTTATCCTGTAATCCATACTCAACAACGAGCTGTCTGTAATTTTCAATAATTCCGTTGTGGATAAGAACCACCTTACCGCATCTGTGGGGATGGGCATTTACATCTGTAACTCCACCATGGGTTGCCCATCTCGTATGGCCTATTCCACAGGTTTCCGGAAATTCCTGATTCATGCAAAGCTTTTTTAATTCCTCTACCTTTCCGGTTCTCTTTTTGACAATTATATCGTTTGTTTCTGAAAGAAGAGCAAAGCCTGCACTGTCATAGCCTCTGTACTCTAATCTTTCAAGTCCGTTTATTATAATATCCTTAGCAGGACAATAGCCGGTAAATCCTATTATTCCACACATTTTATATACCTCTTTTCATAATCTCAATGGCAAATGAAAATCATTAATCATTGTTTCCTTTGCTGATCATTTGAATTTGTTTTGAGATTGCTCTCATATTTCATCCTCATGTATCGCAATCAGCCTTACGAAAGAGCATCCGCCGAATCCCTCGATAACTCTTTACCTCGTTAACCGGAGCTGGCATAAAAGTTCTTCATGTATATACGGATGCTTATCTGCATATAACATTTATCGCTTTCCCAGTAAAATCCGGTGCATGGCGCTAAGGTTTCTTAACCTTTCGAAATCCGTGTCCTCCACACAGACATAGATTATCATATCATATTAGTATAATTTATGCAAACGCCACCAATATTTAGACTGCTGTGTGAAAAGTATTCACCTAAAAAAACCGGGAACCCATCTTATAGGTATTCCCGGTATATCCTCTTTATTCATATATAATCAGACTGTCTTAAGAGCTGCCTCAACAGCCTGCTTTACGATATCAAGTCCCTCCATCAGAACCTCATCCTCAATTGTAAGAGGAGGCATAAGTTTAAGAACCGAATCCTTTCTTCCTGCAACCTCCATGATAATATGTCTGTCAAAGCCCTGATGAACAGCCTCCAATGCAAGCCTGTTATCAATTTTGGAAAGATCAATACCCCAGATAAAGCCCATTCCTCTCATAGAAATCCTGCTATCCAGCGGAAGTATCTTCTCCTCAATAAATTTTCTTATAATCTCGCCTTTTCTTTGAACCTCTTTATCCAGCTTGTATTTGTTAAAATACTTTATTCCTGCCGTACCACCGACAAAGGAGAGCTGATTGCCTCTAAAGGTTCCATTATGCTCTGCCGGGCGGAATATATCAAACTCAGGCTTAAGCAGAAGCAATGCCATAGGCATGCCAAAACCACTAATTGATTTTGAAAGAACAACCATGTCAGGCACAATGCCTGCTCTTTCAAAGGAAAAGAAATGTCCGGTTCTTCCGTTACCTACCTGTATATCATCCACAATCATGAGAATTCCGTATTCATCACAAATGTTTCTTATTTCTCTAAGCCATTCCACACTTGCGACATTAATTCCACCCTCTGCCTGAATAGTCTCCAGAACTATTGCAGCAGGCTTTTGTATACCTGAATGGTCATCTTCCAATATCCATCTGATATAGGATATGGAGTCCGGCCCCACCCCATCATACGGAACAAAGGTCACATGCTCAAGTGGAACTCCGGCTCCCTCTCTGCTTGTCTTATCGGTGGTAAGGGCAAGGCTTCCCAGGGACATACCGTGAAAGGCCCCCGAAAATGCAATTACCTCTGTTCTTTTTGTATTCTTACGAGCCAGCTTAAGAGCTGCCTCCACTGCGTTTGTACCTGTTGGCCCACAGCACATAATCTTATAGTCCAGACCTCGTGGTTCGAGGATTTCTTCTGTTATTGTCGTCAAAAATTCTTCCTTGGCTTCTGTATACATATCAAGGGCATTTATAATATTATCCTCAGACAGATAATCCAGAATTGCCTTTTTTATCTCAGGGTTATTATGTCCATAATTAATTGAACCTGCCACCGCAAGAAAATCGATGTATCTTTCGCCATCTACAGAAAAAATCTCAGCATTTTTTGCCTTTTTAAACTCTACCGGATATTTACGGCAATAGGATCTTACCTGAGACTCCTTCTTTTCAAAAATATCTAACATATCTTTCTCCTTCCTGCCAACAGGAAAGTATTGAATTTAGCTAATCATAGCACCTGCCGGCATATCCTTCTCTGCAGTAAGAAGAGCAAGATTACCCTCAAAATCTTCTGCGCAGAGAAGCATTCCTTCTGATAAAACTCCCGCAAGCTTGGTTGGTTTTAAATTAGTTATAACAACAACCTTCTTTCCAACCATATCCTCAGGCTTATAGTAGTTCTTGATACCGGATACAATCTGAAGAACTCTTCCATTAACCTGAACCTGGGAACAAAGAAGCTTTTTTGAATCCTTAACCGCTTCACATGACAATATTTCGCCCATTTGAAGCTGCATTTTCCCGAATTCTTCTATGGATATCTCTCCCTTGACTACTGCCTCAACGGTAGGAATCTTTATCTCTGTCCTGGCCTTTTTCTTAGGCTTTTCCTGTTCGGGTTCCTCAGGCTTTGATGGGAATTTTTTTTCTATTTCATCGAGCATAGCCTTTGCATCAATTCTGGCAAATAATATCTCAGGCTCCGCAGTTACCTTGTTCCCTGATGGATAAAGTCCAAATTCAGAAAGCTCAGTAACACGCCTTTTTCCGGTATTAAGCTGCTTCAAAATCTTCTCTGATGTCTCCGGCATAAATGGTTCAAGAAGAGTAGCTCCTACAGTTATACTTTCCACAAGATTATACAAAACTGTGTTAAGTCTGTCAGTCTGCTCAGCATCCTTAGCGAGAGCCCAAGGCATTGTTTCGTCAATATATTTGTTACATCTCTTAAAGAGATTAAAAATCTCTGTCATGGCATCTGCCACTCTGAGCTTGTCCATGCACGAATTAACCTTAAGTCTTGTATCCACAACAACCTTCTTAAGCTCATCATCTACAGGCTGGCTGTCACTTGCATTGGTAACAACACCATTAAAATATTTGTTAGCCATGGAAATAGTTCTGTTAACAAGATTACCCAGAGTATTTGCCAGCTCTGAATTAATTCTTTCAATAACAAGCTCCCATGATATAACTCCGTCATTCTCAAATGGCATCTCATGAAGGAGAAAATATCTTACGGCATCAACTCCGAAGAAATCAACCATATCATCTGCATATATAACATTTCCTTTTGATTTGCTCATTTTCCCATCGCTCTGTATAAGCCATGGATGTCCGAATACCTGCTTTGGAAGCGGTTCTCCCAATGCCATAAGCATAATCGGCCAATATATTGTGTGGAATCTTAATATATCCTTGCCTATAAGATGAAGATCTGCAGGCCAATAGCGTCTGTAGAGAGGATCCGAATTGCCATCCACATCATAACCAAGTCCTGTAATATAGTTTGATAAGGCATCTATCCATACATATACAACATGTCCCGGATCAAAATCCACAGGTATACCCCACTTGAAAGAGGTTCTCGATACACATAAATCCTGAAGTCCCGGCAGCAGGAAATTATTCATCATCTCATTTTTCCTTGATTCCGGCTGGATAAATTCCGGATGAGTATTAATATGTTCTATAAGCTTATCGGCATACTTGCTAAGCTTAAAGAAATATGCCTCTTCCTTTGCAGGCTGGCATTCTCTTCCGCAATCAGGACACTTTCCGTCTACAAGCTGTGACTGGGTAAAGAATGACTCACATGGTGTACAATACATTCCCTCATAATGTCCCTTATATATATCTCCCTGGTCATAAAGCTTTTTGAATATTTTCTGAACCTGTTTCTCATGGTCCGGATCTGTAGTTCTTATAAATTTATCGTAGGATGTATTCATCAAATCCCAGATATTCTTTATCTGTGACGAAACATCATCTACAAATTCCTTTGGTGTTGACAAATTCTCAAAGGCCTTGATCTCAATTTTCTGGCCATGCTCATCTGTTCCTGTCTGGAATCTGACATCATAGCCCACAAAGCGCTTATATCTGGCTATACTGTCCGCTAAAACAACTTCATAGGTATTGCCTATATGAGGCTTCCCGGAAGTATAAGCTATGGCAGTTGTAATGTAATATGGTTTTTTTTGCATAACTGTAACCCTCCTTTTAAATGGTATCCTTGTTCTTCTGGGATAAAAAACTCAAGGCAGCCTTAGCCAACCCTGAGCTTGAATTTTTGCAACTCCTTATCTGAATCGACTACTTCAATCTGCCCGCCAAGACCTCTTATCTTTCCGTCAAAATCTTCGTAGCCTCTGAGTATATACTTAATATCCTCTACTGTGCTGAAGCCCTCTGCAGCCAGGGCAGCTATAACAAGGGCTGCTCCCGCCCGTAAATCAGGTGCAGATAAGCTGGCTCCCGTATAGCGTTCAATGCCATTTATGATAGCTGAATTGCCTTCAACCTTTATCCTGGCACCCATTCTGGATAATTCATTTACATACTTAAATCTGTTTTCAAAAATGCTCTCGGTTATTATACTTGTTCCCTGGGACAATGCCAGAGTAACTGCCATCTGTGGCTGCATATCTGTAGGAAATCCCGGATATGGAAGTGTTTTTATCTGAGTGGCCTTAAGCCTTCCGTCAGCCATAACTCTTACAGAATCATCATATTCTATTACATGTGCACCAATCTCATTAAGCTTGGATGAAATGGCTTCCAGATGTTTGGGAATAACATTCTTTATCAGCACATTACCACCTGTAGCTGCTGCCATAGCCATAAATGTGCCTGCCTCAATCTGATCCGGAATAATTGAATATTCTGTCCCTTTAAGCTTCTGAACGCCTCTTATCCTTATTACATCTGTACCTGCTCCCTTTATATTAGCTCCCATACTGTTAAGAAAGTTAGCCACATCAACAATATGAGGTTCTTTCGCCGCATTCTCTATGGTTGTTTTCCCTTCGGCAAGAACAGCGGCAAGCATAATGTTAATAGTAGCACCTACCGTAACCACATCAAGATATACATGATTGCCGGTAAGATGCTCCGCCCTGGCAATTACATTACCTCCGGAAACTATATCAACCTTTGCTCCCAGTGCTTCAAAGCCCTTGATATGCTGGTCTATAGGTCTGAGTCCTATCTCGCATCCACCCGGCAGTGCCACCTTTGCATAGTTGAATTTGCCAAGCAATGCGCCCAGCAGATAATACGAAGCCCTTATTTTTCTTATGTACTCATCATCAACGCACAAATCTTCATCATTGACAATGCTCCCACCACATATGGAAACTGTGTGAGTATCTATATATTTTACTTTGGCACCAATATTCTCAATAGCCCTGAGCAATACCTTTGTATCTTCGACATATGGAACGTTCTCTATTATACATTCCTCATCTGTAAGAATTGCTGCGGCAAGTATACCCAATGCAGCATTTTTTGCTCCTGCTATGGTAACCTCTCCGTCAAGAGTCTGGCCACCCTTTATAACATACTTTTCCATTACACACCTCTGGATATTCCACATAGTCTTATAAATTATAACACATTCGAAAAAAAAGTAAACCGAAAATATTTATCATGTGCAAGGCTATCCCTATTTATCTGCCTCACAATATATACATCTGTACACTCTGTTTTTTTCATCAGTGAGATTAAATATCTGTGGTATATCCGGTTCAACAGAAGTAATGCATCTTGGATTTTTGCACTTTTTTACATTAATAAGTTTATGTGGAAGAGCCAGCTTCTTCTTTTCCACAGTCTGCCCATCCTTTATGATGCTAACTGTTATATTGGGGTCAATATACCCGAGGACATCCAGGTTAATATCATATTCCTGATGAATCTTAAGAATGTCCTTTTTACCCATTTTACTGCTTCTGACATTCTGTAATATACCGATACTGCAGGAGAGCTTATCTAAGCCCAGATCGTGATAAACCGTAAGAGCCTTTCCCGCTGTTATATGGTCTAATACTATTCCATCCTGTATGCTCTCAATTATCATTTCACATTCACCCCCAGCAATTTTAACATAAGTGCCATTCTTACATATTTTCCATTCAATGCCTGCCTGAAATAACAGGCTCTCGGATCATCATCTATATTGGTGGAAATTTCATTCACTCTCGGAAGGGGATGTAAAATAGCAAGATCCTCTTTTGCAAGCTTCAGTTTATCCTTATCCAGAATATAGGTATCCTTCAGTCTTACATAATCTGCCTCATTAAAAAAACGTTCCTTCTGGACTCTGGTCATATATATGATATCCAGTTCATTTATAACCTCTTCAATGGTAGAAACTTCCTTATATTCTATATTATTCTTCTGAAAAACTTCTGTGATTATATAATCTGGAACTTTAAGCTCTGTTGGAGATATAAGCACATATTTTATTCCCTTATATCTTGACAATGCTTTAATAAGGGAATGAACTGTACGTCCAAATTTTAAATCTCCACAAAGGCCTATGGTAAAATCTCCAAGTCTTCCCTTTTCTCTCTTGATTGTAAGCAAATCCGTAAGAGTCTGTGTAGGGTGATTATGTCCCCCGTCTCCCGCATTAATTATTGGCACATCAGAAACCATGGAGCCCAGCATAGGAGCACCCTCCTTAGGATGCCTCATGGCAATAATATCAGCATAGCATCCAACAACCTTTACCGTATCCCCCACACTTTCTCCCTTTGTGGCCGAGGATGAATCAGCCGAAGAAAAACCAAGCACATTCCCCCCTAATTCCATCATGGCAGCCTCAAAGCTGAGACGGGTTCTTGTACTTGGTTCAAAAAATAAGGTGGCAAGTTTTTTCCCCTTGCAGGCCTCACTGTATTTTCCTTTGTTATCAATTATGTCCAGAGCCAAATCCAAAATATCATCAATTTCTTCTACACTTAAATCCGTTGAATCTATCAAATGCTTCATGATTTTCTCCTATTCCTGCACTTATTTAAACTACGTCTATAATAGCTCTTATAGCTTTTCATGTCAACAAATTAGTCTGTTTTTATTACTCTGGTCGGGTTTACATAATTCCTGTCCAGAGCAGCTTTAATCACAGCTCTGTCCGTTCTGTCACATACAAGGATATATTGCCTTCCGTTGGCTCTTATTTTCAGTATAATCACATTGGTGTCCTCCGGATCATCATGAAATTTGTATCCCTCCATGGACTTCCAGCCAATAAATGTAGTTCCAACCTGGGCACCGTCTCCGGTAATTCCGCTTTTTACCTGGGAGGACAGTACAATAAACAGTACAAATGCAAGAATAGCAGGTACAAATGTATACAGATGGAAATAAATCAATATGCCAAAGACAATAAGGCTCAGATTAGCTATAATTACATCTGAGCCATTTACCCTGTGTTTTATTCTGCTTTTTATAACTATATCAGACTGGCGTTTGAGGGCATTGATACATACCGCATCTGCTGTTCCGAATCCCAGGAAAAGCACAAAAGCCAGCACACCTATCCATATGTCCATATAAGCCTCTTTAACACATATTCTACTTTGAATTGAGGAGTGTAAGCATTACTGCCTTTTCTGCGTGGCGACGATTCTCTGCCTGATCCAGAATGTAATTCAGGTTCCTGTCTATTACACTCTGTGATATCTCAAAGCCCTCATGCATCGGCATATCGTGAAACACAACTGCTTTACTTCCTTCTATAAGCCGGTCATTTATCTGATAAGGCATCATTTTCTGCATTGTCTCCGCCTTCTGCTTTGCATACTCGGGATTATTGAAAAATTCCATATCAACCCATGTGTCTGTATACAATATATCCATTTCATTGACATATTTCTTTGCCTCTTCAATAGACATTCCCGGATCAAGCTCTACATAATGTCCTGTGCTTTTTGCCGCCTCAAAGAAATCCTCCTTGCATACAGTCTCATTAACAAGCGGAGTAAGGCCATATATGGTTCCCTTTTTCATCTTTGTAAAGAACTCCACAAGAGAATTAAATACATTGTTTTTAGCTCCTATATATAACAGCTTAACATCCAGGCTTCCAAAGTGTTCAATAATTGTCATTGCATCTGCAAGAATCTGGCATGGATGATAGGAATTGTCACAGCCGTTAATAAACGGAACGGTAACATTCTTTCCAAAAAGCTCTACAGTTTCATTCTTTACCAGACGGGCCATTATTATGTCCACATTACGGCATACATATTTTATTTCTGACACCGGCTCCCCAAGTACAAAATTTGAATCCCTCCAAAGCTGGTTAAAATAGCTTCCACCCATCTCGGTAATTCCTGTTGTGAATGACAGAAAGGTTCTTGTTGAGGTTTTTTCAAAAAGCGTATACAGCTTCTTTCCCTTGCATGCCTCACTGTATTTTTCCGGATTTTTCTTCATATCAAGTGCCAGGTTAAGAATATCCATCAGCTCTTCCTGAGAGAAATTCTTAAAATTAAGCATATTTTTCATAATATTTTGTCTCCTCATAATTCATATTGCAATACATTGTGATTGTACCATCATTATATATTTACAAATAACTCTTCAGCTTTTCTGCCATGTCTGTTTTCTCCCATGGAAGGTCTATATCAGTTCTTCCAAAATGTCCGTAAGCAGCTGTCTGTCTGTAAATCGGTCTTCGCAGATCCAGCATTTTTATTATACCCGCCGGTCTCAAATCAAAGTTTTCTCTGATAATGTCTGTTAATCTCTCGTCATGAAGCTTACCTGTTCCAAAGGTATCAACCATTATTGATGTAGGATGAGCAACTCCTATGGCATATGAAAGCTGGATTTCACACTTATCTGCCAGTCCCGCGGCTACTATATTTTTTGCTACATACCTCGCGGCATAAGCAGCGGAACGGTCAACCTTGGTGCAATCCTTACCGGAAAACGCACCGCCTCCATGTCGTCCGTATCCTCCATAGGTGTCAACAATTATCTTACGTCCTGTAACGCCACTGTCTCCGTTAGGACCACCTATAACAAACCTTCCTGTAGGGTTAATGTAGAATTTGGTATCCTCGTCCACCATATTCTGCGGAAGAACAGGATCTAATACATATTTTTTTATATCCCGGGTTATCTGTTCTCCGTTTACTTCCTCACCATGCTGGGTGGAAACAACTACGGCATCCAGTCTTTTAGGTTTTCCGTCCTCTCCGTATTCAACAGTCACCTGTGTTTTTCCGTCAGGTCTTAGGTAAGATAATGTGCCATTTTTTCTTACCTCTGAAAGCTTTAATGCCAGCTTATGTGCAAGAGATATAGGATAAGGCATAAGCTCCGGTGTCTCATTTACGGCATAGCCAAACATCATACCCTGGTCTCCTGCCCCTATAGCTTCTATCTGCTCATCACTCATCCTGTTTTCCTTTGCCTCAAGCGCCTTATCCACACCCATTGCAATATCAGCAGACTGCTTGTCAAGAGCTGTAATAACTCCACAGGTATCGCAGTCAAATCCATATTTTGCCCTGTCATAGCCTATCTGCCTTATTGTCTCTCTTACAATGCTCTGGATATCAATATGAGCCTTTGTTGTAATCTCTCCCATAACAAGGACAAGTCCGGTTGTTACTGCTGTTTCACAGGCAACCCTGCCCATGGGATCCTGACTAAGTATTGCATCAAGAACCGCATCGCTTATCTGGTCACAGATTTTGTCGGGATGTCCCTCTGTAACCGACTCAGATGTAAATAAATGTTTTTCCATTTGTACTCCTCCGTTTTTTTGCTATCCGTATTATCCGGATACATTGGTTGTTTTATCATCTCTCTTTCAATTTAAGAAAAGAAAAATCCGGTTAAGCAACCGGATTTGAAAATCTTATACTCAAATCCTCTTATTGCTCGACTACTATAAACCATAGTATCGCTCAGGCCGGCACCTTCCACTTATGGGGTTGCCGCGGCTTCCCAGTCCCTTATGACTCCACCGCTCTGAATAAGAGAGATAAACCTTATACAATTTGTATTTTTTACATTCTCTACAATAACCTATATATATTTTTATGTCAATACAAAATTTAGCTTCTGACTTTATTTTTACCGATTACGTCAATTTTAACGCTTGACACAAAGCTGAATTGCCGATAGACTTAACATAAATTTTAACACTTTTTAAAGGAGCTCTGTCATGAAGAAGAAATTACTGTGTCTCATTACTTTTCTTGTTGTCTTATCCGGTCTTACCGCCTGCGGCAAATCCGGTACCGGGGAAGCTGATATTTCATCCGACTGGAAGTTAGTCGAAATGACTGTATCAGGAACTACATCAACATATGATGACACAAACCGGGATATATATTCCCCGCGTTTTGAATCCCCTGATGGAAAGGTCTTCACATTTACGCTAAAAAACAAAGCCCATACCGGTACAATCGAAAAATCAGGTGATAAATACATCCTTAATTTTAATGACAGCAACAGGAATATGGAAGCAGTCATTAAGGATAACCAAATGACCTTGACAATTTCCGGAAGTGGCAGCACCACCATGATATTTGAAGCAGACTAACCATTAAGCCATGCTCATGCAATTCAACATCGTAAAATACAAATGCAAATTTACTGCCTCAGGTTTCCTTAATTAAGATATATTCCGTTAATCATAGGGGTTCTTGAATTTATGAACATAACATCGAAAATCAACAAATTCTATAAAAACTTTCATACCAGGGCAGCCTGTCTTAACACATTAGCGCTCAAGCTTATCGCTATAGTCTCAATGACAATTGACCATATAGGTGTAGTTATGAACCCGGATTCCTATTATGTGATGCGAAGCATAGGCAGGATTGCATTTCCTGTTTTCTGCTATCTTATGGCAGAGGGCTATATACATACCACAAGCAGGAAAAACTATGCCCTGAGACTTCTGGTTTTTGCATTTATCTCCCAGATACCGTTTTGTCTTATGTTATATTCAAAGCCATATGTAAGGGGTGTAACCCTTAATGTCTTTTTTACTCTTTTTCTTGGATTAATCGCCATTATATGTCTTGATTACGGGATTAAAGAATACAAATCCCATAGCAATGACTACTTTGCAATGACCCTGGGAATTGCCGCCACTCTTTTGTCAATATATGCCGGCAGCTGGTTAAACACCGACTATGGAGCTCCCGGTGTCACCCTGATAATACTTTTCTACCTGTTCAGAGGGCATCCGCTGTTAACAGTCATCGGACTTTTTGCAGTGCTTGTAGAATTTGCCAGTCCTGTTGAATTGTATGGCATGCTTGCCCTTATACCTATATTTTTACATAATGGGAAAAAAGGTCCCGGACTTAAGTACTTTTTCTATGCATACTATCCTGTCCATATGCTTGCTCTTTACCTTTTGAAGCTGTATATATTATAAAATACATGATGAGTATCCCTGTGAATCCACCTGCACTGTCCAGAAGCACATCCTTTATATTACCATCCCTTCCAGGCACAAATACCTGATGTGTTTCATCTGATATGGCATACGCTGTTGCCACAAGCCAGCTATAAGCAATACTGTTTCTGTATCCTTTTTTTTGCCCCGGTATTTTATTTTTGTACAGTGCTCCGACGAGAAAAAAGCCCAGAATGGCATATTCCGTAAAATGTGCTGTTTTTCTTACCGGGTAATCAATTTTTTTTGCAAATTCAAGCTGCCTTGCCGGTGACCAGTCATCATATCCCGGAACAAAAATCCTGCCAAAGGTAGTTCCTGCCCAATAGCTGGTTTCCTGTGATACAGTTCCCGGTTGTGCAGAATAAAAGAATATTATCCCCATCCATAGAATACTCAAAAGCACAAATAATATTTTTCTCACAGTGGTTTTTCGTTTCATATCCTCACACTTCCGTGTAAACACCGGCAGGTTATTTTGCCGTATTGCCTATACCGAACCCTTTCTGCTTACAACTGACCACAGAGTTTTAAAGATAATTTTGATATCAAGTCCCAGGCTGAAATTTCTGATATATTCATTATCAAGTCTGACTACCTCTTCAAAATCCGTAATGTCACTTCTTCCTGACGACTGCCACATTCCTGTAAGTCCTGGTTTAATTGCCAGTCTGGATTTGTGATGCATCTCATATTGAAGATACTCGTCCTCTGTTGGCGGTCTGGTTCCCACAAGACTCATATCACCCTTAAAAATATTAATAAACTGAGGGAACTCATCAAGGCTGGTTTTTCTTATAAATTTTCCTATCGGAGTTATTCTCGGATCATTATCCATCTTAAACATCAGGCCATTCATCTTATTTTCGGCCATAAGCTCTTTTTTTCTTTCTTCTGCATCCATGTACATGGAACGGAACTTGTACATTTTAAAATGCCGTCCGTTTCTTCCTATTCTGGTCTGCTTAAAAAATATTGGGCCGGGAGACTGGATATAGATTATCGGACCCAGTATTATAGTAAGAATACCTGTAATAATAAGACCCGGTATCGATGCCAGTATATCCATGCATCTCTTTATTACCTTTTGCTTAAAGGACATAAGATTAATACTTGTTGTTATTACAGTATAGTCATTCACATTCTCTACAACAAGATTAGGCGCTCCGGAAAGGAAGGCATTTACGCTTACATGGGTTATAACACCCATAATAAGAAGGTTGTCAATTATCTCCCTTAAATCATCACCCGGATATTGAAGGAATACCCTGTCAATGACATTTGTCCTTACAAATTCATACATTTCCTTTTTGCCACCCAGAACTCTTGTACCGAGAATTTCCTGATTTTTCATGTCCTCATCAAGTATAAACAGACCTTCTACACTTATATTTTCATATTCACACTGTCCGAATCTTAACAACACCTCCTCGGCACTTCCCTTTGTAACCGCAATTATTACCTTGCTGCTGTTTTTCTCCTTCTTGTTTCTGGTAAATAAAAACCTTTTCCACAGTATCCTGACAACATACATAAGTACAATATCAATAACAAAAAAGTACCCTACAACAAGACGGGAGTAGGTTTCGGATTCCTTCATCCCAAAAAGTATAATTAATACACCTCCAAGCATAAAGCAATTATGCTTCACCACCTGCTTTAGCTCCTTCAGGTAACCCCTTCTTATAATTCCGGAATAGCACTCAGTCCAAAAAACAACACAAAAATGCATAAGAAGCAGCATTACATTTATCAGATAATATGAATCTGCGGCCTTAAAGCCTCCTGCATGACTTCTTATGAGATATGCAAGTATAAAGGATATTTCAACACATACAACATCTAAAAGAATAAAATCTATGTGCTTGCTTCTGCCTGTTTTTCTCTTGTGCATTTTTCTTCCTCCAAATATACCAGATTTATGGATATGCCTGACATATAAATCCCAAAAAAGCTTATATGCCTATGATATCCTCAATATGCTTTATTGCCTTTTTTATATGATAGCCTTCCTTAAGCTTCTCCGACATTGCTGTTGCATTCAGAACCATACTATCATATTCTTCTCTGCTTATCAAATCAATCCTTGCTTTCAAATCCTCAAGACTGCCAATAGTAATTCCAATATTATTCTCCCTTACAAAGTCCGCCAGCGCTGCCTCTTCCCAGATTATCACAGGAATACATGAAACCAGATAAAGGGATGTCTTGTGGGGATCGTTGTATCTTAGATAATTACCCGTATCTCCGCTGCATTCTGTTATACTGTCACCATCCCATATCAGTCCATACCTTCCATTCAATATATAAGGTATCTCTCCTGCGGGAAATGAACCACAATAATTAATATATTCCGATTTTTGTCCTGTCCTGTAATCAGGCCCATACAGATTTACAGAAAATTTGTTAACAATGTCAAAGAGCTTGTACACATACGGACATTTCTGCGGATCCATATTTCCCGCTATGACAACATCGGCTTTTTCTTCCGGATTCATAGTTTTCTTTGTATTATCTTTCTCCAGAGCATAATCAAATATACCGAGAGGAATTATTTTATCCTCTCCAATTCCTCTGCCTGTAAAGTAGTCCTTCATGACTTTATTGTGAACGATAAAATAATCTGAATTCCCCAGCATGAACTTAAATTCCTTTGAAGAATACTTTCTATAAAGGGAAAGTCTAAGTTCCTCTACATCATGTATAACAGAAATAACCGTGAGCTTTTTTATTTTTTTAAACAGTCTCAGCAAAGTAAACATTCCCAGTTGCTTACGCTTTATCGGATTTTGTAAAAGCAGTACCGAGTTTTTCTCCATACCCTTAAGTCCCCTGAACCAGTCACAGAAAAAACCCGCCTGATTCAAAAAAAGCGTAATAATTCCGGTGTCCTTTGTCCTCTGCCTGATATACACCGGCTCATACGAAAGCTCTGTTGCAAAATCACATATATCGCAGACAGCCTTGCTGCCGGCATGATTGTATATTTCCTTTATTTCCTTTATCTGATATTTTTTCATAATCTTCACTCTTATATCTCAAAACGGGATTTTTCAGGTAAAATGTGAGTAAATAATTCCTTTAGTGTTTGCTTCTCACCTTCAAAATCCAAATTAACGTCATCATCGCTAAGGCAAAGCAGGGAATAGCTTCGCTTGTCAATTGCATTCCTTATACCGGCATCATCCCGGCCAATAGAAAAAAATCTCCCCTTTTCATGTCTCTGTTGTACAAATTTTCCTGTAACAAACTGCCAATATCGGAAAAGCCAGCTGTTCACATCCTCATCACTTCTGAATTTGTGACTGCATGTATTGTCCAGTACATTCTTTTCCTTTTCCCACACCTCATCAAAGGTGGATTTCAAAAAAGCCATAGGCAGATGAGGATTATCAAAGGCTGAAAAACCCTGAACCGGTTTCATATAAAGGTTTTTCAGAGTGGCTTTTATGGCAAATGGAGAAAACCATTTATCACGGTTTTTTTTAATTACCTGTTTTTTTGAAAAATTTTTGTTAATTATCATCATATCATTTCCGATGATATGGTCTATTCCCCCGGGATTAAATCTGAGGGGCACCTCTGTGACCCTGTCCACCGGCAGCCCTTTTTTAAAAAAATCACCAGGACTCATATAATCGATTACATAGGTATCATCATTAAAATATATAAAATGCTCCTCAAGCTCTTCAATCCTATGCAAATTGAGCTCTATAGGGTGGGAGCTGAACACAGGAAGATATTTTTCGGGAATATAATCCTCATGCTTCACTACATTAAGCCCCCCGGCATCAGTATTGAGCCACTCCGGCACATGTCCCCAGGTAATAAAATGTATCACATTCACCCAAGACATATATTTTTCAATTCCCCTGAACCAGTAACGCAGCAGATCCCAGTCACGAAAACGGTTAATCCCTGCATCCTCATCTTTACCGGGCATATATTTACTTTTTTCTTCCAGCCAGAGCCTGTCCCCGCCATCTACCCAGGGTACAACAATATCAATTTTCATATGTCACTCCATTTTTTACAATATATATAAGACTTCCCAGGCTTACCCAGAACAATACTGTATTCTGGGAAAAGTGATAAAACATAACACTGCTGAACATTGCAGCTCCCGCAAGTCCAAAGCATATTCCTGTCAGTACAGCCACAATCTGTCTGTATTCCGTCCTTACGTTAAATACATTTCCAAATAATGCAATCAAAATGCTTGCAACAAGCCATAAAAGACATCCCAGACCTATAATACCCTGGGCATCCATGATATTAAATATCTCATTGTCAAGGGTAGTAAAAAGTCCGTAGTCATTATTTACCACATAAGTATGTGGAAGGTTTTCCAGTGCATATTCGGTAAACCCGCAAAATGACGTCCCTATAATAAATGCTTTCGGAGATGAAACAAAAATCTCTGCCGCACTTTTCCAGGCATCAATTCTTCTATTACTTACATCCGTCTTAAGGTCATAGCCTCTTTCAACAGTATTAAGTCCAAAGTCCTCATTTTCAAGCTCCTCGGCAATAATAAGCTCTATTTCATCCTCTGACAAGCCCTCGTTCAAAAGCTTTTCTCTCTGGGCAGTCTCAAATTCCTTCTGCCTTTCTCTTGCTATATGGACATTCACCCTGTTATATATCTGCTTAGTCTGTCTTGGAAGTGCGTACCCGGCAAAGCCTGCCACAAGGGCTATGATTATAGCAAGACTTATTAATGATACAGTATGTATACCTTGTCTGTGCTGTCCGGCCCTTCCGTTATATCCTTTCTCCTTCCTGTCCCGTACTCTTAAAACCAGGCTGACCAGGCAATAAAAAAATACGGAAATTCCGAGGGTAACCGCTCCTGTACGTGAGTCGGTAAGTGCAATAAAAAATGTCATCAGTACCATATCGGCTATAATCAGAAGCCTGCTTATCACATTCCTGCATTTTCCAAAAAAGTATATAAGAAGCAGCACCGTCATCCCTGCCGATACAGCGGAGTTATTGGGATTTATAAACATTCCCCACAGCCGTCCAATGGCAAAGCCACGATAAAAATCATATTCCCCGTCAGGTGTGGCTAATTTTTCCCCCGTTCCGTTTGCAAACATATAAAAGCTGACAATAACCGCAAAGGTAATATATATAAGGAAAACCACACCGGTAAATTCTATATTTGCCCCAACGCTTCTTACGGAAGTCCGGTCAGATATAAAATACAGAAGAAAAAAGAAAAGACTCCAGTATATGCAAAAAACAACATTCTGCTTAAGGGAATATCTGTAATTTACTATTGTTGACAGGCATATGCTTGCAAGCATACATATCGCAGGTAAAAAACCGGTCATAGTCTTATATTCTTTAATATGAAACACTCTGTACAAGATAAGACTCCCCCCAATAATAAATACCGCAAGCATTACAGGGGTAATAATCCTGCTGCCGTAGGTGAGATTATTAGAGCCAAGAACTGCATATAAAAAAAGCAGTACAATAAATAACTTTTCAATATATTTTATTTTACTGTCTGCTGCTTTAATTTCCATACATAAATCCCCATTTATTAAAACAAGCCTGCCAGCCTGTCAAAGACATTATTCATGCAATGCTTGTCATATCCCTTCCTGCGTATTTCCTCTTCTCTGCCTATTCTTTCACTGTTCATATATGAAAGAAGCTTATCCGCCCACACATCGTTATCTGCATCCAGTTCTATATATTCCGCAAGGTCTGTAAGCCCCACTTCCCTGGTGATATTAGTTGACATAATTGTAGGCAAGCCCTCACATTGGGCTTCTATTGCAACAATCGGAAAGCCCTCATACAAGGAAGGTAACAGCAACACATCGGAAGCAGCCATAAGCTCTGTAATGTCATTTCTTACGCCGAGAAGTCTGATTGGCAAAGGCTTATTGGCAATGTACTCTTTTATTTCAGAACTCATATCTCCATCTCCTGCATACAAAAGAATACTATTCGGATTTTTATTATTAAGCCTTTCAAATATATCAATAACCCTGTATGGGTTTTTCTGTCTGGTTATTCTCCCTATGTGGCATACCACAAACTCGTGTTGTATGCCAAGTTCCTTGCGCTTCATCCTTCTCACATCAGGTGAGTATCTGTATTTTTCCACATCTATGGCATTGGGAATAATGAGAATCCTATCCTGTACGTCCACGGTAAACATATATTTCCCCGCCTTCCGGGAGCATGCCACATATCCCTGGGCAATCTTGGAAAGGAGCTTTTTGCATCTTTTGTGGAGCTTAACCTTATCCGTATCGCCGTTGTGGCTGTGAACAATAACCTTCCTTCCCATAAGGTGTGGTACTAATGCTGTAATTACACCCCCTGCGTCAAGAAGGTTGAAATAAACACTCTTATACTCCGGATGCCTCTTAAGTATTTTTCTCATGGCAGCAAGATGTCCAAAGAGTTTCTTACCCTTGGGAGGAATATAAAATATCTTAGAGCCTGCTTTCTTAATCTCCTCCTTATATGCAATTGCAGGGAAATCTGTAACAAAATCCAGGCAGATATCATATTCCCTAAGCTTATGCAAAAGAAACATAAGATAAGACTCTATTCCACCTGGATTAGCTGTCATGCCATAGACCAGTACTCTTTTCATAGCATTTTTCACCCTCTAACTCATCCTGATTTTCTTCAAAAATTTACGTCCAAGGCTTATTTTTACAATATATACTCCCCATCCCATCATAAGAACAATACCGGTCATTCTGTGATTAATTGCCCATCTGAGCATTCCCAATGCTGAATTGCCCGGAGCTGTCCCTGCTGAAATTTTCCTGTACAGGTCATCCTCGTAGAGCTTTTTCACAAAGGCTTTTCTCTCCTTATGGGAAAGCCCCGCCTCAGGCATATTATTTCTCATAAGAGCAGACATTATATATCTTATATATCTTTCACCACATATTTTTTTTACAGCCGGGCTGTAAAGTCCCCATTCTTTATATATATCTACCATGGAGGCAATTCTTCTCCTGGACAGTGGAAAATAATCCTTGACAAATTCTCCGGTTACATTCCCTTCCCTGCCTTTTATATAATGATATCCTGTACAAGATGAGATTTCCATTGAATTAATAACTCCTGCCACCCGCAGATTAAAAAAATAATCCTCGTATAGCCGGACACTTTCAAACCGGATATGATTATTCCTTATTATCTCTCTCCGGTAAATATGATTCCATTGATATCCAAAAAGTGTCTTTTCCTCAAGAAAAATGACAGCCTTTCTTAGAGAATCCCTGTTATTGCACATTTTACTTTTAAAGGAAATAACATTTTTATCAATTACCCTCAGGTTTCTGTCAAGATATTCCTCAGTCAGGCCCCATACCACCACATCAGTTTCTTCACCGGTGGACAGATTGGCAGTAACGGTGCTATAAAGATTTTTTTCTATTACATCATCCACATCCATAAATGTAATATATTTCCCCTTTGCCAGATCCATGCCCATGTTTCTTGCATTTCCGGCGCCCATATTCTTGTGGAGTCCGATACATTTTATTCTTGCATCCCTGCTGCTCCAGCCCAGGCATTTGTCCAGACTTGAATCCCTTGAGCAGTCATCAACAAGAATCAACTCCCAGTCACTAAATGTCTGGTCAAGTATACACTTTACCGCTATATCAATATACCCTTCCCCATTATATACGGGGATAATAATACTAAGAAACGGATTTTTGTCCATAGAACCACCTTGTTTATCTTTCCACCTTAAGTTTTGTAAATAACCGGGTATTTTTCCCCTTTACAAAGGATATTAACCTGCCTTCCGCATAGGACAGAGTTGTGCTTTTCCACTTAACAGGCAAAAGCATAAGCTTCATATAAAGAGAGTGTGGACTAGCCTTTTTAAGCATTTTGGGAAGTCTTGGATTATTAAGCATTTCCTTAATCTGCTTTTTCATTTCCTTAGCAGTCATATGGCTGTCAGGATTAGTAACATTCTCAATACAGCCTATGAACCTTTCCACATATCTTCTTGCAATCATTTCTGTGCTCAGACTGTCCCCCACATGCCAGTGCTTATAAATCTCCATCATCCATGTGTGTTCTTCCTCTCTTTTTTCATACATGCCCGGTCTGTAGGCTGCCGTCTCCGATTCAGTCCTTGCCCTCAGAAAGTGATAATACTGCTTTGATGTTACCGTAACCCGGTCAACATCTCTTATTACACTTATTACAAAGGGAAAATCATCCCAGAATGTAGTAGGAAACCTAAGATTATTTTCCATGATGTATTTTCTGGAAAACAGCTTGTTCCAAGGAGTATAAAGCAGATTTCTGTCAAAAAGCTTATATGCGTTTTTTCTGAATTCATCCCTGCGGGAAAAAGCCATATTCTCAACTGTATAATTGTCTGTTACAAACTCATTCCTACCACAATAGGTATCAATATAAAAGCCTGCAATAACAAGCTGTGAATTATCTCTTTTTGCCAGATTATACATATCCAGAAGCATATCCGGTTCTGCCCAGTCATCGGAATCCATAAAGTACAAATACTCACCACAGGCTTTATCTATAGCCACATTTCTTGCACTGGGAGCACCTCCGTTTTCCTTATGAATTACTGTTATCCTCCCATCCTTTTGTGCATATTGGTCACAAATTTCACCGCTCCTGTCCGGTGTCCCGTCATCAACTATAATAAATTCCCAATCTTCAAGTGTCTGGTTGAGTATGCTTTCTATTGCCTTTGCTACATATTCCTCAACCTTATACACCGGCATAATAATACTGACTTTTACATTCCTTTCCATAATTCATCTCCAAATTAAACTCTTTTTCTACAAGAGAAAATGCTGACTCTATAACCTTATCCATGTCATAATATTTGTACTCAGCAAGTCTCCCTCCAAATAAAATCTTTTCCTCATTGGCAGCCATCCGGGCATATTTCTGATATATTTCCAGATTTTTTTCATCATTTACAGGATAATATGGCTCCATACCCTCCTCCCAGGCTGCCGGGTATTCCCTCGTAATAACGGTTTTTTCCTGTGTTCCGAATTCAAAATGCTTATGTTCTATTATACGGGTATACGGTGTTTCCCTGTCTGTATAATTAACCACAGCTACACCCTGATAATTATCCGTATCAACTACCTCCGTATCAAATCTGAGACTTCTGTATTCCAGCTTGCCAAATCTGTAATTGTAAAAGGAATCCAACGTACCGGTGTAAAGAATCTTATCTCCCATAGCATTATATCTTTCCCTGTAATCATTGTAATCCGTATTAAGCTCCACATCGCAGCCCTCAAAAAGAGCATTTATCAATACATTATATCCACCTATAGGTATTCCCTGATATAAATCATTAAAATAATTATTATCATAGGTATATCTCACCGGAAGCCTGTTTATTATAAATGCCGGAAGCTCCTTGCAGTCTCTTCCCCACTGTTTTTCAGTATATCCCTTAACCAGTTTTTTATATATGTCCTCTCCCACAAGGCTTATTGCCTGTTCCTCCAAATTTCGCGGCTCACCGGTTATTTTAGATCTTTGCTCTCCGATACGTCGTTTTGCCTCCTCCGGAGTTCTGACATCACTCCACATTTTGCTGAAGGTATTCATGTTAAATGGCATATTGTACATTTCGCCCTTATAATTAGCCACAGGAGAATTGGTATATCTGTTAAAGCCTACAAAGGAATTGACAAAATCCCATACCTTTTTATTGCTGGTGTGAAAAATGTGTGCTCCATATTTGTGAACGTTTATATCTTCGATTTTTTCACAGTATACGTTGCCTCCCAGGTTTTGTCTTTTTTCCACAACCAGGCATCGCTTTCCCTTCATTGTAGCTGCATAAGCAAAAACTCCCGCAAAAAGTCCACTGCCTACTATAACATAATCGTAATTTTCCATTATTCCATTTCCTCCTCATGGGCAGGGACAAAAACATACTTTTTTCTGTCCTGTTCCTTGTGAAAAGCCTCTGTACTGTCTGATTTGAGCAATACTATTACTGTCTGGAACAAAAGCCTGATATCCTTAAATATACTGTAATTTTCTATATACATCATATCCATCATAAGCTTGTCCTTTGGTGTCGTATTGTATTTGCCGGAAATCTGGGCATAGCCTGTAAGCCCTGCCTTAACCCTTAATCTGTATTTGAATTCAGGTAATGCATCTGTATACATTTCTACATTTTCAACCATCTCAGGTCTTGGTCCGACAAAGCTCATGTCACCCTTTAATATGTTAAAAAGCTGTGGCAGCTCATCCATCCTTATTTTTCTCAGTACTTTTCCCGGAGGAGTTATCCTGTCGTCATCATCTGTAACAGGTCTGTTTTCCACATGCTCCCTCATTGTACGGAATTTGTATACCTGAAACACCCGTCCGTTAATAGTTGCCCTGTCCTGCTTAAAGAGTATGGGACCCCTGTCATATAATTTGACAGCCGCCGCACTTATAACCCATATAGGTGATGTAATGATTATCATTATCAATGAAAGAAGTATGTCCATACCTCTCTTAAATATACGCTGTTCCATGGTGAGGCCTTTAACATTGTAATTCAGCATGGATACATCGTCTAATATATAAAATTCAGAGCTCATTTCTATAATATCCTCTACTTCAGGATTAAAATATACATTTTTTCTGGTCTTGTAGCAGTAATTTGTTACTTCAGCCCTATGCTGAATAGGTATATTATATATAAAAACAGTCTCTGCATCCTTAAGCTTTCTAAGCAGCATTTTGTCTCTGTAATCAAAAACCTCAAGAATCTCATACTGTTTTTTGTATTTGGATATCCCTCTCACCACAGCATCCAGATTCTCCTGACTGGAGGTTACGACATAGCATTTCTGTGGTCTGTGTATCATAAAAAAGAGACCATTGCCTCCATATACCGCAAGTATTATAAACAGCACTTGCAACACAAAAGCGACCAGAAGCTCCTCCAGGCTTCGCAGCCTGAATCCGTAAATATCGGTTATTGTATTCATAATCATGAGCTGCAAATATACTATTATATCTGTGAACAGTGCAGCTAAAGACAGGGAAAATATTATAGGCTTACTTTTTCGTCTTCCTATATCATATCTGCCATATATAGTAAGAAACAAAAGCCCTACAATCACATATGTACTCATGGTTATACCCATAGTTCGGGAAAGCTTCATAAGAGGCTCATTCTCCCCCGACAAAAGCAGCATGAAAATAAACATGACACAAAAATATACTATCCATTTTATCAGCATCCACATAAGTGTTTCAAATTTTTTAAGATTTTCCTTCATATTCCTCCACCGTATCTGTTGAAAGACTATAATCTTTTATATTTTACCCCATATTATCGTGTTTATCAAGACTGCCCTCACATTTTGTACTTTTTTGGACATTTTGTACTCTTTTTTTTCTACTATATGAACACATTATCTTACATAATATGATTGCAGTAACGGTAGTAAGAAGTGTAGCAAAAAGTGCCGGACCAATAATCGAAGCGGGCTCTGCTGCACCGTACCTGCTTCTGTATGCAATTATATTTACAGGAATAAGCTGAAGAGAGGATATATTAATTACAAGAAATGTACACATTTCATCAGTAGCCCTTCTTTTTCCGTAATTTTGGGAGGCTGATTTTTCATTGAGTGCCTGCAGCCCTTTTATGGCCTTAATGCCTGCAGGAGTTGCGGCCCACCCCAGACCGAGAATATTGGCTATCATATTGGTGGCAATATCCTGCAAAACCGGATTACCCTTCGGTATATCAGGGAAAAGGAAATGCAGCAGGGGTTCCATTCCTCTTGTCAATTTTAAAACCAGTCCGGATTCCTTTGCAATATTCATGATACCACTCCATAATCCCACAATGCCCAGCATTGTTACACAAAGCTCTACTGCCTCTCCGGCAGATGAAACAGCGCCGTCTGATAAGAGCCCCATTATCTCCTGCCCCTGAATAGCTCCATATAATATTCCACCAACTATCATAAAGCTCCATATTATATTTAACATAATCCCCTCGCAAGCATATATATACATTTATTATTATATGTTCACGGGAGGATTAATTATCTCTCATTTCTTCAATTATTGTTAAAATTTGTTTATCCGTCTGAAATATGGGCAAAAGCCGGAAATTACAGGTGTTCCATATCAGTACAGACTGAGAATTACAGGTGCTGTCACAACTGTGATTATGCCTGCTACCGCTACAGCAAGCCCACTCATAGCGCCTTCTGTCTCTCCAAGCTCTATTGCCCTTGAGGTCCCCATAACGTGGGAAGATGTTCCTATGGCTATACCCCTTGCTATAGGATTACTTATATTAAAAAGCTTAAGAACAGCCTCTCCTACAATATTGCCGGTTATTCCTGTTATAACTATCATACCCACAGTTATGTTTACTATACCCCCCATTTCCTCGGAAGCAGCCATACCTATAGCTGTAGTTATGGATTTAGGGAGCATGGTGGCAAAAATTGTATCGTCCAGTGTAAATATAACACACACCAGCCATATGGTAAGAGCACTGGCAATTACTCCAGAAATAATTCCAAGAAAAACCGCGGTCAGATTATCCTTCAAAAGACTAAGTTTTTCGTACAACGGAACTCCGAGACATACAGTTGCCGGAGTAAGGAGATATGATATTAAGTCTGCGCCTTGAGTATACTCCTCATACTCTATATTAAAAGCCTTAAGAATTATTATTACCAGTATGGAGCCAATAAGCAATGGATTAGTCAGGGCTGCCTTAAGCTTTCCATGAATCAGACAGCCTGTGCCATAGCACAAAAGGCTTACAGCTACACCAAAAAATAAAGATTCAGAAAGTGTCTCACCTATACTGTTCAAATCGCTCATCCTCCCTGTCTTGTACACTTTTTTGTCCATTCACAGAATCCTTAAGCATATTATTTTTATATTCACCATTTATTTTGCTCTTCCTGTTTGTTTTATTTATGACAAGCTGGGTAATCTGCCCTGTAACCCCCATTACAATGACAGTTCCGAATATACATACTATAAGCACAGGAATCAGAATTTCTTTTAATATTCCCCAGGATTCCATAAGTCCAACCGTGGATGGGATAAAAAGAATCGGCATAATCTCCAGAAGAAAATCACTTGCTCCCTTTACTTCCTCTACCTTAAGCACTCCCGTGCAAAGGGCAATGAGGATTATAATAAGCCCATATATACTGCCGGGCATGGAAAATGGGAGGAGCTTCCTTAGAAGCTCTCCCATCAATGAAATTGTAATTATTATTCCAAATTGTCTTGCATAGCGCAATTTACTCACTCCTTAATGCTTCCACCGGATCCTTTTTTGATGCCATTCTGGATGGAATGAGTCCACCAATGGTTGTAAGTATTACACTGATTAAAACAAGCACTATTCCGCCAACAACAGGCAGCTTAGCCACATGCTCCAGTCCGGCAAGATGATTTATAACCATATTTATAGGTATATTAAGCAATACTGTTATAAGTATTCCCATAAGTCCCGCAACCAAACCGATTATAATGGTTTCTGCATTAAATACCCTTGAAATATCCTTCTTTGAGGCACCAATACTCCTCAACACACCAATTTCCTTGGTTCTCTCCAGAACGGAAATGTATGTTATAATACCAATCATAATAGATGATACGATAAGTGATATTGCAACAAAGGCCATAAGCACATAAGAAATACTGTTAATTATAGTGCTGACAGATGACATCATTGTTCCCACCAGATCTGTGTAGGATATTTCCTTCTCATCCTCTCCTGCTTCCTTAACCCGGTCATTATAGTCTTCTATTATATCTATTATTTTTTCCTTAGATTCAAAATCTATAGGATAAAGGCTGATAATCTTCGGGTCATCTTCATAGGCAATGCCAAGAGTAACAAGATTTTCCTCATAGGTTGCATCCTGGGCAGACTTGAAATCCGAAAGGGACATTCCCTGGGACATATCTGTTTCAGTCTCCTGCTGCTCAGGAGGAAGTGTCTGGATATATGCCATGTCTGCGCCAAATTCTTTGCCTGTAAATACATTAATATCCTTATTTTCAAGCTGTTTCTTTCCTATTTCGCTATCCATGGACAGGGAAATAAGCTCTTCAACCAGATCATGTCTGTATCCTATAGTAGTGGTAATTGAATGAACGGTTGCTGTATCACTAGGTCTTACAATGCCTGCTATTTTTACCTCTATTCCTTTATCAATCTGTTCCTTCATGTATGCTGCATCGTCACTTTTATTCACATAACAGCCAAGCTTGTCATCATAACAGTAAAAATCTGAGGATGGTATAACCTTAAAGGTAATAGAAAGCAGTTCATCGTATGTATAGGATGTATTATCAAAGGTCTTTGTTTCTCCCTTAATAGCCTGTTTCATCATTTCCTGAAGCTCAGATATATCTCTTATTCCAAGAGCATAGAGCTCATAATCGGTTATTTCATTGAATTCGTTTACAACAAGAACAACCTCATCATAGCTTTCAGGCCAGCGTCCCGCCACTACATCATATTGGTTTTCCAAAAGCTCCTGGTTACTTATCATTTCCGACCAGACGTCTGTAGTATTTGCGGTCATACCCACACTCTGCATTTCGCTCACATAACCAAAGCCTATATTATCCATTACCGTACTTGGATTAACCTGATATATCCGGCTGTCTGTATCTGACCTGTAAGCATTTATGGTAATTCCGTAAGTATACATTATATCACTGCAATAGTCTTTGATTTTGGCTCCGTCACCATTTTCAATATAGTCTCTGAAGGAAACCATATCGTTTATCTTTACCTCACCAAGCATAGTATCTACATAATCACCAATGAAGTTATTTGAATATACCTTGTCTAACGGATGCTCCTCCCCGGAGCTTTTTTCTACTCCCATCATGGTTGCCATCATGGAAGACATATCTATTGATTCATCGGTAATCTGTAACGGATAAGTAGAAAGAGTATCCTCCTCTACATTTTTAATATAATTTCTGAATCCGTCAGAAAGGGACAATATAAGTGCTATTCCTATTATTCCTATACTTCCCGCAAAGGAGGTAAGTACTGTTCTGCCTTTTTTTGTAAGCAGATTATTAAAGCTTAAGCTAAGAGCAGTAAGATAAGACATTCTTCTGTGCTTAAGCTCCTTTTTGTCTATTTCCTTATGTTCTTCCGCCGATTCCTCCTCATCAGAATAAGGCATGGTATCATCCTTGATTTCTCCGTCAAGAAGACGGATTATTCTGGTGGAATATTTTTCAGCCAGTTCAGGATTATGTGTAACCATTATTACCAGTCTGTCCTTTGCAATTTCCTTAAGCAAATCCATAATCTGTACACTGGTTTCTGTATCAAGAGCTCCTGTAGGCTCATCTGCCAGAAGAATTTCAGGGTCATTTATCAGAGCTCTTGCTATGGCAACCCTCTGCATCTGTCCGCCTGACATCTGATTAGGCTTTTTATTAATCTGATTTTCAAGACCAACCTTACGGAGAACCTCCTTGGCCCTTCGCTTTCTCTCTGACTTTGATACTCCCGAAAGAGTAAGTGCCAGCTCTACATTCTGCAAAACAGTCTGATGACTAATCAGATTGTAGCTTTGGAATACAAAGCCTACAGAATTATTTCTATATGTATCCCAATCTCTGTCCTTATACTTTTTTGTTGACCTTCCCTTTATAACCAAATCTCCGCTTGTATATTGATCAAGTCCACCAATAATATTGAGTAAAGTTGTTTTTCCGCATCCTGATTGTCCAAGAACCGAAACAAATTCATTCGGTCTGAAGTTTACACTGACTCCCTTAAGGGCATGAACCTCATTTTCTCCGGAAAGATAATTCTTAACAATATTTTTTAACTGTAACATATCTTCCTCCTCAAATATTTGTCATATATGTAACGTTTTGAATTCTATCATATTAATTTTTCAGAGTAAAGGCAATATTTACTTTTCACATTTTTTTCAATATTATCCAATTCAATTAATATATATTTCCACAATAGAAGGCACTGTTATTATAATTAAGGCAATACCAAGCAGTAAAAGTAATCTGTTTGCCTTTTGGCTGTTTGCATCCATAAACTCATCCGGATTATCCGGATTAATTTTTATACTATAATAGGCTCCCTCTTCAAATTTATTCCCATTTGTGTATGTATTATTCTGTAATATCCTTTCTTCACCATTGTAAATAATACTGTAAACCGGCATATATACATAATGTCCCATATGCCCCTTTGTACCTTTAGTCCACGAGGCTTCAACCCTGATACATTTTGCCTGTACTTCCCTGGTGCATACCCGTTTCAAACGCCGGATTCCACAAGTTCCCTTTACAAGCATTACCGTTCCAGCAATGGGAAATATCCATATAAGGATATACGGTGCATATTTGCCCAACATTTTCAAAACGTCATTACCGCCCAACTGAATGCAGATGCCACACATAAGCAACGAAATCCCCACAAGAGGAAACACTAATACAATAAACGGAAATGGTTTTGTTGTTCGGTTTGATACTACAGCAATAATGCCAAATACAAGAAAATATTGTCCGATTATGGCAAGTATTATACCGGTACAGCCTTCTTTTTTGGAGTATATAAGCATTCCTGCAAGTGAAACGAAAAACCATATCAAAAATATTAATCCGATTATTGCACTCTTACAATTACATTTTTTCTGAATGTTACCCATATATTTAATCCCTCTTTTCTTTATCATGCCTTCACGTTGTGCATTACCCCGATTATTTCAAAAGCAAGCAACCCCCCGGGATTTGATACAAAGCAGCCTGTTTTTTAATTTTTTTGGGAAATATAGTATTCTGCAGCCAATACCTTTTCAACACTATCCGGCTCATCCTCAAAATACTGCGTACCTTTAAATGTATAACCATCATGTTCAAGGCAGACCTCTACAAAAAATATAAAAATGCCTATATCAATCCGGTTATAATATCTTACTTTATCAGCAGGCATAATTCCACGTTTCCCGGGCTTTTTATATCTGTAAATCCTCAGTTTATTGTCATAAAACTCAACAAACCAGGGTTGAGTATTACATGCACTTGGTGCAAAACGGACAATATCGGTAATAGTCAGCTTTTCGCCCTGCCAGATCTCATATGCAGGCTTTCTCTTTGACTTAAACATGTCCTTACGGAACATTTTTTCCGGCACCTTTGCAATAGCAATCATAATAACATATTTCAGATTGCCATCCTGTTTTTCATGGGGTTTACCTACTCCGAACCACAGCGCACCTATGTTTTTTTGTGCAAGCCACAAATCTATTTGTTCCCCTATGTATCCTATGTTGCGAAGATAATTACCCTTTTCCTCACTGTAAAATTCAATACAATACTGGGCTCCTCTTTTACATGTTGTTTCCGACTCAGGAACTATTCTTATACTGAATCTGATACTGTCATCCAACGGTTTTACATTTTCTATAAAACTATATAATTCTTTTAAATCGCTTTCATTTATGCTTTCAGTATTTTTGAATAAATGAAAGGATTTCCTTTTAAATATCATTTCGTAATAATTCATCATAACCTCATTATCCCTTTTCCGTCAAAGCATTGAATCTAACCGGCTGACATATATAAAGCTGCTCTTATATAGAAGGATTACATATCCGGTCAGCTTCCTCTTACTTATAATCCTGCCACATTTTAAAATTATTTTCAATGATTGTTTTTCAATCATATTTGGTGTGCCGAACTTTCAACTGATTCATACAAATATATCAAACTTACCTTCATTGGATATTCATAACCTCTTCCGGTCTTTTTCTTTATCTGACCTGGCATCAGGATATCTTTTTCTTTAATTGCCTTATTACGGTGGAATGGATCTAAAATTTAAGAAGAAATACGGCACCGTGGCTTTTATATCCACTGTGCCGTATTTCTATGCTTTCATACGTAATTGCTAATTATCGCTTATGTTCAATTATTTGACAAAATATTTCTTTCTCTTATCAGCTGCCATTACTCCAAGCATAACGCCTCCACTGGCAAGGAGCAGCGTAACCAACAGCATGAGGTTACTGTTGTCACCGGTATTAGGAGACTCAGTGACGTCTTTATCCGGTTTATCAACTGTTGCGGCAGGTGCCTGTGGTGTCACGGTAAGATCTGTTATAACCCACATAGTACCGTCGGAGCCGTTGCCGGTGTCACCATCGTAGCGCTTATAATCCACAAATTTGCCATTGATTTTCAACTTGGTATCCGGTCCGAATATATAGCGGACATTCCCGACATCGCCATAAGTTGTCACATATACACCGTAATGATAGGTCTTTCCGGCTTCAAAAGCAGTGATTTTATTTTCATAGAAATTGCCGAAGTCGGTAGACATTGCACCGGTCTTGCTGTCCAGTTCCCACCACTCGCAGCGGTAGGCGTACTTTGCATCATCCGGCACCTTGCCGGTGAACACAGGTTTGTCTCCATCCTTAAAGCTGATTGTGGCATCGTTGATTTCCACAACATCAATGGTTTCCACCGTAAGAATATTGATGGTTTTAACAGCAGGGATATACATAACTCCTCCGGTGAAAGGCGACGATACATTTTCTCCATTGATTGTAACGGTAGTTTCGCCGGTGAAGGAATATCCGTCCTTCGGTTTCAGCATAATAGAGTATACATAGCTCTTTCCACTTTCAAACTTAGTAATAACAGGCAAAGAGCCCTGTGAGCTGTTGTCGGAATACCATGCGGCAACAGGTTGGTTATTTTCAAATTGCTGCCAGCATTCATAGACAATCTCATATTTGTCTGCATCACTCTCTGAAACCCATGCTGTTGCCTTCGGTGCCTCATCAGGCTGATAATCGAATTTCACATTCTCGATTGCAGCTGTAGTGATAGCAACTGATGTGGATGCAGGTGTCCAATGAGCCTTGAGAGTAATATTCCCGGTGACATTGGAATCAAATTGATATTCATCCTCGCCCAGGTACCATCCGGCAAAATCATATCCGTCCTTACTTGGATTTTCCGGCTTAATTGCGGAAGAATTCAATATTTTCTGGTCTGCCACTGCACTTCCGCCGTCAGAATCAAAGGTCACAGTTAATTCATTAAGAGAATATGGATATGCACCACAATCATCAAAGGTACCGCCTGTCATGGCAACTACAGCATCATCAGTTCCGTACACTGCCATGCCTAATCCACCCAGATCCACCTGACAGCTCTTTATGGTTCCACCTGTCATGGTGAAGCTTCCGTCTCCATATATATTTACAGCACCTCCATTACAGCCTGCAGAGCACTTTTCGATGGTTCCATCATTCAGCACGAAAAATCCACCCTGCTTAATGAATACCGCACCACCGTCATCATCAGCTCTGCAATCCTTGATTGTACCGCCATTCATGGTAAAAGTACACCCATTACCTATATCTACGGCAGCGCCATCATCTCCTGCTTTACAGTTTAGAATATTGCCGCCATTCATAACAAACTTACCATACTTGACTATTGCTTCCGATATGCCTGTATTGGATACATCAACGGCACCACCATCACCATCGACAGTATTACAGTTCACTATACTACCACTTTCTAAGGTCAACACACCACCCTTGACACTAAATGCACTATATCTGTCCTGCCCGTCAATTTTTCCACCACCGGCACTGTCCTTCACTGTCATATTTCCGTTGCTTGTCACACGGAAAATATCATCTCTATACGAACTGCTGCTAATAGTGTGTCCGTTAAGATCCAGAGTCACCGTACGCACTACCTCAATTCTATCTGAGGTCTCGATACTTCCACCTAACTTGATCTCGGTGCAGTTTTCATTTTCCAATGCCGCTTTCAGCTCTGCTTCATTGCCGACTGTTACACTGCCGGCTGTAGGATTCGTTGCAAATACCCGAACCGGCATCAACAGCAATACCATACTCAATGTAAGCATGGCTGCCAGCAATTTGATTTTTATGGTTGCTTTTTTCATTTTGATTTACTCCTTTCTACGGAATTAACCGTAAGAAGACTCTGTTCAGAGCCTAATTTATTTCTTCTATATAGCCACTGATTGGCTGGGAATACATATTATCATCCGTTATCATCTGATACCGCTCCCCGTCATATACATCCGTAAATCCATTGGTTGCTTTATAGGTATCGCCGGTCTCTGTATCATATACCCGCTCATAGCCGAGGATAGCATCGCTTTGCTTCTGGCTTAAGATGTCCTGACTTCTGTTGCGGCTTTCCCAGGATGCCATCATGGCATCCATTGTCTGATTAAAATTCTGACTAATTTGCATGGCAACAGCAACCTGTTCATTGCTTGCCTGATTGGTTGCACTTACAAAGCTGTCGGAATATTGCAGGGTTTTCATGCAATCGGTCAGAACACTTTCCCATTCAATAAAGGTGTCCTTCGCCGCGGTGATTGCTACTATGTTATAGGCCATATAGTAACCTCCGTCCGCAGTCTGTAACTGGTAATCCACTACATTCCCCCCTGATATTTCAAAGCTTCCAAAATCTACCACCGAGGCTGAAAACATACCTTCGCCTTCTCTTCCACTGTTGTCAGTGAAGGTTGCCCTCAGAAGTTCATCCCCCATTGCATACGAGGATAAGCTGCTTGTGGAAGCAAAACGGTCGGTCACAGTAAAATTATCAAACTGTGGAAAGGTATATCCCGAGTACATCGTATCTACCTCTGCAATAAAGGAAGCATATTGAGAAAAAATTTTATAAAATTCCTCGGTTGACGGATTTGCCAGCACCGGAGCCTTGGCAAAAATAATCGCCTGAGAATTCCCCCCCTGATAAATTTGTTGCCATGCGTTTTTTCCATCCTGGCTATGCAGCAGGATTTCTGCCTTCAACAGTATAAACATCTGATTCAACGGTTCATTCGGATCATAGATCCGGATACTGTGGTCAATATTCACTCCACCTGTTGTTACCACCCAGCCTTTCGGTATGGTGATGCTGAAATCAGCAGTTTCGTATTTTTCCGTCTGTACGGAGCCCGCGGCTGTCGGTGTGATTCGTATGTCTTTTTGCAGCTTTTCTGTTGTAATATCTGACTCTGTTTTAATATTCCACTCTGTTTTTATATCTGACTCTGTTTTTTTCTTCTTTTTTCTGTCGTCGTCATCGTC
>DLKL01000046.1:119428-120615 GCA_002476495.1 Lachnospiraceae bacterium UBA7589
ATACTTTTGCAATTATATTTTACATAATCACTGTATCCCTCTGTTATAACTTCTGTAATGGGGAGCATTGTATAATCAGCCGTAATCACATGACTTGTGCTGATGTTGCGGACATCACTGTAATAATTACTGAGCAATGTTATTTTCCTAAGTGTCAAATTACAATTCAGGTGCTGTGCTGCCGGATAATACGGAGATACCGAACCGTCAGGTGCAAGCTGCGCCCTTTGATCACTGTCATCCATTGGCTCAGTAGCATACACAATCTCATAGAATGCACAATTAGTCATAAGGATGTTCTGATTAAACAGCCGCACAGGTGTTTCACTGCCTATTGCCGTAAGATCCAGATCAAAGGCTATATACTCCCTCCATCCCATATTTCGATACCAATTCCAATCCGTCGTGTCCTCATCAAGGCACCCCGCCGTAAAAAGCAGGCTGACCTTGTCACCGGTAAAGGCAATCATAGGAATTCCGAAATCATAAATCTTGTCGGCATTAAGATATTCCTCTGTATGATCCTCCAGTGTTTTTCCGTCGGAAGCATAACGATATACCTTCCTGAACAGCGGATACTGTTCCTTATCCAGTGCCGAGATTGTAAATGGCGGATTGCTGATTTTATAACCTGTACCATCTCCCAGGTAAACCTCACCCATTTCGCCGTCATAGGTCAGATACCAATATCGGACATCTCTTCCCGGAAGTGTACCAAGCTCCTGAATATTCTTTCCGTTTGCCAACGTGGAATTAAAGTTTGCCTGATACAGTTTTCCGTCAGCTACTACAAGATCGTTGACGCTTCCACTGTAGCTGTGATCCAGATTACAGTCAAATTCGGCATATTCGGTTATAATATTTTCTCCGCCGAGAAATTTCTTATAGTCCGATTGGTCAAAGGGAATTCCTCTCTGCTTAAGCAGCACCTGTTCCAAGGTAACCGGCTCTGGGTCCGTCGATGCATTCTGTTCATCCGTTGATGTATCGGTTAATACATCTTGTTCCTCCGTTAATGTATTCTGCTCATCGGTTTTGCTTGTATCGGTGGTCTTAGACCCGGAAGATACCTTTTTATCTTTGGTGCATCCACACAATACCAGCAAAAGCATAGCTGCACAGATGGCAAGCCTGATGGCAGAAAGCAGTCGATATGTTTTTGGTTTTGATTTCATTTAACACTCCCT
>DLKL01000028.1 GCA_002476495.1 Lachnospiraceae bacterium UBA7589
GGGCTGCTGTATCTGCTGGTTATATCCGGAAACTGTTAGATTTTGTGTCAGATTGTTCTCTTCGGTTGCTGATAAGGCCCATCCACATATAGGGCAAAAGCCGTTTTCGTTCAAGGGATGTCCACATACATTACAATACATATGCTCCTCCTGTATATAATATAATTGTACTTATTGAAAATTACGAAAAACTATTATGAATAGCTCCCTAAAATTATATCATAGTATTTTTGCAAAAGATATATTTTTTATTTTATTTAACTTAGGGTTGTGCACTATATAAAAGCTGTTATAAAATAAAAAGAAAAAGAGCAGGAGAAAAATTATGAAACTAGTGATTCAGAGAGTACAGGAAGCCTGTGTAAGAGTTGAAGGAAAAGAAATCGGGAAAATAGAAAGGGGATTGCTTGTGCTTTTGGGAGTTGGACAGGATGATACCCAAGAAATGGTTGACAGATATGTAGATAAGCTTATCAGACTTAGAATATTTGAAGACAGTAACGGAAAAACAAACCTTTCTGTGAAGGATATAATGGGAGAAATTATGGTTATATCCCAGTTTACTCTTTATGCTGACTGTAAAAAGGGTAACAGACCAAGTTTTATTGCCGCAGGAGAACCAGATAAGGCAAAGAAGCTTTATGAATACTTTAAGGAGCAGGTTATAAATAAATATGGACATGTGGAGTGTGGTGAATTTGGAGCTGACATGAAGGTTTCATTTATTAATGACGGACCATTTACGATTGTATGGGATAGCAGGGACTGGTAGAATTATAATAAAGGAAGCAGGACAAAAAAAGAAAGCCTTGATTCAAAAGGCTTTTCTAAAATAAATGAGAGCGCGAGACGGGGATCGAACCCGCGACCCCCTCCTTGGCAAGGAGGTGCTCCACCGCTGAGCCACTCGCGCATCTGTATAGCGTGCTCTCAAGCACATGACATATATTATCATACCAATTTGCCTGTGTCAATAAAAATTTTTAAAAAGTTTAATCAAAAAATGCCAAAAAGCAAATTACTATTTTCCCTTTTGTTTCCTATTGCTTTTCCGATTATTCTTAATAAAATATTAAATAACAAATTGTAAACTTATGTTGAAAAAAATAAAATGTATTTGTATAATGTACAAAGTATAATTAGAATTGTATTCTGTGAAAGGGACTGAATATGAGCTTTATAAAAAGACGAAAGAAAGAATTTGATAATGAGTATATGGATAAATCGGAACCCCGGAATAATACTGATGTAACCGGGGAGGGTATGGATGACGAAAAAGAGTCAGCGGACACCCCAACAGGTGTTAAGGCAAAACTAAAAAAGATCTTTTTTTATTCGATACAAAGCTGGATTTTCAGATGCTTTTTGATTGCCTTTGCACTTGAACTTTTGGTAGAAATACTGGGGAGAAGGTCAATAACTAAGGGTATGGGCTTTCTGGTCTCCAATCCCATAGTATTTTTTTATAATGTATCTATCATATTTTTTACATTGCTATTTGCACTTTTCCTGCGAAAGAGGGTATTTGGCTTAATAATGATCAGTGCTCTTTGGATTACCTGTGGAATTGTTAATTTTGTAGTGCTGGGATATAGAGTTACTCCTTTTGCCGCTATTGATTTTCTTATGATTTTTGATGTATTCAGCATGATAGATGTCTATCTTAGAAAGTGGCAGCAGATAGCAATAGTAGCATCTATAATTGTTGCAATTATATTATTGGTTGTTTTGTTTAGAAAAACACCTAAATTTGAGGGACATAGGCATGTAAAGCGTACCATGCTTGCATGTATTCTTGTATGGCTTGGAATTTCATTTTTTACAAGCTTTTCAGTCAGGCATAATATAATATCTGATGATTTTGCTAATTTAGGAGAGGCGTACAAGGATTACGGTTTTGCATATTGCTTTACCAACAGTATTATTGATAACGGCATTCACAAGCCGGAGGATTATTCTGAGGAGGCAATGGAAGAAATAAAGGAGGAGCTGGCTGATGTAAATCCTTCGGGGGTTGAGAAAAAACCTAATATTATAATTATCCAACTGGAATCTTTCTTTGACCCTAAGGACTTGATCGGTCTTGAACTTAGTACTGACCCTGTGCCTAATTTTACCAGATTTAAGGCGGAGTATCCGTCAGGATATTTTACGGTTCCTGCTCTAGGAGCGGGTACTGCCAATACTGAATTTGAGGTGATTACAGGATTAAGCTCAGGATTTTTCGGGGCCGGCGAATATCCGTATAAAACAACTGTCAATGATACTCCTGTGGAAAGCCTTTGCAGTATTTTAAAGAAGGAAGGTTATAACACCTTTGCCATTCACAATAATAAATCCTCCTTCTATGACAGAAAAAATGTATATGATGAGATGGGCTTTGATGCCTTTATTTCACTGGAATATATGTACGATGTGGAATACACATATAACGGCTGGGCAAAGGATATGGGTCTGGTAAAGGATATTATGAAATGCCTAAAAAAGACAGAAGGGCAGGATTTTGTGTATACGATAAGTGTGCAGCCTCACGGCAGATATCCTGAGACTATGGATGACTGGGAGAATCATGTGGATGTAAGCTTTAGTGACGAATCTCTCACACCTGCTTATGATTATTATATTAATCAGATTTATGAGGTTGATATGATGATCGGAAGACTGGCAGAAGAACTCGACAAGATGGGAGAGGATTACGTTCTGGTGCTTTACGGAGACCATTTACCATCTCTTAATCTTACGCAGGATATGCTTCCTGAAAGTACTCTTTTCCAGACTGAATATGTAATAGTCAATAATATTGGTATTGATATTGATGATGAGGATATTAAAGCAACACAGATATCTACAAAGCTTCTTGCCGCGTTAAATATACCATATGGATATGCACAGAAGGCCCAGCTATATTATGACAACGAGGTTGTTATGGAGAAGCTTGAAATGATAGCATATGATATGCTTTTTGGAAAAAAATATCTGTTTGATGGAGAATCACCTGTACCTGAGTCAGATATGAGAATGGGTATAGATGACATAACTATAAGCACTGTAAAAGGCTACAGCGATCATATTGTTGTTTCGGGAAACAATTTTAATGAATACTCAGTTGTATATAAAAATGATAAAGCTTTAGATACCGTGTATGTCAATAAGAATACTCTTTATGTGGAGGATAAATCTGCAAAAGACGGTGATGAATTTTCTGTATGTCAGGTGGACAAATCGCATCATATACTGAGCAGCTCTGAGAAATTTGTTTACTAATTTATAAAATATGTACCATACATTGTACAATTTTTATAAATAGCAAAAATTACTAAATTTGTGTTTGAATAGTGAAAACAAATATAGTATAATGTAATGCTATATAGGAAGATGACTATTATTTAAGGAGCAGGATACATGAAACCCACCATAGATGTCAGACATATTAATCCATTTTTACAATCCAGTATAGCTATTATGGAAAGTGTTACTCATTTGAAGCTGCTGGTAGGAAAGCCTGAGGCTACAGATTTTAAGCTTAAAGATACGACATATGCTATTCAGGTAGGTGTTGTGGGAGAGATGAAGGGGCAGGTTGTACTTGCCATGACTGATGAAAATGCCAGGGACATTGCATCAAGGATGATGTTTGGTATGCCTGTTAACGAGATTGACGAGATGTCTGCATCGGCTCTTAATGAGCTTGGTAATATGATTATGGGTAATACTGCAACGATTTTCTCTACTCTTGGTATATTAATAGACATTACACCACCTCTTGCGGTTCAGGGAAATGATATTGTGTTAAGGTCTGATGTGGACGGTATTAAGGTTCCTCTTATGTACGGTGGAAAGTCCTATATAAATTTATATATATGTGTTTACCAGGACAAATAAAAAAGAGAAAGGACAAAATGAAATGGGAAAGATCATTGGTGAAGGAATAACCTTTGATGACGTA
Organism: Lachnospiraceae bacterium UBA7589; assembly: GCA_002476495.1. Classification (GTDB taxonomy): domain Bacteria; phylum Bacillota; class Clostridia; order Lachnospirales; family Lachnospiraceae; genus Coprococcus_C. The sequence goes on from DLKL01000028.1 coordinate 3,947, forward strand.
CTTCTGGTACCTCAGTTTTCAAGTGTTATTCCGAATGACGTAAAACTTACAACGCAGCTTACAAAAAACATTACTTTGAACATTCCTCTTATGAGTGCAGGTATGGATACCGTAACTGAGCACAGAATGGCTATAGCCATGGCAAGACAGGGTGGCATAGGAGTTATTCATAAGAATATGTCTATCCAGCAACAGGCTGAAGAGGTGGATAAGGTTAAACGTTCAGAGAATGGTGTAATATCCGATCCATTTTCTCTTTCACCTGAACATACATTAGATGATGCGGACAAGCTTATGGCCAAATTCAGAATATCCGGTGTTCCGATTACTGAAAAAGGAAAGCTTGTTGGCATAATAACTAACAGAGATCTTAAATTTGAAACAGATTATTCAAAGAAAATTAAAGAGTCTATGACATCCGAAGGACTTATAACTGCAAGAGAGGGTATTACCCTTGAAGAAGCAAAGGCAATTCTTGCAAAGGCACGTAAGGAAAAGCTTCCTATTGTGGATGAAAACATGATGCTGAAGGGACTCATTACAATAAAGGATATCGAGAAGCAGATTAAGTATCCTAATGCGGCTAAGGATTCACAGGGAAGACTTTTGTGTGCAGCTGCAGTAGGCGTTACACCTGATATTTGTGACAGAGTGGACGAGCTTGTGGCAGCAAAGGTTGATGCTATTGTTATAGATACAGCTCATGGCCATTCTGAAAATGTATTAAAAACCTTTAAAATGATTAAGGAAAAATATCCGGATCTTGACGTTATTGCCGGTAATGTTGCTACAAGAAGTGGTACCCAGGCTATGATTGATATGGGTGTTGATGCGGTTAAGATAGGCATTGGACCGGGTTCAATATGTACAACAAGAATAGTTGCCGGTATAGGTGTTCCACAGATTACTGCTATTATGGAAGCATATGAGGCAGCCCGGACAGCAGGAATTCCTGTTATTGCGGACGGAGGAATAAAATATTCGGGAGATATTACCAAGGCTCTGGCAGCAGGTGCCAATGTATGTATGATGGGCAGCCTTTTTGCCGGTACTGATGAAAGTCCTGGAGATTTTGAACTTTATCAGGGACGTAAGTATAAGGTATATAGAGGAATGGGTTCTATTGCAGCTATGGAATGTGGAAGCAAGGACAGATATTTCCAGACTAATGCCAAGAAGCTTGTACCTGAAGGAGTCGAGGGCAGAGTTGCTTACAAGGGTTCTGTTGAGGATGCTGTATTCCAGCTTATCGGAGGACTGAGAGCAGGTATGGGATATTGTGGAGCAAGAACAATTGAAGAGCTTCATGAGAAGGCGGAATTTGTCAAGATTTCAGCCGCTTCTCTTAAGGAAAGCCATCCACATGACATCCAGATAACAAAGGAAGCACCTAATTACAGTGTCGAATAATAAATAATTGCAATACAAAAAGCTCTTAAGGCATAATCTGCTTTAAGGGCTTTTTGCTGTATCACAAATACTGATATGTATTTGAAAAAGTGTGGACAAAAAAGAAAATGCATGTTATATTTGCACATGGATGGTATTCTGATGAAACCATACCGGAAAATAAAGAAAATCAGTTCCGAAAGCTTAAAATATGCCGGAGGGAGATGATAGTATGACGATTGGATTTATTGGTGCCGGAAAAATGGGCTTTACCCTTGGTAAGCATTTAAAGCTTTATGAAGATAAGGTTATTATTGAAGGAGAAAAGGCATATCGTGTTGCCGGTTTTTACAGCCGGACAGCAAAAAGTGCAAGACAGGCGGCAGAATTTACTGATACTAATTACTATGAAAGCATTGAAGAACTGGTGAAAGATTGTGACGCGTTGATAATTACTGTTCCGGATGGACAGATATACTCTGTCTTTTGTGAACTTAAGGCCCTTGGCAGGAATATAGAGGGCAGGCTGATCATTCATACTAGTGGGGCTCTTTCCTCACAGATTTTTTCTGGTACGGATGGGATTTATCCTTATTCAGTACATCCAATATATGCAGTCAGTTCAAAAACTGAATCCTATAAGAATTTCAGACAATGTTTTATTACAATTGAAGGACATGAAAAATATATACATTTTCTTGAGGATATCTTTAAGTGTATTGGACACAGTGTAAAGCTGATATCTGAGAGAGATAAGGTAAAATATCACAGCGGAGCTGTATTTGTAAGTAATCTTGTAATTGCTCTTTACGAGATGGGTGTTGAATTACTTACGCAGTGTGGTTTTGAGAAAGCTGAGGCAGAGACCGCGCTGAAGCCGTTGTTCATTAACAACAGCAACAGACTTTTCAATACAACGCCTGCAGAGGCACTGACAGGTCCGGTTGAAAGGTGTGATACAGAGACAGTAAGAAAGCATCTTGATGTATTAGCAGATGAGTACAGGGATATTTACAGACAATTGTCCTTAAAGCTGGTTAAGATTGCTGCTTCTAAAGGGAAATCCGATTATGAAGATATGAAAAGAATACTAAATAGCTGATTGTAAAGGAGAAAGGGAATGAAAAAGACAGTAGTTACATTTGAAAAAGCAAAAGAAAACAAGGAAAAGCTTACCATGCTGACAGCATATGATTATTCAACAGCAAAGCTTATTGATCAGGCCGGAATAGATTCTATTCTTGTAGGGGATTCTCTTGGAAATGTGGTTCTTGGATATGAGGATACTCTGTCAGTTACGGTTGATGATATGATACATCATGGAAGGGCTGTGGCAAGAGGAGCAAAGGAGGCGCTGGTTGTTATAGATATGCCATTTATGTCATACCAGACTTCTGTTTATGATGCAGTATATAATGCAGGAAGGCTTATGAAGGAGGGCCGTGCCCAGGCTGTGAAGCTTGAGGGGGGAAAAGAGGTTGTTCCTCAGATAAAGGCTATTACCCAGGCAGGAATACCTGTTATGGGACATTTAGGACTGACACCACAAAGTATAAATGCCTTTGGCGGCTTTAAAGTACAGGGTAAATCACAGGAGGCAGCACAAAGGCTTATCGAAGATGCATTAGCTCTTCAGGAAGCCGGAGCATTTTCCATCGTTCTGGAATGTGTTCCCGATAAGCTGGCAAAATTAATAACTGAAAAACTCAGTATTCCAACTATAGGAATTGGGGCGGGAGCATACTGCGACGGGCAGGTTCTTGTATATGCAGATATGCTTGGAATGTTTAACGATTTTACCCCAAAATTTGTGAAAAGGTTTGCTGATACGGGAGCTGTGATGAAGGAAGCTTTCCAAAAATACAATCAGGAGGTAAAGAACGGAGTTTATCCGGGGGCTGAGCATACCTACGGCATCAGTGATGAGATAATTGAAAAGTTGTACTAACAATACTATATAAAAAGATATTGATACGGAGGAATGTATTATGGAAATAGTAACTAAAAAGAGTCAGGTAAAGGATATTGTAAGTAAGTGGAGAAAGGATGGCCTTTCCGTAGGACTTGTACCTACAATGGGATATTTGCATGAGGGCCATGAGAGCCTGATAAAAAGGGCTGTTCAGGAAAATGACAGAGTTGTAGTCAGTATATTTGTCAATCCTATGCAATTTGGTCCAAAGGAGGATCTTGCCACATACCCAAGAGATATAGAAGCAGACGGAAAGCTATGCGATGATGCAGGTGCAGCGCTTATTTTTCATCCTGAACCGGAAGAAATGTATGAAGAAGGCTTTTGCTCCTTTGTGGATATGACAGGTCTTACCAATGCGTTATGCGGACTTTCAAGACCGGTTCATTTCAGAGGAGTATGTACAGTAGTAAACAAGCTTTTTAATATTGTAAAGCCTGACAGAGCTTACTTTGGAGAAAAGGATGCCCAGCAGCTGGCAGTAGTTAAAAGAATGGTTAAGGACCTTGATATGGGAATTACTATTGTAGGCTGTCCTATTATAAGGGAGGCGGACGGACTGGCCAGAAGCTCAAGAAACACATATCTTTCCCAGGAGGGAAGACAGGCAGCATTAGTTCTGTCCAGGTCAATATTCATGGGTAAAAAGATGATAGAAGATGGTGAAAGAAATCCTGAAGCAATAAAAAAAGCTATGAGAGAGCTTATTGGTAGGGAACCAATGGCAAGGACAGACTATGTTGAGATAGTCAATGCTGCAACTATGAAGAGTGTGGATGTTATTGAAGGAGATATACTTTGTGCAATAGCTGTATATATAGGAGATGAAGCAAGGCTTATAGACAACTTCATGATTACAGTATAAAATACATTCAATACATTTTTTGGAGGACACATATGCTGATTAATGTTTTAAAAAGTAAGATACACAGAGCAACTGTTAAACAGGCGGAGCTGAACTATGTGGGCAGTATAACCATAGATCAGTCTCTTATGGAAGCATCAGGTATATATGAATATGAAAAGGTTCAGATAGTTGATGTGGATAATGGAAACAGATTTGAGACCTACGTTATAGCAGGAGAGAGAAATAGTGGCATGATATGCCTTAACGGAGCAGCTGCAAGAATGGTATCAGTGGGAGATAAGGTTATAATTATGTGCTATGCTCAGATGACTCCTGAAGAACATGAGAATAACAAACCTAAGGTCGTTTTTGTAGATGAGAATAATATAATATCCAGGGTGACAAATTATGAAAGACATGGATTGCTGGAAAATCAATAGGAATTTATTTTCAGGAGGTTATTATGCTTAAAGGAAAGAGAATTGTACTGGGAGTAAGTGGAGGAATAGCTGCGTATAAGATGGCTAATGTTGCAAGCATGCTGGTTAAGCTTAATGCTGATGTTCATGTAGTTATGACAGAAAATGCAACCCATTTTATTACTCCGGAGACCTTTGAGGTGCTTACAAATAACAAATGTTATACAGATACCTTTGACAGAAGCATGCATATTCACGTGCCTCATGTAACTTTGGGAACTACGGCAGATGCGTTTTTGATTGCTCCTGCTACAGCCGATGTAATTGGCAAGATAGCAAACGGTATAGCGGATGATATGCTGACTACCACAGTTTTGCCGGCTGCCTGTCCGGTTATGATTGCTCCGTCCATGAATGTAAATATGCTTGAGAATGCTATTGTTCAGGATAATATAAAAAAATTATTATCCTTCGGATATGAAATAATTGATTCTGAAGAAGGTTATCTTGCATGCAGAGCCGTAGGAAAGGGAAAGCTTCCATCAGAAAATATATTGGTTGATTACATTTTAAGGGCATGTGCAAAGGAAAAGGATATGAAAGGCAAAAGGGTACTGGTCACTGCGGGGGCAACCAGGGAGGCTATTGACCCGGTGAGATATATAACTAACCATTCTACAGGCAAAATGGGATATGCTCTTGCCAGGATGGCTATGCTAAGAGGAGCAGAGGTTACACTTGTGACAGGCAGGACAAGCCTGCCAAGACCTATGTTTATGGACGTAGTGGAGGTTGAATCTGCACAGGATATGTACCATGAGGTTATTTCCAGAAGCCAATCCGCTGACATAATTGTTAAGGCTGCAGCAGTGGCTGATTATACACCAAAATACCGGGCTCCGGACAAGATCAAAAAGCAGGAGCAGGATATGGATATCCTCCTTGAAAGAACAAAGGATATATTGGGATATCTCGGAGAAAACAAGAAACCGTGTCAGTATATATGTGGCTTTTCAATGGAAACACAAAATATGCTTGAAAATTCGATGAAAAAACTGAAAAAGAAAAAAGTAGATATGATTGTAGCAAACAATCTTAAAACAGCCGGAGCCGGATTTGGAACAGATACAAATATAGTGACCATAATTACCGAAGGCAATACCTGTGAGCTGCCTATATTAACTAAGGATGAGGTTGCCGATAAAATTCTTGACAGTATTCTTAATGATATTAATTCTCAAAAAATGTAAGGGAATGTTGGGTAAAATATATAAGAAACAGATTGAGATTTTCATATTTCTATGTTAGTATAGTTGGAGATATTTTAGAAAATATAAATAAATTAGCATAAATATTGGAGGTAAGAAACAGCATGGAACAATACAAACAGGAATTCATAGAATTCATGATTGATTGTAATGTTTTGAAGTTTGGGGATTTTGTTACTAAAAGTGGCAGAAAGACACCTTTTTTTGTAAATACCGGCTTTTACAGAACAGGGACCCAGCTTACGAAGCTTGGTCAGTATTATGCGGAAGCTATTAACAAAAAATTCGGGATGGATTTTGATGTGCTTTTTGGACCTGCATATAAGGGAATTCCTCTCAGTGTGGCAACTGTTATGGCAATTGCTGCCAAGTATGGAACAGATATAAGATATTGTTCCAACAGAAAGGAAATAAAGGATCATGGAGATAAAGGCATTCTTCTTGGAAGCCCTATAGCTGATAAAGACAGAATAATAATAATCGAAGATGTTACTACAGCTGGAACATCAATACAGGAGACATTGCCTATAGTTAAGGCACAGGGCAATGTTGATGTGCTGGGACTGGTTGTATCTGTTGACCGTATGGAAAAAGGTCAGGGAGAGAAAAGTGCTTTGGCTGAGATAGAGGAGAAATATGGCCTTAAGACAACAGCAATTGTAACTATGAAGGAGGTAGTTGAGCACCTCTATAACAGACCTTATAAAGGAAAGGTTATTATTGATGATAACCTTAAGAAATCAATAGATGCATATTATAATATGTACGGAGCTAAATAGACTGGGAGGTGTTTTATGGAAAAACTTTATAGCAAAATGAACTCAATCGGCGTGAGCAGCCTGGTTATGGGAATTGTTACTATGATCATAGGTCTGGGCATAGGTATCGTAATGGTTGTGAATGGCGGAAGATTGCTTGCCGGAAAAAAAGATATTACATTTTAGAAAAGGCAGGAGTAAATGCAGGATTATATAATAACCTATTCAGGAATCAGATTTACGCCTCTGTCACCTGTGACAGAGAATATAGTAATCGAGGATATTGCTCATTCACTGTCTATGCTGTGCAGGGCAAACGGACATTATAGTTCGTTTTATTCCGTTGGTGCCCATTGTATAAACTGCTATGAGGAGGCTGTTGCCAGGCGGGAGTCGGCCAGAGTCCGTATGGCATGTCTTTTACATGATGCAGCGGAGAGCTACATTTCCGATGTTACCAGACCGGTAAAAAAGAATCTGGATAAGTATCAGGAGATAGAAGATAATCTGTTAAATGCAATATATCAAAGATTTTTAGGCTCAGGACTTTCCGAGTATGAAAAACAGATAGTGACGGTTATAGATGATGCAATGCTTTATTATGAATTTCTGGAATTTGCAGCACATAAGCTATATGATGAGCCACCATATGTTGCAGCTACACCGGATTTTTATAGAGGAAATATGAAACAGGTTGAAAGAGAATATATTGATATTTTTAACAATATTGATTTGAATGATAATTCAGAGGTAAAGGAGACGATAAAATGGATAAGATAGATATGAAGATTTTGAAATGCCTTAAGGAAAATGCCAGACTTACTGCATCGGCAATCGGAGACAGGATTAACCTTTCTGTATCAGCCGTAATTGAGCGAATTAAAAAGCTTGAAAGCAATGGAATAATTACAGGATACACTATTTCGGTAGACCAGAAAAAACTTGGAAATGATGTGGCTGCTCTTATGGAGGTAAGCCTTAAGCACCCTGACTATTATGATGGATTTGTACAGATTGTAAAGGAGAATCCGCATATTACATCCTGCTATTTCCAGACCGGAGAGTTTGATTTCGTTTTGAGGATAACTACTAATTCGGCAGAGGGCCTTGAGGATATTTATAAGGATATTAAGAGCTATGAGGGCGTATCCAGAACAGAAACACATTTTGTTTTAAAAACCGTTAAGGAAGAATTGTGCGCTCTTCTTGGAGAAGAAAAATGATTCCCTGTGGTGATGATGAAAAAGAAGATAGAATAGGACTTGTTCTTGAGGGCGGTGGCATGCGTGGTATGTATACCGCCGGAGTGCTGGATGTCCTGATGGAAAAAAATATCTGTCTTGATGGTGTTATAGGAGTATCTGCAGGTGCTATACATGGTTGTAATTATGTATCAGGTCAGATTGGCAGAAGTGTAAGATATAATCTTAAGTATATTAACGATAAGAGATATATGAGCCTGGAATCCCTGATAAAAACGGGAAATTTGTTTAACAAGGAATTCTGTTATTCACAGGTGCCTGATAAGCTGTCTCCCTTTGATTATGATACATTTCTTGAAAGAGAGGCAACAATACCTTTCTATGTTACCTGCACTAATCTTGAGACAGGCAAAGCGGAATATATAAGGTGCAGGGATTTTAAGAAAGATATGGATTTTATGAGAGCATCAGCATCCCTGCCTCTGTTATCTGAGATTGTTGAAGCAGACGGAATGAAGCTATTAGATGGCGGAACCTGTGACAGCATACCTGTTGATTATTTTAGAAGCATTGGATATGGCAAAAATATAGTAGTTCTTACGAGACCCGAGGGGTATAGAAAAAAGCCTGACAGGGCTATAGCACTGATAAAGCTGGTGTATAAGGATTATCCAAATTATGTAAAGGCTTGCGAGGAAAGGTATATAAAATATAACCAGACTCTTGATAAGCTGGAGGAATATGAGAAAAGAGGAGAGGTTCTTATAATCAGGCCAACAAGACATATAAAAATAAGCCGTGTAGAAAAGAACACGGACAAGTTAAAATACATTTACAAAATGGGAAGGCATGATACAGGTATCCTGCTTGAAAAAATCATCAGCTTTGTACAATAGATGAGGCCGTCACACTAAGAAAATTAGTGCGACGCCTCTTTTTTTGCTTCTGACAAAAGATCAATAAAAGCATCTGAGTTAAGTGGGCGGGAGAAGAGATATCCCTGAAGGGTATCACAGAACTGGGCCTGCAGGATTTTTAATTGTTCAACATCCTCAACACCCTCGGCTACAACTGATATATCCATTTTATGAGCAAGTGATATAATAGAGTCAGCAATGCATTTATCCTTTTCGTTATTGCAAATTCCGTCAATAAAGGATTTGTCGATTTTAAGAGTGTCAATAGGAATCTGGGTGAGGTAATTAAATGATGAGTAGCCTGTACCAAAATCGTCCAATGCTATAGATGCCCCCAGTGCCTTTATTTCATTAATTAATTCCAGATTGTGCTCAAATGAGTTCATAAGCACACTCTCGGTGATTTCAATTTCAAGGTACTTAATATCCATACCTGTTTTCTCAGGGATAGATTTGATGGTGGTTATCAGATTATTGTCCTGTAACTGAGTTGTGGACACGTTTACAGATACCTTAAGTGGACCATATCCACATTCAATAAGCCTCTGGTTAAAACTGCATGCTTCTATAAGAGCCCATATGCCCAGCTCATTAATTATGCCACTGTCCTCAGCAATTGGAATAAATTCGCTGGGAGGGATAAATCCCACAAGATCTGATTCTATACGCATAAGCGCTTCAAATCCTGTAATATTTCCGTCAGAGACATTCACCTGTGGCTGGTATTGCAAGAATACTTCGTTTTTGTCAATAACATTGGATAGTATTTCAGCCAGATCATTTCTTCTGTTAAAGTCATCCTCCATATAGCTGTTAAAGAGTTTAAAGCTGTTTTTACCTGAATTTTTGGCATTGTACATGGCGATATCGGCATTTTTTATCAGCTCGCTAATGGTTAAACCATCTCTCGGGAAGAGTGCAACACCTATACTCATAGAGACGTGTGCAGTTTCACCATCCAGATCAAAAGGATGGGCACTTATTTCAACCAAAGAGGAAGCAAACTTTTCAAGCTCCTCTGTCGTATCATAATTTGTCTTGAAAATAAGAAATTCATCTCCGCCTGTCCTGGCAAGAATATCGTCGTTTGTTGTGTATGATAAAAGTTTTCCCGATACCTTTTTCAATAACATATCACCATAATCATGACCAAGAGTATCATTAACATTTTTAAAGTTATCCAGGTCGATAAAGAAAACCGCATGCTTGTTGAATTTGGTACCATCGTTATGAAAAACGTTGTGGGCATATTTCATAAATGCAACCCTGTTATAAAGTCCGGTCAGACCGTCTCTGTATGCGAGCTGCTCTATATGGGCATAGTTTTTCTTAAGCTCAAGCTCATTGGCTTCGAGAATTTTTTTGGATTCATTAAGCTGTTTATAGTTGTTTGATATTATGCTCATCATGTTGTTAAACATATGTGATAATTCGCCGAATTCGTCCTTTGTATCAATAGTGCATACCTGTTCAAGGTTACCGGCAGTGGCTTCTGCCATATTGTTTTTCAATGTTATAATAGGGTCTGTATATTTGTGGACAAGCACATGACTTATCTGATATGCAATTATAAGTATGATAATCAAGGTAATTATCAGTGTGACGGGGAGTGTGGAAATCAGCTGCTGCTCGTTGCTGCCATTCAACTTTACAAAATATATCCAGTCATAATCCTCCAGATAGAAATAACCGTATATATTTTTAAGTGAAGGACTGTTGTTGTCCAGATATCCGTTTTCCTTTTGCTCGTCAAAGAGGGCTCTTGCTTTCTTGTCCAGATAGGATGAATTGCTAAAGCCTGTTGCATTGAAAAGATAGTCTCCGTCACCGGTAAGGATAAAAGCATCTCCCGATTCGGGTATAAATGCACCAAAATACAGGGGAGATATATTAGCTCTTAGTAAGCCTATAATAGTATCCTTTACTGTGATAGGTGTTACAAGCTCAATGCTTGACAGGTTTTTGTTTATATTAGATGACTTTATGATTCTTGTGGAGGATATGTCGCTGATTGGAATCTCCATATATTCACTCCAGTCACCGGCATACATATCGTCTGTTCCTGTAATATAATATCCGTTCAGATCATATATGTAATAATTAACGTTATTGTTCATATAACCGGAAGTATCTTCTATAAGCTTTTTTGCAGACTGATAGTATGGTGAGTCTTTTTCCAGGGATACACCGTTATAATATTCCAGGGCAATACTCTGTATACTGCTTGCCTTTGAGAGTCCCTCAATCTGGGCAATCTGAAGATTAAGCTCTGAGTTCAGCCCGCTGGCATAATTTTTAGCAGCCTCAGTAACAGAGGATTTAGCCAGCTCCAGATATTTGTTATATGACAGAATGTATGTAAGGAATGTCATAAAAATAAGTGGCAGTGATGCCAGCAATATCAAGGACATTCTCAGTGAATTTTTTATCGACATATTATTTCTCCGCTTTCTTATTTATAATGCAACACACATAAAAACATTATAAAGAATAATCTAAAAAAAAACAATAATATATTTGTAATCTTATCAATTAGAGAGCCTGACAGGGGGAACCTCTCCATTGTCTGCTAAAAACTGATTATTTAATTGATTTTTCGTATAAATGTGTGTATAATTAAACCAATATGGTGTCAGTTAAGGAGGAGTTTCATGTTTGGAGTATATTTTGGAAAATACCTGCAGGATGTAGGTGCCTTAACCCCTGAGCAGTATGAAGAGGTTTTGGAAACAAGTAGAAATTCAAGAGTCAAGATGGGTTTACTCGCTGTAAATGAAGGATATATGACACAGGCACAGGCTGATGAGGTTAATATGCTCCAGGCTATGCAGGATGCACGATTTGGTGATATAGCAGTATCCAAGGGATATCTTACAGATGAACAGGTTTCATCATTGCTTAAGAAGCAGGGGGATTCATACCTGTTGTTTGTTCAGACACTTATTGAAAAGAACCTTTTAAGTCTTGAGCAGATTCAGAAGCATCTCAACCATTATAAAAAGTCAGAACGACTTACGAGCCTTGATATTGATGCAATTAAGAGTTCTGATGTCGACAAGATTATTCCTATTTTTCTGAAGGAGCCAAGTGTACCTACCGTTGTTAAAGATTATCTTGCTCTTATGTCAAGGAATATAGTACGATTTATTGATAACAGGGTACGATTTGACAGAATTGAAAAAATCCATTCATATACATCAAAATATATAGCAAGTCAGTGCTTTACAGGGGATTACGAGCTGTTCGTAGGTATTTGCGGCACCGGCAACAAGGTGTTTGGTGAGTCTTATGCAAAGGAGGAATTTTCTGCTATTGATGAGGACTGTCTGGATGCTGTCTGTGAGTTTATTAATGTATGTAATGGCCTTTTTGCTTCAAAGCTAAGCCAGGAGGAGGTGCAGATTGATATGCTCCCTCCCGAGATGTACATAGAAGATACCACAATTAGCACAGAGGGAATGATGTTTGTTCTTCCCTGCTTTGTGAAGGGGATAAGATCAGATATAATTATCTGCATGGAAACCAAATGGAATATTTCATAATCAGGAGGATGTAAGTGTTACTATGGCTAATATTTTAATTGTAGATGATTCCAGAACATCTAGGAGAATTTTGAGGGGTATTTTGGAAGGAGATGGTCATATCGTTGTGGCCGAGGCAGTAGACGGTCAGGACGGATATGATAAATATGTGGAGTTTAAGCCTGACCTGGTAACCATGGATATTACCATGCCGGTGCTGTCAGGAGTAGAATCATTGAAAAAGATTAAGACAGATTATCCGGACGCAAAGGTAATTATGGTTTCGGCGGCGGGACAGCAGCATAACATGCTGGAGGCAGTACAGAATGGTGCTGCGGAATTTATTGCCAAGCCCTTTGACGTTGATGAGATAAAGAGAATAATTAATAATATTCTGGGAGCATAATTTAAGATGGAGAGGCACTCTGAAGGGGTGCCTTTTACTGTGATATTATATAGATTCGGGAGAATAAAAGAATGATTGAAACGGTTGTTTCTGTTGACCTTATGGTGGAAGAGGAGCTAAAGGTAAAAAAGAACAGACTGGCTCCGGATTTTCTGGATGGCAGTGAAAAGAGAATATGTATCCTGTCAGGGCTTTATGGAGATGAGCTTCAGGGACAGTATATTTGTTATGAGGTAATAAGGAGAATTAAACTTTCCTATGAAAATCTTAAGGGCATAGTGGATGTATATCCAAGTGTAAATCCAATGGGGCTGGACTCGAAAATGAGGGAAATTCCGGGCTCCGGAATGGATATGAATGTTATATTTCCGGGCTCTAAATCGGGAGCATTGGGGGAATATACCGCATCCTGTGTCTTTAATGATATTATGGGAGCTGAGGTTTGCATAGATATTCATGCAAGCAATCTATATATACATGAAATTCCTCAGGTAAGGATAAATAATTATAAGGTGGAAGAGCTTATTTCTATAGCAGAATGCCTTAATACTGATATGATATGGGTTCATCCAAGTACTTCTGTGTTAAACGGAAGTCTTGCCTATTCCCTGAATGAGATTGGTGTTAAGAGTATGGTTATTGAATCCGGTTCAGCCTACAGGATAAACCAGGATTACTGTAACAAGATAGTAGATGGTCTTTTTTCACTTATGAGATACCTTGGAATCTGGGATGGAGAGGTTGTAAAGCCTTCAAAAGCCAATATTATACATGATGATGATATTACATATGTAAACGCGGAAAGCAGTGGTATATTTATACCTAAGGTAAGTGTTTATGATAAGGTTGCGGCAGGCAATGAGCTTGGAACAATAGTGGATGTAATAACAGGCTCTGTTGAAGAGGTGGTATATGCACCGGAAAATGGCATGATTTGTTCCATAAGGGAATATCCTGTCATTGAAGAAGGCTCACTTATTGCCAGAATAGTAGGTGATCACTATGAATAAAAATATTATATTTTCTATGAAAACTGCCTTTAGAGGGGAATATACAATACATGGTTATTCTTACGGAAAAGGAGAAAAGTCAGCCTGTATAGTAGGAGCGATGAGGGGAAATGAATATCAGCAGCTCTATATATGCTCTTTGCTTGCCCGTAAGCTGTCAGAGATAGAATCCCAGGGGGATATAGTTTCAGGTAAGGAGATTCTGCTTATTCCCACTCTTAATTACAGCTCTATGAATGCAAAAAAAACAAAATGGATATCTGATGATTCTGATATTAACAGGGCATTTCCCGGTAATCACAAGGGGCCCGCAACCAGCAGGATTGCAGCCACAATTTTTGATTTGGTTGATAAATATGCCTATGGAATACAGTTTCCAAGCTTCTATCTCTCAGGAGAGTCAATACCTCATGTCAGAATGATGGAGACAGGAAAAGAGAGTGCCAGTCTTGCTAATCTTTTTGGTATGCCATATGTACTTACCGGTATGAACAGGGCATTTGATCAGGTTACCTTGAATTATAATTGGCAAATCGGGGGAACACAGGCATTTTCCCTCTATTCATCAACAACAGAACGGATTGATGATGACAGTGCAAAAATGACTGTTGCTTCGGTATTGCGTTTTTTGACAAGAATGGGTATTATTAGATACGAAAGTCATGGCGGATATATATCAACTGTTTTGAAGGAGCAGGAATTAGTTTCTGTACGGGCTGACGAAGCCGGCTTTTTCAGGAAGATAGTCGGCATTAATCAGGAAGTACACAGAGGACAGGTTCTGGCAGAGATTGTTAATCCTATGGATGGTAACATTAAGACACAGATAATAGCACCTACTGATGGAATAACATTTTTTGCACAGGATTCGCCTACTGTATTTCAGAATGTAGTAGCATATAAAATAATAAGGCGTATGCACAAATAAGTAATTGTTTATAAGGATTCAATAATATACATTTGCCAAGGAGGATAAAACATGAGCAAGGTTAGGAGAATCTATGTTGAAAAAAAGGATGCCTATGCAGTTAGGGCAAAAGATCTTAAGCAGCAGATAAAGGATTATCTGGGCATTAAAGCCGATGAGGTAAGAGAGCTCGTCAGATATGATATTGAGGGCGTCTCAGATGAGACCTATAGAAAGGCAAAAGTTACTGTTTTTTCAGAGCCCCCTATTGATGTGGTTTATGAAGAGAGCTTTCCTGTTAAGGAAAATGAGACTTTTTTTTCCATGGAGTATCTTCCTGGACAGTTTGACCAGAGAGCAGATTCTGCCCAGCAGTGTGTCAAGCTGCTTAATGAGAATGAAGATCCTGTTATTAAATCAGCCACAACATATGTAATTGCAGGAAATATAAGAGAAGAACAGCTTGAAGCGATAAAGGAATATGTTGTCAATCCTGTTGATTCTAGAATAACCGATGAAGCCAAGCCGGATACTCTTATAACTGAATTTGAAGAGCCAAAGGATGTAATTATATTTGATGGCTTTAAGGATATGAAGGAGGGAGAGCTTAAGAATCTGTTTGATTCTTTGGGTCTGGCTATGACCTTTAAGGATTTTCTCCATATACAGAACTATTTTAAGAATGAAGAAAACAGAGACCCTTCGATGACAGAAATCAGGGTGCTTGACACATATTGGTCAGATCATTGCCGTCATACTACATTTTCCACAGAGCTTACCAATGTATCCTTTGACGAAGGATATTACAGCAGCATGATTTCAGATACATATAACAAATATTTGGATGCAACAAAGGTTATATATAAAGATAGAAATGACAAATTTGTATGCCTTATGGATATTGCCCTTATGGCTATGAAGGAGCTTAGGGCGGCCGGAAAGCTGGAGGATATGGAGGTTTCAGACGAGATAAATGCCTGTTCCATAGTTGTTCCTGTTGAGATTGACAATAAAACAGAGGAATGGCTTATCAGCTTCAAAAATGAGACTCATAACCATCCTACAGAGATAGAGCCGTTTGGTGGAGCGGCAACCTGCCTTGGAGGTGCCATAAGAGATCCGCTTTCGGGAAGAGCCTATGTATATCAGGCTATGCGTGTCACAGGTGCGGCAGATCCTACTGTGTCATTGAAGGATACTTTGAAGGGCAAGCTTCCACAAAGAAAAATAGTTAAAGTAGCTGCAGCCGGCTACAGTTCCTATGGAAATCAGATAGGCCTGGCAACAGGACATGTAAGCGAGATTTATCATCCTGACTATGTGGCAAAAAGGATGGAAATCGGTGCAGTGATGGGTGCTGCTCCAAGGCGTGCCGTAAAGAGACTTAATTCTGATCCGGGAGATATAATCATTCTTCTTGGAGGACGTACAGGACGTGATGGTTGTGGCGGAGCTACCGGCTCATCAAAGGCTCATACAGAAAATTCTATTGAAACCTGTGGTGCTGAGGTTCAAAAGGGTAATCCTCCAACAGAAAGAAAAATCCAGAGACTCTTCAGAAGAGAAGAGGTGGCATCTCTAATAAAGAAGTGTAATGATTTTGGTGCCGGCGGAGTATCGGTAGCAATCGGTGAGCTGGCTGATGGGCTGAGGATAGATCTGGATAAGGTTCCAAAGAAATATGCCGGACTGGATGGAACTGAACTGGCTATATCCGAATCACAGGAGAGAATGGCTATTGTCATTGACCCTAAGGATGTTGATACAATGATGAGATATGCAAAAGAGGAAAATCTTGAGGCTGTTTGTGTGGCTTATGTTACCAAGGAGCCAAGACTTATCCTGAGCTGGAGAGGTAAAGAAATAGTTAATCTTTCCCGGGCATTCCTTGATACAAACGGAGCTCATCAGGAAACAGCGGTTAAGGTTGAAATGCCGGATGAGAAAAAACCTTATTTTAAAAATATTAAAGATATAAAGAATGTTAAAGCATTATGGCTTGATACCCTTTCTGACTTGAATGTCTGTTCCCAGAAGGGACTTGTTGAAATGTTTGACTCTTCCATAGGTGCAGGCTCGGTAACAATGCCATATGGTGGAAAATATCAGATGTCTCCAACACAGACAATGATAGCAAAGCTTCCGGTACTGAAAGGAAAGACCAATACCGTAACCATGATGAGCTATGGACTGGATCCATATCTTTCATCCTGGAGTCCTTATCACGGCGCGATATATGCGGTTCTTCATTCGGTTGCAAAAATAGCTGCTTCAGGAGGAGATGTAAGCAAAATAAGACTTACCTTCCAGGAATACTTTGAAAGGCTTGGAACTGATCCATACAGATGGGGCAAGCCTCTTGCTGCTTTGCTTGGAGCCTATGATGTACAGATGGGACTTTCGTTGCCATCTATAGGCGGTAAGGATTCTATGTCAGGCTCCTTTAACGATATAGATGTTCCTCCGACATTATGCTCATTTGCAGTTGATGTAGCTGATTATATGGATGTAGTTACTACAGAGCTTAAGGAGCCGGGAAATATTCTCCTTAAGATAGATATTAAAAAGGATAAATATGATAAGCCTATATATGAGGATGTGCTTAACACATACGCATTATTGCTGAAGGATGTAAAAGCAGGGAAAATAGAATCCGCATATGCTGTGGGATTTGGCGGAATAATTGAGGCTGTAAGCAAAATGGCTTTCGGTAACAGACTTGGAGTAGATATACTTGATGGAGTTTCCGAAGATGAGCTGACTGCAAGAGATTATGGTTCAATAATAATTGAAGTTACAAGAGATAATATGAATTCTATTATGGTTCCTTGCAGGCATATTGGCAATGTAACAGACAGACCATTCTTTACCTACAAGGATAATATGATTTCCATGGATGAGGCTGTTGAAGCGTGGACTTGTACACTTGAAAAGGTATTTCCTACAACCTCAGGTGTCGAGAATACTGAAATAAATACCGGACTGTATGATGGAAAAACTATTTTGGTAGCGAAAAATAAGGTGGCAACGCCTAAGGTATTTATTCCCGTATTCCCTGGTACAAACTGTGAATATGATTCACAAAAAGCCTTTGAAAATGCCGGAGCCCAGGTTAATACAATAGTATTCAAAAACCAGAATGCCCAGGATATAAGAGATTCTGTTGAAGAATTTTCCAAGGCAATAAGGGAAAGCCAGATTATTATGTTCCCGGGTGGATTTTCAGCCGGTGATGAACCGGATGGTTCGGGCAAATTCATAGCAACAGCCTTTAGAAATGCAAAAATTTCGGAAGAGGTCATGAAGCTTTTAAATGAGAGAGACGGATTAGCCCTTGGCATATGTAATGGTTTCCAGGCACTTATTAAGCTTGGACTGGTTCCTTATGGCGATATAAGACCACAAACAGAGGATTCTCCAACTCTTGCCATGAACAGTATAGGAAGACATCAATCCAAGATGGTATATACAAAGGTAGTATCAAATAAGAGTCCATGGCTTAAGAAGGCCAGTCTGGGAGGAGTTTATACAGTTCCAATATCACATGGCGAAGGAAGGTTTGTAGCAGGAAAGGAGTGGATTGATAAGCTCTTTGCCAATGGACAGGTTGCAACCCAGTATGTAGATATGGACGGAAATCCTACCATGGATGAATATTACAATGTCAATGGCTCATATTGTGCAATAGAAGGCATAACAAGTCCTGACGGAAGAATTTTAGGTAAAATGGCCCATTCGGAACGTAAGGGGGCAGCAGTGGCTGTTAATATTTATGGAGAGCAGGATCAGAAAATATTTGAATCGGGAGTTGAGTATTTCAAATAAAGCATAATCCGTTAGGGCTTGTATCTTCAGACATTCATGAATATAATATAAATTCTATCAATAACACTTTTCGGGACGGCTTTTGCCGTCTCGTTTTATTAATAAATGCTTTAGTGATACTATATTGAATAGGAAATTAAAGAACTGCAGATATTCGAGAAAAAAAGCTTAGTGATTAAAATAAAATGTAGTAGAATATGGAGTTTTATAGTATAATATGCAATATATAAATATACAGGTGAAAAAATGAAGAAGAATACAGAAAAAACTAATGTAATGCGGATTTTAGACCAGCATAAAATTGAATATACAAGTTACAATTATGTTGACACTAAAGCTGTAAGTGGTGTGGAGGTTGCAAAGGCATTGGGAGAAGACGAAGCCTTAGCATATAAAACCCTGGTTACTGTAGGTCAGTCAAAAAAGCATTATGTTTTTATGATACCGGTTGCCAGAGAGCTGGATTTGAAGAAAGCTGCAAAGGTCACAGGAGAAAAAAGTATTGAGATGATAAAATCAAAGGAGCTTTTGCCACTTACAGGATATATTCATGGAGGATGCTCTCCTATTGGAATGAAAAAACAGTTTGATACCATACTTGATATATCTGCCAGGCAGCATGAAAAGATATTTTTCAGTGGTGGAAGAATAGGCTTTCAGGTGCAGACAGCACCGGGTAATCTGGAAAAGCTTATAGGATTAAGGTATGAGGATGTAACTGTAGACTGAGTATATTAATGGCGAGAGGAGATAAGAATTGAATGTTAATGTACAGTGCTGTGGCCTTGTGCTGCTGCTTGTTATGTTATATTTTTATGAAAAACGCAGAAAGCTTGATTTGTATACCGAGATTGCATTCAGGCATTTGTTTTATACTATAACAATTAATATTTCTCTTGATATTTTGTCTATTGTTGCACTGGATTATCATGGACTTATTAAGGAGTGGATTGTGGAAATGGTATGTAAAACATACCTGGTAACCATAATTTTAACGGCTTTTATGGGTGTATTCTATGTAATAACAGATATATACAAGAAAAATAAAACCTTCTATATAACTCTTTATGTTTATCTGGCATTGACAATACTAGGTATAGCTTTGGTTTATATTCTGCCTGTTTACAAGCATTATGATGAACAGAATCCATACACCTACGGACCCGGAGTAATAGCTACATATGTAATATGTATTTTGCTGCTGTTATTTGTAGTAGCTGTGCTATGCATAAAAAAGAAAAACATGGACATAAGGAGATGGGAAGCTGTATGCATCTGGATGTTGCTGTGGATTGGAGCTGCAATAATACAGTTTATGTTTAATGAATTGCTGTTGGTTGGATTTGCAGGAACCATAGGAGTAATAATAATTTATCTTAAGCTTGAAAACCCTGAGATGAATTATGATAAAAGTACAGGCTTTTTCAGTCAGGATGCCTTCCTTGAATATACGGGACAGCTTTTGAAAAATGATACTGCATTTTCTGTACTGGATATTATATTTCCAAGTCCTTTAGGCTCTGATGAATTAGAATATGGTGAAGATGAGATAGGAAACGAGGTTATAGAGTTTTTTAATTCTCTGGGTGATTTGTTTCTCTTTGTTAAGGATGAAGATGAGATTTTGCTTGTTATTGATGAAAAACAGGATTATGAGGTATATATTAATCTTATCAGGAACCGTTTTACATATGGCTGGGGAATGGATGGAAATATCTATATAACTCCGGAATACATATATATGCCAAGGGGGAATATTGCAAAAAATCATAAAAACCTGCAGCAGATATTGAGATATTCCAGAATGCATTGCAAGAGCGAGCTTGATGATGGAATGATTGTCATTTCCGATAAGGTTATAGAAAATATGTATCAGGAAAAGCGGATTAAATCCATGATCTTTGATGCCATAGAAAACGATAGGATAGAGGTATTTTATCAGCCCATATTTTCAATAAAGGAAAGTAAATTTACGTCGGCAGAGGCACTTGTCCGTATTATAACAGAGGATGGAAGAGTGATTTCTCCGGGTACCTTCATTGCCATTGCGGAAAAAAATGGTATAGTGATGAAAATCGGAGATATAGTATTTGAAAAGGTTTGCGCCTTTATCAGGGATAACGCACCTGCTCAGTATGGACTTGAATATATTGAGGTTAATCTCTCTGTTGTTCAATGTAATTATGAGCATCTGGGAGACAGCCTTATCAATACCATGGAAAAATATGACGTAAAGCCTGGAAATATTAATTTTGAGATTACCGAATCCGTTTTTGAGAATAAGAGGGACATTATCTTATCTAATATCAGACAGTTGATTGATTACGGTGTAAGCTTTTCTCTGGATGATTTTGGAACAGGACAGTCAAATCTTAATTATATTGTTGATATGCCTGTTGAGATTGTAAAATTTGATAAAAACATGACAAATTCATATTTTGAAAATGGTAAAGCCAGATATGTTATGGATGCTGCAATGCATATGATTCAAGGCTTAAAGCTGAAGATAGTATCAGAGGGCGTAGAAACTGAAAAACAGTTTGATACAATGAAGAATCTGGGTATAAATTATATTCAGGGATATTATTTTTCAAAACCTCTACCTGAAAATTACTTTCTGGATTATCTGAAGGAACACAATCTTAAAAACAACAGTGTAAATGATTAAAAATACTAATATAATAATTTTACTTGACAAATTCATGTAATGAGTTAAAATATAACAGTGTTATATAACACTGTTATATTTTTTGAAAAAAGAAAATTAGGTGTGCAGGAGTGCCATGTCAACAAAAGCAGAAGATACAAATAAGAATATATTAAATACAGCCAGAAAGCATTTTTTGAGAGACGGGTTAACAGGAGCATCTTTAAGAAATATTGTTAGAGATGCCGGACTTACGACAGGAGCTTTTTACAAATACTATCCCACAAAAGAGTCACTTTTTGATGCACTTACGGATCCGTATATGGAACACATATATCAGATCTACGATCAGATAGTTGAGAATTTTGAACAGCTTTCTGCACGGGAACAGACAAGAAATATGTCGGATATGTCAAGTGATGGGATGAACCGGATGATTGATTATATCTATGATCATTATGATAACTTCAGACTGCTGCTAAAATGCGGAGATAGTGGAAAATATGAGTTATTCATACATAATATGGTTGACCGGGAAATGAAATCCGGTATGAAATATGTAGCAAAAATGAAAAAGGAAGGCATAGAAATACCGGTTATAGATGAAAGCCTTATTCACATGATTTACACCGGATTTTTCTCATCCATATTTCAAATCATTGAGCATGATATAGATAAGGAAACTGCAAAGAAAAATGTCCGACAGCTCCGTGAATTCAACACAGGCGGCTGGGAACGATTGTGGAATGTTAAATTCTAGGGTGATAATTTAGGTGGCTGATGCCAATATGCCACCTGTTTTATTATAGAATAGTTAGCAATAACTAACGAAAAATGTAGTAAGGAGTGAGTAATAGTGAAAGAAAAGAAAAAGTCAGCAGTCAGCTGGGTACTGACATGGGCCGGACAGAAAAAAAGTGCCTACGTGTGGAGTGTATTACTGGCAATAGGAAATGTTATATTTAAGCTTCTTCCGTACTTTGTGATTGCGAATGTGGTGAGGATGTTTTTAGATGGCGAAAAGGATTTTGAAAAATATCTGAAGAAGGCGATATTGATTGCCTTGTTTTTTGTAATTGCAGAATTGCTTCATTCGCTTTCTACGGCACTGTCACATAAAGCAACCTTTACAGTACTTGCAAATATAAGAAAAGCATGCTGTGATAAGCTGGCAGGGGTGCCTCTCGGATATGTGAAGGATACACCGTCGGGTACTTTTAAAAATATCATGGTAGAAAGAATTGACAGTATTGAGACAACGCTTGCCCATATTGTGCCTGAATTTACCTCAAATCTGCTTGCCCCGGTTACCATATTGGTCTATTTCTTCTTAATAGACTGGCGTCTGGCACTCTGGTCTATGCTCCCGGTTGTAATCGGACTTTTATCATACTTTGGAATGATGCTGGATTATAAACCCAGCTTTGAGAAAACTGTTAAGACAACAAAGGACCTGAATGATGCGGCGGTGGAGTATATTGATGGAATAGAGGTTATAAAGGCTTTTGGAAAGACAGAAAGCTCTTATGCAAAATTTACAAAAGCAGCAATGGCATATGCAGATTCTTTTATTTCTTGGATGAAGCGATGCTCAATATTTCATGCATTATTGATGGTGGTTACACCATATACGCTTCTTACGGTATTGCCTTTTGGTGCACATTTTGTATCCGATGGAACACTTACAATTTCTGATTTTGTCATTTGTGTGATTCTCTCTCTTGGAATAGTAGGACCATTGATTACAGTAGGTGCTTACACAGATGACCTTGGAAAAATCGGAGTTATTGTCGGAGAAGTTACCCAAATCCTGGAGCAGCCTGAGTTAAAACGCCCTGAAAAGAGTGAAAGAGCGCCAAAAGATAATTCTGTTACCCTTGAACATGTAAAATTTGGTTATCAGAACAAGGAAATCCTGCATGGAGTGGATATGGAACTAAAAACAGGGACTATAAATGCTCTGGTAGGACCTTCCGGAAGTGGAAAGTCAACTATTGCTAAGCTGATTGCATCGCTGTGGGATGTGGATTCAGGCAGCATTAAAATTGGTGGGGTTAATGTGAAGGAAATGGCACTTGCAGACTTTAATCAGCAAGTTGCGTACGTTGCACAGGATAATTATCTGTTTAACGAGACGGTTCGCGAGAACATCAGACAGGGTAACCCGGATGCAACCGATGAGCAGGTGATTGAGGTTACAAAAAAAAGCGGATGTTATGAATTTATCATGCAGCTGGATAAGGGGTTTGATACCATAGTAGGAGGTGCAGGAGGTCATTTATCCGGAGGCGAGAGACAACGTATCTCTATTGCGAGAGCAATGCTGAAGGATGCACCTATAATAATTCTTGATGAGGCAACTGCCTATACTGATCCGGAGAATGAAGCTATTTTACAAAAATCCATTGCAAAGCTGGTAGCCGGAAAGACTTTGATTGTCATAGCACACAGACTTTCTACTGTCAAGGACAGCGATCAGATATTTGTGGTAAATGATGGAGCTGTAACAGCGCATGGCACACATGAGCAGCTTCTGGTGTCATGCCCGCTCTATAAAGAAATGTGGAATGCACACATTTCAGTTAAAGATACCGTAAAGGAGGGCAAGTGATATGTTTGAGATTCTGTCAAAATTCTTTCGATTTTCAGGAAAAGAAAACGGTAATAAATTTAAGCTTTCAATGGTCATTGGTATATTAGAGGCACTGGCTTCAGCAATGAAGATACCGGCTATTATGTACATATTAATCGGTTTAACGGAAGAAAAATCCATAGAAAAGTATATTGGCGGATCCGTAGCCATTATGGTCGTTGCAATTGTGATTGATGTACTTTGTAAGAGATATTCTACAGTGCTTCAGACAGAAGGCGGATATAATGCAAGTGCTTTTATGAGAATAAAAATTGCAGAGCATCTCCGCTATCTTCCTATGGGATATTTCAATTCCAGCAGTGTAGGAGAAATATCATCCGTTACAACTAATACAATGGAAACACTTGGAGATGTAGCCACAAGAGTGGTTATGCTGACAACACAGGGAATGCTGGAAACTTCAATGATTATCCTTATGTTGTTTGTGTTTGACTGGAGAATAGGACTGATATCTGCAGCAGGAGTAATGATATTCTTTGTTGTAAACGCCATGATGCAAAATGCAGGAAAAAAAGATTCTGAAAAAAAGGTTATATGTGATACAGAACTCATAAGTCAGATTATGGAATATCTTCAGGGAATATCAGAAGTAAAATCATATAATCTGATTGGGGAAAAGACAAAAAGATTAAATGATGCAAACGATGCATGTGCAAGGATTAATACAAATATGGAGATGGTATTTGTTCCATATCATTTTTTGCAAAGTGCGATAACTAAAATTACAGGAGCTGTAATCGTTGCTTTTAGCGCATATTTTTATATCAATGGAAGCATGAGTGCGGTCTATGCCATAGGCATGACAATCTCGGCATTTTTGCTATATGCGAGTCTGGAATGTGCGGGAAACTATTCATCATTACTGCATGTGGTAAGTGTGTGTGTAGACAAAGCAAATGCGATATTAGAGCTTGATACCATGGATATCGACGGAAGTGATATACAGCCGGAAAACTATGATATAAAACTTTCGGATGTAACATTTTCTTATGATAAGCGAAAGATTATTGATGGTATATCACTCTCAATCCCGGAAAAAACAACCACAGCAATCGTTGGCCCGTCAGGTGGAGGAAAATCAACGCTTTGCAATCTGATTGCAAGATTTTGGGATGTGGATTCGGGAGAAGTTACTCTTGGAGGCGTAAATGTAAAAGATTATAGTATGAACAGCCTTATGAGTAATTTTGCATTTGTATTCCAGTCTGTATATCTTTTTGCAGACACAATTGAAAATAATATTAAGTTCGGGCGTCAGGACGCAAGTCATGAGGAAGTGGTGGAAGCTGCAAAGAAGGCTTGCTGTCATCAATTTATAAGTAAGCTTCCGGATGGATATAACACTGTGATTGGTGAGGGTGGAGCCACTCTCTCAGGCGGTGAAAAACAACGTATATCCATTGCCCGGGCTATTATGAAGGATGCACCAATCATTATTCTTGATGAAGCAACGGCAAATGTAGATCCCGAAAATGAGAAAGAGCTTGTGGAAGCCATGGATGCATTGACAAAGGAAAAAACAATTATAATGATAGCACACAGACTGAAGACAGTCCGCAATGCGGATCAGATAGTTGTAGTAGAGAAAGGAAAGATTGCGCAAAAAGGAACCCATGAGCAGCTTATGGAACAGGAGGGCATTTATAAGAGATTTGTGGATGCGAGGGAGGAGGCAGTAAGTTGGAAACTGGCACGAGAAGATGTATGATTATGGCAAAGTCATAATGCCGGGTATATCAAATAATGAAATTCAACGTATCAGGTCATGCTCCTGAAGCAGTTGGAAGAAAAAGAACCACTGCCGGATAAGGAGTAAGACCAGGTGACATGGGTAAGAATTGCCAATCAGCACAGTGTGATTGCAGAGGAGATTATTTTGAAGGAACTGATCTATATTTAACAAAGTTGAAGATTGGAGTTGAGGATTGAACAGGTAATTGGACGGATTGTAAATGCAGATTATTGATGTATAAAACTTTTTACATGAAATATAACAGTTATTATATAAAGGAGAAAGTATATGCCACCAAAAGTTAAAACAACAAAAGAAATGATTATAAATGCTGCGTTTGAAATCACGAGAAAAATAGGAATTGATGCAGTAAATGCAAAAAGTGTAGCGAACTATCTTAAGTGTTCCACACAACCTGTTATGTATAATTTTGCAACAATTGAAGAATTAAAGCTGACAGTTTTTGATAAAGCATTTACTTATATGAAAGAGCAGGTTGTTTTTCCGAAAGGGAAAAGGAGCGAATACCCAATGAGAGAGATTGGGTTAGACTATATTTCATTTGCAAGAAGAGAGCCGAATTTATTCAAATTACTGTTTGAATCCTCTTATTCCGAAAGATGTCCGGTGGATGATCTTGGTGTTGATCTGGATTTTCAGCCGGTAATAGAAGCATTTGCAAAGTTTCTTAATACCAGTGTGGAGGAAGCAAGAGCAGAATGGCTGATACAGGTTTTATGAATGTGACGGCAGACGGATGGTCAGACTTAAACTTTGATAATGAGGCTTCTGTTATTGTAGGTGTTATGTTTATTGCCTGCTCGTTTAGGACAGTAGTCATAGAGAAGTTTTCAGAAAACATTGTAAAACAGGTACAGCAAGCTAAATTATTACCGAAAGGGTGCTTACAATGATTGATGAGATTTACAACAGCCGTATTGGTGCTATCAAGACCTATCACTTCTCCAACGAGTAGGAAAAGACAGCTATCCCGTTTGAGGAGTCGCTGACCGAGGAACAGACTATCATCTTCCACAAGCTCTGCGATCTGCAAAGCGAAACCGCTGCTGAGGAGATGAGGGCGGCGTACAGGGCAGGCTTTAAGGACGGCGT
>DLKL01000040.1:0-780 GCA_002476495.1 Lachnospiraceae bacterium UBA7589
CTATGAGGAGCCTGAGGAAGGGAAAAAGCAAGAAATTATTGATTCCGAACAGGGAAATAATGAAAAGTATATATTTAGAGAACATAGCAAATTAGAGTTTCCTGTTTTTAGGTCGTCTTTGTTTCCTAATCATAATAGGAAGGAAAAGGTTATTGAAAATAACTTTAATCAAATTATGAATGAAGGCAGGGACAGGATGCAGGAAAACCTGCAAAAAGAGGAGCAAATGCAAAGGGAAGCAGAGGCATTACTTGCATCTCTGGGTATTGATTTAGGAAGTATTTCCGTATCATCTGAAAACATGGATAGTATCAATACCACATTATATAATGAACCTTCAAGAGATGAATTAAAAGCATCTTTGAAGATAGATTCTGTTAAGAAAAATATCTTAAATAGCTTAAAGGAATATAGATAGTTCTTGACTGGAAGGTGTTACTGAAAGGAGGCATAACAGGTGGCTATAGATCAAAGAGAAGCGTTGATTGCTGCTGTTAGGGCACAAGTTGAAAAGGAGAAGGCTGCAAAGGCCGCAAAGCTCAAAAAGGAGCAGGAGGCAATGCAATTACAGGGGAAAACCCCGACAGCCCAGGGAAGTGAAGATAAACCTAAATTCAAAACCCTGTCAGCAGAGGACTTGGCCAAAATTGAAGAGAAGAAGAGACGTAAACATGCTGCCGAAATGGGAATTGCTCTGGAGGACGAAGCAGATAATAAGGCCGAATCATTAGCGGACGATGCTGCAAAGAAGCCGGAAGCAAAGGAACCGGTTAAGAAGGA
>DLKL01000040.1:824-49799 GCA_002476495.1 Lachnospiraceae bacterium UBA7589
TAAGACAGCAAAAACTGCCGCGGATGGCAAATCAAAGCAACAGAGAACAGAAGGCGGTGGATTAAGTGTAGGAATCCAGCCTGATAAATCAGGAAAGAGTCTGGTAAATGGCGGATTGAAGTCAGATACTGTCAAGACAGAAAAGAAGACCGGTCTGGGATTGAATCTGGATATGGGTAGTAATAATGAAATTCCTTCTGCTAAGGCTGGGGATGCCTCTAAAGCAGAGGTCAAGACAGATTCGGATAAAAAGAATGCCGGAGAGACTAAAAGCAGATTCTCAATTAGTGGAAAAAACACTGAGAAGAAAGCTGAACCGGAAAAGAAAAATGCTTTTGACGATGAAAAAGCCAGACTTCAGCCTACTAAATTGGTTGGTGGCAGTGACAAGGTCAAAATTATTGGCGGTGATCCTGATACAAATGAGAATGAGTCAGTTACATTTTCAAAGGATGGAAATACTACGATTATTTCTGAGGGGGCACCATGGCAGGCTACTCCTGAATCTTTGGCAAAGACCAGGGAAAATGAAAAGGGAGATGACATAATAAATATAGTTCCTAACAGAACAACTCCTACAAATGATGTGAAAAGTATGTATGACATTGATGATGAAGATGATGGAATGTTAGGAGCAGAGATTTCAAAGCTTGCCGGATTTGACGACGAAGCGATAGCAAAGGATAGTAAAAAGAAGGCTGAGACTGAGAATCCTAAAAAACAGCAAGAGGATGCTGCTGCCGGTAGAAAAGCTGAGATTGAAGAAACAAGAAGAAAAGCTATGGCAGAGGAGGCCAAGAAAAAAGCTGAGGCTGAGGCTCGTAAAAAGGCTGCCATTGAAGAAGAAGCTATCAGAAAATCAGAGGCACAAAGGCAGAAATTAAGAGAAGCCGAGAAGCGTGCAGAGGAAAGAGAAAGAAGAATAGCTGAGGCTGCTGCAAAGGCCAAGGCCGAAGAGACTGCCAAAAGAAAGGCTGAAGAAGCGGAGGCAAGAAGAGTAGCAGAAGAGGCCAGAAGAAAGGCACTTGAGGAAGAAAGAAAGAAAGCGGCAGAAGAGGCTAGAAAGAAGGCCGAAGAAGAAGCAAGAGCAAAGGCCAAAGCTGAAGCATTAAAAGTTGCCGAGGAGGCACGCAAAAAGGCAGAAGAAGCAAGGAAAGTTCTTGAAGAAGCCAAGAAGGCTGAGGAAGAGGCTTCAAGATTAGCTCAGGAGAACAGAAAGAAAGCAGAAGAGGAAGCTAAGAGAAAGGCCGAGGAAGAAGCGAAGAAGAAAGCCGAAGCAGAGGCTAAGAGGAAAGCTGAGGAGGCTGCAAAGCATAAGGCTGAAGAAGAGGCCCGTAAGAAAGCCGAAGCAGAGGCGAAAAAGAGAGCTGAAGAAGCAGCAAAAAGAAAGGCTGAGGAAGAAGCCAAGAAGAAGGCTGAAGCAGAGGCGAAAAAGGCTGCAGAGGAGGCTCGTAAAAAAGCTGAAGAAGCAATGAGAATTCTCGAGGAGGCCAAAAAAGCCGAAGAAGCGGCACTAAAGAAGGCAGAGGAAGCTCGCAAGCAGGCTGAGGAAGAGGCTAAGAAAGCTGAGGAAGAGGCTAAGAAGCATAAGATAGAAGAGGAAGCCCGTAAAAAGGCAGAAGAAGAAGCAAGGAAGAAGGCTGAAGCCGAGGCAAAAAAGAAAGCAGAAGAGGAAGCTAAGGCAGCGGCAGCAGCAGCTCTTGCCAGAAAGGCAGAGGAAGAAGCCCGTAAGAAGGCCGAGGAGACTGCAAGAAAGGCAGAAGAGGAAGCAAAGAAGAAAGCAGAAGAGGCCAGAAAGATTCTTGAAGCAGCGAAGAAGGCTGAAGAGGAAGCACTGAAGGCAGTTAAGGATGCAGAATCCATGAAGCTTGATCTTACCAAGCCATCTAATGATGGAAAGCTTCCACTGGCAGCATATTATCTTGAAAAATATGTGGGCATTGATAACATAGGACAAAATGTGATAACTGTATTTAATGCCATAGCAAAAGAGGCAGGCGGTAAAAAGAATATTATACTTCGTGGGGAACATGGTTTTGGTCTTACCGGGGTTGGAGAAGATTTTGCCAGAAGCTTTTATGATATGGGAATATGTAAGGCTAAGACTATTGCAAAGATTAAGGCTGCTGCGCTAAACAAGGTTAAGCTTTCCGATGCAATGGTTAAGCTGAAAAACGGATGCCTTGTGGTTGAAAATGCAGGACTTATAAGCCCTGATAAGATGAATGAGCTTATGGATTTGACATCTCCGGAGAAGAATGATGTAATTGTTATTCTTACAGGTGAGGATGGCTCATTGAACAGACTTACAGATGCTGCAAAATCTATGGCGGGAAGATTCCCATACAGCATAAAATTCCTTGGACTCGATAACAAGAGTATGATTGCTATAGGAAAAGGATATATCTCTCAACGGGGATTTAAGGCAGAGGATTCCATTGACGGAGTTATAAGAAATATGCTTATGGCTATGGAATCAGGTAATATTGACAGAATGATTAAAGCTATTGACGATGCTATGGCAAAATGTGAGGACAGGGAAAAAACAAAGGGAATAGCCAACAAGAAATATTTGCTAGGCGAAGATTTCAAATAGAAGTTGAAAAAAACAGTGCATATGCGTATAATCATAGTATTATGGCGTATGTACTGTTTTTTATTTAAAGTAATCAATAGCCGGTCAGATATAACAATACAAAATGATAAGGGGTTTAATTGTGACTAATATAGATATAGGAATTGATCTGGGTTCTTCAAATACAGTAATTTATATAAGAGATAAAGGGATAGTTGTAAACCAGCCATCTGTAGTTGCCTATGAGGTCAGAGGTAAAAAAGTAATAGCCATTGGCAATAAGGCGAAAAAAATGCTGGGAAAGACTCCTGATAATATAGAAGTGGTAAGACCTGTCAGAAAAGGGGTCATTTCAGATTATACCCTCACTGAAAGAATGATAAAGGCATATGTAAAAAATGCCCTTCAGCAACGTAAAATATGGGGAAGACCTACAATCTGCGTGTGTGTACCCAGCGGGGTAACCGACGTGGAGAGGCGTGCTGTAGAGGACGCAGTGTACAGAACCGGTGCAAAAATGGTATATATTCTTGAAGAACCTTTTGCAGCCGCTGTTGGAACAAAAATCGATATTGACGGTCAGTATGGCAATATGATAGTAGATATAGGTGGAGGAACAACGGACATAGCAATAGTTTCAAAAGGAAATGTGAATTACAGCTCTTCGGTAAGCGTTGCCGGTGACTCCTTTGATGAGGCTATAATAAAGTATATAAGAAACAGACATAATGTGCTTTTGGGAGATGTATCAGCGGAGCAGCTCAAGCTTGATATAGGCTCTGTATATCCAAGAGAGAAGGATGCTATTGGCTATGCAAAAGGAAAGGAGCTTGTAAGAGGGCTTCCTGTTAAGATGACTATAAAATCCTCTGAGATTATTGAGGCTGTAAAAGAGGTTTCCGATCAGATTATAGATGTAATAAAAAAAGCATTGGAAAATACAACTCCTGAGCTTGTTTCGGATATCTCCCGGAGAGGGATATTGCTTACCGGTGGAGGAAGCAGAATATTTGGTCTTGATAAGCTTATAGAAGACAAGGTTGGAATTAAGGCAAGGCTGGTTTCTGAACCGGAACTGGTTGTTGCAATCGGTGCGGGAACAGCAAATAATTATACAGATAAGCAAGTTAAAAAACTAGTTATCACCGAATAACAGGAAGGATGCTTTAATGTGGAATTATGATTATGAGTATGATGAGAGATTTCTTCCGCTTAATTATGAGGAAATGAAAAAAAGAGGCTGGGTACAGCCGGATTTTGTATATATTCTGGGTGATGCCTATGTGGATCACCCTTCTTTTGGTCCTGCAATAATAAGCAGGATACTGGAGGTAAACGGATATAAGGTAGCTATAATAGCTCAGCCTGACTGGAAGAATACTGAAAGCGTCAGTATATATGGAAGACCAAGGCTGGGCTTTCTGGTCAGTGCAGGAAATATGGATTCCATGGTGAATCATTACTCCGTGTCAAAGAAGAGGCGTACAACAGATGCGTATACTCCCGGAGGAGTTATGGGAAAAAGACCGGATTATGCAACAATAGTTTATTGTAATCTTATTAGAAGAAAGTACAAGGATGTACCGATTATAATAGGTGGGATAGAGGCCAGCCTGAGAAGGCTTGCGCATTATGATTACTGGTCTAACAGATTAAAACATTCAATACTTGTGGATTCCCAGGCTGATATATTAATATATGGAATGGGAGAAAGAGCAATGGTCCAGGTAGCAGATGCTCTTAACAGTGGGATAGATGTGAAAGATATTTCTTTCATTGAGGGCACAGTATATAAAACAAAAGATAAAAGCAATATAGTGGATTATATCCGGCTTCCATCCTTCGAGGAACTTACAAAAGATAAAATAAAATATGCTGAAAGCTTCAAAATTCAATACGAAAATACAGACCATTTTACAGCATTAACCCTGGTGGAGAAGTACAATGACCATATGTTTGTGGTGCAAAACAAACCGGCAAAACCCCTTTCAGAAAGTGAAATGGATAGGGTATATGCCCTGGATTATGCCAGAACCTATCACCCAAGCTATGAAAGTCAGGGAGGAATACCGGCCATATCTGAGGTGAAATTCAGCCTTGTAAGCAATAGAGGCTGCTTTGGAGGCTGCAGCTTTTGTGCTCTTACATTTCATCAGGGTAGAATGCTGCAGACAAGAAGTCATAAATCTATAATTCAGGAAGCAGAAAAAATGATATGGGACCCTGATTTTAAGGGCTATATACATGATGTAGGAGGTCCCACAGCTAATTTCAGGCACAAGGCCTGTACAAAACAGGGAAAATACGGAGTATGCAAAAACAGACAATGCCTTTTTCCGAAGCCATGTCAGAATCTGGATGTGGATCATGGGGATTATCTTGAATTGCTAAGAAAACTCAGAGCTTTGCCAAATGTAAAAAAAGTATTTATAAGATCAGGTATCAGATTTGATTATCTTATGGCTGACAAATCCGATGAATTCTTTTATGAGCTTTGCAAATATCATATAAGCGGGCAGCTAAAGGTTGCACCGGAGCATATATCAGACAATGTTCTTAATAAAATGGGAAAGCCGGAGAATTCAGTTTATAAAAGGTTCTGCGAGAAATACAGGAGAATAAATGAAGAATTAGGTATGAAACAGTACCTGGTACCTTATCTTATGTCCTCCCATCCGGGCTCTACCATGAAGGATGCGGTTAAGCTGGCAGAATACCTGAGGGACCTTGGATATATGCCGGAGCAGGTACAGGATTTTTATCCGACTCCTTCTACAATTTCAACCTGTATGTATTATACGGGAGTTGATCCAAGGACAATGGAAAAGGTTTATGTTCCGGTATCACCTCATGAGAAAGCCATGCAAAGGGCACTTATCCAATATCGCAATCCTAAAAATTATGAATTGGTGCATGAGGCTCTGACTGTAGCTAAGAGGACCGATCTTATAGGCTTTGATAAAAAGTGCCTTATAAGACCAAGAAAAAATAGTGGTGAATTTGCACCACGCAAAGACAACGGAATCAGAGAAAACAATAAAAATAAGAAGACTATACGAAATGTGCACAAAAAGAAGAAAAAGTAAGATTTTATAATGTTGCGAAACAAATTTAAATATGCTATTATATGGACGAGAGTGTCGAGAGGACAACCAAACGACACAAATATGAGAATGGAGGAAAATATTTATGTCAAAAAAAGTAGTTTTAGCAGGAGCATGTCGTACTGCAATAGGTACTATGGGTGGTTCATTAAGTACTACACCTGCTGCAGAGCTGGGTGCAATTGTTATCAAGGAAGCATTAAATAGAGCAGGTGTTGCTCCGGAAGCAGTTGATCAGGTATATATGGGTTGTGTTATTCAGGCAGGCTTAGGACAGAATGTAGCACGTCAGGCATCCATTAAGGCAGGTCTTCCAAATGAAGTACCAGCCGTTACAATAAATGTAGTTTGTGGTTCAGGTCTTAATTGTGTTAATATGGCTGCACAGATGATTATGGCCGGTGAGGCTGATATCGTTGTGGCCGGTGGTATGGAAAATATGTCAATGGCTCCTTATGCTCTTGACAAGGCTCGTTTCGGATATCGTATGAACAATGCAATTATGAAGGACTGTATGGTTAATGATGCGCTCTGGGATGCATTTAATGATTATCATATGATTACTACTGCAGACAATATCTGCAGGGAATGGGGACTTACCCGTGAAGAGCTTGATGAGTTTGCATTAAAGAGCCAGCAGAAGGCAGAGGCTGCTCAGGCAAACGGTGCATTTGACAAGGAAATCGTTCCTGTCACTATAAAGACTAAGAAGGCAGAGGTAGTATTTGCCAAGGATGAAGGTCCAAGACCGGGTTCAACTATTGAGGGACTTGCCAAGCTTCGTACTATTAACAAGGACGGATTTGTTACAGCAGGTAATGCATCAGGAATTAATGATGGTGCAGCTGCAATCGTTGTTATGTCAGAGGAGAAGGCTAAGGAGCTGGGTGTTAAGCCTATGGCAACATTTGTAGCAGGTGCACTTGCAGGCTGCAGACCTGAGGTTATGGGTATTGGTCCTGTTCCTGCAACTAAGAAAGTTATGGCTAAGACAGGCATGAAGATTGAAGACTTTGATATTATAGAGGCAAATGAGGCATTTGCAGCACAGTCCGTTGCAGTAGGAAAAGAGCTCGGCATAGATGTTGATAAGCAGCTTAATCCAAATGGCGGAGCTATCGCACTTGGCCATCCGGTAGGAGCATCAGGATGTAGAATTCTTGTTACCCTGCTTCATGAGATGGAAGCAAAGGATGCTAAAACCGGTCTTGCAACACTTTGTATCGGCGGTGGTATGGGTTGTGCAACTATCGTTAAGAGAGACTAATAAAGGAGATTTCATATGGAATTTATCAAATATGAGCAGGATGGATATGTTGGCATTGTAACTATTTCAAGAGAGAAGGCCCTTAATGCGCTTAACAGTCAGGTCCTTGAAGAGCTTGAAGCTGCCTTCGATGCCATCGATTTAGATACAACAAGAGCCGTAATACTTACAGGTGCAGGTGAAAAATCATTTGTTGCCGGAGCTGATATAGGAGAGATGTCTACTTTAACTAAGGCTGAGGGTGAGGCATTTGGCAAGAAAGGTAATGATGTATTCAGAAAGATTGAAACCTTCCCAATTCCTGTTATAGCAGCAATTAAC
This sequence comes from Lachnospiraceae bacterium UBA7589, assembly GCA_002476495.1. Lineage (GTDB taxonomy): Bacteria > Bacillota > Clostridia > Lachnospirales > Lachnospiraceae > Coprococcus_C. The sequence continues at coordinate 8,092 of DLKL01000040.1, forward strand.
GGATTTGCTCTTGGTGGCGGATGTGAGATTTCCATGAGCTGTGATATCAGAATATGTTCTGATAATGCAATATTTGGACAGCCTGAGGTAGGTCTTGGCATTACTCCCGGATTTGGAGGAACTCAGAGACTTGCACGCCTTGTAGGTCAGGGCATGGCTAAGCAGATGATATATTCAGCAATTAACATTAAGGCAGATGAGGCTTTAAGAATTGGCCTTGTAAATGCAGTTTACACCCAGGAGGAATTGCTTCCTGCTGCTAAGAAGCTTGCTTCAAGGATTGCTTCCAATGCACCGATTGCCGTTCGCAATTGCAAGAAGGCAATTAATGAGGGCACACAGGTTGATATGGATCAGGCTATTGTTATTGAGGAAAAGCTTTTTGGTGATTGCTTTGAGACTGAGGATCAGAAGGCCGGCATGGGTAATTTCCTTGAAAAAGATAAGGAAAAGAAATTAAAGATAGTGCCTTTCAAGAACAGGTAATATTGTAATATGATTTTACATCGTGTGAAATAAGAATAACTGTCATGAACGAAATGTATACGAATTCAGATTGTTTATTTCAAAAATTAATTTAGGAGGATATAAAAATGAAAGTTGGCGTTATTGGTGCAGGAACCATGGGTCAGGGTATTGCTAAGGCATTTGCTATGGTTGATGGTTATGAAGTAGCTCTTTGTGATATCAAGCAGGAGTGGGCTGAAGGCGGTAAGGACAAGATTGCAAAAGGATATGCAAAGCTTGTTGAAAAAGGAAAAATGACACAGGAGAAGGTTGACAGTATTTTGTCAAGTATTACTCCTGGTCTTAAGGAGGACCTTTGTGCTGATTGTGATTTAATCGTTGAGGCTGCCTTTGAGGACATGAAGGTTAAGAAGACTACATTTGGTGAGTTGGACAAGATTTGTAAACCGGAGTGTATATTTGCTTCAAATACATCAAGTCTTTCAATTACAGAGATAGGAAATGGTCTTACCCGTCCTATGATTGGTATGCATTTCTTCAATCCTGCTGATCGTATGAAATTAGTTGAGGTTATTGCAGGTGTTAATACTCCACAGGAGATAGTTGATTCAATCATTAAGATTTCAGAGGAGATTGGAAAGACTCCCGTACAGGTTAACGAGGCAGCTGGTTTTGTAGTAAATCGTATATTAATTCCGATGATAAATGAAGCTGCATTTATCAAGATGGAGGGAGTTTCAGATGTAGCAGGTATTGATGCAGCTATGAAGCTTGGCGCTAACCACCCAATGGGACCTCTTGAGCTTGGTGATTTTGTCGGATTAGATATTTGTCTTGCTATTATGGATGTTCTCTACAATGAGACAGGTGACAGCAAGTATCGTGCATGCCCATTGATTCGTAAGATGGTTCGCGGTGGTAATCTTGGTGTCAAGTCAGGTAAAGGCTTCTATATTTATAATGCAGACCGTACTAAGACACCAATGGATGCTCAGTAATAAAGAGCACATAATTTTATAGGAGGAAATTTAACAATGGATTTTACTTTAAGTAAGAAGCATGAGATGGCAAGAACTCTTTTCAGAGAATTTGCACAGAATGAAGTAAAGCCTCTTGCACAGGAAGTTGATGAGACAGAATGCTTCCCAAGAGAGACAGTAGAGAAGATGGCTAAGAGTGGTTTCTTAGGTATTCCTGTTCCAAAGGAATATGGCGGACAGGGTTGCGATCCTTTAACATATGCTATGTGTGTTGAGGAGCTTTCAAAGGTTTGCGGTACTACAGGTGTTATAGTTTCAGCTCATACATCCCTTTGTGTTGACCCAATCCAGACATATGGAACTGAGGAGCAGAAAAAGAAATATTTACCTGATCTTTGCTCAGGAAGAAAGCTTGGAGCTTTTGGTCTTACTGAGCCGGGTGCCGGTACAGATGCACAGGGACAGCAGACTAAGGCCGTTCTTGATGGAGACGAGTGGGTACTTAATGGTTCAAAATGCTTCATTACAAATGGTAAAGAGGCTGATGTTTATATTGTAATTGCAGTTACAGGAATTATTGAGAAGAAGGGACGTCCTTTCAAGGAGATTTCAGCATTTATCGTAGATAAGGGGACACCTGGATTTACATTTGGTACCAAGGAAAAGAAAATGGGTATCAGAGGTTCATCAACCTATGAGCTTATCTTTACTGATTGCCGTATTCCAAAGGAAAACTTGCTTGGACAGAAGGGCAAGGGCTTCAATATAGCGATGCATACACTTGATGGCGGACGTATAGGTATTGCTGCTCAGGCTCTCGGAATTGCTGCAGGTGCACTTGAGGCAACTGTAAACTATGTAAAAGAAAGAAAGCAGTTTGGCCGTTCTATTGCACAGTTCCAGAATACCCAGTTCCAGTTAGCTGATATGGCTACAAAGGTTGAGGCTGCAAGAATGTTAGTTTATAAGGCAGCAATGAAGAAGGGTCAGTACCAGATAGACCATAAGACTTCTTATGGTGTTGAGGCAGCTATGGCTAAGTTATGTGCAGCAGAGGTTGCTATGGAGGTTACTACTAAGGCTGTTCAGTTACATGGTGGATACGGCTACATCAGAGAGTATGATGTTGAACGTATGATGCGCGATGCTAAAATTACAGAGATTTACGAGGGTACTTCAGAAGTACAGCGTATGGTTATCTCTGCTGATTTATTAAAGTAAGGAGGTACTTAACGTGAAGATTATAGTTTGTATTAAGCAGGTACCTGATACTAAGGGTGGAGTTAAGTTCAATCCTGATGGTACATTAGATAGAGGAGCAATGCTCACAATTATGAATCCTGATGACAAGGCAGGTCTTGAGGCTGCACTTAGAATTAAGGATGAGATGGGTGCAGAGGTTACAGTTATAACAATGGGTCTTCCAAAGGCAGAGGATGTTCTTCGTGAGGCTATGGCAATGGGAGCAGACAAGGGAATTCTTGTAACAGACAGAGTACTTGGTGGCGCTGATACCTGGGCTACATCCACAACTCTTGCCGGTGCAATCAGAAAGCTCGAGTACGATCTGATTATTACAGGACGTCAGGCTATTGATGGAGATACAGCACAGGTTGGACCTCAGATTGCTGAGCATCTTGGACTTCCGGTTATTTCATATGCACAGGATATCAAGGTTGAAGATAAGAATGTAATTGTTAAGCGTATGTATGATGATGGTTATCATATGGTTAAGGCTCAGATGCCATGCCTTATTACTGCACTTGCAGAATTGAATGAGCCTAGATACATGACTCCGGGTGGAATTTTTGATGCGGTTGATGCGGAAATTACTACATTTGGAAGAGCTGATCTTGTTGATGTTGATGATTCCAACATCGGTTTAAACGGTTCTCCTACAAAGATTGCAAGAGCATCCGATAAGGTTAAAAAGGGACAGGGCGAAATGGCTCCTGAGGATGCAGATCCGGTAGCATACATTGTAGGTAAATTAAAAGATAAGCATGTAATCTAGTAAAGGAAAGTGGTGAATAAAATGGGCGCAATGAATGCAGAAGAATTAGCAATGTACAAAGGCGTATTTGTCTTTGCACAGCAGGTAGATAATGTTTTAAGCGGTATCTCCTTCGAGCTTATTGGCGAGGGTAAGAGACTTGCACAGCAATTAGATACACAGGTAACAGCAGTATTGGTAGGCTCAGAGGTATCAGGCCTTGTTGATGAGCTTGCAGCTTACGGTGCAGACAAGGTAATTGTTGTTGATGATCCTGAATTAAAGAATTACAGAACTGAGCCATATGCACATGCACTTGCTTCAGTTATTAATGAGTACAAGCCTGAGATTATGTTAGTTGGTGCAACAGCTATAGGTAGAGATCTTGGACCTACTGTATCAGCCAGAGTTAAGACAGGTCTTACAGCAGACTGTACATTACTTGAGATAGGCGATTTCCCTGTAAACCCTATACCTGGAAAAGAGCAGAAGCACAATCAGCTTCTTATGACTCGTCCGGCATTTGGTGGTAACACTATCGCAACAATCGCCTGCCCTGATAACCGTCCACAGATGGCTACAGTTCGTCCGGGTGTTATGCAAAAGCTTGATAAGGTAGAAGGTGCAAAGGCAGAGGTTATTAATTATAATCCGGGATTTACTCCTGATAACAAGTACGTTGAAATTCTTGAGGTTGTTAAGGCAGTTTCAGATATTAAGGATATAATGGATGCAAAGATTCTTGTTTCAGGTGGACGTGGAGTCGGTTCAGCTGAAAACTTTAAGATTCTTGAGGAGCTTGCAGAGGTTCTTGGAGGACAGGTATCATGCTCACGTGCGGTTGTAGATTCAGGCTGGATGCCAAGAGATCTTCAGGTAGGACAGACAGGTAAAACAGTACGTCCACAGCTTTATTTTGCAATCGGTATCTCAGGTGCTATCCAGCATGTAGCAGGTATGGAAGAGTCAGATATTATTATTGCTATTAATAAGGATGCAGATGCTCCTATATTTGATGTAGCTGATTATGGTATTGTAGGAGATTTGAATAAGATTGTTCCTGCTCTTACCCAGGCTCTTAAAGCTGAAATAGCTGCAAAATAGTTACAATGCATTTTTGGAGGTTGCCCATATGGGCAGCCTCTTTTCTGTATATGATAAGTGCACTGAATCGTTGATAATGGAAAGGTTTTTAAGAGAGGCAGCATATATGAAAAAACTGACAGATATAATTAAGGAAAATAAGCTGGATGGAGTAGTTATTACAGATGGATATAATATTCATTACAATTCAGGATATAAGGGGCATACAGGCTGTATGCTGATTACCCCCGGTAATAGTTACATTCTGACAGATTCAAGATATACAGAGCAGGTATTGCTTGAAGCCTCAGGCTATATATGTGTAGATATTGGCATGGAGGGATACAGCAAAGTTCTGGCAAAAATATTGAAACAGGAGATGCCTGAAAAAAATAAAGTGGTTCTGGGCTTTGAGAATAAATCTATATCCTATATGCAATACAAAGGGTTTCTTGATGAACTGAACAAAGAATTTACCGGTGAAGTAACCCTGTTTCCTTTAAATGATATGGTTGACAATATGAGGATGATAAAAACAAAGGACGAGCTTATATATATAGAAAAGGCAGAAGCTATCGGCGATGAAGCCTTTGAGGCAGTATGCCAATATGTAAAGCCCGGAATGAGTGAAAAGGATGTAGCACTCTTTCTTGAATATACGATGAAAAAGAAGGGAGCTGACGGACTTAGCTTTAATACTATTGCAGCATCGGGGAAAAACTCATCACTCCCCCATGCCGTTCCCACAGACAAACTGCTTTGCCCCGGAGATTTTCTTACAATGGATTTTGGATGTATATATAAAGGATATTGCTCTGATATGACCAGAACTATTCATATAGGCAAAAATGTTGATGACAGGATGAAAAAAATATATAATATAGTCCTTGAGGCACAGCTGGCAGCGATTAATGTCATAAAGCCGGGAGTAAAATGCTCATATGTAGATTCTGTTGCAAGAAATATAATAGCCGGATACGGATACGGAGATTATTTCGGACATGGACTTGGTCATAGTGTAGGATTGTTTATCCATGAGGAGCCGAGATGCTCCAGAAAATGTGATGTGGAGCTTGAAGCAGGTATGACTATGACAGTGGAGCCCGGAATTTATATTCCTGGTGAATTCGGAGTAAGAATAGAGGATCTTGTTGTAGTAACCGGGATGGGCTGCACTAATCTTACCCATTCGCCTAAAAATCTGATCTGTATCTGATGAAATGAGACATTTAGAGGGGGAATCATAGGAATGAAGCTTTTATATGCAGAGGATGAGAGGAGTCTGTCAGAGGCTGTGGTAGACATCCTGACTTTTAACAAATATATAGTTGAGCCGGTATACGACGGAAATGCGGCCTATGATTATATAATGAGTGAGCAGTACGATGGTATAATATTGGATATTATGATGCCGGGAATAAGTGGAATTGAAGTTCTCAAAAAAATCAGACAGGCAGGAAATAATACACCGGTTCTGCTTCTGACAGCAAAGGCAGAGACAGAAGATAAAATCGAAGGACTCGATATGGGAGCAGATGACTATCTTCCCAAGCCGTTTGATATGGGAGAATTGCTGGCAAGAATAAGAGCTATGCTAAGGCGGAAGGAGAATTACACTCCGGATATACTTTCTATGGGAAATGTAAATCTTAATATGCAAAGCTATGAATTAAGCTCCCGGAGCGGATGTCTTGTACTGCCCAAGCTGGAATATCAGCTAATGGAGCTTTTTATGATAAACAGGGGCATATATCTCTCAACAGAAACCATTTTGACAAAGGTATGGGGATATGACACAGATGTTGAACCGGGGACAGTGTGGGTGTATATTTCATATTTGAGAAAAAAGCTTAATTTAATCGGAGGAAATGTTACTATAACATCAAAGCGTAATTCCGGTTATACATTGGAGGTAGAGGAGTGACAGGAAAGCTACAAAAGAGATTCGTATTTACAGCTATGACTGCAATTACTATTTTGATTGGACTTATTGTTGGAGCTATTAATGTATCAAATATTATTATGGTCAGAAGCAATATAGATATGACAATTAATATGATAGCAAATGAAAGCAGTGCTCATTTTACAGACGATATGTCCCATAGCCGGGAACAATTTCCCGGCAACAATGATGGTAAAACGGATAATGTAAACGATGCTATGCCTGAGGATATACCTATAGATATGCCGGACAAGGGTGGCAGGGAGGAAAGAATGCTGCCGTCCCCTTATTTTGTGGTGAAGCTGGATAATAATAATGATATTATTGATGTTGATACAAGCAGAATCTTTACTATAGATGAAGCAACAGCACAGGAAATAGCCGAGGAAGCCTTAAAAAAGAAAACTCCGAAAGGAAAGATAGAAGAATACAAATTCCTTATAGTAGATAATGGTTATATGGGTGGAAGAACGGCGGTTTTTCTTGATGCCGGAAATGAAATATCCTCTTATTTCAGAGTTATGGCTTTAAGTATAGGTGTAGGAATTTTAGGATGGATACTTATGCTGCTGATAGTAATATGTCTTTCAGGAAAAGCAATCAGACCATTTGTTGACAATATTGAAAGGCAAAAGCAGTTTATAACAAATGCGGGACACGAGATTAAAACCCCTCTGGCTATAATACAATCGAATGCGGATGCCCTGGAGCTTTATCAGGGTGAAAGTAAATGGAGTAAAAATATTAAGAACCAGGTAAAAAATCTGAATAATCTTATGGGAAAGCTTCTTGAATTATCCAGGATGGATGAGAAGCTTCCACAAACCAAGATCACAGAGTTTTTAATAAATGATGTGGTAAATGAGATTATGGATGGCTTTGAAGAACCATTTGCATTAAAGGGTATCAATATTGAAAAGGAAATACAGGATAATGCAGTAATAAAGGGGGACAGAGAACAGATAGTAAGGCTGATATCTATTCTCCTTGACAATGCATTAAAATATACAAATGATAATGGCAAACTTATGGTTTCACTTAAGAAAAAATCAGGTACGGTAATACTTTGTGTAAAAAACACCTGCGAGAGGTTTCCTGAGGTAGAACCCGGCAGACTTTTTGACAGATTTTATCGTGGAGACAAGGCCAGGGGACAGAACAACGGAGGATATGGTATAGGTCTTTCCATGGCAGAAACTATTGTAAATGCCAATCATGGAAAAATATATGCAATTTATGAACAGCCGGATACAATTAGCTTTGTGGTTGAATTATAAAAATTGAATTATACTATAAAAAACTGATGTGAGGAAGCAGGTAATCCTTTCATCAGTTTTTTTATTTTCTAAGCTACAACTAAGGTTTATATATTATCCTGTATACATATTAAGGAAGGAGGAATTAATATGAGCTTTAGGCACGAAGTAAAACATGAAATAACCTATGCTGATTTTTTATGTCTGAAAAGCAGGTTATCACATGTAATGGAAGCAGATCCTCATGCGGAAAATGGCAGCTATTTCGTGAGAAGTATGTACTTTGATGACATATATGATACAGCATTGAAGGAAAAACTAAATGGTGTTAACCGGCGTCAAAAATTCAGGCTTAGATATTATGATAACAATACTGGATATATTGTATTGGAAAGCAAAAGCAAAATAAATAATTTATGTCTGAAAAAGCAGGCCATAATTGACATGGATATTGCAAAGGATATAATTTCGGGCTCATTGAAGGGGATAGGGAAAAGCACCGACCCTGTGTTAAATGAATTTGTGGGGGCAATTACCATGAAAAATCTCAGACCCAAAACTATTGTTGATTATAGACGGGAGCCTTATGTATATTATCCGGGAAATGTAAGAGTCACACTGGATTACAATATCCGTACAGGTCTTAACTCAAGAAAATTTTTTGATAGCGAATGTGTTACTGTGCCGGTAAAGGGAAATCCGATAATTCTTGAGATAAAATGGGATGAATATCTTCCCAATATTATAAGAGACATAGTTTTATTGCATGGGATTAATTCGGGAGCTTTTTCAAAATATGCGGCTTCCAGGATGTATGATTAAATTAAGAATAGGAGTGAATATTATGAGTTTTACAGATATATTTAAATCAAGTTTTTTGGAGAATGTTACCAGTGTGTCACTTGCTGCAATGGCAATAGCAATGATATTAGCTTTCGGTCTTGGAATGTTTATATTTCTTATCTATAAAAAGACCTTTTCCGGTGTAATGTATTCATCAGGCTTTGGTGTAACTCTTGTAGCATTAACCATGATAAGTACGCTGGTTATTCTGGCAGTAACATCCAACGTGGTTCTTTCTCTTGGTATGGTTGGTGCACTGTCAATAGTACGTTTTCGTACAGCAATTAAAGAGCCTTTGGATATCGCATTTTTGTTCTGGTCAATAGCAGTAGGTATAGTTCTGGCTGCAGGAATGATACCGCTTGCAGTTATGGGAAGTGTCGCTATAGGTATTGTACTTCTGGTATTTGCAAACAGAAAATCCCATGTGAACCCTTATATCATGGTTTTGCAGTGCACAAATCAAGATAGCGAAGCTGCTGCCATGGATTATCTTAAAACAAAGATAGCAAGGCTGACAGTTAAAAGCAAGACTGTAAGAAAAGGAATGGTTGAGCTTAATGTTGAGATAAGACTTAAAAAGGATGATACAGATTTTGTAAATGCCCTGTCTGATATGGAAGGAGTAGACAATGTAGCCTTAATCAGCTATAACGGAGATTATATGGGTTAGGAGGCGAGATTATGTCAACGCATAAAAAAATAGATGGAATATGCCTTGCTGTACTAATTGTAACAATAATTATAGCATTATTGTTTGGAAATATAGTAAGTGGCAGTATTGCAAAAAATAATAGTAATAGTACATATGAGAACAAAATTTTTGATACATCAAAGGTTCATACAATCAATGTAGTTATGAGTAATTGGGAGGATTTTATATCTGAATGTACAAATGAGGAATATTACCTTTGTGATGTAATTATTGATGGTGAATCATATCAGAATGTGGGAATAAGAGCAAAGGGAAATACATCTTTAACTCAGGTGGAAAGCTATGGGAATGACAGATACAGCTTTAAGATAGAGTTTGACAAATATAAGGATAATGGTTCATATTATGGTCTTGATAAGCTGGTTTTGAATAACATTATACAGGATAATACTTACATGAAGGATTATATATGTTATGAAATGATGCGTGAAACAGGAATTGCCTCTCCGCTTTGCAGTTTTGTATATATATATGTAAATGGAGAAGAATGGGGCTTATATCTTGCTGTGGAGGGTATAGAAGAATCCTTCCTCGAAAGAAATTACGGAGAAAATTATGGTGAATTATATAAACCTGAAAGTGATGAACCGGGAGGAATGGATAACCAATCATCAGACGTATCCTTGATATATTCCGATGATGATTACGATAGCTATTCAAATATTTTTGATAATGCAAAGACAGATGTAGACGACGAAGACAAGGCTCGTCTTATACAGGCACTGGAAACACTTTCTTCACCGGAAAATGCCTATATGGCTGTGGATGTTGAGCAGGTTATAAAGTATTTTGTGGTGCATAATTTTGTATGCAATTTCGACAGCTATACAGGCTCGATTATTCACAATTACTATTTGTATGAACAGGATGGTGAGCTTACCATGATTCCCTGGGATTATAATCTTGCCTTTGGAGGCTTTGATGGTGGAAATGCCACAAGCCTGGTAAATTATTCTATAGATAATCCGGTTTCAGGCGGGGGTATGGATACAAGACCTATGCTGTCATGGATTTTTGAAAATGAGGAATACACACAATTATATCATGAATATTTTAAAGAATTTATTGAAGAGTATGTAAACAGCGGCAGACTTGAAAATGAAATAGAACGGGTTACTGACATGATTTCTGCTTATGTTAAGGAGGATCCGACAAAATTTATAACCTATGAGGAATTTGAGGTGGGAAGTGAGACTCTTGAGGAATTTTGCCGGTTAAGAGCAGAAAGTGTGGAAATACAGTTAAATGGAGATACAGACAAAGAAATAAGTGCAGATAATATAAATATAAGTGATATGGGAAGCATGAATAGTGACGGAAAACCGGAAGGGCAAAACGGTGAAATGCCTGAAATGCCGGAAGGACAAAAGGGTGAAATGCCTGAAATGCCTGAAATGCCTGAAGGACAAAAGGGTGAGATGCCTGAAATGCCGGAAGGACAAAACGGTGAGATGCCTGAAATGCCTGAAATGCCGGAAGGGCAAAAGGGTGAGATGCCTGAAATGCCCGGAGGACAAAATGGTGAAATGAGGGAATTTACTAAAGAAAATAATACAGGAGAAAAGTACAGTAAAGATACCGGGGAAAATAATTCGGTTATGCTACTGGCAGCATCGGGAATTATTCTTGTTGCAGGGTTAATATTTGCCATAGTATACAAGAGAAAAGGATATTAGTAAATTAAAATGAGCTGCGTATCTATGTGTACACAGCTCATTTTATTGGTAGAAATCCGTGATAACAAATATCAAAAGAGAAAAATTATACTCTTGAGAGATATTCGCCTGTTCTTGTATCAATCTTTATTGTATCTCCCTGGTTAACAAAGAGAGGGACATTGAGGGTTGCACCGGTCTCAACTGTACATGGCTTTGTTGCACCTGTTGCAGTATCACCCTTAACACCCGGCTCACACTCAGTAATAAGTAATTCAACAAAAAGTGGTGGCTCAACTGAAAATACGACACCATTATGTGAATTAATCTTACAAATCTCGTTCTCTTTAACAAACTTGAGGGAATCTCCGATGACATCCTTGTTGATGGCAATCTGATCATATGTTTCCATATCCATAAAGTTGTATAAGTCACCATCAACATATAAGTATTGCATATCTTTTCTGTCAATGTGTGCCTTCGGACACTTCTCTGTTGGACGGAAGGTTTTTTCAACGACACCGCCACTCTTTATATTCTTAAGCTTTGTTCTTACAAAAGCAGCACCCTTACCTGGCTTTACATGCTGAAACTCAATAATCTGGTATATATTACCTTCTAATTCAATGGTTACACCATTTCTAAAATCGCCTGCTGAAATCATAATTATCCTCCTTAAAAACGCATATACTTTATTCTAATATAAATGACAATTTTTTTCAACTGTTTTTTGCATTCAGAGGATACTTTGTTGTAATATTATTTTCTTTGCGGCATATATATATCCTAAGGGGTGAAAGTATTGAAAAAAGAGATATGGAGGCTTCTGTCCCCTGATATAAGGCGTATAATTCTTAATTCTGATATAGATTTTCAGAATTTAGCAGAAATTAGATTAAGGACAAATAGGGCTTTGCAGCTTAGCTTTCCCGGTGGAGATTACTTTTTGGATGTGAGAGGCGAACTTACTGATCTGCCTGACAAGGGGTATATAGTGAGGACAGAGGATATGAGATTTACATTAGAAAGCATATCAGAATATTCCTTATATGCATACGAGGAGGAACTACGACAGGGATTTATTACTGTAGGAGGAGGACATAGAATAGGTCTTGCAGGGCAGGTAGTAATGGATAATGGGAGAGTAAAAAACGTGAAGAACATTTCATTTATGAATATAAGGGTTGCACATCAGGTGAAGGGGTGTGCACGGGAGATATTGCCATACATAATAAAGGAGGGAAAGGTTCTTCATACCCTGATTATTTCACCACCTGCCTGTGGTAAGACAACGCTTTTAAGAGATATAGTAAGAAATATTTCCGATGGGGGAAATTTCTTTATGGGTATGAATGTAGGCGTGGTGGATGAACGTTCTGAAATAGCGGCATGCTACATGGGTATTCCGCAAAATGATGTGGGAAGCCGGACTGATGTTCTGGATGCCTGCCCCAAGGCTGAAGGAATGCTTATGCTTCTCAGGGCTATGAATCCTAAGGTTATTGCGGTTGATGAAATTGGAAGCAGAGAGGATATAGATGCCATATCATATGTCATGAATTGTGGCTGTGGAATTGTGGCAACGGTTCATGGGGCATCTATTGATGATGTAAGAACCAGACCCATTTTAAGAAAGCTGGTGGAGGAAAAGATATTTGACAGATATGTGGTACTGGGGAAAAGCTGTGGTATAGGAACAGTTGAAAATATATTTGATGAAAGGGGAAATGAATTATTTTTCCGTTCGTATTCTGTTGCAAACTAGCAGGTATACTGATGGTGCTGACAGGTGGAGCAGCTATGGGAATATATGTTGCACTTGGAATGAAAAAAAGAGTAGATCAGCTCAGAGAACTGGAGCGTATTATTAATTTCATAGAGGGAGAGATAAGCTACAAAAATTCCCTTATATGGGAGGCATTGCACAAAGCATCAATAAAATGCGGACAACCCTTTGACACATGGCTTTTAAGTGTAAGTGAGGAGCTGAAAAACAATATAGATATATCCTTTAATGAGATATGGGAAAAATCCCTTGGCTTTCTAAAAGATAATACAAGCCTTAAGGATAGGGATATAGGTGAGCTGATTAATTTTGGACAGGCCTTGTCCTGCGGGGATATAAAAACTATGGTTAAGGCTATAACCCTGGAAAAGGAGAATATACACAATTCTATAAATACACTTAATATAAATCTTATGAATAATATGAAAATCTCCATAGTAATGGGAATACTCGGGGGAATGTTTCTGGTAATAATTTTAGTGTGATTGGGGTAATGGATTGGATTATGACCATACAAATTATATTTAAAATAGGAGCTGTGGGAATAATTGTTTCTCTGTTAAATCAGATATTAAAGCATTCTGGCAGGGAAGACCAGGCATACCTTGTAAGTCTGGCAGGATTATTAATTGTTCTCTCGTGGATAATCCCATATGTATATGAGCTTTTTCAGAATATAAGCTCACTTTTCAGCTTTGGAGGTATGTAAAATGAATATGGGTGCCCTTATGGCAGTGATTATTGTAGGTGTCATTATGGCTCTTAGCCTGAAAAACCGGAATCCTGAAATCAGCAGCCTGGTAAGTCTGGGACTGTGCATTTTGATAATAGGGATATCTGTGTCCAGAATTGGGACAATCCTTGCTTCCCTGAAATCCATCGTGGGACATATTAATATTCATGAGACATATCTTATAATATTATTAAAGCTTATTGGAGTTTCATATCTTTGTGAATTTGCGTCGGGAATCAGCAAGGATGCCGGATACAGTGCCGTTGCCTCCCAGATTGAGCTTGCAGGAAAAATAACCATGCTGATGATTTCCCTTCCTGTCCTTATGCAGGTTGTTGAAAATATTCTGGAAATGATGTAGGAGGGCTGTAACTATATGTGGATACATAACAGAGGTCTGACTGTAATCATAGTTGTAATTAGTATGATAAATGGAATCCTTGATTTTACGGAGAAGGGTGCAAAGAAGGGGACAGAGAAGGAGACAGAGAAGGAGACAGAGCAGGGAACAGAATATCAAATCGATTATGATATGGCTTATCAGGAAATATATGATATGCTGGACATAAAAGATGTGGAAAGAGAACTTGAGAAGAATGAAATTACAGGGGCAATATCCCTTGACAGTATAATAAAAGGGATAATCCGGGGAGACACAGAGTATATATTTGGCAGCATTGCAAACGGAATACGGGATACTCTTACAGGGCAGCTTCTTGCCAACCAGAGCCTGATGCTTCAGCTTGTGGTTATTGTATTGCTTGGTTCGGTTTTTACCAATATTTCTAACTCCTTTGGAAAGTCCTTTATTAGTGAAAACGGTTTTTTTGTAACCTATCTTATAATCACATCAATAATGCTTACATCATTTTCAATGGCTTTGGATATTGTGAGCAGTTCTATAGAAAAAATTCTGGTACTTATAAGGATAATAGTGCCTGTGTTTGCACTTGCGATTAACTTTCTCGGGAAAGTGCAGACCTCTGCAGGAATGTACGAAATAATACTTCTTGGAGTCTGGTTCGTACAGGTTATAATTCTTAGATTTGTAATTCCAATGATTAAATTTTATGTAATAATTTCCCTTGTGAATAATCTGAATAAAGAAGATAGTTTTTCAAAGATGTGCAGGCTTATAAAGAATATTGTAAGCTGGCTTCTAAAGACGATAGTGGTTTTTGTTGCCGGACTGAATATAATAAAAAGTCTTATTGAACCACAGATTGATGCATTGGGAAGGAATACGGTAAATAAAATAATATCGGCTCTTCCCGGTGGTGGGGTAACATCCCTTTTGGCAGGAACATTCTTGGGAGCGGGAGCTGTTATAAAAAACAGTATAGGAATTGCAGGTATAATTCTTATAGCAATAACCGTACTGGCTCCGGTTATTAAAACCTTTCTGATAATGCTGGCTGTAAGAATAACGTGTGTAATAATTCAGCCTATGGGTGAAAAAAGGTATGTAGAGGGGGTTGAGGCGCTTGCCACAGGACTTTCTCTTCTGCTTCAGACTATATTAAGCTCGGTAGTGTTGTTTATGCTTACAATAGCAATAATGGCTTATGCCAGCAATGGGGGTTAGCATATGTTATATGGTTGGATGAAAAGCATAATAATATATTTAATTTTATCGGGCATTGTAGTAAATATGTCCCCTTCAGGTAATTATAAAAAATATATACAGTTTTTTACGGGACTTTTACTGATTATAATTATTGCAGAGCCTGTGAAATTTATATTTAATATAAGCTCCCTTGATCTTGAAAAACTGGTGCAGGATATAAATTACGGCATTACCTACAAAGAAGAAGGAGAGGAAGAAAAATCAGAGAATTATTATGATTTTACAATGGAAGAATCCATAAAAAATTTGTTAAGACAGCATGACCTTGAGGCTGACAGAATTGTTATTATATCTTCCCAAGATTATATAATAAAAAAATGTGTTGTTAATTATTATCCGGAAGCAGGAAATAACAGCCTTCTGTCTGATAAGGACTTTAAAGAAATTAAAAAAACAATTTCTGATGTCTATAATATAGAAACAGATAATATATATATAGTAAGTCGGTGAAATAATAATGGAGTTAAAGTTAAAAAAAAATGAAAAAGTAACAAAAATATCCACCCTGATTCTTGGGGGAGTACTGATTCTTATAGTGATTATGCCTGTAAAAAACACTTTTGACTCTTCGGGGGACAGGGGAAAAACACAGGAGGCGGAAAAGGATTACATTTATTATGCAAATTATTATGAGGAAAAGCTGAAAAAAATTCTGGAGCAGTCTTATGGGGAGGGAACCATGGAGGTTATGGTAAGAGTATCTCCTGAGGAGAAGGAAAACAGCTTTTACAAAGAAAATGGGGATACAACCATAGTTGAGGGGGTTATTGTTGTGGCTGATGTGGCTGATAGCAAGGCTCTTTCGGATATATCCTTTGCAGTTTGTGCTTTTTTTGATTTGCCTGCCCACAAGGTGGCGGTAATGCTTAAAAAATAGGAGGTTTGATCTATGAAAAAGTATGTAAAGAAAAATCAGGTGATTATTGCAGCATTGACAGTATTGCTCGGTATTGCCGGTTACATTAATTTTTCTGGAAATACAATAGATTTGGCTAAGGGAGATAAAAAGGAAAAGGATGCAACGGAATCCGCCTTTGCGGAAAATGAGCTTGAAGCAAATGCGGGAGAGGTTATTGTAGAGGATCTTGAAGAGGGGGAGAACATAGAACTCAATTCTGATGAGGAAAGCATCGGAGAAGCTGTACTTACATCTACAGGGCCCTCAGTAAATAATATAGTCAATATGAAGCTTAACAGGGAGCAGGTGCGTTCCAAAAGCAAAGAATATTATCTTGAAATAATAAATAATGACGGTATGGATGAAGCTTCGGTGGCAGCAGCTACTGATGCCTATATAAAACTTACGGAGGATATGGAAAAGGAGAGCGAGGCAGAAACCCTGCTGGTAGCCAGAGGATATTCCAATGCGGTGGTGTCCATAGGAGAGGATTCCGTAGATGTAATTGTAGATAAGAGTGAACTGTCAGATTCGGAACGGGCACAGATAGAGGATATTGTAATGAGAAAAACAAGCTGCACTGTGGATCAGATAGTAATTACATCTCTTGCGGAATAATATGATTTTGTTGCATTATCACAAATAATTGGGTATAATTATACAAACATTTCTTTGTGATAAGGAGGCATTTTTTAATGGGAGAATATGATAAGGAAAATATAGGTAGAATTCGCATAGCAGATGATGTTGTTGCTTCTATAGCAGGAATTGCAGCCATTGAAGTTAAAGGAGTTTCCAAGCTTACAGGCAATATTTCAAAGGAATTAGTCAGCAAGCTGGGTAAAAGAAAGCTTGCCAATGGTGTTAAGATTGAGATTATTGATGGCGGAGTGAATGTTGATATATCTGTAGAGCTTGAGTATGGCAATAACATAAAGAAGGTATCCCAGGAGATACAGCAGAAGGTTAAGCAGGCAATTGAGAATATGACTAATCTTAATGTGAGAGTAGTAAATGTAGTTATATCAGGCATTAAGTTGGATAAAAATTAATTAAAGGCAGGTTGTTTTATATGACTAGAAGAGCTCTTAGGGAGAACATATTCAAGATTCTGTTTAAACTTGAATTTAATGAAGTGGATGAAATGAAGGAGCAGATTGATTATTCTCTTTCTGATATGGGCGATATACAGGATGAGGACAGAGTATATATTATCGATAAGACTAATAAAATTATTAGTCTTATCGATGAAATAGACCCGGTTATTGAGAATATATCCCAGGGCTGGAAGCTTGGGAGACTGGGAAAGGCTGAGCTTGCTATATTAAGGCTTGCAATTTATGAGATGAAATATGACGAGGATATTCCGTTTAAGGTGGCTATAAATGAGGCTGTGGAGTTGACTAAGCGTTACTGTAACCAGGATGCCGGAAGCTTTATTAACGGAGTTCTGGCTAAGGTACAGGAGTAGATATGAAGATTTATTCCGTTGGACAGGTAAACAATTACATAAAGAATATTATTTCCCAGGATTATATGCTTAGGACCATAGCCATAAAGGGTGAGGTCTCTAATTGTAAGTATCATAGCCTGGGGCACATTTATTTTTCCCTGAAGGATGAAACAGGAGCTATACCCGGAGTTATGTTTAAAGGCAATGTGCCTTCGGGGCTGGATTTCAGGCTTCAGGATGGTCAGTCTGTAATTGTTTCCGGAAGCATAAACGTATATGAAAGAGACGGAAAATATCAATTATATGCCACAAAAATTAAGCTTGATGGTGCAGGCAGGCTATTTGAGGAATTCCAGCGTCTGAAGCTTAAGCTTAATGAGGAGGGGCTTTTTGACTTTGATAAAAAAAAGCCGATTCCCCAATATCCTAAAACGGTTGGAATTGTTACTGCCAGCACCGGGGCAGCCATACAGGATATCAAAAATATTGCAAAAAGACGTAATCCATATGTACAGCTTATTCTTTATCCGGCAAAGGTTCAGGGTGAAAATGCTGCAGACACCATAGTAGCAGGTATAAAAAAGCTGGATTCTATGGGACTTGATACTATAATTATCGGTCGTGGAGGCGGTTCAATAGAGGATCTTTGGGCCTTCAATGAGGAAAAAGTGGTAAGGGCAATCTATGATGCAAGGACACCGATAATATCCGGTGTAGGACATGAAATAGATATAACTCTGTCGGATTATGCAGCTGATTTGAGGGCACCTACTCCTTCAGCAGCATGTGAGCTGGCTCTTCCGGACGTGATGTCAACAGTGACCATTCTTGCCGGGGTACAGAGGGAAATAACTGCACATATGAATCAGAAATTAACTGTATACAGACTTCGTATTGAGGCATATGACAACAAGCTGGCACTAAATAATCCTGTGGGAAGACTGGAACAGCAGAACCAGTATCTGTGTGAATTGTATGACAGGATGCGGTTGGCTATGGAGAAAAAATATGATACCTATAACCACAATCTGAAGCTGATTATTGCGAAGCTTACAGGACTTTCGCCTATGGGAAAGCTGGTTAATGGCTTTGGATATATTGAAAATAATAAAAAACCCCTGGATTCGGTAAAAAACGTTTCCCGGGGAGATAATATTAAAATAACCTTGTGGGACGGTGAAATTTTTGCCAGAGTAAGTGATGCTGATGGGAGATAATTATGGAAAATAGCAAAGACTTTAATATAGAGGAGGCCTTTAAAAGGCTGGAGGAGATAAATACAAAGCTGGAAAGCCCACAGATATCCTTAAAGGAGTCGCTGGAGCTTTATTCTGAGGGAGTGAAGCTGGTGGCCTGTTGTAAGGAGAACCTTGAGGGTGTTGAAAAGGAGATACAGATTTTAAATGGAGTATAAAGTTAAAGATATAGAGAAGATATTATACAGCTATCTTCCTGAGGAAGAGGGATATTCCGTAAAGGTGATAGAAGCAATGAATTATGCCTTTAAGGCAGGAGGAAAGAGATTACGTCCCCTGATGATGAGGCTTTGCTATGATATGTTTGCAACGAAGCCGGATAATAATATCATAGAACCCTTTATGGCAGCCATTGAGATGATTCATACGTATTCCCTCATCCATGATGACCTGCCGGCACTTGATAATGATGAGCTGAGAAGAGGAAAGCCTACGGTACATGTTAAATTCGGAGAGGATATAGCTATTCTTGCGGGCGATGGATTGCTGAATTATGCCTTTTTTGTTGCAGCAAAGGCTTTTAAAGCATGTCCGGGAAATGTATCCGTTGAGAATGCATTTACCATTTTAACCGAAAAACCCGGAATACATGGAATGATTGGCGGGCAGACGCTGGATGTAATTATGACGGGAAAGCCTCTTACAAAAGAACAGCTGGAGTATATTTATATTAACAAAACATCGGCTCTTATTGAATGTGCAATGACTATCGGTGCCACCCTTGCCGGAGCGGATGATGAGTCTGTAAAAAAAATCCGGGAAGCAGCATTGACAGTAGGAATGGCTTTTCAGGTGCAGGATGATATCCTTGATATTGTAGGGAATTCTGACAGGCTTGGTAAGCCCGTGTTAAGTGATGAAAAAAACGGTAAATTTACCTATGCTACTATACATGGAGTTGATGCGGCTTCTGAATATGTTAATGCATTATCAGAAAAGGCTAACAGAATTCTTGAAGGAATCCGGGTGAATAATACCGAAGCAAAAAAAAGATTAATGGAGCTTATTACCTTATTAATTCACAGGGATAGATAGTATGAAATTATTGGATAAAGTAAAAAAGGAAAATGACATAAAAAGGATTAATCCCAGGGATTATAATGAACTGGCTAAGGAAATAAGGCGTTTTCTTATTGAGCATATCAGTAAAAAGGGTGGACATCTTGCGTCAAATCTTGGCGCCGTAGAGCTTACAATGGCTCTCCATCTATGTATGAATTTTCCTAAGGACAAGCTTATATTTGATGTGGGACATCAGGCATATACCCACAAAATTTTAACAGGAAGAAAGACCGGCTTTGATACCCTAAGGGAATATGGCGGAATGAGTGGGTTCCCTAAAAGCAGGGAAAGTGAATGTGATGCCTTTAATACAGGGCATAGCTCTACCAGTATTTCTGCCGCCATGGGATATGCAGTAGCAAGAGATATGCGTGGGGGAAATGAAAAAATTGCAGCGGTTATAGGTGACGGTTCACTTACCGGGGGAATGGCATACGAGGCAATTAACAGCCTGGCCCAGATAAGAACAGGCTGTGTTATTATTCTGAATGACAATGAGATGTCCATAGATAAAAATGTGGGAGGCTTGTCCAAATATCTTAATAATATAAGAGTTGGTTCCACATATAATGGGATAAAATCAGGGGTTGAACACAGCCTTCTTGGTTCGGAGGTAGGAAAAAAGGTTGCTAAAACCCTGAAGCATTCAAAAGATACCATTAAGCAGCTTTTAGTTCCGGGAATGTTTTTCGAAGAGCTGGGGGTTACTTATGTCGGTCCAATAGACGGACATGATATTGAAGGTATGGTATCCACATTTAGCAAGGCATTCAAGCTTAATAAACCGATAATAATACATGTAAAGACCCAAAAAGGAAAGGGATATGAATATGCAGAAAAATATCCTTCACGTTTTCATGGAATCACGCCATTTGACAGCAGGACAGGGAAAATCATTAATCCTGTGGACAGATTAACCAATACAGATGTATTTGGAAGGTATATCCTCCGGCTTGGGGATAAGTATAAGGATATGGTTGCAATAACAGCAGCTATGACCCAGGGAACGGGATTACAGGATTTTGCAAAAAAATATCCTGACAGATTTTTTGATGTGGGAATTGCAGAACAGCACGGGGTAACCTTTGCAGCGGGAATGGCAGCAGCGGGGCTTATACCTGTAGTGGCGATATATTCGTCTTTTTTGCAAAGGGCATATGACCAGATATTGCATGATGTATGCCTGCAAAACCTTCATGTTATATTTGCTGTGGACAGGTCGGGTCTGGTAGGCCAGGACGGAGAGACTCACCAGGGAATATATGATATATCGTATCTGGGTCATATGCCCGGCATGACTGTGCTTGCCCCTAAAAATGATATAGAGCTTAAGGCAATGCTGGATTTTGCTATAAAATATGACGGACCTGTAGCAATAAAATATTCCCGTGGTGCTTCATTTACAGGGCTCAGGGAATACAATGCGCCTATAGAATATGGTAAAAATGAAACAATCTATGAGGGAAGCCGGGTTGCTGTTATGGCTGTAGGAAATATGATTGAGGAGGGTCTTAAGCTGGTTTCAATGCTGAGAGACATAGGAATCGAGCCAACATTTATCAATCCGCGTTTTGTTTCCTGCGTGGATTATGAAAGGCTGGAAGCACTTGCATCGAATCACAATATTTTGGTTACCATGGAAGAAAATGTAACAAGAGGAGGCTATGGTGAGCTTATTGCTGAGGCAATTGCAGACCGGGAAATTTTGAGACAATCGGGGATACATCATATCAATGCCTCTATATCACAGGGCATGGTGGAGCAGGGTAAGGTGGATATATTAAGAAGGATGCTTGGACTGGATGCAAAATCAATATACAAACAGGTAAAGGCATTGCTGGATCAACAGATTTAGGAGATAAGATGGCAGATAAGATAAACAAAGAAAGATTGGATGTGCTTTTGGTGAACAGAGGTCTTGCGGCCTCCAGGGAAAAAGCTAAGGCAATAATAATGTCAGGAGTAGTTTATGTTGATGGTAACAAGGAGGACAAGGCAGGAACCACATTCCCGGATAACTCGGATATAATAATTAAAGGGAATACACTGAAATATGTAAGCAGGGGAGGCCTGAAGCTTGAAAAAGCGATGATGGAATTTCAGCTTGACGTTAAAGATATGATATGTATGGACGTAGGTGCGTCTACAGGTGGATTTACTGACTGTATGTTGCAAAATGGAGCCGTAAAGGTATATTCACTGGATGTAGGACATGGACAACTGGATTGGAAGCTTAGGAATGATGACCGGGTTGTATGTATGGAAAAGACAAATATAAGATATGTGACCCCGGATGATATTCAGGATGTGCTGGATTTTGCTTCCATAGATGTATCCTTTATATCCCTTACAAAGGTGCTTACTCCTGTTAAAAATCTGTTAAAGGATAAGGGAAGAATAGTCTGTCTTATAAAGCCCCAATTTGAGGCAGGTAGAGAAAAGGTTGGAAAAAAAGGAGTAGTAAGAGACCGGCAGGTTCACTGTGAGGTAATAAGAATGGTTATGGAATATGCAGATTCCATAGAGCTTTATCCTCTGGGACTTGATTTTTCACCTGTGAAGGGACCCGAGGGCAATATAGAATATCTGTTATACCTTACAAAGGATAAAAATGAATTTGAAGCATTGGGTAGTAAAATATCCATTGATATAGAAGATGTGGTTAATAAATCTCACGAAACCTTGGACAAGGGAGTACAGGATGAATAAATTTCTCATAGTTGCTAATGATGATAAGGATATTGATCTTTGTCTCAGCAAAAAAATAAGTGAATATTTGTGGAAAAGAGATGGAGAGGCTGCAATAGTAAGTGATACAAATAAGGATTACGATGGCCTTTTTATCAAGGAAGAGCTTATAAAGGAAACAGAGGCAGTTATTGTCCTCGGCGGCGATGGTACAATGCTTAGGGCAGCCCATGCATTAGGCAATCATAATATTCCTATTATGGGTATTAATCTTGGCACCCTCGGATTTCTTACAGAGGTTGAAAAATGCAATGTATATAAGGCTTTGGACAGACTGTTAAGCAATGATTTTTCACTGGAAAACAGGATGATGATTGAGGGCAGGGTAAAGGATCATATATATCATTCGCTCAATGATGTTGTAATAACCAGAGCCGGATTTTCGCGAATTATAGGGCTTAGCATCTATGTCAATGATCAGCTTTTGGATACATATGAGGCAGATGGAGTAATTGTGGCAACTCCTACCGGATCTACAGGATATAATCTATCGGCAGGCGGACCTATAATCAGCCCTAAGGCAAGGGCAATAGTTGTAACACCCATATCACCTCATTCACTTACATCAAAAAGTGTAGTGTTTGACAGTATGGACAAAATAAGAATAGAGATAGCCAAGCAAAGAAGGACACAGGAAACAGAGGCTATAGTATCCTTTGACGGAGACAATAATATGGAACTTTCTGCGGGAGATGTGGTAAGTGTTTCCGTATCCGCTAGGGAGATACAGCTAATTAAAATGTATGATGTGAATTTCTACAGCGTGTTGAGAGATAAAATAGGAGGTTGAGTTGGTTGAAGCAGAAACGAAAAGAGGCTATATTGCAAATAATTTCCCAAAATGAGATAGACACCCAGGAGGAAATTCTGGCAAGGCTTAAGGAAATGGGCTTTAATACAACCCAGGCAACCATATCAAGGGATATAAGGGAACTTAACATAACCAAGGTAACCTGTGAAGGAAACAGACACAAATATATAATCATTTCCGGAGATAATAAAGGTAAAATGGAATCCTACAAACAGGTAATGGGAAAATGGATTGAATCTATAGAACCTGCGGGTAATATTATAGTAATTAAAACGGTGGCAGGCATGGCCATGGCTGTAGGTGCTGCGATAGATAACCATCCCATTCAGGGAGTAATGGGATGCATAGCAGGAGATGATACGCTGTTTCTTGCAATAAAGGATACCGGTCTTTCAGAGAAGATAATTGGAGAGATAAAAGATGTTGCTAAATATGCATATTAAGAACATAGCACTTATAGATGAAATAGACATAAGCTTTGAAGATGGATTCAATGTGCTTACGGGTGAAACAGGAGCAGGAAAATCCATTATAATAGGCTCACTGGGAATAGGTCTTGGAGGAAAATTTCCAAAAGAGCTTTTAAGGGATGAATCAGAGGATGGACTTATAGAATTAACATTTTTTGTAGATAACCCCGATGTCGCAAAACAGCTTGAGGAAATTGATTTAAAACCTGTAGATGACCAAATACTTATTACCAGACGGCTTAATTCCGGAGGAAGAACCATAAACAGAATAAATGACAATACTGTTACCACCGGAAAGCTCAGAGAAGCTGCAGACATATTGATAGACCTTCATGCCCAGCATGAGCAGCAGGATTTGTTAAATATAAAAAAACATATGGAAATTCTGGATAAATTTGGTGGAGAGCCTGTGGCTGAGGCAAAGGATAGAATTTCCCGGATTTACAAAGAATATGTAGATATAGCTGAGAAAATCAGGGAGAACACCATAGACGAGTCAAAAAGAATAAAGGAAATGGATTTCCTGAAATTCAGGATAGATGAAATAAAAAATGCTAATCTAAAGGAAGACGAGGATGAAAGACTTGAGGCATTTTATAAAAGGGCAGTTAACTCAAAGGAAATTTTAACTATAGCAGGACAGATATATAACCTTACAGGATACACCGAGCAGTCCTCAGGAGCAGGTCTTATCAGTAAGGCGATGGTATCTATGGGAAAACTCGTGGAATTGGATCCGGATTTAGAAGGTACATATTCTATCCTTCAGGATGTTGACGGAATGTTAAATGATTTCAACAGAGAGCTTAAGGATTACATGGAGAATATGGAATTTGAGCCTGAGGAATTTAACCGGGTTGAACAACGACTGAACCAGATTAATAATTTAAAATCAAAATATGGCTCAAGCTATGAAAAAATTATGAATACTCTCAGGGAATATGAAGAAGAATATAATAGATTAGATGATTATGACAGATTTATTGATGAGCTGGTTGATACATTTAAGGAAGCAGAGAGGAAACTTGCCTGTGAATGTGACATATTGACCGGACTTAGGAAGGAATATGGGCAAAAGCTCACTTCAATTATCAGGGAGTCACTGTCAGAGCTTAATTTTGATTCTGTTGAATTTGATATGGAATTTAATAAAAAGGATAAGTTTACTCCTCAGGGCAATGATGAGGCATATTTTGTTATATCTACTAATGTAGGGGAAAAGATGAAACCCCTGTACCAGGTGGCTTCGGGTGGTGAGCTTTCAAGAGTTATGCTTGCAATAAAGGCATGCCTTGCCAATGCTGATGACACTCCGACGCTTGTATTTGATGAAATTGATGTTGGAATAAGTGGGAGAACAGCCCAGAAGGTTGCTGAGAAAATAGCATATATTGCCAGAAACCATCAGGTTATATGTATAACTCATCTTCCTCAGATAGCTGCCATGGCAGATTATCATTTTCTTATCGAGAAAAAAGTGGAAAATAATAAAACAATAACCAGTATAAAGAGATTAAAAAAAGCAGAAGAAACAATGGAAATAGCCAGACTTCTCGGCGGTGCAAAGATTACAGACGCAACCGTTTATTCGGCCAGGGAAATGAAAGGATTGGCAGATAGAGAAAAATTATACTGATTATAAAAAGGAAATTCAATAAATAATAAGAGTACATATTAATTTATGTACTCTTTTTTATGATTTCCTGTTGGCTTATGCTAAAGGCTTTTAATTAAGAGGAGGAATGACAATATGAAAAAAGCATTAAGAATAATTCTTATGACCCTCCTGATTATGCTCTTGTCAGTCATTTGCTTTTCCTTCTGCGGCAAAAAAGGAACTGTAAATAATGTAGAAGAAAAACACAACGCCGTAGCTGCAAAAGCGAGCAATACTCCGCAAATGGTTATTCCATCAGGAAAGCCTATAGGAATATATGTAAAGACTAAAGGAGTAATGGTTATTAATACCACTATACTTTTAAATGCGGAGGGTAATGAAATTTCTCCCTGTAAAGGAGAACTTTTACCGGGAGATTATATTGTATCGGTAAACGGAGAAGAAATTGAGGACAAAAAACATCTTATCAGGATGATACAGGATTCACAGGGAAATGTGCTCAATATAAAGCTTATAAGAGAGGGAGAAATTCATCATGTCCGGCTTACACCTGTAAAAAGTCAGGGCAAATATATGCTGGGATTATGGGTAAAGGATGATATATCAGGTATAGGTACTCTCACATATGTTAGTGAGGAAGGCTTCGGGGCATTGGGACACAGTATAAATGACAATGATACCGGAACTATAATGTCTATATCAGATGGGGCAGTGTATAGTACAAGTCTGATAAATATAGTAAAATCAGATGGAAATAAACCCGGAAGGCTGGAAGGAATGATTGACTATTCAGGCAATAATATAATGGGAAGGGTAGATGCCAATTTTGAATTTGGCATAAAGGGATATCTTACAAAGAAAGGCAGGAATACACTTCTGGAAGGCGAGTGGATGCCCGTAGCCTCCAAGGAGGAAGCTAAAATAGGTGAGGCATTTATTCTTTCCTGGATATCAGGTGAACCGGAATATTATAGGATAAAAATAACAGGAGTGGATATAAGCTGCAATGCCGGTAATAAGGGACTGGAAATAGAAATAGTTGACGAAAGACTCAAAAAGCTTACCGGTGGAATTGTCCAGGGTATGAGTGGAACCCCGATAATTCAGAACGGTAAGCTTCTTGGAGCCATAACCCATGTGTTTGTAAGGGATTCCTCAAAAGGGTATGGAACCTTTGTACAGGATATGATTAGGTAAAAAATGCCCAGGGACAGGTTACAGGGAGAAAAACTCCCTGATCTGTCCTGCAATTGTATTCATAAGGTTAGTTCTTGACTCCAGACTTGCCCAGCCTATATGTGGAGTAATAAGGAGTCTGTTTTTGTCTTTTACATCCAGAAGATGACAATCAGGGCTCATAGGTTCCACTTCAAGAACGTCCAGACCTGCCAGGGAAATTAAATTTTCATTTAATGCCAGAGCCAGATCTCTTTCATTAATTATAGGGCCTCTTCCGAGATTAAGGAGTATGGCACTCCTTTTCATTTTGGACAGGGCGGCATAATCAATAAGATTTTCCGTATATTGATTAAGTGGGGCATGAATTGATATTATGTCAGAGGATTTTAAAAGTGTATCAAAATCTGTCTGATGATAGCCATCCTGAGGCTGCCTGCCCGATGCAGAATAATATATAACATTTGCCCCGAAAAAGGTTGCTATATCGGCAACGCGCCGGCCGATTGCCCCAAGTCCGATGATACCCCAGGTTTTCCCTTCTAACAGTGTGAATCTTTTATCAAAATGGGTAAACAAAGTATCATTTATGTATTTCCCACTTTTAACATAATCGTCATAATATCTTAAATGCTCCTGAAGATAAAAGTACATGGCAAAAGTATGCTGGGCTACCGATTCTGTGGAATACCCGGCTACATTACGCCATGCTATTTGCTGCTTTTTGAGATATTCCTTGTCCAGATTGTTGGTACCTGTGGCTGTAACACATACCAGCTTAAGATTTTTTGCATCACCCACTGTGTTTTTGTTAATGGGTATTTTATTTATTACTATTACTTCGGCATCCTTAATTCTTTCAGAAACCTCACATTCTCTTGTAAAACCATACTCCTTTACATTTCCCAGCTTGTAAAAATCCGACAGATTAATGTCATCGCCGATGGTTTTTCTATCTAAAAAGACAATATTCATGTTTTACACCCTCCGGATAATATAGTCATGTATGTAAAATCTGACTTTATTATAGCTTATACAAGCCGTTCATACAATAATTTAGTTTATTCTATTGTTTAATACCTATTTCGACGAAAAAGGGAATAGAAAAAAATCTATAAAAAACTCATAAAAGGTAAGAAAATGCTGTCATTTATTACTGTCAAAACTTGCGACCTGTTAGATATTGTACTGTAATTTTCCGGAATATATAATGACATAAAACGCCGGAGAAAAAAGGGCGAAATAGTAAGGAGGATAGTATGAAAACTAAGATACTGGTAATAAAACATGATTTAATGGATATTGCTGACATAAAAAGGGAACTGGATAATAAGAATTCCTATGAGATATGCGATATCCAAAACGATGGAGAAAGTGGTCTGGCTTCCATAAGAAAGTATAACCCGGATGTGGTAATAATGGATTTTCTGTTACCGGGAAGGGATGGGATAGCTGTTATGGAAGAAGCTAATTCCTGGGGAGACAGAAATATAAGATTTTTAATAAAAGCAAATGACATACAAATCAGATTTCTTGAAAATGCAAAACAAGGAAGACTTCAGAATGTTTATGTCTACGTTGTAAATGAAAATCATAAGGATATGAAACTTACGGAATGTATAAATGCTGCTTTAAAAAGTAAAAGAAGGGATGTATACATATATAAAAAAGATAATAACCCGGTAGGTGATAAAAGCAAACTTGAGGTTATGGTAACTGAAATAATTCATGAAATGGGAGTTCCTGCTCACATTAAAGGATATCAATATTTGAGATCTTCCATAATCATGGCTGTTCAGGATATGGACATATTGAACTCTATAACAAAGCAGCTTTACCCCTCGATAGCAAAAGAATATAGTACCACCTCATCCAGAGTGGAAAGAGCAATAAGACATGCCATAGAAGTTGCCTGGAGCAGAGGAAACACGGAAGTCATTGATGAATTATTTGGTTATTCAATGAATAATGGAAAAAATAAACCAACAAACTCGGAATTTATTGCACTAATTGCAGACAAAATTCGTTTAGACACAAAAATAAAAAGCGCATAAAATTCTTGACATTATTAAAATAAATCTATATTATATATTCCGTATAGTTATAATTGATACGGAATTATAGTGGGAGGATATGTTTTATGACAGAACAAATTGTTCAGGTTGTAATTGCAGATTCCGGCTATGAGTCGTTATCAAAGCAATTACAGAGTAATACTGACAAAAAAATCAATGTAGTAGCAGGGACGGATGATGGAAAGCAGGCATTTGAACTGGTAAAGGAGTATAAGCCGGATGTGCTTGTTCTCGATGTGTTCACAACAGGCATTGATGGTCTTGAGGTTGTTGAACTTATAAGAGATAATGATGACCTGGCAGGAACGAGAATTATATTCTTCACATCCATATGCTCGGGACGGATAAGCCGTATGGCTTTTTCCCTGGGAGCAGATTACTACATAATGAAGCCATGTAGCGAAGAAATATTGTCACGGCGTATAGTACAGGTGGCAGGGGATGAGTGCTATGGCAATCCTGACAGTAATGACAAAAAAGATGAGAGGAATGAGAACAGCTCTTTGGAAACGGATGTAACGGAAATTATAAGAGATATAGGCATTCCGGCTCATATAAAAGGGTATCAGTATATAAGGGAAGGCATTATGATGTCAATTTATGACATGAACATGCTTAATTACATAACCAAGCTTTTGTATCCGAGTATTGCCCAGAAATACAAAACTACATCTAGCAGTGTGGAAAGAGCAATACGACATGCTATAGAGGTTGCATGGGGCAGGGGAAAAATGGATGTAATTGAAAAAATGTTTGGGTATACAGTTAGTGCAGGCAAAGGTAAGCCTACTAATTCAGAGTTTATAGCACTGATTGCTGATAAGCTGAGGATACAGTATAAAATGCATGTATAAATAGTAAAATTAGTGAGTCTTTGGGGCAGGTTTATAAATATTTACCGGTAGATTTGTGAAAATAATGGTTGACGAATAGCGGATCCTAAAATAAAATATAGAGGTTGAAATAAAGTTTCATATTATTCAGGAGGAGAAACATCGTGGTAACCCAGGGGACATATGAGAGAGGTTCCAATAAGAACAGAGGAAAAAGCAACAACGAGTCCAGAAATACATCTGGTCACAAATTTTCAAAGCCTAGTGGTTCATACCAGGGAGGCAACAGACAAAACAAATTCGAAGGAAACAAACAGGGAAAACCGGAAAGGTCCGACAGAACAAGGGGATATGTAGGACAGGGAAGAAATAATGGCAAGGATGATGACGATGATGATAATGTAAGAAGAACAAGATCGTCTAAGCCAAAGGAAAATAAGCCGAGTGTTTCCATACCCGACAAAAACAGAACCATGCTTCGATTGGAAAAAGAACAGAAGGGTATAAAAAAGAAGCAACAGACGAAAAAAAAGGAAAGTAACAGACCACAGCCAAAGGTTAAGCGTGCCAATAATGTAAATTATACACGGAATTATGCCAATGGCGATTATGATGATTACGATGACTATTATGATATATAAAAGAACGGACCACCTGCGGGTGGTCCGTTCTTTTGTGTGTACCGGGGAAAATAATGACTCCGATGGTACAAACGTTGAATTTTAGTCTATGGAAAAGCTTCCTGTCTGTTCCTCATTAAATACATAGTAAGCCATATTTTCTTCAGGCTTCACATAGAGGTTTAATGACTTCAAATCGGATGCTTTTTTGCCGGCATTTGTCCAAATGTTCTTGGCAGCCTTAACTAAATCAGCTTCATCAACCTGCTTGCCATAGTATTCTATGTAAAATGTTGACTTCATAGTGTCACCTCCTTATAAAAAACATAACAAATTGAACTGTTTATGATGGTATGATATAACATTAAAATAAAAAAATCAAGAATAAGCTTGCGGATTGTTTGTTTTTCCTTTTATTTTTCCTTTACTGAAAATTCTTGTTTCTTCAAATAATATATGATATTATTATTACAATTATGTTTAATTATTNNTATTTATAGAATTCACTTAAGATGGTTGCTTTGGAGGTAAACATGGACGAAAATTATCTTGACAGTCTTTTAAATGGAGTGTCAGCAGATAAAGAAACTGGCAATGATGTTGACACAGAAGTGAATAAGGATTCAGGTGTAGATATAGATAAAAAGGATCTGGATGGCATATCTCTGGATGAATTAGATGATTTGGATAATCTTGATTTGGGAGAGCTGGACCTGGATGACATTGATTTTGATGATGTGGATGTAACAAGTATGTCTGCACAAAAAGCAGCTGATAATAAGGAAGATGAAGAGGACTTTAGTCTGGACGGACTTTTGGAAGCTGAGAATAATACAAAGAGTGATGATAATACGGATTATCCTTCACCGGCCGATACGATAAATCAGGATAATATAGATAATATGGATATAGACGATTTGTTCACTGCCCTGGGTATTGATGGAAGTGACCGGTCACAGGATGACCAATCAGATGCTGCGGCTGAGGTTAAAGACAGTAATGCTGCTACAGGCAATGATTTTTCGAATGGGGTTGAAAGCCAGGATGATTTTATTCCGGAAGGCATGGAGGACATACTGGATGTTTCCCAGGTGGATTCTGCGGCAGGAAGGAAAAAAACTCAGGGAGGAAGTAAGAAAAATCTTTCCACTATTCTTTTTGGCGAGCCTGACGAGGATGACAGGGAAGAAGAAGCTTTATATCAGCAGAAAAAGGCAAAGAAGGCAGAAAATAAAGAAAAAAGAAGGCTTGAAGCTGAGAAAAAGAAGGCTGAAAAAAGTGCTGCTGCGAGAAAAAAGCAAAGTGATAATAAAGCCAGGGAACAGCTGAAGCTTAAAAAGAAGAAAGAAAGAGATGCCGCAATTGCAGCCAGCCTTGAGGATTCCGGGGACGAAAAAAAAGTATCCAATGGAGTTGTGGTTACAATATTTTTAATATTTGCCGCTCTTTTGACAGTTGTTGTTTTGGGTACAAAGGAATTTGATTACAGACAGGTAATAAGAAAGGCAGAGGACTATTTTGACCGTGACAGATACAGTCTTGCATATGATGAGGTTGTGGGAGTTCAGGTTAAGGAAGATGATGAAGAATTAAGGGACAGAATATATACTGTTATGTATGTGGAACGTCTTTATGAATCCTATGAGAATAATATGCTGGTTGGACGGAGAGATAAGGCCTTGGATGCACTTCTCAGGGGACTTGAAAAATATGACGTCCACTATAAGGAGGCCGTCGAGCTTAACATAGTTGAAGATATAGATGTATGTAAGTCCAAAATAATCGCTGCTTTAAAAACCTGCTTTGGGCTGTCGGAGGATGAGGCAAGGCAGATTATGACTCTGGAGGGTCAGGAGTATGTACAGGCTTTATTGATGTACAGTGAAAATGCAAATGTAGGAGAATAAAATGATAGCAATATTGGATTATGATGCCGGAAATATTAAGAGCGTTGAAAAGGCACTTGAGTATCTGGGTGAAGAAACCATTATAACAAGAGACAAAGATATTATTCTTTCGAGTGATAAAGCAATTTTGCCCGGAGTAGGAGCTTTTGGTGATGCTATGAGAAAGCTTAGGGAATATGGACTTGATAAGGTTATCTATGATTATGTGGAAAGCAAAAAGCCCTTCCTTGGCATATGTCTCGGATTGCAGCTTCTCTACAAAACCAGCCAGGAGTCACCTGAAGCCACAGGTCTTGGAATATTAGACGGAGACATACTGAAGATACCCGAAAACGGAGAATTGAAGGTTCCCCAGATTGGATGGAATTCCCTTGATATTACACCGGGAGCAAGGCTGTTTAAGGGAATAAAAAATAATTCATATGTATATTTTGTACATTCATATTATTTAAAGTCCCATGATTTAAAGGACGTGGCAGCTACTACAGAGTACTCTGTTAAAATTCATGCTTCCGTAGAAAAGGACAATGTATTTGCCTGTCAGTTTCATCCGGAAAAAAGCTCTGATGTGGGGATGAAAATATTGAAGAATTTTATCGAATTATAGGGGAAAAGCTATGCACACAAAAAGAATTATACCATGTCTTGATGTTAAAAACGGAAGAGTAGTTAAGGGTATTAATTTTGTTAATTTAAAAGATGCGGGAGATCCTGTGGAGGTAGGAGCAGCCTATGGCAAGGCAGGGGCTGATGAATTGGTCTTTTTGGATATTACCGCATCCTCGGATTCAAGAAATATAGTGGTCGATATGGTCAGAAAGGTTGCATCAACTATATTTATTCCTTTTACGGTTGGTGGTGGAATAAGGACAGTAGAGGATTTTAAAGTAATTTTAAGAGAGGGAGCAGATAAAGTGTCCATTAATTCGGCTGCTATTAATAATCCTGATCTTATAAGTGATGCAGCGGATAAGTTCGGAAGCCAATGCGTTGTTGTAGCTATAGATGCCAGACAAAAAAAGGATGGGAGCGGGTGGAATATATACAAGAACGGCGGACGCCTTGACACAGGAATAGATGCTGTTGAATGGGCAATGAAGGCTGACAGGCTGGGAGCAGGTGAGATACTTTTAACAAGTATGGATTGTGACGGAACCAAATCCGGTTACGATATAGAGCTTACCCGAATAATATCGGAAAATGTATCTGTGCCGGTAATAGCCTCCGGAGGTGCAGGCACAAAGGAACATTTTTTTGATGCTCTTACAGAAGGAAAGGCGGATGCTGCCCTTGCTGCCTCGCTGTTTCATTACAAGGAACTGGAAATAAATGATTTGAAAAAATATCTTAATGATAAGGGAATACCTATGAGACTATCGTAGATAATTGCCGAAGGAACGTACATATGGTGACTTTAATTGAAAATGATATTACTGTAGAGGAATATTTGTACCTTAGAAAAAAAGTTGGCTGGGCAGAGCTCGGATACGACCAGGCCGGTATGGCTTTAAACAACAGCATTATTATTGTTAAAGCTTTGGACCGGGCAGGTAAGCTTGTGGGTATGGGGCGTATGGTCGGTGACGGAGCGGTTATATGTTACATACAGGATTTGATTGTAATTCCTTGTGCACAGGGCAAGGGAATAGGTTCAATGATTATAAAAAGACTAAAGGAGTATGCATTATCCATAAAACAGGAAAATACAACCATGATGCTTTGCCTTATGTGTGCAAAAGGACGTGAAGCCTTTTATGAAAAACATGACTTTATTCCCAGACCAAATGATAAGTTGGGACCGGGAATGATTCAATATCTCAAATAAAAGAGGATGTCCGTCAAGGGACATCCTCTTTTACTGATTGCAAGGCAATATTATTCGGCAAGGTATGGCTTGATTGCAGCCATGATGTCTTCTGTACCGTTTTCAGCGTGGATATTTAAGTCGATTGGCTTGGAAATATCAAGACTGAATATACCCATTATTGATTTGGCATCAATAACATATCTACCTGATACTAAGTCGAATTCTGCATCGAATCCACTTATGTCATTAACAAAACTTTTTACTTTATCGATCGAATTAAGAGAAATTTTAACTGATAACATTAGGCAACCTCCTTGTTTACATTTCATATTTATGTATGATACTATAATATAAGTTTGAAAGTTAAAAGTCAATATAATGAATGGAGATTTTTCGTAAAATGTATGTTAACTTAATGGATAAAAGAATAGCTTTCTACACATTGGGATGTAAAGTTAACCAATATGAATCAGACAGCATGATGGATATGCTGAGAGCTTGTGGTGCGGTTATTGTGCCTTTTGAAAAAGAGGCGGATATCTATGTTATTAATACCTGTTCGGTCACCAATATGGCTGATAGAAAATCAAGACAGATTATTCACAGGGCAAGAAAAAATAATCAGAATGGTATTGTTGTTGCCTGTGGCTGCTATGTCCAGGCTGCCAGAGATGAGCTTGTTAATGATAACAGCGTGGATCTGGTAATTGGGAATAACAGAAAAAAGGATATAGCCAGAATTCTCGATGAATATTTTGAAGACAGAAACAAGGTTAGTGACAATTATATAGATGTTAATGCAACCACTGAATATGAATCAATGACTCTGGTAAAGCCAAGTGAACATACAAGGGCATATGTAAAGGTACAGGATGGGTGCAACAATTTCTGTACATATTGCATTATCCCTTATACAAGGGGAAGAATCAGAAGCCGGGAGCTTTCCGAGGTAGTAGAGGAAGTTACAGGTCTTGCCGGACAGGGAATAAAGGAAGTAGTTGTTACAGGCATAAACCTGTCCTCATATAATGACAGTAAAGGAAACAGACTGACAGAGCTTTTGATGGCAATAAGTAATATTGATGGTATATTAAGAATACGAATGGGCTCGCTGGAGCCGGGGATAATTACCGGTGAATTTCTTATGAATATAAGCAGCCGGCCTAAGATATGTCCTCATTTTCACCTTTCATTGCAAAGTGCATGCAACGATACATTGAAAAGAATGAACAGAAAGTATACCATAGAGGAATATATGGAAAAATGTGAGCTTATAAGAGCCTGCTTTGACAGACCGGCTATTACTACTGATGTAATAGTAGGCTTTCCGGGGGAAACAGATGAAGAATTTGATATTACAGTGAGTAATCTGAAAAAACTAAACCTTTATGAAATGCATATATTCAAGTATTCAAGGCGTAACGGAACAATAGCGGCTGATATGCCGAATCAGGTAAAGGATGAAATAAAGGAAAAAAGGAGCAGCTGTCTTCTGGACATGACAAGAAAACAAAAACAAGAGTACGAAGAAAGCTTCAAGGGAGAAAATGTAGACATACTTGTGGAAAAGTGGGAGAAGGCAGGGGATAAGTATTATATTAAAGGACATACCGACAGATATATGCTGATATCTTCTCCGATAGATGAAGCAGAAAAGGAGAATCTTGTAAACAAAATTGTTACTGTAAGGGCTGTATAGAACATAAGAAAAAAATATTTCAAAATATTACAAAAAAGGCTTGCATTATTAAAAACTATCTGATATACTGAACAAGGTTCAAATGTGGTTCGTTGGTCAAGCGGCTAAGACGTCGCCCTCTCACGGCGAAAACAGGGGTTCGATTCCCCTACGAACTGCTCTTTGATTTTCTCTGAAATGCCTTAGATATAAGGTTTTCAGAGATTTTTTTGTTTTATCACCTTAATAATCCACGTTCATACTCACAAAGTAATTATTCAAATCTTCTGTATTATAAAAAAAGCTGGGAAAATACAAGATGTAGTACTATTGTATGCTGAAAAATACAATTTTTTGTAAAAAAACTTGAATTATGATTCGTTCTAATATATACTCTAGGTAATTATTTTAATATGGGGGGGTATTTTTTGTGGTAGACGTAGTATGGAAGGACCGCAAGCGTATTATTTTTGGATTGCCATGGACATTTACCAAATATGGATTATCCGAAGATAGAATATTTATTGAGACCGGTTTTTTTAACCTTCACGAAAATGAAGTAAGGCTGTACAGAGTAATGGATGTTTCTCTGGAGAGAAAGCTTTGGCAGAGAATGTTTGGACTTGGAACAATAACCTGCTATTCCTCTGACAAATCCATGGGCTTGTTCAAAATTGAGAATATTAAAAAGCCGAGTGAGGTAAAGGAACTTATTTCCTCGTATGTTGAGGAGGAGAGAAACAGAAAGAGAGTTTCCAGCAAGGAATTTATTAATGATGATGTATTTGGCGATGATGATGACGATGCAAACGACGATGAAGATTAATTATTTGTGATGGGAGGAGTAGATTAATGAAGACTTGTAAGGTTTGCGGAGCAATGGTTGATGATAAGGAGTGGAATTGCCCTGAGTGTGGGGCAACGATGATTACCAGTGGGGGAACATTTTCCTTAAAACAGGGTGAGGAGCATGCAAAGAGGAAGGCAGATCATACTTTAGGAACTATGGTAAGTACGGGATCCGGTCTTACAGATATTCTAAGGGCAGAGGATGATGATGTGGATGATTCACCTACAATAATGGGTTCAGTACCTATTTCCCTTTCACAGAATCATATTGATGAAGAAGAAGTCAGAAGAAAAGCAAAGGTTCACAGACAACTTATAGGTAATATAATTAAGATTGCCTTTGTTTTGGCTGTTGCCTTTGCAATCTATTTGTATATTACTAAGGTTATTCTTGCACCCAAGGGAGCAGATGATTACGAAAAGGTAGTAGATACCTTTGTTGAGGCTGTAAAAGATGATGACACAAATCTTATGAAGAGTATAATGCCACATTTTGTTTCCGACAGAAATGAGGCAACTGCGGATATGATGGAAGAAATGTCAGGAGTTACCATTTCGTCATATAATATAGTATCATCTTCTGCCATAGCAGATGCAAATATAGACATATTTAATGATGATATTAAGCTTGAAACCGGTAAAATAGCCAATATAAGTCAGGGATATACCCTTGAAGTTGAATTTGCGGGAACCGGAAAGTCGGGTAAAAATATGAATAAGGTAGTTACAATGGAGGTATACAGAGTAAATAACCTTTGGTTCTTATATCCGGGTACTTTTGATACAAGTGCTTTTAACTAGGAAATAACTAAAAATATTACTTAAAAACAAAAAAGTATGTCAGCTGTAGGCGCCGGCATACTTTTTTAATTAAAACATATATGAAAACTACACATTTTCTGCTATTTTTGTTACACCTACATAAATCTGGGAAATTTTATACCAGGTAGGATAGTCAACTATACCGGATACAGGCATGTCAAATATCTTCTGGAACATCCTTACGCTTTCTGCGGTTGCGTTTCCGTATATGCCATCCACTTGTATTTTTGGTATAGCGGGAAAATTGTCTGATATCCTGTTGAGCTGCTCCTGAATCTGCACTACAGCTTCACCGCTTGAACCTATGGAAAGATCATATCCCGGGTACGAGGAGGGTATTCCTGAAAATATTTCGGCTGTATTAACATACATATTGCTTCCGTAATAATACCTTATAATATCTGTTGACGAAAGACCGTCATCGCCAAGAGCCTTTGAACCCCACTGGCTCATCCAGTTTGGACAGGTGACTCTCTTCCCGTCACAGTACTGGGTAAGTATGGGCTGCTTTATGCCGGGTCTGGCAAGGTAACTGCCATATAGGTAATCAACCACTTCAGATATGCTGTTATATATGGTTTTTCCGTTTATCCATTTGTGGTCATAGGCAGTGGAGGAGGTTATGGTGAAGTTGTAGCCTTTATTCCGATACCATTCCGTATATACCCTGTTTAGTGTAAATGACATAATTGCCAGAACGTTTGCCTCTATGGCTGCCCTGGGCCAGGTGGAATATATTTCACAGCAGGCAACGTTTTTGATGTAATCAAGATACGGAACATAGTAATCGGTAGCTGTGGGATCTGTGGGAACTCCGTCGTGGACTACTATGGTTTCAGGCACAACAACCCGCCTTAAAACAATTTCTCCGGAT
The DNA here is from genome assembly GCA_002476495.1 of Lachnospiraceae bacterium UBA7589. Classification (GTDB taxonomy): domain Bacteria; phylum Bacillota; class Clostridia; order Lachnospirales; family Lachnospiraceae; genus Coprococcus_C. The sequence goes on from DLKL01000040.1 coordinate 46,130, forward strand.
TCGTTTACAGGTTTTACCTCTGCTTCGGCTATTTTAGGAGGATAGTATTCCCAAAGAGTATGTCCTCCTATCACGGTGGGATTATATATATCCTGTCTTTGCAAATTCGGAATCAGCGGTATGCTTTGCACACCGGTTTGCCCTGACATTATCTGGACCCCGGTAATAATCCGTTCCTCATAGCCTGGAGCGATTATTTTGATATTATACTCAGAGTAGGGCTGATTGTCGCTTGGAAACATACTATATTCCAGTGGAGGGGCGGCAAGTAAGACAGTATCTGAATTACCGCTTTCATCAGTAGTCAGAATTTCTAATATTTCATTTGGGGTTCCCGTGCCGGATATTTCAATCCTTGCATTTTTTATAGGGAATAATGTTCCTTCGGTAGTGGCTGAAACCTTCAAAAAACCTGTGTCGATTTGATTATTGTCCATATACGCTTACCTGAATAATATGCTTATAATTATATATGCAGCCGTGGTAAGATTTTTGACTAAAAAGGTGTAAGATAAGGTGTAAAGAAAAAATACTTGACATAAATGGAAAGATGTTATATTCTATTAGAGGTCTGTAAAGGAAATTAACTTTACATACCTATGTTGGGTGGTGGTATTTTGGAAAAAATAGTCAGACAGTCTCTATTATATGACTTTTATGGAGAACTGCTAACAGAACACCAGAAAAATGTATTTGAGGATGTAGTCATGAATGATTTGTCTTACTCTGAGGTTGCCAGATTGCATGGCATATCAAGACAAGGCATTTATGATATGATTAAGCGTTGTGACAAAATACTTGAGGATTACGAGGATAAGCTTAAGCTGGTGGAAAAGTTTGTCAATGCCAGGGATAAGGTATCTCTTATAAAAGGCGATATAGAGCTGCTTAAAGCAGAAAATAAAGACAGTAATCTCTGTGAACTAATTGCAGGTATTGATAAAAAGGCAGCAGAAATACTTGAGGAATTTTAAAAAATATAGGATAATAGCAATAATGTTGGAATTTTTGGTGACTATTTGATATCTGATTAGGTGGAGGTTATTTAATGGCTTTTGATAGTTTGACAGATAAACTGCAAAATGTTTTTAAGAAGCTTAGAAGTAAGGGAATGCTTACTGAAAATGATGTTAAGGAGGCCATGAAGGAGGTCAAGCGTGCTCTTCTTGAGGCCGATGTTAATTTCAAGGTTGTAAAGCAGTTTATTAATTCCGTAAGCGAAAGGGCAGTTGGCGAGGAAGTTTTAAAGGGACTTAATCCCGGCCAGATGGTTATAAAAATCGTAAAAGAAGAAATGGATAAGCTTATGGGCTCAGAGGTTACCGAGCTTAAGCTGCTACCTTCCAATGAGGTAACGGTTATCCTTATGTGTGGACTGCAAGGTGCAGGTAAAACTACTACGGTTGCGAAGCTGGCAGGACAGTATAAGCAGAAAGGCAAAAAGCCTTTGCTTGTTGCCTGCGATGTGTACAGACCTGCTGCGATTAAACAGCTTACAATTAATGCGGATAAGGTTGGGGTTGAGGTATTTTCTATGGGAGATGGCCATAACCCCGTCAACATTGCAAAGGCGGCTGTGGAACATGCAGTGAAAAATAATATTAATCTTGTATTTATAGATACTGCCGGACGACTTCATATTGATGAGGATATGATGGCAGAGCTGCAGGAAATTAAGAAAAATGTCAATGTTACATATACCATTCTTACTGTAGATGCCATGACCGGACAGGATGCCGTGAACGTGGCAACAGCCTTTAATGATAAGATCGGTATAGATGGTGTCATACTTACAAAGCTGGATGGTGATACCAGAGGCGGAGCTGCTCTTTCCATAAAGGCAGTTACGGGAAAACCTATTTTATACGCAGGAATGGGTGAAAAACTTACCGATTTGGAACCATTTTATCCGTCCCGCATGGCCAGCAGAATTCTTGGCATGGGGGATGTGGAAAGTCTTATTGAAAAAGCACAGAGTGCATTTGATGAGGAAAAGGCTAAGGAAATGGAGCAGAAGATGCGGAAGGCTTCTTTTGATTTCAATGATTTCCTTGAACAGATGGAGCAGATGGAAAAGATGGGTGGCATGGGAGATTTGCTTAAGATGCTGCCCGGTTTTGGAAGTAATAAACAGTTAAAAAATATTGAAATAGATGATAATGCCACAAAAATGCCTAAGGCTATTATATATTCCATGACACCAGGGGAACGGAGTAATCCCGATATAATCAGTCCAAGCAGGAAAAAGAGAATTGCAGACGGAGCCGGAGTTCCTATAAGCGAGGTCAATAAGCTTCTTAAGCAGTTTGAACAGTCAAAGAAAATGATGAAACAGATGTCAGGTCTTATGGGTGGCAAAAGGAGAGGTGGCTTCAAGCTGCCCTTTGGATTTTGATAATAGATATTACTATTATAGATTAATGTTTAATAAGGAGGTGAAAATGATATGGCAGTAAAAATCAGATTAAGAAGAATGGGATATAAGAAGCATCCTTTTTATAGAGTAATCGTTGCTGACTCTAGATCACCTAGAGATGGTAGATTCATCGATGAGATAGGTACTTACGACCCAAATCAGGAGCCAGCATCCTTTAATGTTGATGCAGACGCTGCAAAGAAATGGCTTGCTAGTGGTGCTCAGCCAACTGATACAGTAGCAAAGTTGTTTAAGCAGGCAGGTATCGAGAAGTAATTTCAGGGAGGTGCCGATAATGAAAGAATTAGTTGAGTTTATTGCAAAATCCCTTGTTGATTGCCCTGATGAAGTTGTTGTAAATGAGACAATCGAGGAAGATACCATTACAATTGAACTTAAGGTTGCACCGGATGATATGGGAAAGGTAATAGGAAAACAAGGACGTATTGCCAAATCCATCCGTACTGTTGTTAAGGCAGCAGCATCAAAGGGTGACAAAAAGGTAATTGTAGACATTAAATAATTCTTAAGTGGACTGTTGATTACAACAGTCCTCTTATATTATGAGAGGTTATGAATGGAAGATTATTTTAGAATAGGAATAATCACCTCTACCCATGGATTAAAGGGAGAGGTTAAGGTTTTTCCGACTACCGATGATTTGGGAAGGTTTAAGACCTTAAAGAACTGCTTCATTAAGACAAAAAATGAAGATGTTTATGTGGAAAAAAATACATGCAAGTTTTTTAAAAATATGGCAATACTTTCCTTTAAAGGCTTTGATAATATAAATGATATAGAAAAATATAAGGGATGTGACCTTTGCGTTTCAAGGGAGGATGCGGTGCCTCTTACAGAGGATGAATATTATATTCAGGATGTAATAGGAATGGATGTATTCGATGAGGGGGAAAAGAGGCTGGGCCGGCTTTTTGATGTTATGCAGACCGGAGCTAATGATGTTTTCGTTGTACACCTTGAAAACGGGAAAGAGCTTTTGATTCCTGTGATAAAGGATTGTGTTCTGAAAATAGATTATGACGAAAATAGAATTTTGGTCAGATTAATGAAGGGAATGTTAGAATAGATGAATTTTCATATTATGACTCTTTTCCCTGATATGATTATGGGTGGATTAAGAGAAAGTATAACCGGCAGGGCCATGGAAAAAGGCCTGATATCTGTAGATACGGTAAATATCAGGGATTTTGCCAACAACAAATACAATCATGTGGATGATTATACCTATGGTGT
>DLKL01000040.1:49832-154840 GCA_002476495.1 Lachnospiraceae bacterium UBA7589
ATGGTGGAGGTGCGGGAATGCTTATTCAGGCAGAGCCTGTATATAGAGCATATGAGGACCTCAAGGAAAAGAAGAAATTGTCACAGTCAGCCAGAGTGATATATATGACTCCCCAGGGAAAGATTTTTAACCAGAAAATGGCACAAGAGCTTTCTGTGGAGAAGGATATAGTTATTCTGTGTGGTCATTATGAGGGAATTGATGAGCGGGCATTGGAGCTTATTGTGACCGATAATATTTCCATAGGTGACTTTGTGCTTACGGGTGGAGAGCTGCCTGCCATGATTGTTGTAGATGCTATATCCCGTCTTGTTCCGGGAGTTCTCGGCTGTGATGAAAGCGCCTTGTATGAATCCTTTTATGATGGACTTTTGGAATATCCCCAATATACCAGACCGGAGGATTTTATGGGAATGAAGGTTCCGCCGGTGTTACTTTCGGGACATCATAAAAACATAGAGGAATGGAGATATGGACAGGCACTGGAACGGACAAGACAACGAAGACCTGATCTTTTTGAGAAGTATATAACAGAGCATAAGGACGAATACGAAAAGTATCTAAAGAGAAAAAAGAAACTTATGGATTAGCAAACAGGACTATTGTCAGGTTATGTATGAAGATGTTATAATCTATGTATATTTTTCCTGATAATGCTTTGATGGGGGGATGAAAGGAATGAAGAAAAAAATATGCAACATGCTGATGCTTATTGCTTTGTGCCTTATTACTACAGGATGTGGGGTAAATGATGAAACACAAACAAAGAATTCCAAGGAATCGGTACAGCAGGAGATAGTTAAGTTTGTTAACGAGGATTTAAGCTCTGTTGTTGTATATAAAGAGGCGGCTGTACAAACCTATAATTCATATTTTTTATCTGATTCCGTAGAACAGGATAGCTTCCTGTCAGAGCTTAATGCTGCTGCAATTCCTAATATTGAAGAGTATATAAAACAGCTTGAGGAGCTGGATATTTCTTCAACTGAGGTGATGGAGCTGAGAGATTTGCTGCTTCTTGAGGCTAAAGTCCAGAAAGAGGCACTGGAGCTTACGTCAAAGGCAATTGAGGAAGGCGATGCGGAGAAGCTTAAACAGGTGGAAAGTCTTATATCCCAGGCTGGAGAATACAGAACAGAGTATGAAACAAAACTTAAGGAATTTTGTGACCAATATAATATTGTAATACAAAAGTAATTTGCGAGGCTGAATCCGGTGGGAAACAGCCTCTTTATAATCAAAAGAGGGAATACTATGGATGATAAGGATAATATTGTAGACGGTTTTTCTTTTCAAAGCTCTAAGGAAAGGGAAGTCGGGAAAAAGGAATATGAGGCAATACAAAAGCTAAAGAAAAAGATAGACATAAATGACCCGGATGAAATGCTTGAAATGTATACAAAAATGGTAGTGAAAAGATATTTTGTAACCCCGGTAGGAATATCCTTTCTTAAGGATATGAGAGATTATCTCGTAAGCAATTGCAAAGACAAAACTGTTCCTCCTGTGCATATTCCGGAGAAAAATGTATCGATAAAAACAACACCATCTCTTTTTGCGGGGAAAATAGATAAACTTGAAAAGGAAAATTCAAGACTTTTAAGATTAAAACAGAAGCTTGTTGTTGCTGTGGTAACCCTGACGATTGTTATTGTTGCCATGGTATTTATGGTGGTGACTAATAAAAATCTCGGATATTTTAATGCTGAGGAAAAGGTTCTTGATAAATACTCTGCCTGGGAAGAAAGACTGTCAACCTGGGAGGAAGAACTTATTCTGAGAGAGGAGAAGCTTAGAGGAAGAGAGCAGGATAACAGTACAAATTAAGGACATATATGTGTTACATTTCACAGTTTATACAAATATATGATTTATAATTAAGATTATATTTGATTAATAGGATAATAACAGCAATTTATTATAAATATGTGACTGATTTGGAGGAAAAACTATGGAACAGACCAAAATCCTTGTTGTAGATGATGAGAGCAGAATGAGAAAACTGGTTAGGGATTTTTTAACGAAGAATAATTATTCTGTCATGGAGGCAGGAGATGGAGAAGAGGCCGTGGACACATTTATGGCAAATAAGGATATAGCACTTATTATTCTTGATGTTATGATGCCTAAGCTGGACGGATATCAGGTCGCTTCTGAGATAAGAAAAATATCCAAGGTTCCAATAATTATGCTTACGGCAAAGTGCGATGAACGGGATGAGCTTAAAGGCTTTGATCTGGGGGTAGATGAATACATAACAAAGCCATTTAGCCCTAAGATACTTGTAGCCAGAGTTGAGGCAGTGCTAAGGCGTACAAAGGGTGAAAAGGGGCAGGATATAATAAGTGCGGGTGGTATTGTTATGGATATTGCCGCTCATCTTGTTTATGTAGACGGAGAAAGCATAGAGCTTAGCTATAAGGAATTTGAATTGCTTAACTATTTCCTTGTTAATCAGGGAGTTGCCTTATCCAGGGAAAAAATACTTAATAATGTATGGAATTATGATTATTTTGGAGATGCAAGAACTATTGACACCCATGTTAAAAAGCTTAGAAGCAAGCTTAAGGACAAGGGTGAATATATAAAGACAATATGGGGTATGGGATATAAGTTTGAGGTATAAAATGAAATCATCTATCAGAATGAAAATTACCACAATGGTGGTAATTTTCTCATTTTTTATAATTACATCATCCTGGCTGGTATGTACATTTCTTATAAAGGGAGTATTTGTTGGATTTGTAAGAAGCAGCCTTAAATACACATATGAGTCATGCAATTCCATGCTGGAAAGAGATAAGCAATGGTATGTCGATGGTGATTTGTATGGAAATATCAACAATCCTCTTGGAGCTATCGTATTTATAATTAACAATGAAAACGGCGAAATATACACATCAATTAATGATGAAGGTCAAATGATGGAAAGCCTTAAGGATGTTCTTGAATCCCATGAAGGTAATTTTTCCTACAATCCGGGGGAATATAAAATCATTGAAACCCATGACAAGGTGATTAATGCACGATATTTTGATCTTGTGGGGAGGCTTGATAATGGTAATATTATAATATTGAGATCCCCGGTGGCACAGATTGAGTCGGCCATAAAGCTTTTTACCAAGGTCTTTATAGGAGTTGCGGCAGTGCTTATTGTATTTGGCTCTGTATTTATTCTTGCTCTCAGCAGTATTTTCTCTATACCAATAAAAAATCTGAGTGCGGTTGCAAAGCGTATGACCCAGTTGGATTTTGAGGTAAAGGTTCCGGTTACCAGCAAGGATGAAATAGGAGAACTTGGAACTTATATGAACGAAATGTCATGTAAGCTGGAAAAAACAATTTCAGAGCTTAAATCTGCCAATATACAGCTGGAAAAGGACATAAAGGAAAAGGAACAGATAGATGATATGAGGAGGGAGTTCTTATCCCATGTATCCCATGAATTAAAAACCCCGATTGCCCTGATACAGGGATATGCAGAGGGACTTAAGGATAATCTGTTTAACGATGAGGAAAGCAAGAACTTCTATACGGATGTTATTATTGATGAGGCAGGGAAAATGAATACTATGGTAAAAAAGCTTCTTAATTTGAATGAGATTGAGTTTGGCAACACACCCCTCAATATTGAAAGGTTTGAACTTGTGGAATTCATAAAGGAGATAATTAACGCATCATCAATTCTTACCGGTGACTCAGGAAGCAATATAGTTTTTGAAGAAAAAGGACCTGTATATGTATGGGCAGATGAGTACATGATAGAGGAGGCTTTCACCAATTATCTTACCAATGCCATACATTATGTAAAGGAAGGCGGAATAATAAAAATATATTTTACTCCTGTGGGAAAGGATATCAGGGTATGCGTCTATAATCAGGGTGACAGAATACCGGAAGATGATATAGACAAGCTGTTTGTAAAATTCTATAAGGTTGATAAGGCACGCACCAGAGAGTACGGAGGAAGCGGAATAGGACTTTCCATTGTAGCGGCAACCATGGAAGCACATGGTAAAAACTATGGAGTATTTAATGTGGACGATGGCGTTGTATTTTATTTTGATTTGGATGCTAATATGCCTTGATGATAATGAAAAAAAGTGGTAAAATTATCATATGTGATTGTTCGCTATTGGAGGTTTTGTATGAAAAAAGTAATTGCGGCGCTTGGTCTGATAATTTTATCACTTTTTGCTGTGGGCTGTGAAAAAACAATAGATCTTACTGACGAGGAGAATAGAATAATAGCTGAATATGCAGCTGAGCTTTTGCTGAAGTATGACAGAAATCTGGATTCAAAGTACTATGACAGTATTGAGAAAATGGCAACAGAGGATATCTTTAAACAGGAGCCGGTAACAGAGAAGAATACTGAGGATAATACCACCGTGGAGACAACAACCGAGGGTAATAATAATGATGTACAGCTGCCGGAGAAAAGTACAGAATCATCTACAGAGACTTCAACCGGGCAGGAGAAAAAAGATGTAATTGATGCACGGGAATTTGATTTGGGAAGCTTCATGGGATTATCGGGCATTAGTATTAAGTATTCACACTATATGATAGCTGACAGTTATCCATCCTATGATAAGGACGGAGTATATATAGAGATAGAGGCTCCCGACGGATATAAGCTTCTGGTTCTCAAATTTGACATAGAGAATCTTGCGAATCAGAGTCAGAATGTAGATTTATATGCCCTGGATATGGGGTATTACATAATTGTCAATGATGAAAAAACGGCAAAACAGATGCTTACTATTCTTTTGGATGACTTATATACTTATCAGAAAGAACTTGGCAAAGGTGATAAGGAAGAGGCTGTGCTTATATTCCAGATGTCCGATTCGGTTGCCCGGTACGTTACAAACCTAAAGCTTGGAATCAAATCAGGAGACAGGGAACAGACTATATCGCTTAATTAGAAGGAGGGCATATATGGATACGAATATCTTACTTGAAAGTGGAACCAATGAGCTGGAGGTCCTTGAATTTGTAATAAGAGGAAATCATTATGGTATAAATGTTGAAAAGGTCAGGGAGATACTTACATATCAGGAGGTAACGCCTGTACCTAATTCCCATCCTTGCATTGAGGGAATTTTTATGCCCAGAGAAGATATAATTACCGTAATTGATTTATTTAAAGCCCTGGGCTTCGATAATGAGGATAAGAAAAACAATTTTCTTATAGTAACTAATTTTAATAATCTTAATATTGCTTTTGATGTGGAAATGGTTGTAGGTATAAACAGGGTTTCATGGTCTGAGGTTGTAAAGCCGGATGCAACGGTAAGCGGTCCGGGAACCGGTATTGCCACAGGTATAATTAAAAACCGTGACAACCTTCTTATTATCCTTGATTTTGAGAGAATTGTAGAGGAGATATGCCCTGAAACCAGCCTTAGGATGTCACAGGTAAAGGAACTGGGAGAGAGGGAAAGAAATGATATCCCTATACTTGTTGTAGAAGATTCTCACATGCTATGCCAGTTGATTAAGGATGCACTTGGCATGGCAGGTTATACCAGGCTTACGATTAAGAATAATGGTCAGGAGGCATGGGATTATCTGTGCCAGCTAAAGAAAAATAATGGTGTTGAGTATGGTGCAAAGTGTGTTATAACGGATATAGAGATGCCTCAGATGGATGGACACAGACTTATTAAACTGATACGTGATACGGAAGGCTTGAAGCATCTTCCTATAGTTGTATTCTCATCGCTGATTAATGAGGATATGAAACGTAAGGGAGAATCCCTTGGAGCCGATGCGCAGATTTCCAAACCGGAGATAGGAAATCTTGTAAAAGTGCTTGATAATCTTATCGGCAGTCAGTTTTACGCATAATTATAATATTTATGCCGGCAGCTTTAGTTGTCGGCATATAGATTTTAAGAGGTGAAAGACATGAATTTAAAGGATGCAGGGAAAACAAAAGATGATATAAAGGCTTTATATAATACATATTTTTATGAAACCTTTAAGCGCTTTGATTTTATTGCCGAAAAAGGCGAGGGATCATATATTATTGATGAGACCGGGAAAAGATATCTTGACTTTATGGCGGGAATTGCCGTAAACAGCACAGGTCATTGTAATAAAGAGGTAACAGAGGCAATTATTGAACAATGTCAGACTATGATTCATGCTTCGAATTACTGTTATACTATTCCACAGGCAATGCTTGCAAAGCTTATTTGTGACAGCATTGGTATGGAGAAAATATATTTTCAGAATTCCGGGGCAGAGGCAAATGAAGTAATGATTAAGCTTGCCAGAAAATATGGAAAGGATAATTTTGGACCTGAAAGATATAAAATTGTTACAGCATTTAACAGTTTTCATGGACGAACTCTCGGAACTCTGGCTGCAACAGGACAGCCGGGAACTCCTATACAGAATAATTATGACCCTATGGTGCCGGGCTTTGTATATGCAAAATATAATGATATAGAATCCTTTGCAAATGCTTGTGATGACAATACCATAGCAATTATGGTTGAACCGGTTCAGGGTGAAGGAGGAGTAATCCCCGCTACAGAGGAGTTTTTGCATGGCTTGAGAAAGCTTTGTGATGAGAAAAATATGCTGCTGCTTTTTGATGAAGTCCAGACAGGCTGGGGAAGAACAGGGGCATTGATGTCATATATGGATGTGGGAGTCAAGCCGGATTGTGTAAGTATGGCAAAAGCTATGGGAGGAGGAATGCCTATAGGAGCAATGTGTACAAGCGCAAAGCTTGCACTTACTTTCGGTCCAGGGGCTCATGGGAGCACATATGCAGGAAATCCTGTATGCTGTGCGGCAAGCTATGCCCAGATATCCCAGATAATCAATGACAAATTGCCTGAAAATGCGAAACAGACCGGAGAATATTTCATGGATATGCTCAGAAGACTTCCAAAGGTAAAGGAAGTGAGAGGAAAAGGTCTTATGATAGGTGTTGAATTCAATAAGGATATAGCTATGACCATAAAGTACAATGCGGCTGATGAGGGGCTGCTGTTAACTGCCGTGAGACCTTCCGTAATAAGACTGGTTCCTCCTCTTAATATAACCGTAGAGGAATGTAATATGGCATTTGATATATTGAATAAAGTTATAGAAGAACTGGTATAGTGTTTATTATTGGGCTTCGCTGGGAATATTAAAACATAATGACTAAGGAGTATTGGCACAATAAATGCCATACTCTAAATTATAAAGAAAGGCAGATTAGAATTATGGATAGAAAAAATGCATGGACAACATATACCAAAAAGGATATCAATGAGCTTGAAGCTGTTTGCAAGGAATATCTTAATTTTCTTGATGAGGGTAAAACAGAAAGAGAATGTGTTAAAAATATAGTAAAAATGGCTGAAGAAAAGGGATATATCAATCTTGCCGACATTATAAGAGATAATAGACCTATAGTGCCGGGATGTAAAATATATAATGTCTGCATGGGAAAAACCATTGCCTTATTTAACATAGGAGAGGAAAGACTGGAGGATGGCATGAACATTCTCGGGGCACATATAGACTCACCGAGAATGGATGTCAAGCAGAATCCATTATATGAAAAGGATGATTTTGCATATCTGGATACCCATTATTATGGCGGGATAAAAAAATATCAATGGGTAGCATTACCACTGGCGATTCATGGAGTAGTTGTAAAAAAGGATGGCAGTGTTGTCAATGTTTCCATAGGTGAGAACAAAAAGGACCCTGTATTTTGTGTTTCCGACCTGCTTATACATCTGGCAGGAGAACAGATGGAAAAGAAGGCAAGCAAGGTGATAGAAGGAGAAAATCTGGATGTTCTGTTTGGAAGCCAGCCACTTAAGGACGAGGAAAAGGATGGTGTCAAAGGGAATATTCTTGCTTTGCTCAAAAAGAAATATGATATTGAGGAAGAGGATTTTATATCCGCTGAGCTGGAGATAGTTCCGGCCGGGAATGCAAGGGAAGCAGGATTAGATAAAAGTATGATTATGGCATATGGCCAGGATGACAGGGTATGTGCGTATACCTCTCTTAAGGCGATGCTGGAGGTTGACACAGTCTCCAGAACCACTTGCTGTCTTCTCACTGATAAGGAGGAGATAGGAAGTGTAGGAGCTACAGGTATGAGATCAAGATTTTTTGAAAATACTGTGGCAGAAATCATGAATGCGATGGGAGAATATAGGGAAATAGAATTGAGACGCTGCCTTACCAATTCCTGTATGCTTTCATCTGATGTAAATGCAGCCTATGATCCTCTGTTTGCCGGTGCATTTGAGAAAAATAACGCATCCTATTTCGGAAGAGGAATGGTATTTAGCAAATTTACCGGTTCAAGAGGCAAATCCGGATCAAATGATGCCAATGCAGAATATCTTGCAAGAATAAGGGAAATGATGGATGATAATGACATTTGCTACCAGACTGCAGAGCTTGGAAAGGTTGACATAGGCGGAGGCGGTACCATTGCTTATATTTTATCACTATATGGTATGGAGGTAATAGACTGCGGAGTGGCTGTTTTGAATATGCACGCCCCATGGGAGCTTACATCCAAAGCAGATATATATGAAACTCTCAAGGGGTATAAGGTGTTCTTGAAAGAAGCATAATACGAGGTATCGGCCTGTGAATTATAGACAAAGGTTAAAAAAATACACATGTGCAATTATGGCATTCCTTATGGTATGCCTTTTTGTGGTGCCGCAAAGAAAGGCGGATGCCAGGGAGAATTTTGTATCCCAGTTTATCCAGACTGTATTTACCCAGAAAAACGGTATAGGAAGCAATGAGGTAAATTGTCTGTATCAGTCATCCTCCGGATATATATGGATAGGAACAGATGGTGGACTTTACCGTTATAACGGCTCCTCCTTTCAGAGTATTAATCTCTGGGATACTGACAGAACTGATGTATACAGTATCAATACTATTATGCAGGATTCAAAGGGCAGAGTATGGGTAGGAACAGATAATTACGGATTGTTTTATATCGAAAACGGAAGTAATCATCATTTGCAAAATGAGTATTACAGTGGCATAAAAACTATATATGATATATGTGAGATGGAAAATGGAGAAATATATATTGGTACATCAGAGGGACTTTTTTATGTAGATGAGACCGGCTCTGAGGTTCAGCTTAATCAGATCATGGGTGACTTCACAGACCAGAAGGAAGTTAACTGTGTTGAAGCATATGATGATGCAATATGGGCTGTATGTAACAATAGATATATGTATGTGATTAGTGCAAAAAAAACGATAAGCAAAGAAGATTTGAGTCTGACCGTGTCTGACGATATAAGCTGTATGAAAGCCATAGATGGTAAGCTTTACGTTGGTACTGCCGGCAAAAATATAGTTGTTTTTTCATCAGGAAGAAATGAGGGTGAGATTATAACTGCCGAGGTAGAGGGTATCAATAATATGATGAAGGATTCCCAGGGACGCATATGGGTCTGTGGTGATAATGGGCTGGGATACTTTGTGGGAAATAATTTTATCAAAATAAGCGATTGTAAAATTGACAGCTACCTTTCAGATATGATTCAGGATTATGAAGGAAATTACTGGGTTTCGTCTACAAGAATGGGAGTGCTGCTTTTAAGCAGAAGCAAATTTGTGGATTACAATATGCGCATAGGAATGCCGGAAACAATGGTCAATGCAGTATTTGTAAAAGGCAGCTATAAGTACATTGGCACAGATGACGGACTTATTATATATGACAGGGATGAGACCAGGGTAAGCGATGATTTAACTAATATGCTGAATGGGATAAGTATACGCTCCATTACATCCGATGATGAAGGAAATATATGGATAGGAACCTATAGAAGGTATGGAGTGGTACGGGTTACCCCCAAGGGAGAGATAACATATACAAATAGAAGCACAGGACTTGCCGGTTCAACAGTAAACTGCATATATATTCTGGCTGATGGTAACGTTGCGGTTGGAACAGATAATGGTATTACAATACTTGATAAGTCAGGCAGGAATGTCATTTCCTATGGTAAAACAGAAGGAATAAGTTACGGAAACATAACATGTCTTTTTCAGGATGAAAAAGGTATTTTGTATGCAGGAACAGATGGAGAGGGAATATATGCCGTTAAGATAGGAACAAATCCGGAAATAACAAGATATACAATGGAAAACGGGCTTAATTCTAATGTTATTTCTGCCATAATAAGTGGAGAACAGGGTATATGGATCGGTACGGACAATGGAATGTGTTTCTACAATGAGGCATTCCGTTCAATCAGTAATATAGAATATTCCAACAGCATATACGATATTCTGATCAGGGATAATTATGTATGGATTGTAGGTTCAATGGGAGTATTATGTACCACAGAGGAGGAACTTCTGGGAAGCCAGGGAGTAGTAAACCGTTATTATGATGCATCTGACGGATTAACAAAGACCCTGAATACAATCAGTGATTCCTATATTGATAACGGTGGAATACTATATATCTGCTGCAATGACGGAATATGCACACTCAATACAAAAAATATACCACGTACAGATATCCCTCCAAGGATAAAGGTAACCTCTATTGATGTAGATGGGAAGACATATGAATTTGATGACCTGGTTAACGGTTTATCAATAGAAAACGATGCAGACAAGATAACTATTGAATTTGCAGTGTTCAGTTTTTCCAACAGGGATGATATTAAGGCTGAATATATGCTCAAGGGGTTTGATAAGGAGCCTATAGTGCTTAGTGGCAATGATACCATGAAGGCAGTATATACCAATCTGGAAGGTGGTGTGTACGAATTTGAGATAAATGCCTATAACGGTGATGGAGTATCCTGTGAAAAGCCGATTTCATTTATTATTGAAATGGAGCCGAGCTTTTTTGAAAATCCGGTTGCAAGAGCAGGAATAATAGGTGCATTTATTGTTCTCGTTGTGCTTTTGATCTTTGGTGCATTGCGGGTAAAAAATCTGCTTGTTAATAAAAACCAGGCATTGGAAAAGCTTTCCAGAGAGCATGAGGAGGCAGTAAAAACCAGCAGTGCCAAAAATGACTATCTTGCCAATATGAGTAATGAAATAAAAACTCCTATAAATGCAATGGTGGCAAAGGCGGATGAGCTTATGCATATCCTGTCTGATGCAGCATCAAAGGAAATTGTTGAAAGCATATGTAATATTGGAAATGATATAATCGGAAAGGTTGATGACATTATACTGCTGGCTAAGATTGAAGCCGGAAAGGTAGACACGATAAAAGCTCCGTATTCGGTAACCACTATGATTTATGAATTATCCGAAATGGTGACAGGAAAACTTGCTGACAAGGCAGTAAAATTCTTTGTGGAGATTGGTGAGGAGATTGTAGACAATCTTATTGGTGATGAAGTAAAAATAAAAGATATAATGATGAGGATTCTGGATAATTCCATAAAATATACTAAGGAAGGTTCCATAACCCTTGCTGTAGATTGCTACAGATATACTGATAAGGATAAAGATGATATAGTCAACCTTGTTTTTTCTGTCTCTGACACAGGAATCGGTATACAGGATGACAGGATAGACAGTATATTTGAAATATATAATATAGCAGATAATGTAAAAAACAGTATTCATTCAGGAAATGGAGTGGGTCTTGCTATTGCTAAGGGATATGCAGAACTTATGGATGCTGATATAGAGGTTGAGAGTACATATGGGGCAGGCTCTACATTTACTCTTACTCTTAACCAGAGAGTAGCCCTTAATCAAAATGCCAATCATGCCATATACAAGATAGAAGAGATGGTTTCCAAGGAAATTGCTGAAAAACTCTGGCTTCCTGAGGCCAATGCCCTTTTGGTGGATGACGAGGAGGTAAGCCGTCAGGTTTCCCAAAAGATACTTAATCAATTTGAGATGAAGGTGGATGTGGCAACCTCAGGCATAAATGCAATTGATATGGTTATGAATAACAGCTATGACGTTGTATTCATGGATTTATCGATGCCTATAATGAATGGTATAGATGCTATGAATGAAATCAGGGATTTATCCGAGGACAGATACAAAATGCTTCCTATTGTTGCAATGGACAATGATGCCATTGAAGAAAACAAGGAAAAGCTTCTTGCAGCCGGCTTTACCGACAGCATAGTAAAGCCTATGGATATACGCAGAGTGGCTGCGATACTTAAGGATTGCCTCCCTGAAAATCTTATCAAAGAGAAAGCGAATGATATAGCCTCATATATAAGTGGCTCAAGATATGGAGACGGTCTTGCAAAGCTCAGGCCATACATGGATGTTGAATACGCAATTGAAAAAATAGGTGGAAGTATTGATGTTTATAATAAGCTGTTGAGAATGTTCTATGAACAAAATGCGGCAGCCTCCGAAGAATTATATAAAAAGGCGGGAAAGGATGTAAGAGGCTTTAAAATAAAAATTCATGCACTGAGAACAGCAAGCATGAATATCGGTGCTACTGCCCTTGCTCACCAGGCAACAAGGATGGAGGGAGCTATAAATATTGGCAACAGGGAATATATTAACGAAAATGTAGAGAGCTTTTTAGAAAACCTTGTAGATGTATTGCTGGCTGTGGAGGATTATAATACCTTTGTTGACAGCATTTCAGGAACCGGTGATGAGGAATATAACGGAAAGGGACAGGAGCAGGAGATTACTGATGCAGGAAGTGAAGATATAGCCATATACCTGAAGGAGATAGAAAAGATGATGGAAGCTGATGATTTTGCTGCCGGAGAGCAAATTATGGATAGACTTTTAGCTCTTCGGACTGAAGGAGAGGACAGAGAATTCATATCAGCCTTAAATAATCTTGTAAGACAAAAGGATAAGGAAGGAATCAGAGAGCTTATTGACACATATTTTGCATTAAAGCTATAGAAACTGCGGTGGGGTGCAATGCGATATGGAAACCACATAAATGCTTAATTGTTAAAAAGTTTGGAGAACAAATAATGAGTAAATATATCAAATTGAATATAATACCAATAATAATAGAAATAATATTTATAGTATCTTGTTTTATTATACCAAAGGAATATTTTATCTATACAAATTTTCTCTTTTATATGTTGATAGTAATATATTTTTACATAAAAAAAGAGTTTTCGTTTAAAGAATGGTTAAATAATATAAAAAGTGGAAAAAAATTTTATAAACAAGTAATAATTACAGCATTACTTTTTATGGTAGCATTTATAATAACAACGATTTTAGAAAATGTATTTTCTAATTATAATACAGGAACAATTGGGTTGAAAAGAGATAGTTGGTTAAAATTGACAATATTTGCAGTATCTACAATATTATTACCTGCTATAGCAGAAGAAACATTTTATAGAAAAAGTATAATATCTTTTAAAAACAAAGGAATACTTCTAATTACAACTATATTAGGGATGCTTTTATATGCTTTAGAACACTCGTTAACAATATGGGGAATATTTTTAACTATGATTTGGGCTTTACCTTTAAGTGTTTCATATATTAATACTAAAAATATATATGTACCAATGACAGCACATTTTATCATAAATTTATTAGGAAATGGAATGACTGTTATTATGACCATTATTTCAATGATATAGATAACAATAAATTATAATTTACAAAGCAGATTAAAAATAAGTCTGCTTTTTTGAATAGCTTTAACAATATACGCTCTCCAAAAATGTGGACTATAATTTTGTTTGACTTATATATATATAATTGAATCGTTGATACTCAATACTTAGGTGATTGTTGTGATGCTTATGAAAATGAAAGCCCAATTCATTCTGAATGTAGATTATTGTTAAATCAAGGTCATATTGACGTTACTGTTCACGATTTTAGAATGAGTGATCACAGGATACGTATGTGTATAAAGAAAGACTGATAAACAGTGGCTATTATGATTTAGCCACAGCCTACCAGTCTGTGCACGTCAACTATTGAAACCGCCGTGTACCGAACGGTACGCACGGTGGTGTGAGAGGACGTCGGTTAGTCACCGCCTCCTACTCGATTATTTCATAACTCTTTTTTAAAATTCACCAGCTGAATCCTGAAGAGCCATATATCCGGTTTCACCGGTACGAACCTTGATAACATCCTCGATGTCATATACAAAGATTTTACCGTCGCCGATATGGCCGGTACAAAGAACCTTTCTTGCTGTACTTACTACCAGGTCAACAGGAACCTTGCTGACAGCTATGTCAACCTTTACCTTAGGAAGCAGGTTCATCTCAAGCTCAGAACCTCTGTAATATTTTGTCGCACCCTTCTGAGTACCACAGCCCAGTACATTGGTAATAGTAACACCTGTTATACCGATGAGACTTAATTCCTGAATAAGCTCACTAAGCTTGTTCTGTCTGGTTATAATTGTAACCTTGCTGAGTGGCTTATCAATAACTGAGACAGGATCCTCTGACACGGAAACCGGAGCATCACCATCGGATGCTTCAGAGGTTGAAACAACTGGGGCAATTGTATTTACAACAGGCATAAAGTCTGCATAGCTGCTTGTAAGACCATGCTCCATAATATCAAGACCGGCAATTTCTTCTTCCTCTGTAACTCTAAGGCCGACAGTATGCTTGATTATAAGGAACACTACAGTCATTGTTGCTGCAACCCAGGCTATTACAGATATAACACCAAGAGCCTGAGTGCCAAGTAATGAGGCATCTCCACCGGTAAAAAGACCTAAGCTTCCGTCAGTACCTGCACCATCAGAGAAGAGTCCTACACATAAGGTACCGAGCATACCGTTTATACCATGAACACCTACGGCACCCACAGGGTCATCCACCTTTAATACCTTATCAATAAATTCGATGCCGAATACAACTGCAAAGCCGGCAAGGATACCTATAATTGCAGCACTTGTTGGACTTACTGTATCACAGCCTGCTGTAATGGCAACCAGTCCGGCAAGTGTGCCGTTTAAGGTCATTGACACATCAGGCTTCTTGTATCGTATCCAGGTAATAATAAGTACGGTACATGTTGCCACAGCGGCAGCAAGGTTAGTAGTTACAAAAATTTTACCTGCTGATACGATTGCATCTCCCTCCATGGATACAGTAGAAGCACCGTTAAATCCAAACCAGCAGAACCAGAGAATAAATACACCCAAAGCACCCAGAGTTAAGCTGTGTCCCGGAATAGCCTTTGATTTTCCGTTCTTGTCATACTTTCCAATACGTGGTCCAAGGATTAACGCACCGATAAATGCAGCTACACCACCAACCATGTGAACTGCTGTCGAGCCTGCAAAATCGTGGAAGCCTCTTTCGGCTAACCAGCCACCACCCCAGATCCAATGTCCGGAAACAGGATAGATTACAAGACTGATTATAAGACTATATATACAGTAGGATATGAATTTGGTTCTTTCTGCCATGGCACCTGAAACAATGGTTGCAGCTGTTGCACAGAAAACTGTCTGGAAAATAAGAAATGCGAAAAACGGTACTCCGTCAGGGAGCATATCGCTTCCGTAGTTTCCTTCACTTGCAATACCCTTAATGCTTCCGATAAAACTTCCTGAACCTCCAAACATAATACCGAAGCCTACAAGCCAGAAGACAGGTGTTCCGATACAGAAATCCATAAGGTTTTTCATAATAATGTTACCGGCATTCTTTGCTCTGGTAAATCCTGTTTCCACCATTGCGAAACCGGCCTGCATAAAGAATACCAATGCGGCACCTAAAAGCACCCATATTGTGTTTACTGCTGAGAATTCCATAATAATTCCTCCCTTTTATAATAAATTTGGTGATAGGTTAAATTGCCCGAAAGTATCATGAGCATATATATAAAAGGCGCACCTTATAGTATGTATAAAGCGCGCCTTTGCGTTTATGGTTACACCGGATAATTATTGTCAAAACAGGCCTTACATATTGGAAGGTCTCCGGTCATCCTTGATAAGTCTTCAATTTTCATATAGCCAAGAGAATCAGCACCTATATATCTGCATATTTCTTCTGTAGACTGGGAAGATGCAATAAGCTGTTCATTGCTTGGAACATCTGTACCATAGTAGCATGGATACAGGAATGGTGGTGAACAAATCCTTACATGTATTTCTCTGGCACCGGCATTCTTTAGCATTGTAATCAGGTTTGATATGGTAGTACCACGCACAATGGAATCATCTATAAGAACAATGGATTTATCCTTTACAACGCTTTCCAGTACACTGAGCTTAATATGTACAGCGGATTCCCGTTCCTCCTGCGTAGGCTTTATAAACGTCCTTCCCACATAACTGTTTTTGTGAAATGTGTATCGGAAGGGAATTCCGGATTCTATGGAATATCCCATAGCGGCGGCAAGTCCTGAATCAGGAACTCCTGTGACAATATCAGCCTTTACAGGGTAGGATTTTGCCAGCTCTGCGCCTGCCCGTATTCTTGCGTCATATACATTTATACCGTCTATTTTAGAGTCAAGTCTTGCAAAATATATGTATTCAAAAATGCAATGAGCTCTCCTGTGATTACACAGACTGGTATCGGATGTAATACCATCCCTGGTTATGGTAAGTATTTCCCCGGGAATGACATCTCTTACAAATTCTGCATCCACAGCTGTGAGAGCACAGCTTTCTGAAGCCAGAACATAACTGTTTCCCTGTTTCCCCAGACACAAGGGCTTAAGCCCCTGCGGATCCCTTACACCAATCAGCTTTCGCGGACTCATCACCAGAAGAGCATAACCACCCTTGAGACTTTTAACAGTTTTACGTATTGCATCCTCAATACATTCAGAACTAATTCTTTCTTTGGCTATGTGATAAGCAATAACCTCTGAATCGGTGGTAGTCTGGAATATGGCTCCTTCTTTCTGAAGCTTCTCCCTTAGCTCTGCTGTATTGGTCAGATTACCATTATGAGCTAATGCAAGAGTTCCTTTCATATAATTCAGGACAAGGGGCTGGGCATTTTTTTCGGTGCTGGCACCGGTAGTAGAGTATCTTACATGACCTATTCCCAGATTGCCATTGAGACTGTGAAGCCTGTCCTTGTTGAAAACCTCATTTACAAGTCCCATTCCCTTATGCCAGTCAACATTTCCGAAGGGACCATTGGTATCACATACGGCTATTCCGGCTGATTCCTGCCCTCTGTGCTGGAGGGCGGAAAGACCATAATATATGGACGGGGCAGCCGGGGTTGAATCCTGATGGAATATTCCGAATACACCACATTCTTCCCTGGGCTTGTCATCTATACAATCAAAGCACATAATCCTAATCCTTTCTGAATACTATACAGAAAACAGTAATTCATCATAACCCGGGTATGGCATCATGTCTGTAGGGATTAATTCCTCCAGACTATCTGCAATATGTCTGATGTCATCCATTTCAGTCAGGATTGTTCCGCTATAGTATTTTGCAAGCTCAAGAGCATCTGTCATTGCTTCGGCAATCTTGGTGTCGGCAGCAAGAACCTCGGCCTTTGAAGCAATCTCCTCATAGCCTGTCTGAAGCTTATCCAGAAGCTTAAGCTCTGATGTACAGGAAAGACCGGCTACAGCTTTCTTTTTTTCTATACCTTCCACAAGCTCCATAGTGTATTTTTCTACTGATGGAAGGAAGTCCTTTTCAAGCATACTGTAAAGAGTTTTTGCCTCAATGTGAATAGTCTTGCTGTAATTCTCAAGAAGTATTTCATATCTTGAATAAATTTCACTCTCTGTATAAATGTGATGCTTTGTAAATAATTTAATATTTTTATCAGCAATAAGTGCCGGAAGAGCTTCAGGGGTGGATTTAAGATTATATAATCCACGCTTTTTTGCCTCCTCAATCCACTCATCTGTGTATCCGTTTCCGTTGAAGATAATCTTTTTATGGGCAAGAATTGTCTTCTTAACAAGCTCGTGGACTGCATCATTCATACTGTCTGCGGGAACATCCTTTAATTCCTCATAGAACTGGCGAAGAGCTTCAGCTACAGCAGTGTTAAGTATTGTGTTTGGTCCGGCTACGGAAAGAGATGAGCCTAACATACGGAACTCAAACTTGTTGCCGGTAAATGCAAATGGTGATGTACGGTTTCTATCGGTATTATCCTTGAAGAAATGAGGTAATACAGCAGCACCGGTTTCCATCTGAACCTTTTGATGCTTCCCGAAGAAGGTATCATTCTCGATAGAATCGAGAACTGCTGAAAGCTCATCACCGAGGAAAATGGAAACTATCGCAGGGGGAGCTTCGTTTGCACCCAATCTGTGGTCGTTTCCTGCACTGGCAACGGACACTCTCATGAGATCGGCATATTCATCAACAGCCTTGATTACAGCCAGAAGGAAGATTAAGAACTGGGTATTTTCAGCAGGTGTCTTGCCCGGATCAAGAAGGTTAATTCCTGTGTTGGTTGACATTGACCAGTTGTTATGCTTACCTGAACCGTTGATTCCATCAAAAGGCTTCTCATGAAGGAGACATGCAAGATTGTGCTTGTCGGCAATTTTTTTCATGATTTCCATTGTAAGCTGGTTATGATCTACAGCAACATTTGTTGTATCAAATACAGGAGCCAGCTCATGCTGTGCAGGAGCAACCTCGTTGTGTTTGGTTTTTGCAGGTATTCCCAGCTTCCAGAGCTCCTCATCCAGGTCATGCATATATGCAGACACACGAGGCTTTAATGCTCCGAAGTAGTGATCCTCCATTTCCTGACCCTTTGGAGGCATTGCTCCCAGAAGTGTTCTTCCGGTAAAAATCAAATCCTTACGTTTTTTATACAGATCCTTGTCTACGAGGAAATATTCCTGCTCAGGTCCTACAGTCGTTGAAACACTGGTTACATCAGTATTTCCAAGAAGGTTAAGAATTCTGGTAGCTTCCTTACTGAGAGCCTCCATTGAGCGAAGAAGAGGAGTCTTCTTATCAAGGGCTTCACCGCTATATGAACAGAAAGCAGTAGGTATGTAAAGTGTTCCGTCTTTAATAAATGCCGGAGATGTAGGATCCCAGGCTGTATATCCTCTTGCTTCAAAGGTTGCCCTAAGTCCCCCTGAAGGGAAGCTTGAGGCATCCGGCTCGCCTTTTACCAGCTCTTTACCGGAGAAGTCCATTGCAATTTCGCCTTCACTTATCGGTGTGATAAAGCTGTCATGCTTCTCGGCAGTAAGACCTGTCATAGGCTGGAACCAGTGGGTAAAATGTGTTGCACCATGCTCCAGTGCCCATTCCTTCATAGCTGTTGCCACGGCATTTGCAACATCAAGCTCCAGGTGAGTATTATTTTCTATTGTCTTTCGAAGAGCCTTATAAATATCCTTTGGCAGCTTCTCACGCATTACCTTGTTATTAAAAACCAGGCTTCCATAGAGTTCGGGAATTTTCTTTTCCATAATATTTCTCCTTTCTGATATAAACATGTTATTTTATTATTTCAAGTAAAAACCTATAAAGCAAAATAGGCGCCTTGGATTATCTCCAAGACGCCCTTGCCTTTGTTTGGCATTGTATTACTAAAGCCTTGTATTGTCAATACCTAATTAAAATTTTTTTTTGAAAAACTTTTTCAACAAAAAAGCTTTACAAAGTCATACATTTGATATAGAATAATTTGAGTAAAATTTATAGTTTGATTGGCAAAGGCGTCAAATGACCTGTTATCAGGGTTATTTGACGCCTTTTTTAATTTTGAAAATAAAGGAGGCAGCATACAAATGAAATATGTTTTTGTTACTGGAGGTGTTGTATCGGGGCTTGGAAAAGGAATTACGGCTGCATCTCTTGGAAGGCTTTTAAAGGCCAGAGGCTACTGTGTGACTATGCAGAAGTTTGATCCTTATATAAATGTAGATCCGGGAACAATGAATCCTATCCAGCACGGAGAGGTATTTGTTACAGATGATGGAACAGAAACAGATCTGGATCTGGGACATTACGAAAGATTTATAGATGAAAGCCTTGATAAAAATTCTAATGTTACAACAGGAAAAATATACTGGTCAGTATTAAATAAGGAAAGACATGGTGATTATGGTGGAGGAACAGTACAGGTAATTCCTCATATTACCAATGAAATAAAGGACAGATTTCAGAAGGAACGCCTTCATAATGGTAAAGAAATAGCCATTATTGAGGTAGGAGGAACGGTGGGGGATATTGAAAGCCAGCCGTTTCTTGAGGCCATAAGGCAGTTTCAGGCCGAGGTGGGAAGAGAAAATGCCATAATAATACTGGTTTCTCTTATTCCTTATTTAAAAGCCTCCGGGGAAATGAAAACAAAGCCTACACAGATGAGTGTTAAAACTCTTCAGAGCATGGGAATATGGCCGGATATACTGGTGTGCAGGTCAGATTTTCCTATAGATGATGATATGAAGAAAAAACTGGCTTTGTTTTGTAATGTAAAGCAGGAACATGTTTTACAGAATCTGGATGCAGATTCGTTGTATGAGGTTCCTATATTAATGGAAAAAGAAAATCTTGCGGGAGCAGTTTGTACCTGTCTTAAGCTTCCTTGTCCCGAACCGGACTTAAAGGATTGGA
This sequence comes from Lachnospiraceae bacterium UBA7589, assembly GCA_002476495.1. Taxonomy (GTDB): domain Bacteria; phylum Bacillota; class Clostridia; order Lachnospirales; family Lachnospiraceae; genus Coprococcus_C. The sequence continues at coordinate 70,354 of DLKL01000040.1, forward strand.
ACGAAATGCTTATCAATATGAAGGAGGCATCAAAGGATGTTGAAATAGCCATTGTAGGTAAATATGTGGCATTGCATGATGCATATCTGAGCGTGGTGGAGGCACTTAAGCATGGAGGAATTGCCAACAGGGTAAATGTAAAGCTTAGATGGATAGAGGCTGATGGTCTTACATCTGAAAATGTGGAAGAGCAGCTTCACGGAGCAGACGGCATATTGGTTCCCGGAGGCTTCGGAGTAAGAGGCACTGAAGGAAAGATAGAAGCAATACGGTATGCCAGAGAGAAGAAAATACCATTCCTGGGATTATGTCTTGGCATGCAGCTTGCTATTGTAGAATTTGCCCGGAATGTGATTGGCTTAAAGGATGCCAACAGCAGTGAGCTTAATCCGGATACAAAGTATCCTGTTATTGATTTACTGCCTGAGCAAAACGGAGTGGAAAATCTGGGAGGAACCTTAAGACTTGGGGCATACCCATGTGAGCTTATGAAGGGCTCCCTTGCAGAAAAACTGTATAAAAAGTCAAAGATTTCAGAAAGACACAGACATAGATATGAGGTAAATAACAGTTACAGGGATGAGCTTACCAAAAACGGCATGAGACTTTCGGGACTTTCACCCGATAAAAGGATAGTGGAAATGATTGAGCTTCCGGAACATCCGTTTTTTATTGCAACCCAGGCACATCCGGAATTTAAATCCCGGCCCAATTTACCACATCCTTTGTTTAAAGGATTTATTGAAGCGGCAAGAGGAAAGGAGGAATAGATATGGAGCAGAAAATTACTCAAAAGGGCTTATACAGACCGGAATTTGAACATGATAATTGTGGAATAGGTGCTGTAGTTGATATAAAAGGAAAGAAAAGCCATAAAATAGTTGCGGATGCATTAAGCATTGTTGAAAATCTTGAACACAGGGCGGGAAAGGACGCCGAAGGAAAAACCGGTGACGGTGTAGGAATTCTGACACAGATATCCCACAAGTTCTTTTCAAGAGTATGTAAAGAGCTGGGCATAAGCATAGGAGAGGAAAGGGAATACGGAGTTGGTATGTTCTTCTTTCCGCAGAATGAGTTAAAGAGAAGTCAGGCTATGAAGATGTTTGAAATCATAGTTGAAAAGGAGGAAATGGAATTCCTGGGATGGAGAAAGGTACCTACCAATCCTGAGGTTCTCGGCGAGAAGGCTCTTTCATGTATGCCGGCTATATTTCAGGGCTTTGTAAAAAAACCCGAGAATGTGAACAAGGGTATTGATTTCGACAGGAAGCTGTATATTGTAAGAAGAGTATTTGAACAAAGCAACAGCTATACATATGTTCCATCCCTTTCTTCAAGGACAATAGTTTATAAGGGAATGTTCCTTGTAGGACAGCTTAGAACCTTTTTCCTTGATTTACAGCAGGAGGATTATGAATCTGCTATAGCCACAGTACACTCCCGTTTCTCCACAAATACCAACCCAAGCTGGGAAAGAGCACATCCAAACAGACTTATAGTTCACAACGGTGAGATTAATACCATTAAAGGAAATGCAGACAAAATGCTTGCCAGGGAAGAAACAATGGTATCAAGTAAGCTATCGGATGATGATTTTACAAAGGTTCTTCCGGTTGTGAATACAGAGGGCTCAGATTCTTCAATGCTGGATAATACCCTGGAATTTCTTGTAATGAGTGGAATGGAGCTGCCCCTTGCAGCTATGATTATGATTCCTGAACCATGGAGCCATAACGATACCATTTCCCAGGAGGTAAGAGACTTTTATCAATATTATGCAACTATGATGGAGCCATGGGACGGCCCCGCATCCATACTTTTCTCTGACGGAGATGTATTAGGTGCAATTCTTGACAGAAACGGATTAAGACCGTCAAGATACTATATTATGGATGACAATCGTCTGATTCTTGCATCTGAGGTGGGTGTTCTTGATTTGGATGAGGCTCATATAGTGTGTAAGGAACGTCTTCATCCCGGTAAAATGCTTCTGGTTGATACAGTGGCTGGAAAGGTCAGAAATGATGAGGAGCTGAAGGAGGAATTTGCCCACAAGGAGCCATACGGAGAATGGCTTGATAACAATCTGCTTTCTCTGTCGGACCTTAAGATTCCTAATGAAAAAATAGTAAGCTATAGTGATGAAGAAAGGTCGAGGCTGCAAAAGGCCTTCGGTTATACCTATGAGGAGTATAGAAACAGCATTTATTCCATGGCATTAAACGGGACAGAACAGATAGGGGCAATGGGAATTGATACACCGATAGCCGTATTGTCAAAGGAATACCAGCCTTTGTTCTACTATTTTAAACAGTTGTTTGCCCAGGTTACCAATCCTCCTATAGATGCAGTAAGAGAGAAAATTGTTACCTCTACAACTGTATATGTGGGAAAAAACGGTAATTTGCTGGAGGAACAGCCTGAAAACTGCCAGGTATTAAAAATACAGAATCCTATCCTGACAGATCTGGATATGCTTAAAATATGCTCCATGAATAAGCATGATTTTAAGGTTGCAAAAATACCTATTATATTTTATAAAAGTACGCCTATTGACCGTGTTCTTGACCACTTGTTTGTACAGGTTGACAAGGCATACAAGGAGGGTGCGACCATTCTGGTTCTCTCTGACCGGGGTGTGGATGAAAACCATGTGGCATTGCCTTCACTGCTGGCAGTGGCAGCAGTTCATAAGCACCTTGTACAGACAAAAAAGTGCACAGGAATGTCACTTATTCTTGAATCTGCCGAACCAAGAGAGGTACATCATTTTGCTACCCTTTTAGGCTATGGTGCCAGTGCTGTAAATCCTTATCTTGCCCATGCAACCATAGGCCAGCTTATAGATGAAGGCTTATTGAACAAAGACTATTATGCTGCAGTTTCTGATTATGATCATGCTATTTTACAGGGAATTGTAAAGATTGCATCAAAGATGGGTATATCTACAATCCAATCCTATCAGGGCAGTAAGATATTTGAGGCAATAGGTATATCCAGGGAGGTTACCGATAAGTATTTCTCAGGTACAACAAGCCGTATAGGAGGAATTACATTGGAGGATATAGCAAGGGCAGCGGATGAGCAGCATTCTAAAGCATTTGATCCTTTGGGACTTACCAATGACCTTACATTTATTTCCCTGGGGCGTCATAAAATGAGAAGCCAGGGAGAGGAACACAGATACAATCCAAAAACCATACATATGCTCCAGCTGGCTACAAGAGAGGGAGATTATGACAAATTTGTGGAATACACCAATATGATAGATGAAGAACAAAGCGGATATTTGAGAAGTCTTATGGACTTTAATTATCCGGAAAAGGGAGTGGATATAGAAGAGGTTGAGCCTGAAGAGGAGATTGTAAAAAGATTTAAAACAGGTGCAATGTCCTATGGTTCTATATCTGAGGAGGCTCATGAAGCTCTTGCTATTGCAATGAATCACCTTAAAGGTAAATCTAACAGTGGTGAAGGCGGCGAAAGTGATGAGAGACTGTTGACTGCAGGAACAAAGGATGACAGAAGCTCTGCAATCAAGCAGGTGGCAAGCGGAAGATTCGGTGTTACCAGCAGATATCTTGTAAGTGCCAAGGAAATACAGATTAAAATGGCTCAGGGAGCAAAACCGGGTGAAGGTGGTCACCTGCCAGCCAAAAAGGTATATCCATGGATAGCAAAAACAAGACATTCTACACCGGGAGTAAGCCTTATTTCGCCACCACCTCATCATGATATATATTCAATCGAGGATCTGGCACAGCTTATATATGATTTGAAGAATGCAAATAAGAACGCAAGAATTTCAGTAAAGCTTGTATCTGAGGCCGGAGTAGGTACTGTTGCGGCGGGCGTTGCAAAGGCAGGAGCCAGTGTAATACTTATTTCGGGATATGATGGAGGAACAGGAGCTGCACCAATAAGCTCTATTCACAATGCCGGACTCCCATGGGAGCTTGGGCTTGCTGAAGCACATCAGACACTTATAGCAAACGGATTAAGAAACAGGGTAATGATTGAAACAGACGGAAAGCTCATGAGTGGAAGAGATGTGGCGATTGCAGCTATTCTCGGTGCTGAGGAATTCGGATTTGCAACTGCACCTCTTGTAACCTTAGGCTGTGTAATGATGAGGGTATGTAACCTTGATACCTGTCCTATGGGAATTGCAACCCAGAATCCTGAGCTTAGAAAACGTTTTATAGGTAAGCCCGAATATGTTGAAAATTTTATGCTCTTTATTGCAAGACAATTGAGAGAGTATATGGCAAAGCTTGGCGTCAGAACAATAGACGAGCTGGTGGGAAGAACAGATTTACTTAAGAAGAAGGACGGACTTACAGGAAATGCAGCCAAAATTGATCTTACCGGAATTATTCCTGACGACGGTGTTAAGCATTGTGAAAACATTGTATATGATCCGAAATGTGCATATGATTTTAAGCTTGACTTGGTTAAGGATGAGAAATTGCTTCTTAGTACTAAGGATATGGCAGAGGCTGTTAAAAAGGGAACAAAAAAGACCTTTAATGTACAGCTTTCCAATATAGACAGAACCTTTGGAACACTTACGGGAGCAGAGATAACAAGAAGGCATCCGGATGGACTTCCAGAGGATACAATAACAATTAATTGTAAGGGCGCAGGGGGTCAGAGCTTTGGTGCATTTATTCCTAAGGGACTTACACTTAACCTTTGCGGTGACTGCAATGATTATCTTGGAAAGGGTCTTTCCGGTGGAAAAATATATGTATCTGCACCCGAAAATGCCCTGTATGAGCCGGAAGATAATATATTGGTAGGTAATGTTGCCTTATACGGAGCAACCTCAGGAGAGGTATACCTGGCAGGTATGGCCGGCGAAAGATTCTGTGTCAGAAATTCGGGAGCAACAGCAGTTGTAGAAGGTGTAGGTGAGCATGGCTGTGAATATATGACAGGAGGAAAGGTTGTCGTTCTTGGACCTACTGGCAAAAATTTTGCAGCAGGCATGAGTGGAGGAATTGCATATGTACTTGACGATAAGAATCACCTCTACAAGAACCTTAATAAGGAGCTGGTTCTTCTGGAGAAGATAGACAATAAGTTTGAGCAGGAGGAATTGAAGGAAATAATCAAAAAACATATTGCTTATACCGGTTCAAAAAAGGGACGTGAGATTATAGACAATTTTGAAGAGTATCTTCCGAAATTCAAAAAGATTATACCTGCAGATTATAAAGAGCTTATGATTGCATCTGCTACCTTTGAGGAGCAGGGGCTGAGCAGGGAAAATGCCCAGATTGAAGCATTTTATGCCTGCGTTGGAAATAAGAAAGCATAGGAGGGAGTTTTTATGGGAAAGATTAATGGCTTTTTAGAATATGAGAGAAAAAATGCACCGGAAACTCCTCCCGGAGAAAGAATAAAGAACTTTGAGGAATTTCACGGAAAGCTTCCTCTTGAGGAGCAAAGATGTCAGGCAGCAAGATGTATGGATTGTGGTGTTCCGTTTTGTCAGGCAGGAATGATGATATCCGGAATGGCATCAGGATGTCCCCTTAATAATCTTGTACCGGAGATAAATGATTTGGTTTATCAGGGTAATATGGAGCTTGCATATAAGAGATTGTCAAAGACACATTGTTTCCCTGAATTTACCTCAAGAGTATGTCCTGCACTTTGTGAAGCAGCCTGTACCTGTGGAAACGGAGGCCTGCCTGTTGCAACAAAGGCCAATGAGAGGGCGGTTATCGATTATGCCTTTGAACACAATCTTGTGTCAGATGATGCGCCTGAAACAAGGACAGGTAAAAAAATTGCAATTGTGGGAAGCGGACCTGCCGGACTTGCTGCGGCAAAACAGCTTAATAAAAGGGGACACAGCATTACCGTATTTGAGAGAAGCGACAGACCGGGAGGACTTTTAAGATACGGAATTCCTAATATGAAGCTGGATAAATCGGTAATTGACAGAAGAATAAGCCTTATGGAAAAGGCAGGAATTAAATTTGTATGTAATACAAATGTCGGAGTTGACATAAAGGGTGAGAATCTGCTTAAGGAATATGACAGGGTAATTCTTGCCTGTGGGGCTTCTAATCCGAGAGATATAAAGGTACCGGGAAGAGAATCCCAGGGTATATATTTTGCGGTTGATTTCTTGAAGCAGGTTACAAAGCAGCTTCTTGACAGTCAGTTTAAAAAGGTTCCTTATGAGCTGGCAAAGGGGAAAAATGTTCTGGTTATAGGTGGTGGAGATACCGGAAATGACTGTGTGGGAACAAGCATACGTCTGGGTGCAAAAAGTGTTGTACAGCTGGAAATGATGCCTATGCCTCCTAAGGAAAGACAAAAGAACAATCCCTGGCCTGAATGGCCAAAGGTTCTCAAGACTGATTATGGTCAGGAGGAAGCCATATATCTTTTTGGCAAGGATCCAAGAATATATGAAACTACAGTAAAGGAATTTATTGCCGATGATAAGGGTCAGGTAAAAAAGGCAGTACTTGTTAAACTTAAGCCGGAGCCTGATAAAAAAACCGGAAGAATTAATATGGTTCCGATTCCGGGTTCAGAGAAGGAAATATGTGTAGATTTAGTGCTTATTGCAGCCGGTTTTCTTGGAACAGAGGATTACATTGTTGACACAATGGGTGTAAAATGTGACAATAGGACCAATGTACTTACAATGCCGGGTTCTTATGAAACAAGTGTTAAGGGTGTATTTGCAGCAGGAGATATGCACAGAGGACAATCTCTGGTTGTATGGGCTATTGCTGAGGGCAGAGAGGCTGCCAGACAGGTGGATGCATCCCTTATGGAGTACACAAATCTATAAAAAGGAGAAGTTTTTATGACTAAGTACGAAATTTTGGAGTTAGTTGAGCAGGAAGATGTAGAGTTTATAAGACTGCAGTTTACAGATATGTTTGGAAATATAAAAAATGTAGCTGTAACAGCAAGCCAGCTTAAGAGAGTTCTGGATAACAAATATGTATTCGAAGGCTCTGCCCTTTATGATGAGGGAAGAATATGTGCCGACGATTTGTATCTGTATCCGGATTTAGACACCTTCGTTATTCTGCCATGGAGACCACAGCAGGGTAAGGTGGCAAGACTACTTTGTGACGTACATAATGAGGACGGAACACCTTGTGATTTAAGCCCAAGGACAATATTGAAAAATGTGCTGAAAAGAGCAAAGCAGATGGGCTATGAAATATATGCAGATCCTGAATGTGAATTCTTTCTATTTCACACAGACGAGAATGGAATACCTACAACCCTGACCCACGAAAATGCAGGATATATGGCTGTAGGTCCTATGGATCTTGGAGAAAATCCAAGAAGGGATATAGTGTTAACTCTGGAGGATATGGGATTTATGGTGGAGTCATCACATCATGAAAAATCACCGGGACAGCAGGGAATCTATTTCAGGGAGGCGGAAGCCTTGGCTATAGCGGACTCTGTTGTTACCTTCAGAAGTGCTGTAAGATCCACAGCAAGAAGGTTCGGATTACATGCAACCTTTATGCCAAAGCCGAAAAAGGGTGAGGCGGGCTCAGGTATGCATATGAATTTTTCAATATATAAGGATGGAAGAAGCATTTTCAATCCTGTAGACGAAGGCATCCGGCAGGAGGCCGGATGGTTTATGGGTGGGATTATGAATCATGCGAGAGGAATGTGTGCAGTAACTAATCCTCTGGTGAATTCATATAAAAGAATCAATTCGGGCTTTGAGGCACCAAAGGATATTGCCTGGTCCTTAAAGAATGAGAATGCTCTGCTAAGATTACATTCGGTAGCAGGTGAGGATACAAAGGTAGAGGTCAGGTTTCCTGATTCTTCGGCAAACCCATATCTTACAATTGCCCTTTGCCTGATGGCAGGAATAGATGGAATTGAGAAAAAGATAAGCTGCGGGAAATCCTATGGAGAATTGAAAAAGGAGAATGCTCCTGTGGAGAGACTTCCGGAAAGCCTTAAGGAAGCCATAAACGAAATGAAAAAGGATGAATTTGTCAAGGATGTTCTCGGAGAAGAGTTTTTCAATATTTATATTGATTCGAAGAACAAAGAATGGAAGGAATATCTGGAGGAAGTAACTGACTGGGAGGTCAGTAAATATTTGAACAGAGTATAACGGGGGGAAATTCGCATGATAAGTATTATTGTGGCAATGCCCAGACTTGAGGATGCGAAAAAGGTCAGCGATATATTAAAATCCCGCGGTATACAAAATATTGAAATATGTACAACAGGTTCAGGAATATTGTCAAGGGTTCATCAGCTGGATGCCGGAATTGTTATCTGCACACGACGTTTCCGGGATATGTATTGCAATGAAATAGCTGAGAACCTGCCGGAGTATTTTGAGATGCTGCTGCTTTCTACGGTGGAAGGGCTGGGACAATGCCCGGATGGAGTAATGACAGTTACAATCCCATTTCGTACATCGGATTTGCTAAGCTCGGTTGAAATGATGACAATGCAGCTGGAGCGGAGAATCCGTAAGAAGAAAAACGCACCTAAGCAAAGAAGCAGGGAAGAGCAGGAATGTATAGACAAGGCAAAGGAGCTTCTTATGACAAGGAACAATATGACAGAGCCTGAGGCGTTCAGATATATTCAAAAGTGCAGTATGGATTCGTGTACCAATATGATTGAAACCGCACAAATGATTTTACTATTACAGGTTGATTAGATTTGCATGATATAAGGAAAGAGGGCTTAGTATGTATAGCATTAATGAAAATTACCTGAAATTACAGGGAAGCTATTTGTTTTCAACCATAGCAAAAAAAGTAAACGAATATAAAGAGCAAAACCCAAAAGCAAATATTATAAGACTGGGAATAGGGGATGTAACAAGACCTATAGCCCCGACCATAATAAAAGCATTACATGATGCAGTGGATGAGATGGGAACCCCTGAGGGCTTTCACGGCTATGGACCTGAGCAGGGTTATGAATTTCTGCGGAATGTGATTGCTGCAGTTGATTACAGGGAAAGAGGCTGCGATATATATGCCGATGAAATATTTGTATCAGACGGAGCAAAATGTGATGTGGGAAATATCCAGGAAATACTTGGATTAAATAACAGGGTGGCAGTTTGCGACCCGGTATACCCTGTTTATGTAGATACTAATGTAATGGCCGGAAGAACAGGTGATTTTAACCGGGATACAAATGGTTTTGATGGTCTTATTTATATGCCATGTACGCCTGACAACGATTTTGTGCCGGAAATTCCGGCAACCGTACCGGATATTATATACCTGTGTTTTCCCAATAATCCTACGGGAATGGCAATATCAAAGGAAAACCTTCAAAAATGGGTAGATTACGCTAATGAAAATGGTTCGCTTATAATTTATGATGCAGCTTATGAGGCATATATTTCAGAGGAAGGAATTCCTCATAGCATATATGAATGTCAGGGTGCGAGAAAATGTGCCATAGAGATGCACAGCTTTTCAAAAAATGCCGGCTTCACAGGCCTCAGACTGGGATACACAGTTATTCCGAAGGATGTAATATGTGATGGGGTGAGCCTGCACAGTCTCTGGAACAGAAGACACGGAACAAAATATAACGGTGCACCTTACATTGTACAAAGAGCAGGCGAAGCCTGCTATTCCATGGAAGGACGAAGGGAATTAAAGGAGCAGGTTGCCTACTATATGAACAATGCCAAAGCGATAAAGGAAGGCCTTGAAGACCTTGGATATACTGTATACGGAGGTGTTAATGCACCATATATATGGCTTAAGGTACCGGGTAATATAACATCATGGCAGTTTTTTGACAGGCTTTTGGAGAAGGCCAATGTTGTAGGAACTCCGGGAGTTGGATTTGGAGCAAAGGGAGAAGGCTTTTTCAGATTGACAGCCTTCGGTACATATGAAAATACCCTTGAGGCACTTGAAAGGATAAAAAGAATGTAGACATACCCAAAAGAGGGAGTTGACTATTATACGAAAAGGAGGAATGTTGTATGTGCTCTATAGCAGGTTTTGTCGGAAAAGATTTATCAAAGCAGGAAGTAGAAGATATTTTGCTTAGAACAGTAAAAAGGGGTCCTGATGCCCAGCAGGTGGTTGAGACAGAATTCGGATATTTCGGATTTGCCCGTCTGGCAATTATGGGACTTACACCGGAAGGAATGCAGCCATTTTCGCGAGATGGAAACTATGTTGTATGCAATGGCGAGATCTATGGATTCAGGCAGCTTAAAAAGGAGCTTATGGAAAGAGGCTATGAGTTTAAAAGTGATTCCGATTGTGAGGTGCTTCTTCCACTGTACAATGAATATGGTACAGATATGTTTGCCCACCTTGATGCGGAATTTGCCTGTATAATATATGACAAGGAAAAAAATCAGCTTGTGGCAGGAAGGGATCCTATAGGAATAAGACCATTGTTTTACGGTTATTCCCCAAAGGGAAAGCTGGCTCTTGCCAGTGAGGCAAAAAACCTTGTGGGAGTCGTGGAGAATATCCGTCCTTTTCCACCGGGACATTATATGATATATGATTTATCACAGGGAGGAGAGGCAGAGTTTTTCTGTTATGATGATATAACAAAGGTAGAGGAATACAGACATGGAGATATAGACGATATATGTAAAAATATACACGATCTCCTGGTAAAAGGAGTAGAAAAACGTCTCGATGCAGATGCACCTTTGGGCTTCCTTCTTTCGGGAGGTCTTGATTCAAGCCTTGTATGTGCCATAGCGGCAAGCATAACAAAGAAACCTATTAAAACCTTTGCAATAGGTATGGACATTGATGCAATTGACCTGAAATATGCGAAGGAGGTTGCGGATTATATCGGTGCAGAGCACACCGAGGTAATTATGACCAGACAGGAGGTGCTGGACACACTTGAAGAGGTTATATCGGTTCTTGGAACCTATGATATTACCACCATAAGAGCAAGCATGGGAATGTATCTTGTGTGCAAAGCCATAAACCGTGATACAGATCTTAAGGTTTTGCTTACAGGAGAAATATCCGATGAAATCTTTGGATACAAATATACAGATTTTGCACCAAGTGCCCAGGCCTTTCAGGAGGAAGCGATGAAGCGTGTGAGAGAGCTTCATTGCTATGATGTATTGCGTGCTGACAGGTGTCTTGCTGCCAACAGTCTTGAAGCCAGAGTGCCTTTTGGAGATCTGGATTTTGTGCGATATGTAATGTCTGTTGACCCGGCAAAAAAGATAAATACATATAATATGGGAAAATATCTATTGCGTAAGGCTTTTGAGAGTGATAAAATTCTACCTGAAGATATTCTCTGGAGAGAGAAGGCTGCCTTTAGTGATGCGGTAGGTCACAGTATGGTAGATGACTTAAAGGAATATGCTGAAGAGCGATATTCTGATGAGGAGTACCGGAAGCTTATTAAGAAATATACATTTGCCACACCGTTTACAAAGGAAAGTCTCCTTTACAGAGAGCTGTTCGAGAAGTATTATCCCGGCCAGGCGGCTATGGTTCCTGATTTCTGGATGCCTAACAGGGATTGGGAGGGCTGTGCAGTTAATGACCCAAGTGCAAGAGTTCTCTCCAACTACGGAAACAGCGGAAAGTAAATTAATACAATAAGTGTGGAGGATTGACATGCAAAGTACGGACAGATATCAGAGCCCTTTATCGGAGAGATATGCAAGCAGGGAGATGCAATATATTTTTTCTCCTGACAAAAAGTTTAGAACCTGGAGAAAGCTTTGGATTGCTCTTGCCGAGACAGAAAAAGAGCTGGGACTCAGCCAGAATGGCAGACCGGTTATTACTGATGAGCAGATTGAGGAATTGAAAAGTCACGCTGATGACATAAACTATGATGTTGCCAGGGAAAGGGAAAAGCAGGTACGCCATGATGTAATGAGTCATGTATATGCATATGGACAGCAATGCCCTAAGGCAGCAGGAATAATTCATCTCGGTGCAACCTCCTGTTATGTAGGCGATAATACAGATATAATTGTCATGACGGAAGCACTTAAATTAGTCAGAAAAAAGCTTATAAATGTAATAAAAGAGCTGTCAGACTTTGCAAAAAAGCATAAGGATCTGCCAACTCTTGCATTTACCCATTTCCAGCCGGCACAGCCAACTACAGTAGGAAAGAGAGCCTGTCTCTGGATTCAGGAATTTCTCCTTGATCTGGAGGAGCTTGAATTTGTAATTTCTACTATGAAGCTTTTGGGCTCAAAGGGAACCACAGGTACCCAGGCATCATTCCTTGAGCTGTTTGACGGAGATCAGGAGACAATCGATAAGATTGATCCGATGATAGCAAAAAAGATGGGCTTTGAGGCATGCTATCCTGTTTCGGGGCAGACATATTCCAGAAAGGTTGACACAAGAGTACTCAACTGCCTTGCGGGAATAGCGGCAAGCGCCCATAAAATGAGCAATGATATTCGACTGCTCCAGCATTTAAAAGAGATAGAAGAACCATTTGAAAAAAGCCAGATTGGATCTTCAGCCATGGCATATAAGAGAAATCCAATGAGAAGTGAAAGAATAGCTTCTCTGTCCAGATTTGTTATAGTAGATGCCCTTAACCCTGCAATTACGTCAGCAACCCAGTGGTTTGAAAGAACACTGGATGATTCGGCCAATAAGAGACTTTCTATACCGGAAGGATTTTTGGCTATAGACGGAATACTGGATTTGTGTTTAAATGTAGTTGATGGGTTAGTTGTTTATCCAAAGGTAATAGAAAAGAGAATTATGAGTGAGCTCCCATTTATGGCAACTGAAAATATAATGATGGATGCCGTAAAGAAGGGAGGAAACAGACAGGAGCTTCATGAGAGAATCCGTGAGCTTTCCATGCAAGCCGGAATGGCGGTTAAGATGGAGGGAAAGGATAATAATCTTTTGGAGCTTATAGCTGCGGATCCTGCATTCAATATGACTCTTGACGAATTGCAACAGGCAATGGATCCGTCAAAATATGTCGGACGTTCAGGCAGACAGGTTGATACCTTCCTTAGGGATTGTGTAACACCGATTCTTGAAAATAACAAGGATTTACTTGGAATGTCAGCAGAAATTAATGTATAAGGAGAGGTATTTCAGATGGTTAAGGCAGTAGTAGGCGCTAACTGGGGTGATGAAGGAAAGGGTAAAATCACTGATATGTTAGCTATGAAAGCAGATTATATAGTACGATATCAGGGAGGGGCCAATGCAGGGCATACAATAGTAAATGATTATGGTAAATTTGCATTGCATACATTACCTTCAGGAGTATTTTATAATCATACCACCAGTGTTATTGGAAACGGAGTTGCACTTAATATTCCTATATTATGTAATGAAATCAAATCTATAGTAGACAGAGGTGTGCCACAGCCTAAGATATTAGTATCAAACAGGGCACAGATAGTTATGCCTTATCATATCCTGTTTGACCAGTATGAAGAAGAACGACTTGGAAAAAATTCCTTTGGCTCTACTAAATCAGGTATAGCACCATTTTATTCTGACAAATACGCAAAAATCGGTTTCCAGGTAAGTGAGCTTTTTGATGATGCTGTTCTTGAGGATAAGATTAAGAGAGTTGTAGAACAAAAGAATATTATTCTGGAGCATATGTACCATAAACCACTTCTTGTTCCTGAAGAATTAATGGATACACTTCATGAATACAGAGATATGATAGCACCTTATGTTGCGGATGTGGCTTTGATTCTTGAAAAGGCTGTTAAGGAGGATAAGGTTATCCTGTTAGAGGGGCAGCTTGGTACTCTTAAAGATCCTGACCACGGAATTTATCCTATGGTTACATCCTCATCCACCCTTGCGGCATATGGGGCAATTGGCGCAGGTATACCTCCATACGAAATAAAGGATATTATAACTGTATGTAAGGCTTATTCCTCAGCAGTAGGCGCAGGTGCGTTTGTAAGCGAGATATTTGGAGAAAAAGCAGATGAGCTTAGACGTCGTGGTGGTGATGGCGGAGAATACGGAGCAACAACAGGAAGACCACGAAGAATGGGATGGTTTGACTGCGTGGCTTCAAAGTATGGATGCCGTTTACAGGGAACTACCCAGGTTGCATTTACGGTGCTTGATGTACTTGGATATCTGGATGAGATTCCTATATGTGTAGGATATGATATAGATGGTGAGGTTACAACAGAATTCCCTGTTACTCATCTTCTGGAAAAGGCTAAACCTGTTCTTAAGAGTCTTCCGGGATGGAAATGCGATATCAGGGGAATTAAGGAATATGATAAGCTCCCTGAAAATTGTAAAAGATACATAGAATTCATTGAGAAGGAGATAGGATATCCTATTACAATGATTTCTAACGGTCCCGGACGTGAGGATATTATTTACAGATAAATTATGGATTTGTAAAAGAGGTCATCGCATTATGCGACGGCCTCTTTTATTACTTTATATGGAGCAGATATCGATAAGAGTTGTCTTATCAGGGGTGTAATTAAGGGATATAATGTCTGCCAGAGCCTTTGCTGTATCAAGGCTTGTAAGACACGGAATTCCCAGCTCCACGCTTTTACGGCGGAGCTTGACACTGTCACGGCGCGGGGAACGTCCCTTGGCAGAGGTGGAAATAATATAATTAATTTTGCCACTTTCCAAAAGAGAGATAGTGTTGTGCTCCGATTCATGTATTTTATGAACCATTGTTACAGAAAGACCTTTTTCTCTGAATAGATTGGCTGTTCCTTCTGTTGCATATATGTGAAAACCTAAATCTGAAAATTCCCTTGCAAGACCATATGCCTCCTCCTTATCGGTGTCTCTTACAGTTATAAAGACACCACCGCTGTGCTCAAAGTGATATCCGGCAGCCAGAAGCCCCTTATATAGAGCCTCATGGAGGGTAGGAGCAATACCAAGAACCTCTCCGGTAGATTTCATTTCAGGCCCGAGAGTTGTATCAAGTCCTGCCAGCTTTTCAAAGGAAAATACAGGGACCTTTATGGCAGTATGGGCATTATTTGGATATAATCCTCCTGAATACCCCATGGATTTCAGAGATTCTCCCATCATAATCCGTGTCGCAATATCAATCATTGGAACTCCGGTAACCTTGCTAAGGTAAGGAACAGTCCTTGAGGAACGCGGATTGACTTCAATTACATATATTTCGCCTTCGCTTATTACATACTGAATGTTAATAAGCCCCTTTGTTTTTAAGGCGAGGGCAAGTCGGGTGGAGTAGTCAATTATCTTATCAGTCTGCTCAGGAGTAAGATTCCACGCAGGATATACTGCTATAGAGTCTCCTGAATGGATACCTGCACGGTCAATATGCTCCATTATACCCGGAAGAAGAACATCACTGCCATCGCATATGGCATCTACCTCAAGCTCTGTACCCATCATATATTTATCAATGAGTACAAGATTTCCCTTCATATGTGAAAGTATTATCTTCATATACTCACTGACATCTGCATCGGAAAATGCAATAATCATATTCTGACCGCCAAGCACATAGGAAGGCCGTAAAAGTACAGGATATCCTAAGCTGTTGGCTGCTTCTAAGGCTTCAGCTTCTGTTGTCACCGTAGTACCCTTAGGCTGTTTGATATTAAGCTTATGAAGGAGCTTTTCAAACCGGCCTCTGTCTTCTGCGGCATCTATGCTGTCAGCCGGAGTACCAAGTATAGGAATGTTGTTATCAGACAACCATTTTGTAAGCTTTATTGCTGTCTGGCCGCCAAAGGCAACAACAACCCCCACCGGCTGTTCAATCCGGATAATATCCCTTATATCCTCAGGGGTAAGAGGTTCAAAATACAATCTGTCACCGGTGTTAAAGTCTGTTGAAACAGTTTCCGGGTTATTGTTTACAATAACAACCTCGTAGCCTGCTTTTTTCAGTGAAAGAACACAGTGAACGGAGGCATAATCAAATTCTATACCCTGACCTATTCTTATGGGACCGGAACCAAAAACAATCACAACAGGTTTTTTGTGTGCAAATTCCGTAACGTAGTCAAGAGCCTCATCCTCTTCACCATAGACAGAGTAAAAGTAAGGTGTAACGGCAGAAAATTCCGCAGCGCAGGTATCAACCATCTTATAGCTGTTTGGAAGTCTTGCAATAGAATCTGCATTACCTATTCTGCTGATGGTTTTGTCGGAAAATCCAAAGCTTTTCAGCTCATATATCAGTGTGTCATCAAGCTTATTTTCTTCAAGTCTTTTCTCAAGATTTGCGAGATGGGAAAGCTTTTCCAGAAACCACTCGTCAATCATGGTAAGGGAATGAAGCTCGTCAATGCCGATTCCCCTTTTTATTGCCTCATATATTGCAAATAATCTCTCGTCATCCTGCTCTAATATTTTGCAGGTTAATTCAGAATCTGTAAGCTTTTTTATATTCTCGTCATCCAGATAATCATGACCTATTTCAGCACCTCTGACAGCCTTAAGGAGAGCCTGCTCAAAATTTCTTCCGATTGCCATTACCTCTCCGGTAGCCTTCATCTGTGTACCAAGGGAACGGGTCGCATATACAAATTTATCAAAAGGCCATTTCGGGAATTTGATAACAACATAATCAAGAGCCGGTTCAAAGCAGGCAGTTGTCTTTCCGGTAATTTCATTTTTAATTTCGTCCATTCTATAGCCAAGAGCAATTTTTGCTGCCACCCGGGCAATGGGATAACCGGTTGCCTTGCTGGCAAGAGCTGATGAACGGGATACTCTTGGATTAACCTCTATTACAGCATACTCAAAGCTTTCGGGATTAAGTGCAAACTGTACATTGCAGCCACCCTCGATTTCCATGGCATCTATTATCTTAAGTGCGGCAGAACGCAGCATTTGATATTCCTTATCGGCAAGGGTAACGGCAGGAGCTATTACTATGGAATCTCCGGTATGAATTCCAACAGGATCAAAATTCTCCATAGAACAGATTGTAATTACATTTCCACCACCATCCCGCATAACCTCAAATTCTATTTCCTTCCAGCCGGATATACATTTTTCCACAAGAATCTGATGAATAGGGGATTGTCTTAAGCCGGAGGAGGCAATACGCTTTAACTCCTCCTCAGATGCAGCAATACCACCGCCGGAACCACCCAGGGTAAAGGCAGGCCGCACTATAACCGGATACCCTGTGTGCCTTGCAAAGGAAAGAGCTTCCTGGTGGGATTGGGTAACTATGGAAGGAATAATAGGCTGGTTAATTGCATCCATAGTGTCCTTGAATATTTTTCTGTCCTCAGCCTTATCTATAGTAGTGGGATTAGCACCCAGAAGCTTTACATTGTGTTCTTCCAGAAAACCCTCCCTGGCGAGCTGCATGGATAATGTAAGTCCTGTCTGTCCTCCCAGGGTAGACAATATACTGTCAGGCTTCTCCTTAACAATTATTTTTTTAAGGTAATCAAGAGTCAGGGGTTCAATGTACACATGGTCAGCAATTGCCTTGTCAGTCATTATTGTGGCAGGGTTGGAATTGACAAGGACTACCTCAAGCCCCTCCTCTTTAATAGCCATGCAGGCCTGGGTGCCTGCATAGTCAAACTCTGCCGCCTGACCTATTATAATAGGTCCTGAACCGATTACCAATACCTTTTTGATTTCTGGATTTAATGACATTATTAACGGCCTCCTTCCATAAGAGATATAAACTGATCAAACAAAAACTCCGTATCATGGGGTCCTCCACAGGCTTCCGGGTGAAACTGTACTGAAAATCCGGGGAAGGTGCTATATGTAAGTCCTTCACAGGTATCGTCATTGACATTAATATATGATATTGCGGAATTTTCGGGCAGAGCATCATTAGTTACGGCATATCCGTGATTCTGGCTTGTAATATAGGTTTTCCCGGTTGTAAGATTTTTTACTGGCTGATTTGCACCCCTGTGACCGTACTTCAGCTTTGTTGTATTACCTCCATTGGCAAGAGCCAGAAGCTGATGCCCGAGACATATTCCGAAGATAGGGATATTCCTGTGGGTAAGACTGCTTATTTCCTTTATAATATCAGGGTTATCCTTAGGATTTCCCGGACCGTTGCTAAGCATAATTCCGTCAGGCTTAAGAGCCATAATCTCTTGGGCAGAGGAACAGGCCGGCATGACAGTTACATCACAGTCACGCCTTAAAAGGGAGCGGAGTATATTTTCCTTTGCTCCGAAATCCCACAAAACAACCCTGTGCTTTGCAAGACCTGTATGGAATTCAATTTGGTTTTTGGAGGAAACATGATTAACACTGTCCTTTATTTCCCATTGTGAAAGAGAAGCTAACTCTTCCTTTGTGAGAGGGGAGGAGCAAAGACAACCGACCATAACACCTTTGGAACGGATTTTTTTGGTCAGCGCACGGGTATCAATATCATAAATACCCGGAATATTGTACTTTTTTAAGAATGTATCAAGATTAAACTGGCTTCTGAAATTTGATGGGGCTTCACAATATTCATGAACTATGTAGCCACTCATATGTATACCTTTGCTTTCATAATCTGATGGGTTTATACCATAATTTCCGATAAGGGGAAAGGTCTGAATTACCATCTGCCCATAGTAGCTGGGGTCGGTAAGCGTTTCAACATAACCTGTCATGGCTGTAGTAAATACAACCTCGGCAATAACATTTTTTGTAAGACCGGCTCCGAAGGAGTAGCCTTCATATGTGCTGCCGTCTTCTAGTTGGAGAAATATTCTCTGCTTCATGAAATTCACCTCATATATTAACTTTCTATAACAAATATCCTGTGATGACATTGGCTCAGGTACAAAAAAAGGGCGCACAGAATAATTCTGAACGCCCTTGTTCTAAAATGCTATGTTATCATTAAAGAGATTAATAGTCAAGAGAAAATTCACATGAGTAAAAATATCAGACTGGCAATGGTATGCAAGAAAATAAAACCTGTAAGATGTTATAATTGAATATTTTTCCTTCCTATGTTACAATATGTAGGGTTAAACGTATATACATAGAGTAATTGTTTTATAATCAGGAGCTAATCAGGAGGATAAATTTGATGAAGAGAGTTGCTTATATAGCATCCGAGTGTGTGCCTTTTATAAAAACCGGTGGACTGGCAGACGTAGTCGGTACACTGCCCAGGATATTTGACAAGAAGGAATATGATGTAAGGGTTATAATCCCAAATTATACATGTCTTCCGGAAAAGTATAAGCAAAAAATGAGATATCTTACTCATTTTTATATGGACATAAATTGGAAACAGCAATATGTGGGCGTAATGTATATGGAATACGAAGGCGTTCCTGTGTATTTCATTGATAATGAATATTTCTTTAACGGATACAATATCTATGGGGATGTAAAGTGGGATATAGAGAAGTTTTGCTATTTTAGTAAGGCCGCATTATCTATTCTGCCTACCATAGGGTTCAGGCCTGATATAGTTCATTGCCATGACTGGCAGGCAGGACTTGTTCCCGTATATCTAAAAACATTGTTTGCAAACAATGATTTTTATAAGGGCATGAAGTCTATAATGACAATACACAATCTTCAGTTCCAGGGAAGATGGGATGTTAAGACAATCCAGGAATATTCAGGTCTGCCTGATTATCTTTTTACACCGGATAAGCTTGAGATATATAAGGATGCCAGCATGCTGAAGGGTGGACTTGTATATGCGGATAAGATAACTACCGTTTCCAATACCTATGCAAGAGAAATACAGACTCCTCAATATGGAGAAGGACTGGATGGTCTTTTAAGTGCAAGACATGATTCTCTGTGGGGAATTGTGAATGGTATTGATTACAATGATTATAATCCTGCCACAGACAAGAAAATATATAAGAATTATACCACCAAAAACTATAAAAAGAATAAGGTCCAGAATAAGCTTGAGCTCCAGAAACAGCTTGGCCTTCCGGAGGACCCGGATGCATATATGATAGGTATTATATCAAGGCTTACAGATCAGAAGGGACTGGATCTGGTTGACAGGGTAATGAATGATATATGTACCGACGGAACACAATTTGTTGTACTCGGAACCGGTGAGAGACGGTATGAGGAGATGTTCAGGTATTATCAGGGTATCCATCCGGCAAAGGTATCAGCCAATATATATTATTCTGATGATTTATCCCACAAGATGTATGCGGCCTGTGATGCCATGCTGGTTCCTTCAAGATTTGAACCATGCGGTCTTACACAGCTTATGGCACTTAGATACGGAACACTTCCTATAGTGAGAGAGACAGGAGGGCTTAAGGATACGGTTATTCCTTATAACGAGTTTGACGGAAGCGGTACAGGCTTCTCATTTGCAAACTATGATGCCTTTGAACTCCTCAATACAATTAATTATTCCAAGAGAATATTCTTTGACTATAAGGATGCATGGCAATCTATGCAGGAGAGAGCTATGGAGCAAAACTATAGCTGGAGCAATTCAGCCAAGCTTTATGAGGAACTTTATCGACAGGTATAACAATATGGTACTAAACATGAGCTCTGGAAAATATACTTTTCCCGGGCTCATTTTACCTATCTTGTAAACAGGAGGAGTTATGGCATTTGACGGAATATATATATCAGCTATTGTCAGCGAATTAAAGAAAAAGATAACCGGTGGCAGAATATACAAAATATACCAGCCGGAGGAGGACGAGCTTTGTCTGGTAATAAAAAACAGGTCAGATGAGGGAAACCTGACCTACAGGCTGGCCATTTCAGCCAATCCAAGCCTGCCTCTGATTAATCTTACGGCTACAGCAGGGGAAAATCCTGCTACTGCCCCTAATTTTTGTATGCTGCTCAGGAAGCACATAGGAAATGGAAGAATACTTGGGGTGTCACAGCCTGATTTTGAAAGAATTGTAGAATTTACCATAGAGCATCTGGATGAAATGGGTGATTTGTGCCAAAAAAAGCTCATAGTAGAGATAATGGGAAAGCATAGCAATATAATTTTTACTGATAACGAGGGAGTGATAATTGACAGCATAAAGCGTGTTTCCTGTCAGGTAAGCTCAGTCCGTGAGGTGCTTCCGGGAAGAAATTACCAATATCCTCCGGGGCAGGACAAGGCCAATCCTCTTAACGTGGATGTTAACTTTTTTATGAATCACGTCCTTAACAAGCCCATGACCGTACAAAAAGCCATATATACATCAATGACGGGAATATCTCCTGTTATGGCAGCGGAAATAGCGTATCGCGCAGGTGTGGATGGAGGAGATAGTACCTCCTCTGTATCAATGCACCGGAGAGAAGCCTTGTACAGGGCCTTTTCCGTGATTATGGATGATATCAGGCAGGAAAAATATATCCCCAATATAGCATATCGGGAATATGAGCCTTTGGAGTTTGGAGCCGTATTACTTACCTGTTACGGAAAGGTAAGGGAAGATGTTATGCTGCCCTGCAGGGGAGAGGAGGGACTAAAGAAATTTCAAGACCCATCCGCATTGATAGAAGAATACTATAGTAAAAAAAGTATATCCACAAGAGTTAAACAGCGCTCTGCCGACCTTAGAAAAATAGTGAGCAATGCAATTGAACGTACAAGTAAAAAATATGATTTGCAGCGAAAGCAGCTAAAGGATACAGAAAAAAGGGAACAATATAAGGTATACGGTGAGCTGCTTACAACCTATGGATATGGAGTGTGTAAGGGACAGACTGAGCTGGTGTGCCGGAATTACTATACCGATAAAGATATAACAATACCCCTGGACAGGGATATTTCCCCTATAGAAAATGCCAGGAAATATTTTGAAAAGTACAATAAGCAAAAAAGAACCTGGGAGGCACTGACGAAGCTTACAAAAGAGACAGAGGAGGAGCTTATGTATCTTCTTTCCGTACAAAACTCCCTTAATATAGCTACCGGGGACAATGATTTGGAGTTAATCAGGTCAGAGCTTGTTGAGAGTGGATATATAAGAAGCAGGGGAGACAGAAGCAGGAATAAGAAGACAAAGAAAAGCACTCCTTTGCATTACGTTTCCTCTGACGGGTTCCATATGTATGTGGGAAAGAATAATTATCAGAATGACGAGCTTACCTTCAGGCTTGCCGAGGGAGAGGATTTGTGGTTTCATGCAAAAAAAATGCCCGGCTCCCATGTCATCGTAAAAACGGATGGAGCTGAAAAAATACCTGATACAACCTATGAGGAAGCCGGAAGACTTGCAGCATACTATTCATCGGGCAATACTAATCCCAAGGTGGAAATTGATTATACAAGAAGGAAAAATCTGAAAAAACCTCCAAAAGCAAAGCCGGGCTATGTAATATATCATACCAATTATTCTCTTGCCATAGAGCCTGATATAAACGGAATAAAAGAGTGGTCACGGGAGAATTAATATTTGCATTTTATCATCAGATATAATATAATAAATTGATTTGTGGCGTAACCACAGTTGTATATATCCATCAAAAAGGTGAAGTGCTATGATAAAAAGTATGACCGGCTTTGGCAGGAGCGAGATAATAAACGAAGAATATAAGGTAGTTGTCGAGATAAAGAGCGTTAATCACAGATATTGTGATATGTGCGTTAAGCTTCCGAAGAAGCTTAACTTTTTTGAGACAGTTATAAGAAACTATCTTAAGGATTATATTGACCGCGGTAAGGTGGATGTATCAGTATTTTACGAGGATTATTCAAAGCCTGCCATGTGTGTAAAATATAACAGGGAAATAGCGGGAGAATATGTGGAATATCTGCGTAATATGGCTGAGGATTTTAATCTTTTGGACAATGTGGATACCATGGCTGTTGCTACGTTGCCTGAGGTGTTTTCCCTGGAGGAGCAGGCTGCTGATGAAGATGTAGTCTGGGAGCATCTGAGGGAAGCTGTCCATGAAGCAGTCACCATGTTTGTGGATTCCAGGCTTAAGGAAGGCGAGAATCTTAAAAAGGATTTGCTTGACAAGCTGGAAGGTATGCGAAAAATGGTTAAGAGCATTGAAGAAAAAGCTCCTGAGATAATAGACGCATATAAAAAGAAGCTTACCGAAAAGGTTGAGGAGCTTATGGCAAATTCACAGATAAATGAGCAGAGGATTGCGGCAGAGGTGGTTATTTATGCTGACAAGATTTGCGTGGATGAAGAGATAGTAAGGCTTAAAAGCCATATAGAAAGTACCGTTAATATACTCAAGGCGGGAGGCTCGGTGGGGCGTAAGCTTGATTTTATAGCCCAGGAGATGAACAGAGAGGCTAATACTATATTGAGTAAGTCAGATTCGTTGCTGATATCTGATATAGGTATTTTACTCAAAACTGACATAGAAAAAGTAAGAGAACAGATCCAGAATTTAGAATAAAAGCATGAGGTGGGCACAATGGAGAAAAAAGGTAATCTGATTGTTATCTCCGGCTTCTCGGGAGCAGGAAAAGGAACAGTTGTAAAAAATCTGGTAGACAAATACGGATACAGTCTTTCTGTTTCAGCCACAACCCGGGCACCACGGGAGGGAGAGATTGATGGTAAGGAATATTATTTCAAATCTGTTGAGGATTTCAGGCTCCTTATAGACTATAACGGTTTTATTGAGTGGGCTCAATATGTTGATAATTATTACGGTACTCCCCGTAAATTTGTTGAAGACGAGATGAATGAGGGAAGGGATGTCATCCTTGAGATTGAAGTCCAGGGTGCCATGAATGTGAGAAGACAGTACCCGGACGCCATATTGATATTTGTTGCGGCACCAAGTGGGAAAACATTAAGAGAGAGACTGGCAGGAAGAGGAACAGAGACTGATGATGTAATAGACAGGAGAATGAAGCGGGCAGCAGATGAGTCTATGGACATTGATGAGTATGATTACGTTGTAATCAATGACAGGCTTGAGGAATGTGTCGAGCAGATTAATTCCATAATTGTGGCAAAAAAGTGCAAGAGGGAAAATAATTTGAATTTTATAGAAAAAATCAAAAAGGAGCTTCATGAGAAGTAGAAGGGAGAAATATATATGTTACATCCATCATATTCAGATTTAATGGCAGTTGTTAATAGTGAGGTTGAACCGGGTGAACAGCCGGTGGTTCAGAGCAGGTATTCTATTGTCATGGCTACCTCGAAAAGAGCAAGACAGATAATAGAGGCAAGAGCAGAGGAAAAGAAGGAAAAAAAGGATAATTACCAGTATAAGAAGGAAAAGAAGCCTTTATCCGTTGCAATTGATGAGCTGTATGAGGGAAAGGTTAAGATAGTTGGAGACGACGAATAAAATTTAGGGACTCGTAAATGGGTCCCTATGTTATTATATGTATATGGAGGCAGATATGGTATTAAAGGAATTATTACACGGACTTGAATATAGCATTATACAGGGAAACACTGATGTCGAGATAAATAATATACATAATGATTCAAGACAGGTCGGGGAGAATGATTTATTTTTCTGCATTTCAGGAGCTGTATTTGACGGACATAAATATGCAGGACAGGCAGCAGAGAAAAGGGCTGCTGCAATTATAGTAGAAAAGGAAATTACACTGCCTTATAATATAACAATAATCAAGGTTGCCTCTACTAGATATGCAATGGGAAAAATAAGCTCCGCATATTATGGGGAGCCGTCAAAAAAGCTTAAGGTCATAGGCATAACCGGAACAAAGGGAAAGACAACCATTACCTATATGATACAGGAAATGCTGAATGCGGCGGGGCATAAGACAGGTCTTATCGGCACAATCGAAATATTAGACGGAAAGAATCGTATACCGGCACCTAATACAACTCCGGAATCCCTGTCACTTCACAAATATTTGAAGGATATGGTGGATAATGGGCTTGAGTATGTGGTTATGGAAGTATCATCCCAGGGACTTATGCTTGACAGAATAGCCGGTGTAGATTTTGATTATGGAATATTTACCAATCTGTCAAAGGATCACATCGGTCCTAATGAGCACAAAACCTTTGAAGAATATATGATGTGGAAGGCAAAGCTGTTTACCCTTTGCAAAACCGGAATATTTAATCTGGATGATCAATATGCCGGAAAAATGATGGAAAATGCGACTTGCAAAAAAGTTACCTATGGAATGAATGAAAATGCGGATTATATCGGAGGTAATTACAGCCTGTATTCTGAAAAGGGAGTTCTTGGTATAAGCTATGAGCTTAAGGGAAGGCTTAACGGAAATATAAAGGTAGATTTGCCGGGTGAATTCTCACTCCATAATTCCCTTGCGGCAGTTGCTGTTGCGGATATGCTTTCTGTTCCCTTTGAGGATATAAGAGAGATTTTGCAAAGGGTAAGAGTCCGGGGCAGGGTAGAGATGATACCTATATCCGATGAATTTACGGTTATGATAGATTATGCCCATAATGCAATGGCAATGGAAAGCCTTTATAAGGCCTTGAGAGCATACAAACCTAAGAGACTTGTATCTCTTTTCGGCTGTGGAGGCAACCGCTCCAGAGACAGAAGGTTTGAGATGGGAGAAGTGTCCGGCAACATGGCTGAGCTTACCATAATAACCAGTGACAATCCCAGAAATGAAGATCCTCTGGATATAATAGAGGATATAAAGAAAGGAATTTCCAAAACCAATGGCAGGTATATCGAGATACCCGACCGTAAGGAGGCCATGCGATATGCTATACTTAACGGAAAGCCCGGGGACATTATAGTATTTGCCGGGAAGGGTCATGAGGATTACCAGGAGATAAAGGGTGTAAAGCACCATATGGATGAGCGTGAGCTTATTAATGAGATTTTGGAGGAAGAAGATGTCACAAAAATATGCGGATATAATAATAGATATTTCGCATGAAGCCATAGACAGGACATTTCAGTATATGGTTCCTGCTGAATTGGAAAACAGTATAGAGGTGGGATGTCAGGTTCAGGTACCCTTTGGAGCCGGAACAAAGGAGAGAAAGGGTTATGTTATAAACATTACGGAAACCCCCGGCTTTGATCTGGACAGAATGAAAGAAATATCAGGCATATGTGATAAGGGACTTAAGATAGAGGGCAGGCTTATTAAGCTTGCAGC
This sequence comes from Lachnospiraceae bacterium UBA7589, assembly GCA_002476495.1. GTDB lineage: Bacteria > Bacillota > Clostridia > Lachnospirales > Lachnospiraceae > Coprococcus_C. The sequence continues at coordinate 96,343 of DLKL01000040.1, forward strand.
CTGGATAAGAAAAAATTATGGCTCTACTATGATAGATGCCCTTAAAACCGTTATGCCTGTAAAGGAACAGGTGAGAAAAACAAAGGAAAGAGTACGCCGGCAGGAATTAACCCTTACCAAAGCACCGGTAACTGCCTTAAACCGGAGCCAGGAGGAGCTGGTTTCGGAGTTTATAAAGGATAGGGAGCAAAACATTAACAAGACGTATCTTCTCCACGGAGTGACAGGAAGTGGAAAAACGGAGGTATATATTGCCTGTATAAAGCACATTGTAAAGGAAGGCAGACAGGCTATTGTTCTTATACCTGAGATAGGACTTACTTATCAGAATGTGGCAAGATTCAGGCAGCATTTTGGAGAACGGGTTGCTGTAATTAACTCAAAACAGAGTAAGGGCGAAAAATATGAAGAATTTATGAGGGCAAAAAGACATGAGGTTGATGTTATAATCGGACCAAGGTCAGCTCTGTTTACGCCCTGTAATAACCTGGGGCTTATAGTTATAGACGAGGAGCATGACGGAGCCTACAAAAGCGACCAGACCCCCAAGTACCATGCAAGGGAGGTAGCTATAGAAAGAAGTATGCTGGAAAATGCATCTGTAATATTAGGCTCTGCAACTCCTACCATAGAAAGCTATGAAAAGGCAAAGCTTGGCAGGTACAGATTGTGGGAATTGCCATATAGACCCTATGGAATGGAATTGTCGGATGTGTCTGTGGTAGATATGCGTGAAGAACTGAAGAAGGGCAATAGGAGTATTATAAGCAAAAGCCTGTATGAGCTTATAGACCTGAGATTGTCGAAAGGAGAACAGGTTATGCTTTTTATTAACAGAAGAGGCTTTAATACCTTTGTATCCTGCCGCGAGTGTGGAGAAGTAATAAAATGCCCAAAATGTGATGTAGCTCTTTCTCTTCACAACAACGGACTTTTGATGTGCCATTATTGTGGACACACCGAAAGAGAGGCTAAGATATGTCCTGTTTGCAAATCAAGACTCATAGGTGGCTTTGGAACAGGAACCCAGAAGGTCGAGGAAGAAATACACAGATTATTTCCACAGGCAAAGGTTCTCAGGATGGACAAGGACACCACTTCAAAAAAAGGCAGTACCGGTGAGATACTAAATGATTTTCTCATGGGGAAGGGAGATATCCTTATCGGAACCCAGATGATAGTAAAAGGTCATGATTTTGAAAATGTAACTCTTGTAGGGGTAATACTTGCAGACTTATCTCTCTTTGACAATGACTACAGATCAGGAGAAAAGACCTTTGACCTACTGACCCAGGCTGCGGGGAGAGCAGGCAGAGGGAAGAAGAAAGGCCATGTGTTAATCCAGACCTATCAGCCGGGACACTATGCCATAAGGGCAGCGGCAAAGCAGGATTATGAGGGCTTCTTCGAGACAGAGATGACTTACAGAAAGCTGCTGAAATATCCGCCTGTATATAACATGATGGTTGTTTTACTTGTGGGTTTGGTATATGATGAGGTAGTGAAGGCATCGGATGAGCTTTCGGAAATTATAAGGAATACCAGGTCAGAGGATAAAACTTTAAGAGTAATAGGTCCCAGTGATGCAACCATATCCAGGATAAAGGATTTGTACAGAAGAGTGATTTATATAAAGGGAAAGGAAGAAGAAAGCCTTTATAATATCCGCCGGCTTATAGATGCCTATGAGAGGGACGGAATAAAAGTAGTTGTGGATGTTAACCCGGTAAATATGTATTAGTGGAGGAAAATATGGCAATAAGAAAAATCAGATTAGACGGCGATGAAGTATTACGAAAGATAAGTAAACCTGTTGAAAAAATGACAGACAGAATACTTACCCTTATAGATGATATGTATGATACCATGTATGAGGCTAACGGAGTGGGGCTGGCAGCTCCACAGGTCGGTATACTAAAAAGAATTGTAGTTATTGATATAGGTGACGATAATCCTCTTACATTGATAAATCCTGTAATCATAGAATCAGACGGCGAGCAGGAAGGAGAGGAGGGCTGCCTCAGCCTTCCCGGTCTGCAGGGGACAGTAATCAGGCCAAACCATGTAATATGTAAGGCGCTGAATGAGGAAATGAAGGAGATAACCGTAGAGGGAGAAGGGCTTCTGGCCAGGGCAATCTGCCATGAGCTGGATCACCTTGACGGTATATTGTACAAGGATAAGACACTGGATGGGTTATATAGCATTGATGCTCCGAAAGAATAAGAGGTAATTGTATGAGAATAGTATATATGGGTACACCGGAATTTGCCGTATATGGCCTTGAATCCCTGATAGACAACGGGCATGAGGTTGTAGGAGTCGTAACCCAGCCGGATAAACCAAGGGGAAGAGGCAAAAATATGGAATATACACCGGTGAAGGAAAAGGCACTGGAATATAATATTCCTGTATTCCAGCCTGAGAAGATAAAAGATGAGGCAATGATAGAAAAGCTTAAGGAACTTAATCCTCAGGTAATAGTAGTGGCAGCCTATGGACAGATACTTCCCGAAAGCATACTTAACCTTCCTCCCTATGGATGTATAAATATCCATGCATCACTGCTTCCGAAATACAGAGGTGCAGCTCCTATTGAATGGGCGATTATTGAGGGAGAAACAGTGACAGGGGTTACCACCATGTATATGGAAAAGGGACTTGATACAGGAGACATGATTGAAAAGACAGAGGTTACCATAGAAAAGGATGATACAGGAAAAACCCTCCATGATAAGCTGGCACAGGCAGGAGGAAAACTCATAATATCTACCCTTAAGGCTCTTGAGAATAATACGGCTGTAAGAGAAAAACAAAATGATTCGGAAAGCTGCTATGCAAAAATGCTTACGAAAGAGATTGGAAGAATAGACTTTCAAAATGATGCAAGCTATATCGAAAGACTGATAAGGGGACTCAATCCATGGCCCTGTGCTTATACAACACTGGAAGGAAAAATTCTTAAGCTGTACAAGGCTGTTGTTGTTGATGAAGACGGGACACCCGGAGAGATAATAAGGGTTACCAGAAAGGATTTTACCGTTGCCTGCGGCAAAGGAGCACTTATAATAAAAAATCTTCAGCCTGAGGGGAAAAAACCCATGGATACAGTGGCATTTTTAAATGGTAACAGACTACAGCCGGGAATGAAGTTTAATTCATAGAAAAGAGGAAAAACCTGCATGAATTCAAGAGAAGTCGTCCTTGACATATTAATGGATATTGAAACCAGGGATACATTTTCACATATAGCCATAGATAAGGCACTGTCAAAAAATCAGTTTGAGGACAAAAGAGACAGAGCCTTTGTTACAAGAATTGCCAAGGGTGTGACAGAACACCGGATAACGCTGGATTATATAATCAATCAGTTTTCAAAGACAGGGCTGGACAAATGTAAGCCCCTTATAAGATCCATTTTAAGAATGGGAACATACCAGATAATCTATATGGAAAATGTGCCGGACAGTGCTGCCTGCAATGATGCGGTAAAACTGGCAAAAAAACGTGGACTTACAGGCCTTTCGGGCTTTGTAAACGGGGTTCTGAGAAATATATCAAGAAATAAACACAGCATAAAGAAACCGGATTATCCGGAGGACTCCCCTCAATATCTGTCTGTGAAATACTCTACCCCCCTGTGGATATGCAAGAAGCTGGCCAAGGACTATCCTGATTCATATATAGACATACTTAAAGCTTCCTTCAGGGAAAGACCCACAACCATAAGGGTTAATGAAAACAGAATATCAAGAGATAATCTTATTCTCCTTCTTGAAGAAAACCACATAACAGTGGAGAAGGGCAGTTATGACGACAAGGCTCTTTTGATTTCGGACTATGATTTTATAAAAAAGGTACCCGGATACCGTCAGGGATATTTTACGGTACAGGATGAAAGCTCAATGTGTGCCATAAGAGCAGCGGGAATAAAACCCGGAGATGTGGTATTGGATGTCTGTGCTGCTCCCGGAGGTAAAACTACCTGTGCGGGAGAATATCTGAAAGGTGAAGGGCATATATATTCTATGGATATTTCACAGGATAAGCTAAGCCTTATAGAAGAAAATGTTAAAAGACTCGGAATACAAAACGTGGATATAAGCTGCCATGATGCCACAGCTTTGATAAATGATATGGAAGCAGATGTGGTTATAGCGGATCTTCCCTGCTCAGGAATGGGAATTATGGGAAGAAAAAGTGACATAAAATACAGATTAAATGAAAAACAGCCGGAGGAGCTTTCAAAGCTTCAAAGGAACATACTAAAGGTAGTATCAGGGTATGTTAGACAGGGAGGTACGCTGTGCTACAGCACATGCACCATAAATCCGGATGAAAATGAGGAGAATGTAAAGTGGTTTCTTCTGAATTATCCTGAGTTTTCTCTGGTTGAAGAGAGGCTGTTTCTTCAGGGAGTAGATAAATGTGATGGCTTTTTCTATGCCATTATGACAAAGAGGTAGAAATATGGACATAAGGTCAATGTATATGGATGAGCTAAAGGAGTGGGTAAAGGAAAATAATTATCCTGCATTCAGGGCATCACAGATTTTTCAGTGGCTGCACAAAAAATATGTTTCGTCCGTAGAAGAAATGACTAATATACCTAAGAATATAAGAGAAAAAATAAAGGATACGGGACTTATTTCCATAGAGGAGGAGACAAGACAGGTTTCCTCAAAGGATGGGACAATAAAGTTTTTGTACAGATTGAATGACGGACAGATGATTGAAAGTGTATTTATGAGATACAGCTACGGAAACTCGATCTGTATATCCTCCCAGGCAGGCTGTCGTATGGGCTGCCGTTTTTGTGCGTCAACCATAGGAGGACTGGTGAGAAACCTTACTCCCTCGGAAATGCTTGAGCAGGTATATGCCACAATGAGAGCAACAGGAGAAAGGATATCCAATATAGTGGTTATGGGAACAGGAGAACCTCTTGACAACTATGAGAATCTTTTGCGTTTTATAAGACTCATATCCTGTGAGGATGGATACAATATAAGCCAGAGAAATATTACTGTATCAAGCTGCGGAATTGTGCCTATGATATATCGCCTGGCTGATGAAAAGCTATCAATAACCTTTGCCCTTTCACTTCATGCTCCCACAGACAGCGAAAGACAAAGACTTATGCCTGTGGCATATAAGTATACTTTGGAGGAAACCCTTGAGGCATGCAGATATTACTTCAAAAAAACCGGGCGGAGAGTAACCTTTGAATACAGCCTTGTAAGTGGAGAAAATGATAAAGAAGAACAGGCTGTTAAGCTGGCGGGACTGCTTAAGGGAATGAATTGTCATGTTAATCTTATTCCTGTCAATCCTATTTCTGAGAGAGAATATAGGCGCAGTGATGGGAATTCTATTGAAAAATTTAAATTACTACTTGAAAAATACTCAATAAATGGTACTATAAGAAGGAGTGTGGGTAGCGATATAGACGCTGCCTGTGGTCAGTTGAGGAGAAAATATGCAATAAACAGTCAGGAGGATACTAATGAGGTCTAGTGGAAAAACTGATACCGGATGTAAAAGAAGTAACAATCAGGACAGTATATTCTTTTCCGACAAGCCTGTAGGTCCGTTAGCCAATTTGTATATTGTTGCTGATGGAATGGGTGGACATAGAGCCGGAGATATGGCATCTCACATGGCAATAGACATTACAGTGGATTTCATTAAGAAATCAACACTGGAAAATCCTATAGCCATACTGAAGCGAGCCATGATATTTGCCAACAATGAAATATATAAGGCATCCAATAATGATCCGGATTTGAACGGAATGGGAACGACTATGGTTGCAGCCGTGATTCAGGATGACAGACTGTACGTTGCTAACGTAGGAGACAGCAGACTTTACCTTGTAGGGGATGATATAAAGCAGATAACCATGGATCATTCTCTGGTAGAGGAACTTATAAGAAACGGAGAACTTGAGAGAAAAAAAGGAAGAAATCATCCCGAGAAGAATATAATAACAAGAGCAATGGGCTCTAAGGATGAGGTTATTCCGGATTTCTTCGAAATGGATTACGATCCAAAGGATAAAATTCTTCTCTGCTCAGACGGATTGTCCAATATGGTAGAGGATGATGAAATAAGGGATATTGTAGTTGATCATATCAACCTGGACAGTATAGCAGATGCATTGATAGAAAGAGCCAACTACTATGGAGGCTCGGATAATATATCCGTAGTCATTATTTCCAAGTAAAACCATTAGATGAAACAGAAAGGGTAATGATAATGTTAAAACCAGGAATGATATTATGTGACAGATATGAAATACTCGATGTGGTTGGTGCCGGAGGAATGTCAATTGTATATAAGGCACGCTGCCACAGGCTAAACAGAAATGTTGCAATTAAAGTATTAAAGCCGGAGTTTGCCAATGACAAAAGCTTTGTAACAAAGTTCCGTGTTGAGGCTCAGGCATCGGCAGGGCTTTCACATCCTAACATTGTAAATGTATATGATGTATATGATGATGACGGGTTATATTTTATTGTTATGGAACTGGTTGAGGGAATTACCCTCAAGGAATATATACAGCAGCATGGAAGATTGTCCATGGATGAGGCTATTAATTTTTCCATCCAGATTGCTTCAGGCCTTGAGGCTGCCCATGAGAGTCATATTATTCACAGGGATATTAAACCACAGAATATAATTGTTTCAAAAAATGGTACAATCAAGGTAACAGATTTTGGTATAGCCAAGGCAGCTACCTCTAATACCCTTACATCGGGAGCTATGGGAAGTGTGCATTACATTTCGCCGGAGCAGGCAAGAGGGGGCTTCAGTGATGAGAGAAGTGATATATATTCACTGGGTATTACTATGTATGAAATGGTTACAGGCAGAGTGCCTTTTGAGGGAGACAATAATGTATCTGTGGCACTTATGCATATACAAAGTGAGATGATACCTCCAAGACAGTATTACCCTGATATATATTCAAGCTTTGAGAAGATTATTATGAAGGCTACCCAGAAGAAGCCGGAGAGGAGATACCTCACTGCAAGTGCCCTTATTGCCGATTTAAAGAGGGTACAGAATAATCCCAACATAGATATAATTGTTGCACCTGCTTCTGTAACCAACAGCCCTACCAAGGAGCTTACCAGGGAAGATGTAAGAGCCATAAGAAATGTAAGCTCATATAAGGATGCAGGTACATATCAGCAGGCTAAAGGATATGTTGACAACAGTCAGCTTAACACCTTTGGGGAAAATCCTCCTGTACAAAATGATATGGGAGAGCTTAAACCTATAGGAGGTATATCACCTATACCTGTTAATAACCAGCGCATTAACCAGATGATTAATGATTCCTACGAGGATGAATATGATTATGAGGATGAATATGAGTATGAGAATGAACAGTCATCCCAGCCGGTGAGACAAAAGTCCGGTATCAAGAAAATCCAGGATGATTATGATGAAGAAGATTACGAAAATGATGATTCGGAGATAGATCCAAGCCTTAAAAAGGCAGTCACTATAGCAGGCATAGCTACAGCAGTAATAATAGCTATCATTGTTATAATTGCAATTGCCAAAATTACCGGTAATTTCGGAGGCAGCAAGAAGGATAAGACGAATGATATCATCTCATCCGAGGATGCAGAGGAAATAGTCATGATAGATGTCAGGGAGTTTGCTGAAAAGAAAGCACTTGACATGCTTAGCAAGCAGGGATTTACCAACGTTAAGGTAGAGAGAGTGGAAAACAATGAAATTCCTGAGGGATATGTAGTAGACCAGAGCGTTGAACCAAATAAGGCAGTTCCAAGTGATACAGAGATAATTATCTCCGTAAGCGGAGGCACAGAGGAATTAGAGGTTCCTAAGGTGGAAGGTTATACTGATGAACAGGCTTGTCAGATTATAAAGGAAGCAGGCTTTAAGGTTAAGCATGCCTATGCATATGATGATGAGGTAGAAAAGGATATGGTTATATCCCAGTCACCGGCTGCAGGAGAGATGGCTCCGGCAGATTCAGAGATTATTATTACAGTAAGCAACGGCTCCGAAAAGAAAGAAACAAAGGTTCCTAATCTCTATGGACTTACTGAAAGCCAGGCTCAGGATACTCTTGAATCCAATAAGCTCAGCGTCGGAAAGGTAACTCATGAAAATCATGATACAGCTCCTGAAGGAACTGTAATTAATCAGTCTGTAAGCCAGGGCTCCACTGCTACCGAAGGAGATAAAATAGACATAGTAATAAGTGACGGACCAAAGGAAAAGAAGATAACCTATACTGCAGTGGTTGACGGTACCATTACATTGAATAATGCAGATATAACACTTTCGGACGGAACTGCGGCATCTCTTGACGGAGCTGATGTTACAGTCCGTATAACAGTAAACGGAGCAACCAGGGATAAAACCGTAAAGGCAGTCTTAGGCTCTCCTAGTGCCGTATCAGAAACTATATCAGGGCTTTCATCAGACAGTGGCAATGCAACCTTTGAGGTTATCTATAACGGAACTAATGTTACAGGTAATTTCAGCACTTCCCCTTCTGTAAGATATTCTGAAGTAGAGGAACCACAGGAATAGATGCAAGGGAAGATAATTAAAGGTGTAGGTGGGTTCTATTATGTCCACCTGCACCATAACAGGATATATGAATGTAAGGCAAAGGGTATTTTCAGAAATCAGAATATTAAGCCGGCTGTGGGAGATGATGTGATTATAGATATAATCAGTGAAGAAAAACACACCGGCAATATTATTGATATCCTTCCGAGAAAAAATCTTCTTATAAGACCGGCAGTGGCCAATGTTGACCAGGGAGTTATTATTTTTGCCCTGGCGCAGCCCAAGCCTAATTTTAATCTGTTGGACAGATTTCTTATTATGATGGACAGGCAGGAGGTTAAGACCATAATATGTCTTAACAAGGGAGATCTTGTAGATTCTGATTATGCCAATGAGATAAAAAATATATATACAAAATCCGGATATCAGGTCATAATCACTTCTGTCACATCACCTGCTTTTAAAGAGGGAATTTCAAAGCTGGGTGAACTTATAGAAGGCAGAACCTCAGTATTTGCAGGCCCCTCCGGAGTAGGCAAATCATCCATAATTAATCTTTTTAATCCCATGGCAGGTGCAAAAACAGGCGAGATAAGTGAAAAGATAAAACGGGGTAAGCATACCACAAGACATTCTGAGCTGATGTGGATAAAGGAAGATACCTATATAATGGATACACCGGGCTTCAGCTCGTTATATGTGAACGATATGGAGGAGCAGGAGCTTAAGAATTATTATAATGAATTTATTCCCTGTCAGCGAAATTGCAGATTTAACGGCTGTGCTCATATAAATGAGCCGGATTGCGGGGTTAAGCTTGCCATAGAGCAGGGGAAAATAAGCAGCTTAAGATATGACAATTATGTGCAATTGTACCATGAAATAAAAGACAAAAGGAGATGGTAGCATGAATATTCTTTCACCATCACTGTTATCGGTTAATTTTAATAATATTGAGGCGGATGCCGGAATTCTGGATGAAGCGGGAGTAAAATGGTACCATCTGGATGTTATGGATGGAGTTTTTGTCAGGAATATATCCTTTGGACCACCTGTTATTGCGTCTATAAGAAAAATCACAAAAGCCTTCTTTGATGTTCATCTTATGATAACAGAGCCTGTAAGGTATGTGGATGTATTCAGGGAGGCAGGAGCGGATATGATAACCGTTCATTATGAAGCCTGCCGGGATCTGGATGAAACAATTGAGGCCATTAAAAGAACCGGAGCCGGAGTGGGATTATCCATCAATCCTGACACAGATTACAAGGTGGTTTTTCCGTATCTTGACAGAGTTGACATGATATTGGTAATGAGCGTATATCCGGGATTTGGCGGACAAAAATTTATTCCCGAAGTTCTTGAAAAAGCAAGTCAAATTCGTAAAATTGCAAATGAAAACGGAAAAAACGTTATAATAGAAATTGACGGCGCAGTAAATAGACAAACGGTAGAACAAGTTTGGAATTCCGATATAGATATAGCCGTTGCGGGTAGCGCGGTATTCGGGGCAAAATCTTATAAAGACGAAATTGAATTTTTGCAAGGTAATAAATGAAACTAAAAGCTTTTTTAAACGGGGAATTTTATAACGGTAAAATAGAAAACGAAAATTGTTTAGTCGTCGCGTGCGNNGCCATAGACAAAATAAAGGCAATAAGGAATCAGGCAGACAAAATAGGAAAAGAGCTTCATATCGAGGTTGATGGTGGAATTAACCTTGATAATGTATCCACTGCTTTAGCTGCGGGAGCTGATGTTATTGTAGCCGGCTCAGCAGTGTTTAAGGGAGATATAAGAGAAAATCTGGAAGCGTTTTTTCAAAAGCTTAACAAAAAAACCGGAGAATAATTGCGATGGATATGTTTATTGTAACCGGAGGAAAAGTAGACAGAAATCTGCTTCAAAGTATGCTGTCCGAGCATGAGGATGCCTGTATTATAGGCGTTGACAGGGGACTGGATTCTCTGTATGCCATGAATATTATTCCCGGACTTGCCATAGGAGATTTTGATTCCTGCAGCAACGACACAAGGATTAAGCTTCAAAATAATACAAAAAAATATCAGGATATATCCGTTTTGAATTCCCATAAGGATCTGACTGATACCCACGTGGCAATCCTTAAGGCTATTGAGAAAAAACCGGACAGGATATATATATTTGGCGGTACGGGAAGCCGTATAGATCACATGATGGCAAACATTAATATGCTGAAGCTGTGCCTTGATGAGGGGATAGAGGCATATCTGATTGACACCTGTAACCGTATAAGGATGATAGATAAGCATTGTATCATAAAAAAAGATGAGCAATATGGAAACTATGTTTCCTGTCTGCCCTTTTCCGATACAGTAAAGGGAGTGTGCCTTAAGGGCTTTGAGTACCCTCTTTACAATGCTGCTATGATAAAGGCTGACTCCATCGGAGTGAGCAATGAAATAAGAGAGGAGGAAGGTCACATTATAGTAGGTGAAGGATATCTGCTGGTAATGGAGACCAAGGATTAATGACAGTATGGGTATTGTTGGCATTCGGAGTATATATGCTCGGTATGCTTATAATCGGATTTACATCTGCCAGAAAAAATAAAAATGCAGATGATTACTTTTTGGGAGGACGTAATCTGGGAGGATGGGTGGCAGCCCTTTCGGCTCAGGCGTCAGATATGAGCGGATGGCTTCTTATGGGACTTCCCGGATGTATATATGCCTATGGAACCAATCAGGCATGGATAGCAATAGGCTTATTTATAGGAACAGTATTTAACTGGCTTTTTATCTCGGGAAGATTAAGAAGGTATACAATAAAGGTGGGAAATGCCATGACAATTCCCGAATATCTCAGCAACAGATTCAGGGATAAGCACAATATACTCATGACAATTTCAGCATTGGTAATAGTTATATTTTTTATGGTATACACAGCCTCGGCATTTTCAGCAGGCGGTAAGCTTTTTGAGCTGGTAACAGAGCTTAATTATCATCAGTCCCTTACTCTGGGCGCAGTTGTTATTCTTATATATACTTTCCTGGGCGGTTTTATCGCTGTATGTAATACAGATTTTGTCCAGGGACTTTTGATGCTTGCAGCCATTATTGCTGTGCCTATAATAGCTGTAATGCTTATGGGAACAGGCAACATCATACCTAACCTTATTGACAGTGGACTTAAGGTGGATGCCAAGGATTACCTTAACATTTTCTCTGTGGATGGTGAGCCTATAACCGCAGTAAGCGTGGCTTCCCAGCTTGCATGGGGACTTGGATATTGTGGTATGCCTCATATCCTTGTAAGATTTATGGCCATAAGAGACGAAAAGGAGCTGGCAAAATCCAAAAAAATCGGAATTGTGTGGGTGCTTCTTTCTCTTGCAATTGCCTGTATTATAGGTGTACTAGGAAGGGCATATCTGTATCCTGATGTACTTTCTACAGAAGGAGCTGAGTATGAAAACGTATTTATCAGAATGATAATGAAAATATTTATGGATGATACAAATCTTGTCTTTATAGGAGGATTGCTTCTTTGCGCTGTGCTTGCAGCCATAATGTCCACAGCAGACTCCCAGCTTCTGGTATCCTCATCCGCAGTTGCAAACGATCTGTGCAAGGGAGTATTTTTCAAGAAGCTGAACGAAAAACAGGTTCTTGTTGTTGCAAGAATCACAGTTTTGGTTATAGCCGTTCTTGCATACATAATTGCATGGAATCCTAATTCAAGTATTATGCAGCTTGTAAGTGATGCCTGGGCAGGATTGGGAAGTGCTTTTGGACCGGTTATACTTATGTCTCTTTACTGGAAACGTACCAATCTGGCAGGAGCTGCCGCAGGTATGATAAGTGGAGGACTTACTGTTATAATATGGGATTATGTAAAATTTCTCACACTGGACGGAAAGAAGGTTACTCCGGCAGTATATACAGGAATGTATTCCCTGTTAGTGGGATTCTTCGTGAGCCTTTTCTTTATAGTAGTTTTTTCACTGATTGCAAAAAAAGCTGATGATGACATGATAAAAGAGTTTGAAGAAGTAAAAAATGGTAAATAGAAGGTTCTAAGATACAAAAATGCCGGTTGTAATACCGGCATTTTGTCTTGTATAATTTAAAGAGAGGATTTATGAAAAAAAACTATACTTGTATTATAGGATTAAATTATGAACAAAGTTTAAACAAAGTGGCAACAATGTGTAAAAAAACAAAGGAAAACAGGGCATTTTCAGATAAAATAATCAGGAGAAATGAAGAGAATGTTTAATATTAAGCTTATTGCCGTAGGTAAATTAAAGGAAGCTTATCTGCGTAATCTGGAAGAAAAATATAAAAAAATAATATGTAATAAGCACAGGCTCAGTATTGTGGAGGTACCGGATGAAAGTATCCCCAAAAACAAAGGCAAAGCCATGAACACCCTGATTAAGAAGAGAGAAGGTTCAAAGATACTGGAAAATATCAGTGGCAGTGATTATGTAATAATGCTTGCTATAGACGGAAAATCAATGGATTCCCAAAAGCTTTCCCGGCTTGTGGAGGAGGGGGCAAAAAAGAAGGAAGGAAATATTGCATTTGTAATAGGAGGCTCTCTGGGGCTTGATGAAGAGGTGTTAAAAAAAGCCGATATAAAAATCAGCTTTTCGGAAATGACCTTTCCACACCAGCTTATGAGAATAATATTACTGGAGCAGATTGCCTGCTATTTGTGATAGGTTATGTTGTTATTTATTGTGTATGCCCTGTAAAGCTGCTCGGCCAGAACAACGAAGGTAAGCTCCCTGCCCATGCAAAAAGTGGAAAGATTAAATATTGATGCATTATCCGCCGACAGAGGCAACGTGCTTATTTCTTCGGGAATATAATAATCTATTCGTGATATTCCCATGAGATTTTGCCTGTTAATTTCCTTTGCAAGCCGGGGAGAGGATAAGGTATGTGCTCCGGGCAGGACAATATAGCTCATTGTTCCCCTTTTATCGGAAAAGAAAGGCAGGGATTTACATATATTAAGCTTAAGACTTGCCCAGGGAGAGATGCGTTTTGAATACTCGTTAAAAGCATATATATAATCCTTATCAAATTTTCTGCCCTGTACATATATATTAATCTCCATAAAAATCACCCATAAAAACATATCTTTGAATAATATAACATACATCTTCTAAAAAATCAAAAATGATGATATTATATACTTATTAACATATAAGAGGTAGCAGCGTGATGGACAAAAAAATATTGGTTCTTGATATTGACGGAACACTGGTTAATTCAAAAAAAGAGATTACTCCCATAACAAAGGAATATCTGATTAAAATTCAGGAAAAAGGCCATATTGCAGCCCTGGCTTCAGGAAGACCTTATCCCGGAATGATGGGATATGCAAAGCAGATATGTCTTGACAAATACGGAGGATACGCACTTTCATTTAACGGTGGCAAGGTTATAAATTGTAAAACCGGGGAAACAATATATCAGAATGTGATTCCGTGCCAATATGCAATCCCGATATATGCATATGCAAAGCAACACAATCTGGGAATGGTAACCTATCAGGAAGATAAGGTTATTACAGGAACAGACATTGATGAGTATATGGAATATGAGGCCAGACTTAACTATATGGTTTTAAGGAAAGTGGAGGATTTTCCTGCTTATGTTGATTTTGATATGGTAAAATGTCTGATTACGGCCCCTCCTGATGTGGCACCTGTCCATGAGGAGGCACTTAAGAATCTGTTTGGACAAAAGCTTAACGTATTCCGCTCAGAGCCTTATTTTATAGAGATAACCAATAGGGGAGTAGACAAGGCACTTTCCCTGGAAAAACTGCTGCAGGGGCTTGGAATTCCAAGGGAGAATTCTATATGTTGTGGGGATGGCTTCAACGATCTTACTATGGTAAGATATGCCGGGGTAGGTGTGGCCATGGACAATGCCCAGCAAATTGTAAAGGATAATGCAGATTATATAACAGCCTCCTGTGACAGGGATGGAATAGTTGAGGTAATTAAAAAATTCATTATGTAAGGGAAGTACCCGGGAGGAGTCAATGGAACACCAGGACAGGACGGGCTGTGAGGGAAGCCTGTATACCAGAGACATTACTAATAACAGACCATACTATTTTATTGAATACGAGAAAAACGGTAAGAAATATACAAAATGGATTGCAAGGAATGTATCAAGGGAATTTCTTTCGGAAAAATGCTACAGCCTGGTTAAGATTGCCCGGGAGATGGAAGAAGCTTTTCCTGAAATAGACACATTTCAGATTGATTTTTGTATAGATGCCAATGATAAAATTAACGTTATACGCTGGGATAGTCTGGAAAAGGTGGCAAATATGCCAAGAAATATGACTGACAAGGAGTTTGCTGATACAAAGGCCTTTGCAAAATGCTCCTATCTTGATACCAGCCATATTTTATCTGACAGCGCATATTGGAATATAAAATCCCAGCTGGGTACTAATCCGAGACCTCTTGATTATTCCCTGTTCAGAGAGCTGATAACCATGAGGGTATGGAATGAATCAATAGTACCAATGGGGTATACAAAAAACGAAGGAGAGCTTATGCAAAAGGTAGGTAATAAGCCTTATACCTCCGTAAATAGCACCTTTGATGCCCTTACCCCCGGGGCGATAGACTCAAAGCTCAGATTCAGGCTCTTTGAATACTATAAAAAGGAGCTTAAGGAAAATAGAGGGCTTCACAGGGACATAGAAAAAAAGCTCATATTTAACCTGTATGATTTTTCGACAGATGAGAGACTTAAAAAACTGGAAAATAACGGCTTTTCTCCTGATGAGGTTCAAAGCATAAAACAGGGTGTAACGGATATAACAAAATATATTTTGTCCAATTATCATTCCATATATGAAGAGGACAGGGAATACATGGAAAAAATGAGTGCACTTACCAGAAGTATTAGGGAAATGATGCCTCAGAAGGAAACCAATGTAATGAAGCTGTACAGGAATATTAATGAGCTGCTGGAGGGAATAAAAAAATACGGAACCCCGGGCTTCTCAAGGCAATTAAGATGCTCGGTTCTTGCGGAAAGGCTGTGTGAATCCCTTGTTGAAAGAGGATATATTACCCTTGAAAATATGAACAGATTTACCGGCTCAATATGGACAATAAAAAAGAAGTTAAAAAGGGACATGAAAAGCTATGCATCAGGAAATATGTCCAGGGAGGAATTTAACAGCCTGTATGGGGAATTCCGTTCAGGAATATTTGATATAAGAACTGACTGCTTCGAAAATCTTAAGATTGAACCGGGTGACTTTTTCAAAGACAAAAAGCAGGAAAAGGAAGAAACCGATGATATAGTATTTCTTGATGCTGCCATGGTGGAAAAGGCCCTGAAGGAAGGAAAGATTAATATGTCTCCCGAAAAATTCATGGAGTTTATTATTCTTTGTTATAAGAACCGGGATATAATGAAATTTGAGCTTACCAAATCCATCAACCTGCTTCTTGAAATAATAACCAGACTCGGCGATGTGCTTGGAATTGCCAGGGAGGACATGTCATACCTTGAGATATATGAGCTGTTAAGCTATCACAGCCGTGACTCTTACATTCAGACTATTCAAAGCAGAAGAGATATGTACCATGCAAACACTTATCTTATTTTGCCTGATATAATATACAATGTGGGGGACATAGACATAATAAGTGTTGAAGGGAAAATAAATATGGAAGCTTACAATATGGATAAATATTAAGATTTATAACAGGGAGATTTGATTGATTTAAGGCTTAGTATAGTGTATAATATTGGCTGTAAAACACTTTGCAGTTTCTACAGATAAAGGAGGAAACAAATGGGCTTTTTTAAAGATTTCAAGAGAGATTTTGCTCAGGCTGTAAATGAGCTTATGCCGGATAAGGACGAGCTTTCCGGAGAGTATGATGATGAGGATATTGTAAATACCTTTGACGAGGATGATAATATGGATATTGCTCCTGAGGATATGATGGAGAATCTGGATGAATTTAAGGGTGAAGATGAAGAAGATTTTTCCCTTGGAGATATTCCGGACCCGGCTCAGGTATCCGATAATGAGGAGAACAACCCTGATGAAGGGGAGAATGATTTCACCAATATTCCTGATGCAGAGATATTAACCGATGAAGTGGATGGCAATGAGGTTATGAATATGATACCTGATAAGGAATACAGGGATTCTGTCATGGTGGAGCTTGAAGCTGCTGACAATATTGAGGGGCAGGCAGGAGATGAGCTTGTAGAGGATGATGCCTTAGATGAAGGCAATATGGAAGAAAATCTTGAGGATGCACTGCTTACTGAGCCTGACGGAGTGACAGAGGAAAGAGATAACATACTTGATGCAGATATTAATAAGGCTGTTACCGATGCTATTTCCAGACAGGATGATGTTCATAAGGAGGATAATATGGCAGAGATTAGCAATGAGGATGTAAAAGCTTCCGCAGCAGAAGGCAATACAGACAGAGAGAGTATTCTGTCAGAGGATACTGCTTATATCACAAAGGGTACTAAAATAAAGGGTGATATCGAAACCGACGGTGGGATTGATGTTCTTGGAACAGTAGAGGGCAATGTATCCTGCTCAGGCAAGCTTATTGTAGGAGGAAGCATAAAGGGTAATGTCAACGCAGGTGAGATATATTCCAATGCATCTAAGATTGAAGGAGAGATTACGGCTGCAGGAAGTGTTAAGATTGGCGTAGGCTCTGTAGTAGTCGGCAATGTCAAGGCAACGTCGGCTGTTGTTGCGGGGGCAGTTAACGGAGACATAGATGTTGAGGGTCCTGTTATCGTGGACTCTACAGCAGTTATTATGGGTAATATAAAATCCCGTTCCGTCCAGATTAACAATGGTGCGGTTATTGAAGGATTTTGTTCACAGTGTTATTCAGAGATAGATGTTAAGAGCTTTTTCGAATAGGAGAAAAGACATGGATATGAAGAGAATTTTACTTAAACTCAGCGGGGAGGCTTTGGCAGGCGATAAAAAGACAGGCTTTGACGCCGATACTGTCAGAATTGTTGCAAAGCAGGTTAAAAGAATTATTGAACAGGGAATTCAGGTAAGCATTGTCATAGGCGGAGGTAATTTCTGGAGAGGAAGAACCTCACCGGATATGGACAGGGTGAAGGCTGATCAGATCGGTATGCTGGCAACTGTAATGAATTGTATATATACAGCGGACATGTTCAGACAGGAGGGGCTTGCAACCCATGTTATGACACCTTTTCAATGTGGCAATGTGACAGAACTTTTTTCAAAGGATAAGGCTCTGGAATATCTTAATAGCAAAGAGGTAGTATTTTTTGCGGGGGGCACAGGACATCCATATTTTTCTACAGATACGGCCACTGTGCTGTTTGCAATCCAGACACAGGCAGATGTAATACTTATGGCAAAGGCGATAGACGGAGTTTATGACAGTGATCCTAAGGTTAATCCGGATGCAAAAAAATATGACAGATTAAATATTTCAGACATAATCGACAAAAAGCTTGGCGTTATTGATCTTGCGGCAGCGGTTCTTGCCATGGAGAACAAAATGCCTATGATGCTTTTTGGACTTAACAAAGAAAACAGTATAGTAAAAGCAGTAACCGGAGACTTTACCGGAACTCTTGTGACAACAGATTAGATTAATACGGAATATAATATATTTCAGGAGGAAAAACAATGTTAGAACAGTATGAAAGCAAAATGAAAAAAGCAATAGACAGCCTTGCGTCGGAATATGCGGGCATCAGGGCCGGGAGAGCCAACCCTCATATCCTTGACAAGCTCCGCGTTGACTATTACGGAGCACCTGCTCCACTTCAGCAGGTAGCCAATATAACAGTACCTGAAGCAAGAACTCTTATGATTCAGCCATGGGAGTCGAGTCTTATCAAGGAAATTGAAAAGGCTGTAATGAATTCTGATCTGGGAGTGACTCCTAACAACGACGGAAAAGCAATTATTCTTAATTTTCCTGAGCTTACAGAGGAAAGAAGAAAGAACCTTGCCAAGGATATTAAGAAAAAGGGAGAGGCAGCCAAGGTTGTTATAAGAAACATCAGAAGAGATGCCAATGATGCCTTCAAAAAGATGAACAAAGCAAATGAAATCTCAGAGGATGAGCTTAAAAACAATGAGGAAAAGGTTCAGAAGCTTACTGACAGGTATGTTGCTGATATAGACAAGGCGATAGAAGATAAGACTAAGGAAATTATGACTGTATAACCGGGAGATTAATCGTGGAGAAAGTAATTGACGGAGAAAAATTAGTTGTGCCTGCACATGTAGCCATTATAATGGACGGAAACGGACGGTGGGCAAAAAAAAGGCTTATGCCAAGAAATTTTGGACATAAGGCAGGAGCTAAGGCAGTGGAACAGATATGTGAGGATGCCTATAATCTCGGTATAAAATATCTCACCGTGTATGCCTTTTCCACTGAAAACTGGAAACGCTCCACTGAGGAAGTAACCGGTATTATGAATCTTTTAAGAAGTTATCTTAGGGATTGCATAGAAAGAGCATCAAGGAACAATATGCGTGTCAGGGTTATAGGTGACAGGGCAGCCCTTGACGCTGACATAGTTAAAAGTATAGAGGAGCTGGAAGAAAAGACTGCGGGATATGACGGACTTAATTTTACCATAGCTCTTAATTATGGTGGAAGGGATGAGATAACAAGAGGAATAAGAGAGCTTATCAATGACATACGGCAGGAAAAGATTAATCCTATGAAGGTTGATGAGAAGCTTATAAGCTCATATCTTGATACAAGAGATATTCCGGATCCCGATTTGCTCATAAGAACCAGCGGAGAGCTTCGATTATCCAATTTTCTGATATGGCAGCTGGCATATACGGAATTCTATTTTACAGATGTTCTCTGGCCGGATTTTACGGCAGGAGAACTAAAAAAGGCCATAAGATACTATAATGGCAGAGACAGACGATACGGTGGGGTAAAATAAATGTTTAAAACAAGACTTCTCAGTGGAATTGTATTAGTTGTACTGATTTTCGGTATATTATATTTTGGAGGGTATGTAACAGCCCTTGCTATATTTTTGCTGGCAATTATAGGTAACTACGAGCTGCTTAAGGTTTATGGACTGGAGAAAAAAGGACCGGGTATTCTTACCTATGCCGCTACAACAGTGTATTATTGCTTTCTTGTTTTCGGATTAAGGGAGTATGTGCTGCCTGTTATGCTTTTGTTTGTTCTTCTGGTTTTATCTTTATATGTTATAAGATATCCTCTTTACAGGGACCGGGATGCCATGGCTGCCATACTTACGTTTTTCTATGTATCGGTTATGCTTTCATATGTATATCTTATAAGGGATTTAAAGCATGGCGGTGCTTTTGTAATAATGATATTTGTATGCTCCTGGGTTAATGACACCTTTGCATATTGCTTTGGAGTGACTATGGGAAAGCATAAGATGACACCGAAGCTTAGTCCTAAGAAAAGTATTGAAGGACTTATAGGGGGACTTTTTTCATCTACGGTTGTAGGTGCACTCTATGGTATATTTTTCAGCAAAAATGTATATGAATTAGATAAGGCACCGCTTATTTTTGCCATAGTCGGATTGGCGGGAGCCATAATGGCTGTTATAGGTGATCTGGCAGCATCTGCCATAAAGAGGAATAATGATATTAAGGATTATGGCAGGCTTATTCCGGGTCATGGAGGAGTTCTCGACAGATTTGACAGCATAATATTTACTGCTCCTATTATATATTACTGTCTGCTTTTTATGGCAGGAAACATAGGAGGTTAGCTTATGAAAAGAATTGCTGTTCTGGGTTCTACCGGCTCCATAGGTACACAGACCCTTAAGGTGGCGGAAGATAATCCGGAGGATATAGAGATTGTAGCCCTCAGTGCAGGAAAAAATCATGAGCTTCTTATTGCCCAGGCAAGACGGTTTCACCCACGGATTGTCAGTATATGGGATGAAAGCAGGGTTGAGCTTATAAGAAAAGAGCTTAAAGGATTTGATATTAGGGTTGTTTCGGGCATGGATGGGCTTATCGAAGTGGCGGGATGTCCTGAAAGCGATATACTCGTAACTGCCCTGGTTGGAATGATTGGAATAAGACCTACCATTGAAGCAATATATGCAGGTAAGGATATTGCTCTTGCAAACAAGGAAACTCTTGTAACTGCAGGGCATATTATTATGCCTCTGGCAAAGAAAAAAAATGTAAGAATTCTTCCGGTGGACAGTGAGCATTCGGCTATTTTCCAATGTATCAGAGGAGAAGAAAACAACAAACCGACAAGACTGCTGATTACTGCCTCAGGAGGGCCCTTCAGAGGACGTGACAGAAAGTTTCTCGAGACTGTGAGTGTCGAGGATGCCCTAAGACACCCTAACTGGTCTATGGGCAGGAAAATAACCATTGATTCTGCCACAATGGTCAACAAGGGGCTTGAAGTAATAGAAGCAAGGTGGCTTTTCGATATGAACCCTTCAGATATACAGATAGTGGTGCAGCCACAGAGTATTATACATTCCATGGTGGAATTCGAGGATGGCTCTGTGAAGGCACAGCTTGGAACACCGGATATGAAGCTTCCGATACAGTATGCTCTTTTCTATCCCGACAGAAAATTTCTCAGGGGAGACAGACTGGATTTTGCTGCTATTACAGGAATAGCAATAGAAAAGCCGGATATGGACACCTTCAGGGGACCTGCTCTGGCTTACAGGGCAATCAACGAAGGAGGCTCAATGCCTACTGTACTGAATGCAGCTAACGAGAAGGCTGTAGCATTATTTCTGGAACGTAAAATAGCATTCCTCGATATATACAGCATAATAGAGGCATGCATGGAAGCTCACAGTATTATACCTGAGCCTGACTTAGATGAGATACTTGCTGCTGAAAAATGGGTATATGATTTTATTGACCAATATATGTTATAAACAGGAGAGTAAGTGTCATGAATATTATTTTGATAATTCTGGTATTTGGCATAATTGTAATGTTTCACGAGCTGGGGCATTTCATTGTGGCAAAGATAAATAAGATTTCCGTTACAGAATTTTCTATCGGAATGGGACCGGCATTGTTTTCATTTCAGAAAAAAGAAACCAAGTATTCCATAAGGCTTTTGCCAATAGGAGGATATTGCCTTATGATGGGAGAAGATGAAGAGGTAGAGGATGAGAATTCCTTTTCCAATAAGCCGATATGGGTTCGTATGCTTGTAGTGGCAGCAGGACCTGTTTTTAACTTTATCCTGGCCTTTTTGTTTTCGATTATTCTCATTCATTTTACCGGGTGCGATCCGGCAGTTGTTAGTACAGTGCAGGATTCAAGTGCTGCCATGGAGGCAGGCTTAAATCCGGGAGATACCATAATAAGCATGAATGGTGAAAAAATATACAACTATCGTGAGGTTCTGCTTTATATGCAGCTTAACGATGCCTCTGAGCCGATTAAAATGGTTATGGAAAATGCCCGGGGAGAAAGATATACAACAACAGTATACCCAAAGCTCAACGAAAACGGCAGCTATATGATGGGTATAGCAGGCGGGTATATTAAGTCACAGAGCATAGGAAATGATTTGAAATACGCCTGTCTTGAGCTTAGATACTGGGTTAAGGCAACAGTTACAAGCCTTAAGCTTATAGTGACCGGAGGAGTATCCGGCGATGATATTATGGGACCTTTGGGAGTCGGAGGAACCATGAATGATATTATTGAGGAAGTAAAGGAGGAGAGTGCCACCAAGGCGGAAGCAGTAATAAATATAATTCTTAATATGATTAACTGGTGTATTCTTCTTAGTGTTAATCTGGGAATTATGAATCTGCTGCCTGTTCCGGCTTTGGACGGAGGACGTCTTTTGTTTCTCATAATTGAAGGCGTAAGAAGAAAGAAAATACCACAGGAAAAAGAGGCTGTTGTTAATCTTATAGGCTTTATACTGCTTATAATTCTTATGATAGTGGTATTTTTTAACGATATCAGGAACGTATTTTTCTAGACAATATATAATCGTGGAGGAAAAGCTATGGCTGCTTACCGTCAGGAAACAAAACAAATTCATATAAAGGATGTAATCATAGGTGGAGGTATGCCTATAGCAATACAATCCATGACCAATACAAGAACCGATGATGTAAATGCCACAGTTTCACAGATAAAAAGACTTGAGGAGGCGGGCTGTGACATCGTCCGTGCTACAGTCAATAACGAAGATGCTGCAAAAGCTCTTTTTGGTATAAAAAAGCAGATTCGTATACCTATTGTGGCAGACATTCATTTTGACTACAGACTTGCCATAAAAGCCATGGAAAACGGAGCCGATAAAATCAGAATTAACCCGGGTAATATAGGTGGGGAAGAAAATCTGAAAAAGGTGGTTAAAGCTGCAAAGGAGAGGAATATACCTATCAGGGTGGGAGTAAACTCCGGTTCACTTGAAAGAGGTATCATAGAAAAATACCATGGAGTTACTGCCGGAGGCATAGTTGAAAGTGCACTCGACAAAGTAAAAATGATAGAGGATTGCGATTACGACAATATAGTTATAAGCATTAAATCCTCCGATGTAATGATGAGTGTAGAAGCTCACAGGCTTATTGCCGGTAAAACTGCATATCCTCTTCATGTGGGGATAACAGAGGCGGGAACCCTGTACCGGGGTAATATAAAATCCGCAGTGGGTCTTGGAATCATACTGGGAATGGGAATAGGAGATACCATAAGAGTATCCCTTACCAGTGACCCGGTAGATGAGATTACCTGTGCAAAATTGATACTAAAGACACTTAATCTAAGAAAAGGCGGGATAGAGCTGGTATCCTGCCCTACCTGTGGAAGAACAGGCATAGACCTTATTGCTCTTGCAGGCAAAGTGGAAAAGCTTATACAGAGCTACGACAACCTGGATATAAAGGTTGCTGTCATGGGCTGTGGGGTAAACGGTCCGGGAGAGGCGAGAGAGGCAGATCTCGGAATAGCCGGGGGAGACAAAGAGGGGCTGCTCTTTAAAAAAGGTGTTATCATAAAAAAACTGCCCCAGGATGAGCTGCTTGATGCCCTTAAGTGGGAATTGGACAATTGGGAGGAACAATAATTGGATAAAAAAATGTTTAAGGATGTTTTTCCCGGCCTTAAACTTGATAAAGACTTAGCTGATATAATAGGTCAGAGTCAGATAGAGAATATAACCATGTTCAAATCCGAAAAGAAGATGGTTATTTCTATTTTAAGCTATAATCTGATAGCTAAGAAGCTTATATACAAGGCTGAGGAAGAAATAAAGAATTATATTTTCGGTGAAAGGGCACAGGAAAGGTGCGAGATAAAGGACAGGTATATCCTGTCAAAGCAATATAACCTGAAGCAGCTTACCACTATATATAAGGACAGCTTCCTTTTTGAGATAATGAAAAAAAGCTATGTTGATTTCCGCCTGCTGGACAAGGCTGAATGGTTTTACAACGATAACATACTTACTCTGGCTCTGGAGGATACGTTTATAGCGAAAAGTCATAGCCGGGTTATAAAGGAATATCTGGAAAATACATATCTGCAACGCTTTGCCATGGAGGTACAGGTTGGCTTTAATTATACAGAGGAGCAAAAGACAAAGCTTAGAGAAGCCAATGACAGAAGGCTCAAGCTTGAGCTTGCTGCCATAGAGGCTGTTCAGGATAAAGAAAAAGACATAAGAAGACCTGAAACAGCCACAAAGGATGAGCAGCATAATAACAATAATAATACGGATTCGGAAAAAGTAAGCAAAGAGCCTGATAATAAAAAGGAAGCCGAGAATAAAAACGAGAATAAAGCCGCCAACAAAACTGAGAACAAAACTGCCAATAAAACTGCCGGCAAAACTGACCCTGATGTATTTTTCGGAAGAAATTGCGAGGGTGATATAGTAGAAATCAAGGATTTATATGACGGATTAGGCCCGGTATGCATACATGGACAGGTGATAACCCTGGAGGACAGGGAGCTTAAAAGCGGCAAATACATAATAAACGGTAATATTACAGATTTTACGGACACTATAGGCTTTAAGCTATTTGTATCACCGGATGACAGAGAGCCGATCCTTGATGAATTGCAAAAGGGAAGATTCTATATTATAAAGGGTGTTCCCATGTATGACAGCTATTCCAGGGAGATTTCCGTATCCTCCATTACGGGAATAAAGGCTGCCAATGATTTCAGGGAAAAGCGTATGGATACATCCCTGGATAAAAGGGTGGAGCTTCACTTGCACACCGTTATGAGTGAGATGGACAGTGTTGTGGATATCGAAAAGGTAATATCCAGGGCAAAGGAATGGGGACATAAGGCAATAGCCATTACGGATCATGGTGGTGTCCAGGCATTTCCTATAGCAAATCACTGTGTGAAAAAGGATGAAGATTTTAAGATAATATACGGTGTTGAAGGATATTTTGTGGATGATTTAAAGGACCTTGTAATTAATGACAAGGGGCAGGATATAGAGACGGAATATGTTGTATTTGACATAGAAACCACAGGCTTAAGTCCTATGTACAATAAAATTATCGAGATAGGAGCTGTACGGATTAAGGACGGAAGGATAACCGACAAATTCTCACAGTTTGTAAATCCCGAGGTGCCGATACCTTATACAATAACAAAACTCACCTCCATAAATGACAATATGGTTTTAGATGCACCTGTTATTGAAGAGGTTCTGCCAAAGTTTCTTGAATTTGTCGGCTCTGCCGTAATGGTTGCCCATAATGCAGGCTTTGATACCGGATTTATAAAGGAATTTGCAAAAAGGCAGGGTCTGCCCTTTGATTATACAATAGTAGATACAATGACCCTTGCCCACATACTTATACCTGAGCTTGGAAAATATACACTGGACAGACTGTGCAAGCAGTTCAATGTATCTCTTGAAAACCATCACAGAGCCTGTGATGATGCAGGGGCAACGGCAGAAATATTTGTAAAAATGCTCAAGATGCTCAAGGGAAGAGATATCCGTACCATAAAGGAATTAAATAACCTTGGACAGACCTCTCCGGATGCAATAAAAAAAGCAAAAACCTATCACGGCATTATTCTTGTTCAAAATGAGACAGGCAGAGTCAATCTGTACAGGCTTATATCGGAGTCACATATTAATTATTTTAACAGGAGACCGAGAATACCAAAGAGTCTGATTAACAAATACAGAGAGGGACTTATAATAGGCTCTGCCTGTGAGGCCGGTGAGCTGTATCAGGCTATTCTCTACGGAAGCAACGAGGATGAAATAACCAGGCTTGCCGAATTTTACGATTATTATGAGATCCAGCCGGATGGCAATAATATGTTTATGCTTGACTCTGAAAAGGTGCCTGTAAGCTCCGTAGAGGATTTGCACAATATCAATATGAAAATTGTTGAACTGGGAAGGCATTTCAACAAGCCTGTAGTTGCTACCTGCGATGTGCATTTCCTTGATCCCGGGGATGAAATCTACAGAAGGATTATAATGGCGGGAAAAGGCTTTGATGATGCAGACAGACAGCCACCATTGTATTTAAGAACCACAGAGGAAATGCTCTCTGAATTTCAATATCTGGGAAGCGAGCTGGCAAAGGAGGTTGTTGTAACCAATACCAACAGGATTGCCGATATGATAGAAAAAATATCGCCGGTAAGACCGGATAAGCAGCCTCCTATAATTGAAAAATCGGATGAAACCCTTACTGATATATGCTATAAAAGGGCTCATGAGATATATGGGGAAAATCTTCCTGAAATAGTTGTAAGCAGGCTTAAAAAAGAGCTTAATTCCATTATCACCAACGGATTTGCCGTTATGTACATAATTGCCCAGAAGCTGGTATGGAAATCCAACGAGGATGGATACCTTGTAGGCTCAAGAGGGTCGGTGGGCTCCTCCTTTGTAGCCACAATGGCAGGAATTACCGAAGTAAATCCCCTTCCTGCACACTATATATGCCCAAAATGCTTTTATACGGATTTTGATTCCGAGGCAGTTAAGCCATATCAGATGCAGGGACAATCAGGCTGCGATATGCCAGATCGGGAATGCCCTTTATGTAAAACTCTTATGAAAAAGGAAGGACATGATATTCCTTTTGAAACCTTTCTTGGATTTAAGGGTGACAAGGAGCCGGATATAGACCTTAATTTTTCGGGAGAGTATCAGCCTAAGGCCCATGCCTATACGGAAGAGCTCTTCGGAAAGGGAAAGGCCTTCAGGGCGGGAACCATAGGAACCATGGCAGAAAAAACAGCTTTTGGGTATGTATATAATTATTTTAAGGATAAGGGGATTGAAAAACGAAGATGTGAGATGGAAAGGCTTGCCCTGGGATGTACGGGAGTAAAGAGGACCACAGGGCAGCATCCGGGTGGAATGATAGTTCTGCCCAAGCATGAGGAGATATATTCCTTTACCCCTATCCAGAAGCCGGCAAATGATATGACAACAGATATAATAACCACTCACTTTGAATATCATTCCATTGACCATAATCTTCTGAAGCTGGATATACTTGGGCACGATGATCCTACCATGATAAGAAGACTTGAGGATTTGACCGGAGTTGATGCCAAGACTATACCTTTGGATGATAAAAAGGTTATGTCTCTTTTCCATGGCACGGAAGCACTGGGCATTACACCTCAGGATATAGGAGGAATCAGACTTGGTTCTCTGGGAGTACCTGAATTCGGAACAGAGTTTGCCATGCAGATGCTTATTGATGCCAATCCGCAGAATTTTTCTGACCTGGTAAGAATAGCGGGGCTATCCCACGGTACAGATGTATGGCTTGGCAATGCACAGACACTTATCCAGGAGGGTAAGTGTGTACTTGGAACAGCAATCTGTACCAGAGATGACATTATGATATATCTTATTAACATGGGTCTTGAATCGGGACTTGCATTTACCATAATGGAAAGTGTAAGAAAGGGAAAGGGCCTTAAGCCGGAATGGGAGGAGGAAATGACAGCCCATGGTGTACCGGACTGGTATATATGGTCATGTAAAAAGATAAAATATATGTTCCCTAAGGCTCATGCTGCGGCATATGTCATGATGGGCTGGAGAGTGGCATATTATAAGGTGAATTATCCTCTTGCCTACTATACTGCATTTTTCAGCATAAGGGCATCGGCCTTTGACTATAAGCTTATGTGCCAGGGAAAAGAAGCTCTGGAGGCAAACCTTAAAGAATTGCAAAAGAAGGATAAGGGTGAGCTTACAGCTACGGTAAAGGATACAATAAGAGATATGAAAATTGTACAGGAAATGTATGCCAGAGGAATTGAATTTATGCCTATAGACCTGTACAGGGCAGATGCAGAGAGATTTCAGATTATCGATGGCAGGATAATGCCAAGCTTTGGGGCTCTTGCAGGAATGGGAGCAAAGGCCGCAAAGCAGCTTCAGCAGGCAGCAGCCCGGGGACCGTTTGTCTCGAAGGAGGATGTAAGAATAAGAGGGAAGGTGTCAAAAACCATGCTTGATGATATGGATGAGCTTGGGCTTTTGGGAGATTTGCCTGATACAAACCAATATGATTTCTTCAGTATGCTGCAATAAAGAGTTGCTATTTTTGTACAAATATATTAAAATAACACTATATGCTTAAAGGACGTGAAGATATGAATAATCAAAATACCCAGGATATAGGCATAATTAGGGAGACCATGATTGAGGTTCCGGATATACTTGCTCAGGTATATGAAGCACTTTCTGAGAAGGGATATAATCCCGTAAGTCAGATAGTGGGATATGTAATGAGCGGTGATCCTACCTATATCACCAGTTATAAGAATGCAAGAAGCCTTATCATGAAGGCTGAACGTGATGAGATAATTGAGGTTTTACTTGAAAACTATATTGACACAAGATTAAAGTAAAGATTACTTAACTAACTACGGATATAGTCATGGATTGCCCGGTGATTATATCCTTACTTAGTGTGGAAAGACATATGAGAATAATAGGATTAGACTACGGAACAAAAACAGTGGGAGTTGCAATTTCCGATGAAGGACACATAATAGCCTCACCCCACAGTACAATTGAAAGAAAGCACCCTTCGAAGCTGAGGCAGACCTATGCCGCCATTGAACAGATAATCATGGAAAAGGATGTAGGTCTCATTGTTGTGGGGCTTCCCAAGAATATGAACAATACACAGGGGGAAAGGGCTGCTGATACCCGGGCTTTCGGAGAAAAGCTGGAGCAAAGGACAGGACTTGAGGTTGTATATGTGGATGAAAGGCTTACCACAGTCCAGGCTGACAGAATACTTGAGGCTACCAATGTTCCTGTGAGCGGACGAAAGGAACATATTGATAAGATGGCAGCAGCCATAATATTGCAAACCTATCTTGATATGAATAATACAAAATAATTGAGCAGTGAACAGTATATTAAAAAGTAAACAGAGAGGTTAGTGTATGGATAACAATTATACTAAGATTGTATTTGAATCGGAGGACGGAAACGAAGAATTTTACGTTCTTGAGCAGACTATGCTTGGCGGAATTAATTATTTGCTGGTGACTGATGATGTGGACAGTGACGAAGGGGAATTCCTCATTCTCAAAGAAGAGGCAGGACAGCAGGATATTTCCTCATATGTCATCGTGGAGGAACCACAGGAGCTTAAATCCGTAATAGGGATATTTAATGAATTGGTAGAAGATTTTGATTTGGAGGTATAACATTGAAGCAGGTTAAAAATAAGCCGGTTAAAAGTAAGCCGGTTAAAATCATTCCTCTTGGAGGACTTGAACAGATAGGAATGAATATTACCGCTATAGAATATGAGGACACTATTATAGTTATAGATTGTGGACTTGCCTTTCCTGAGGATGAAATGCTGGGTATTGACCTTGTAATACCTGACGTTACCTACCTTAAGGAGAATGCGGACAAGGTTAAGGGACTGGTGGTGACCCACGGACACGAGGACCACATAGGCGCCATACCATATGTTGAAAAGGAAATCAATATGCCTATATATGCTACAAAGCTTACAATGGGTCTTATTGAGAACAAATTAAAGGAACATAATATTTTAAGCAAGGTAAAAAGAAAGGTATTAAAGCACGGTCAGATAATTAATCTTGGCTGCTTTCGCGTAGAATATATAAGAACTAACCATTCCATAGTAGATTCTGCGGCTCTTGCCATATATACACCGGCAGGGATAATAATACACACAGGTGATTTTAAGGTTGACTTTACTCCTGTATTCGGGGAAGCAATTGACCTGCCGAGATTCGGTGAGCTTGGTAAAAAGGGAGTTCTGGCACTTATGGCTGATTCTACCAATGCTGAAAGGACAGGATATACCCAGTCGGAAAAAACAGTGGGAAAAACCTTCGACAATCTGTTCGCTGATTACAGCCAGAACAGGATTATTATAGCCACCTTTGCATCCAATGTGGACAGGGTCCAGCAGATAATTAATTCGGCCAACAAATACGGCCGTAAGGTAGTTATAGAAGGAAGAAGTATGGTTACAATCATACAGACGGCAACGGAGCTGGGATACATAAGCATTCCTGAAAATACAATCATAGATATTGAACGCATAAAGGACTATCCTGACGAACAACTGGTTATGATAACTACGGGAAGTCAGGGAGAAAATATGGCAGCACTTTCACGCATAGCGGCAAGCATACATAACAGGATAAGCATAAAGCCGGGAGATGTGGTTATATTTTCATCTAATCCTATCCCGGGAAATGAAAAGGCTGTATTCAAGGTAATAAACGAGCTGGAAATGAAGGGCGCCCACGTTATATTCCAGGATACCCATGTATCGGGTCATGCCTGTCAGGAAGAGCTTAAGCTTATGTATGCACTTACCAAGCCAAAATATGCCATACCGGTTCACGGTGAATACAGGCATATGAAACGCCATGGGGAGCTGGCTGTTGAGATGGGAATACCAAAGGAGAATGTAAAGCTTCTGTCTACAGGAGATGTACTTGAAATATCCGACAGTACGTTTAAGGTTACAGGAAAGGTTCCTGCCCAGGGAATTTTGGTGGACGGTCTGGGAGTAGGAGACGTAGGCAATATTGTATTGAGAGACCGTCAGCATCTTTCCCAGAACGGACTTATGATAGTTGTCGTGACTCTGGAGAAAGACACAAACCAGCTTCTGGCAGGACCCGATATAGTGTCCAGAGGCTTCGTATATGTGAGAGAAGCAGAAAATCTCATGGACGAATGTCGTATGGTTGTACAGGATGCCCTGGATGCCTGCCTTAACAGAGGAATATACGACTGGGGTAAAATCAAGAACAATATAAAGGACTCCCTGGGGGAATTTCTGTGGAGAAGAACTAAGAGAAATCCTATGATACTGCCTATTATTACAGAGGTATAAAGATGAAGGATGTAATTGAAGAAAGTAAAAAACTTAACGAAAATATACATAATTCTGAAGAATACAAAAAATATATAGACACCAGGAAAAAATTATATGATAATATGGAATTATGTAACCAGCTTAAAGAATTCAGACGGAGAAATTATGAGCTTCAGAACAGACAGGGTGTCAATCCCTATGATGAGGTGTTAGGTCTTGTTCTGGAATATGACGAGCTTCTTCACAACTCTCTGGTCAGCGATTTTTTAAGAGCCGAACAGCATATATGCAGAATGATGCAAAAGGTTTATAGTTCTATTTCAGAAGGATTGGAGTTTGATTATTTAGATGAGCAATAACAAGAAAAAGAAACAAAAGATGAGTACTGATGAAGTAGTCAGAATCGGACTTAAGAAGTCTGTGGGATTTACCGGAGGGCTTCTGGTCAATGTTATAATTGTATATCTGGTAATAAGGGTTTTTGCTTTTTCCTTTGATTTTACATATTCCATATTCGGTGATGTGGCAAAGGATCCAACCGCAAAGGAGTATGTTGTAATAGACATACCTGCGGATTCTTCTGTAAAGGAAATATCACAGGCTCTGGAGGATGGCGGAGTAATTGACAACAAATATGCCTTCATGGTCAAGGTTAAGATTAAGGATTACGGGGCGAAGATCATACCCGGCAAATATGGTCTGTCACCATCCATGACATACCAGGAAATCCTTGATGTAATATGTAATATCCATGAATAGGGGAGGCTGTCTTGCTTACATTAGAGAGAATATCTGATTTTATAAAATCTTACATTGAAGATGATAATGACAGCCTCGGATTAATATACAAAGAAGCCGTAGCAGATAATGTACCTGTAATAAGACCGGAGACCAGGGAATTTCTAAAAACCCAGTTATTGTTAAAAAAACCGTCAAGGATTCTTGAGATAGGTACTGCTGTAGGTTATTCGGCTCTTTATATGTCACGGTATGCCGGCGATGCTGTAATCGATACCATTGAGCTTTCCGGGGAGAGGGTTCTTCGGGCACAAAAAAACATAAAGTCCCAGGGAAAAGAAAAGGTCATAACCGTTCATCAGGGAGACGCTGCCGGGGTGCTTAAGCATCTTTTTGATGATACCTATGATTTTGCATTTGTAGATGCGGCCAAAGGGCAGTATATATACTATCTTCCCGATATACTCAGGGTAATGAAAAGGGGAGGAGTAATAATATCTGACAATATTCTTCAGGAAGGCGAGATATTGGAATCCCATTTTCTTGTGGAAAAACGCAACAGAACCATACATGATAGAATGAGAGAATACTTATATGCCATAACCCACAATCCGGATATTGATACAGCAATACTTCCGGTAGGAGATGGAGTGGCAGTCAGTATAATGAGGGATAATTAATATGACTGATAAAAAACCTGAGCTTTTGATACCGGCGGGAAGTCTGGACGTGTTAAAGACTGCGATAGATTATGGCGCAGATGCCGTATATATCGGAGGACAAAAGTTCGGTCTTAGGGCCAAGGCAGGTAATTTTACCCTTGACGAGATGAAACAGGGAGCAGCTTATGTTCACAAGGCAGGGAAAAAGCTTTATGTAACAGTGAATATATTTGCCCATAATGATGATATAGAAGGAATCAGGGAATATTTTAAGGACATAAAGGAAAGTGGTCTGGAAGAACACATAGATGCATTTATAATATCCGATCCGGGAATATTTACTCTTGCAAAAAGGATGCTGCCCGGAATAGAAATCCATATAAGCACCCAGGCCAATAATACCAATTATCTCACCTACAATTTCTGGTATGAACAGGGAGCGGCAAGAGTTGTGGCTGCAAGAGAGCTGTCCTTAAGGGAGATAAAGGACATAAGGATGAATATACCTCCCAAAATGGAGATAGAAGCATTCATACATGGTGCCATGTGCATTTCTTATTCGGGAAGATGCCTTTTGAGCAGCTATTTTACAGGAAGGGATGCCAACAAGGGAGCATGTACCCATCCATGCAGATGGAAGTATTCCATAGTCGAGGAAAAACGTCCCGGGGAATATCTTCCTGTGGAGGAGGATGACAGGGGAACTTATATATTTAATTCCAAGGATTTGTGTATGATTGATTATATTCCCGAGATGATAGAAGCGGGAATTAATTCCTTCAAAATAGAGGGAAGGATGAAGACAGCCCTGTATGTTGCCGCTGTTACAAGAACCTACAGACAGGCAATAGATGACTATTATGTATCGGAAAAGCTGTATGAAAGCAGGAAGGATTACTATGCAAGGGAGATAGCAGCCTGCACCTACAGACAGTTTACCACCGGCTTTTATTTTCACAAGCCGGATGAAAACACACAGATTTACGATAACAATACCTATATCAGGAATTATATCTATATCGGAACCGTGGAGGACATAGATGAGAAGGGACTTATCCTTATTCACCAGAAAAATAAGTTTTCCGTCGGGGACGAGATAAGCTTTATGCTGTTTGATGCAGCCAACGCAGATGCCAGGGTGGAAGCTATCTATGACGAGCGCATGAGCCCCATGGAATCTGCTCCGCACCCAAAACAACTGCTCTATATCAAAATAAAGGATTCATCCATGATTAAAAAAGGAATGATTATACGTTCAAAGCACTGCGAAGCTTAAGCAGTGCTTTTTTTTCTATTCTGGACACATAGGAACGGGATATGTTAAGCAGGGCGGCAATGTCCTTCTGGGTCATTTCCTCTTCGTTAAAGAGACCGTATCGCAATATGATTACCTGCTGCTCCCGCTTATCAAGGACCTTAAAAAAAATACGGGAAATGTGGCTTATGTTGTCTGAAACAATTATTTCACCGAGAATGCTCTCGTCATCATTGCTTATTATGTCCATAAGACTTATCTCGTTCCCCTCCTTGTCGGTGCCTATAGGCTCATAGATGGAAACCTCACGGGCTTCCTTTCTTTCCTGCCTGAGACGCATAAGCAGTTCGTTTTCAATACACCTGGAGGCGTAGGTTACAAGGCGGCTGCCCTTCCTTGGGTCATAGGTGTTGATTGCTTTGATAAGCCCTATGGTTCCTATCGAAATCATATCCTCCATATTTCTGTTACCTGTCTGATACTTTTTCACAATATGGGCAACCAGCCGGAGATTGTATTCCACCAGAATATTTCTAGCCTCCAGATTACCTTCCTTTGAAAGGGCAAGATAATGGGCTTCTTCTTTTGGTGACAGTGGTCGCTTAAAGGTTTGCAAATCCCGCCTCACACAATCTCTCTTTTATATATACTATGAAAAAAACTAAAAAAAGTGCTTAAATCCCCAGATGGTAAAACAATATTTACTTGATAGAAAAGGATAAAATTGGTAAACTCTTAAGGATAGGTAAAAATTAAAAAACTTAAAGATAAACAATATCAGCCGTCGGGCTGATAAAATGAAAGGATACCCCCGGGATGATGAAGCTTGGCAATCTTAACAAAAGAGTGGAAATAAAATATGAAAAACAGATAAAGCTATTGCTTGTGCTTTGTATCCTGCGTTACTGGATGGTCTATCTTTATGACATTTCAGATGCCATAAGCTCTCTTTTCTGGACCAGGGTTGTAAATACGGGACTCCATATCCTTGTTGTGCTTCCTGCCTTTATTGTATACAAAAAGTGGGGCTTACATAAGGAGCAGCTTGATTTTAAGAATGTAAAGCAATATATATGGGCTTTGATTATGACCCTTCCTTTTTTTGCTGCCTGCCAAATCGTTTTCGGAATTAAACCCACAGAGGGGGCAAAGCTGCTGCCCGGCGGATTGCTGTGGCTGTTTTTCTATTACTTTTTTATAGTAGCCATAGGGGAGGAATTCTTTTTCAGGGTATACCTTCTGGAGGAGCTTAAGGTTATTCTGGGAAAGGCTGCGTGGCTTGCCCCGGTTTTGTCGGGAGTCATGTTCGGAATGATACATCTGCCCAATAATGGCTGGGATTCTGTTATTATGAATATTATGGTGGGCATTGCCCTTGGATACGGTAAGCTTTATATCAAAGATTGTACATTTATAAGCCTTGTTATATCCCATGGAATGTATGATTTTATTATAACTTTGATATAACTTATCCTTTTCATTAAGGGCTTTGTATGGTATAATATGCTATATATTATTATGATGAGAGGAACATTGTACTATGCGAATAAGTAGCGGAAGAAAGAAGATTCGTGTTGGTGATCTGCTTGTTGAGGCAGGGGCGATTACAGAGGAAGAGCTTCAGGAAGCATTGGCATACCAGAAGGAACACGGCGGCAGAATAGGTAGTGTTATCCTTGAGATGGGCTTTATCAGCCAGGAGCTTTTGATTACTGTTCTCACTACCCAGATGGGTATTGACTATGTGGAGGTAAGAGCCTGTAAGCTGGATGAAGATATTCTTAAGCTTGTACCGGAGAACCTGGTCAACAAATACAAGGCGATACCTATAGGCTATGATGAGAATAATCCTAATGTATTAAGGGTTGCCATGGTAGATCCTATGGATATTAATGCCATTGACGATATTGGTATCGCTACCAATACCCAGGTAGAGCCTCTTCTTGCCATGGAAGACGACATAATGGAGACCATAGGTAAGTATTATGGCAACGCCCAGGCTATGGAGGCTGCCGAACAGTACAGGAAGGAGATGGAATCCGAGGGTCTTACCACTGCCGAGGAGGAAGCCCTCAACGAGGATATCGAGAATTCCCCGGTTGTACTCCTGGTTAAGCAGATTATTGAGGGTGGTGTAAGACAGAGAGCATCCGATATACATATAGAGCCTCTGGAGAGCAGCGTAAGAGTAAGATATCGTATAGACGGTGCATTAAAGCATGTCATGACCTATGATTACAGCCTTTTGTCCGGTATATCTGCCCGTATCAAAATCATCGGAGGCATGGATATAGCGGAGAAGAGAAAGCCTCAGGACGGACGTATCACAATTATGGTAGACAGGAGAGAGTATGATGTCCGTGTTTCCATGCTTCCTACTGTTTACGGAGAGAAGACGGTTATGAGACTTACCTCCAAGGATGGTCTTACAAAGCCTAAGAGCGCCCTTGGATTTGATGCCGAGACCCTGAAGGTATTTGACGGAATCCTTAGTAACCCACATGGTATCATATTGGTTACAGGTCCTACAGGTTCCGGTAAATCCACAACTCTTTATACATCCTTAAGTGAGCTTAATACGGAGGATGTTAATATTATCACAGTTGAAGACCCTGTTGAGGCCAATATCGACGGTATTAACCAGGTACAGGTTAACGTCAAGGCAGATATGACCTTTGCGGCAGCACTTCGTTCCATACTCCGTCAGGACCCTGATATTATAATGATAGGAGAGATCCGAGACGGCGAGACTGCCCAGATTGCGGTACAGGCTGCGATAACCGGTCACCTTGTTGTTTCCACACTCCATACCAACTCCGCCGCATCTACGGTTACCCGTATTATTGATATGGGTATTGAACCATATGTTGCCGGTGATGCCCTGGTCGGAGTTATTGCCCAGAGACTTGTGCGAAGACTTTGCAACTCATGTAAGCAGGCAAGGCTTGCAGAACCGGAGGAAAAGGCAATTCTCGGAGTTACCGATGAGGATGAGGATGTTATTATATATGAGCCTGTGGGCTGTGCTCTTTGCGGAGATACAGGATACTCGGGACGTATCGGTGTATATGAGATGATGCCGGTTTCAAAATCCCTCCAGGCAATTATCTCCAAGGGCTCCACTGCGGATGTTATAGAAAAACAGGCTCTTAAGGAAGGCATGCTTACACTTAAGATGGGAGCTGCAAAGCATGTTCTTAACGGTGTAACATCCTTATATGAGATGAAGAAGATTACCTACGAGACCGGAGATGAATATTAATACAGTTTGTAATACCGGTATTAAACAGATAAAAGCTGATTTGCATAAGATAATATGCAATATACAGATATTATAATGCCGGAACCGGAATATAATGATAAAGGAGATACGGTATATGTTAGATATGAAGGAACTCTTGGCTTTTGCCGTTGAGCAAAACGCATCCGATGTTCATATAGCCTGCGGTATTCCACCCAAGCTTAGAATCAACGGAAGACTTACAGAGGTAGAGATACCTCCTCTCGGCCCTTCTGATGTGGCAGAGGCTATAGGCTCTACAATGCATGAGAGACATAAGGCGATACTTAAGGAGAGAGGAGAGGTTGACTTTTCCTATGCCTCCGCAGAGACCGGACGTTTCCGTGTTAATGTATTTATGGACAGAGGCAATATGGCTGCCGCCTACAGAAAGGTAGATACCCAGATTCCGAGACCTGATATGCTGGGTATTCCCGAAGCTGTTGTCCAGCTTTATAAGAAGAAGAGAGGTCTGGTTCTTGTAACAGGGCCTACAGGCTCGGGTAAGTCGACAACACTTGCTTCTATAATTAATAAGGCTAATGAGAATCTTACAGACCATATCATTACTCTGGAGGATCCTATAGAATATGTACACAAGCACAAGAAATCAGTTGTAAACCAGCGTGAGATCGGAATGGATACCCTTTCCTACGCCAACGCGCTGAGAGCTGCCCTCCGTGAGGATCCGGATATTATCCTTGTAGGAGAGATGAGAGACCTGGAGACCATATCAACTGCCATCACAGCGGCTGAGACAGGCCACCTGGTATTTTCCACCCTCCATACAATCGGTGCGGCATCAACCATCGACCGTATAGTTGATGTATTCCCGCCTCATCAGCAGCAGCAGACAAGAATCCAGCTTTCCATGGTTCTTGAGGGAGTTATTTCCCAGTCACTTATCCCTACCGCAGACGGTGCGGGACGAGTTGCGGCCTTCGAGGTTATGCTTGCAAGTGCTGCTATACGAAGCCTTATAAGAGATGCAAAAACTCACCAGATACAGTCCCACATACAGACAAGCAGGGCACAGGGAATGGTCACCATGGATGATTTTATCCTGGAGTTATACAGAAGCGGAAGAATAACCAGGGATAATGCATTGATATATGCCCAGGATCAGGCAGGCATGAAGAAGCAGATGTAGTTCTTTGTATATTTTTAACAAAAATGTATTAATTTATTGAACGTTATTGCAAAAATTACTAAAATATTGTATTATCATTTTAGATACATATTGTTAATAATTTGTTCATTTTTAAAAAATTTGGGTCGGAGGAATAAACATGGCACAATACAATTACAGAGCTATGGACAAAAACGGTAAGGCCAAGAAGGGCACCGTAGAGGCTGTTAGCGAAGACAAGGCTAAAGAGAAGCTCAAGTCCGAAGGTTACATAATTCAGGAGATTAAGGAACAGGGCATGGGAGGACGCCGGGGAGGCAGGAAGGTTAAGGATAAGGACCTTGCGGTATTCTGTAAGCAATTCGTTTCCGTACTTAATGCAGGCGTTACTATTATAGCCGCCCTGGAGATGATGGCAGAGCAGATGGATAACAAGACTCTTCAGAGAGGCTTGAGGGAGGCACAGACCTATGTACAAAAGGGTGGTTCACTGGCAGATGCATTTAAGCTTAACCCTAAGATTTTTCCACCTATTCTTGTCAACATGGTAGCTGCAGGTGAGATGTCAGGTAATCTTGAGACTGCCTTTGAGAGACTTACAGAGCATTTTGAGAGTGCCAACAAGCTGAAGTCCAAGGTTAAGGGCGCCATGACATATCCTATCGTTATACTGGTAGTTGTTATTGCGGTTGTGGTAGTGCTTCTTATGACAGTTATCCCGCAGTTCTCGGATATGTTCAAGGATATGGGAGCCGAGCTTCCTAAGGCGACACAGATGCTGGTAAGCTTAAGTGAATTCATGCAAAAGAAGTGGTACATAGTTGTTCTTATTGTTGCAGCTATTATTGCCGGGCTCAAGGCCTTCGGCAAGACTGAGCCGGGCTCATTGCTGTATGCCAAGATAGCTATCAAGGCTCCGCTTTTCGGCTCACTTGTAGTCAAGAATGCCGCAGCTACTTTTTCAAGAACTCTTTCGACCCTTATGGCATCAGGTATTCCGCTTATGGATGCCATTGAGCAGGTTGCCAAGATGATTAATAACCGTATCATAAGAGAAGGGCTTCTGGATGCCAAGGTACAGGTTGCAAAGGGTGTGCCTCTTTCCAAGCCTATCAGGGATATGGAGATATTCCCACCGATGCTTGCCCAGATGACTAAGATCGGTGAGGAGACAGGTAATATCGAGGACATGATGGATAAGGTTGCTGATTATTACGAGATGGAAGTCAACAATGCAACCGATGCCCTCACTGCCATGATGGAGCCCCTTATTATCGTGCTTATGGCAGTGGTTGTAGGTGGTATTGTCATTGCGATCTACTCACCTATGCTCGGCATGTACGATGCGGTTGACAATTATTAATTACGGATACAGGCCGTTGGGCGAGGACAACGACTTTTATCATATATATTTTTAAAAAGAAAAGGAGAGATATTATGAAGAAAACAAACAACAAAGGTTTCTCACTTGTTGAGCTTATCATCGTTATAGCCATTATGGCTATTCTTGCAGGTGCTATAGCTCCAGCTCTTATCAAGTACATTGATAAGTCAAGAAAGTCTAACGACGTTACATCAGCTAAGGCTATTAAGACTGCTATTGAGACTGCTATGTCCAACGAGTCCTTCTATGAGTACCTTACTACAGGAACCGGATTCGCAAGAATCGACATAACTCCTGGCGTTTCTACAAGTGCTGATGATGCAGGACACGGCGGCGTACTTGTAACAGTTACAGGTCCTACTACCGAAAAGATTAACGGCAAGGAACCTGCTGCTATCAAGGAAACCGGCGAGAAGACTATCGCATCCAACATCGGTGAGAAGACTCCTAAGCTTAAGTACAGAAAGAACGCTTCCGATAAGGACAGCACTGATGTGCCTACTAAGTTTACTGCTATAGTATCAAAGGGCGGTACAGTATATATGTTTATCGCAAGTGATGCTGCTACTTTCAGTACTGAAGAAGATGGTACTATTACCGGATCAGATAAGAAGGCATGGGAGATCCAGCCAAATATCTGTGACGAGTATCAATAAGATATAAGCTCATAATTATAGTTAAGTTCCACCTGATTCGCCAGGTGGAATTTAACTGTATTCTTACTTTGAGACCCAAGGAGTATTATTATGATTAGAATAATTTTTTCCATATTTTTCGGCTTATACGGATTGGTTATAGGCAGCTTTTTGAATGTACTTATATTGAGACTACCTATAAAAGAGAGTATAACCCTTAAACGGTCTCATTGTATGACCTGCGGTCATACCCTTAGCTGGTATGAACTGTTTCCTTTATTTAGTTATATTTTCTTAGGTGGTAAGTGCAGGCATTGTAAGTCCCACATATCCATACAGTACCCTCTTGTGGAGGGCGCTAACGGAATATTCTATGTTATTCTCTACCTCGCAGGGGGAATGACTGTTGAGACTGTACTATATTGCCTGTGTGCTTCCGCCTTACTGGCGCTCAGCGTAATTGACTGGCGCACCCGGGAAATCCCTATAGGATTTAATATTTTTATATTACTTTTAGGACTGGTTAGACTGGTTACCGATATAGGTAATTGGAGTCAGTATGTAATCGGTTTGTTTGCAGTCAGCGGTTTTTTATTCTTACTGTTTCTCATAACCAAGGGCAGAGGCATAGGAGGCGGCGACATCAAGCTTATGGCAGCAACCGGCTTACTGTTAGGCTGGCAGCTTAATATTATAGCATTTTTGTTAGGCTGTGTTCTCGGTTCGATTATACATCTAACACTGATGGCTGTTAAAAAAGCTGACCGAGTGTTAGCTTTTGGTCCATACCTTTCTATGGGCGTTTATATGGCAATGATATGGGGTGAGCAGCTTGTGAGCTGGTACCTGAGTATGTGGGCTACCTATTAGTCCTTATAATATTATTTTATAAAATCACTGATTAGCGAGGGAGGCTATAGAGAATGGCGAAAAAGATTAATAAGGTGTTATCTGTTGATATCACAAATGAAAGTATTACAATAATCGAATTAACAGCTGCTCCTAAGAAGCAGACTAATATTCACAATGTTATTATTTTTGAAACTCCGGAGGATTCCTACGAGGACGGAATAATCAAAGAGCCGGAGAAGATAGCTAATGCTATAAGAGAACAGCTTGTAAGCAGAGGAATCAGCAACAAGAATGTAATATTCGTTCTTTCCTCTACCAAGATTGTTAACAGAGAGGTTATGGTGCCTTTCGTAAAGGAGAATAAAATCAGAGGAATCATCAATGCTAATTCATCAGAATATTTCCCTGTAAATATAGAAGATTATGTGGTTTCTCATTCCGTACTTGAGACAGTGACAGATGAGGAAAACAACAAGCAGATAAGAGTTATGGCTGTTGCGGCACCACAGCATATGGTTAAGTCATATTATGACCTTGCCGCTCTTGCCGGACTTAACGTTGTGGCACTTGATTACATAGGTAATGCAATGCTTCAGCTCATTAAGACCCAGACAGCAGCTAATACAACCACCATGGTAATCCAGTTAGGAAGCGAGTCTACCGTACTTAATATAGTACAGGGAGACAATCTCCTCCTTCAGAGAACCGTTCCTTACGGAACCAACTCTGTTGTCAATGTTGTAATGGATGAGAAGGGCGTAGATGCCACAACTGCCATGACATTGCTGCAAAATGACAGACTTATAACCGTAGACTTTGATGACAACGAAGCAACAGGTGCATTCAGATATCTCATCAACAACATCGGACGTGTTATGGATTATTATGCTTCAAAGAATCCCGATAAGCCGATTGAGGATGTATTCCTTACCGGTGACGGAGCACTTATAAGAGGAATTGACGGACTCTTCAAGATTCAGCTTAATGTAAGCACAAGAATTATGGATAGTCTCTACAATATTAAGTTTGACCCAAGTATTGACCTTAAGGTATACAATCCTGTATATCTCGTAACTCCGATCGGAGCTGCCTTTGACCCAATGGGCTTCGAGCTTGTTGATACAAGCACTAAGTCATCGGGAGTAA
The DNA here is from genome assembly GCA_002476495.1 of Lachnospiraceae bacterium UBA7589. GTDB lineage: Bacteria > Bacillota > Clostridia > Lachnospirales > Lachnospiraceae > Coprococcus_C. Next base: position 138,383 of record DLKL01000040.1, read on the forward strand.
GCATTGGAATCGCTCCTTTTGTTGCGATTTTTGTTATAGCCGCAGGAGTTTCAGCTTATCTGGCATTCTCCTCCATCAAGGCAAAGCAGGATGCAGAGGATAAGAAGGATAAGCTTCAAAGCGATATAGCAGCCATACAGGATATAGAAGACCTCATAGCCCAGTGGGAGGCTGAGAAGGCAATATATACAGATGCTCTTTCAATGTATGCTTCCACATACCAGCTGAATGAGAATGTGAGAACCTTTATAAGCGAGCTTGAAAGCAAGATTCCAAGCGACATATATATTACAGGCTTTACTTCCTCCAATTCCGGAGCAAGCCTGCCTTGTGTTGCTACCAACTATGACTCTATTGCTGATTTCATAATGCAGCTTAAGACAATAGACTGTGTAACAGATGCTTATGTTCCGAACCTTACAAAGGTTGTTAATGATGCGGGAGAGATAACATTCAACTTCAATGTATCTGTTTCATATGTGGCTCCTTCTCTTATAACAGAAGAAGAGTCAGCAGAAACATCAGAAGCGGCAGAATAAAAGGAGGGCGAATATATGTCACAGAATAATTTAAAGATAGTATTATTTTTATTAAGTGTACTTTTGGTAGGCGGTGTGTACTTATATGTATATAAGCCAAACACAGATGACAAGAAGGCAATCGAGAGTGAATGTACAACTCTTCAGACAAAGCTTAATGACCTTAGGGCAAAGGAAGCCAACAGAGAGCAATATGAGACAGAGATTGCAGCATACCGTGCAGGTGTTGATGAGGTTATATCCTACTTCCCTGCCGATCTTAATCAGGAAGTATCGGTTATGTTTATAAAGGGCGTTGAGGAAGCCCACAAGAATAAGTTCCAGGTAAACACCGTAGGACTCGGACAGCCAAATCAGTTCTACAGCCTCGGAACTTCAGGTGAGGACGGTGCAGGTGCCCAGTATAGCTGTTATGAAGCAGCATTTCCTATAAGTTATACAGGAACATATGCGGGAATCAAGGACTTTATCGATTACATAATGAATTACAAGTACAGAATGAACATTTCAAGTGTAAGTATTTCATATGACGTTGAGAATGATATAGCAACCGGTTCTGTTTCACTTAATGCATATTGCGTAACCGGCGGAGACAGAGAAGGCGACAAGGTTAATGTGGATGTTGAAAACGGTGTTGATAACCTCTTCATAGGAGGCAAGGGTGCAGCAGACCAGAAGAGCTATGTATATGATGCAGACAACGGAGCAAGCATTGCAACCACCAACAACATGAAGATTCTTCTTAACAACTCAGAGAATGATACAGCAGACGGTATTATCGTATCTGCAGGCTCAGAGGATACTTATGTAACAAGCAGCTCAAACAAGGTTGTTGCCGTTGACCTTACTATTGAGGACGAGGATGGCAAGATTATGATGACATATTCCATAGGTAATGACTCATATTCCACAGAGGTTACCACAAAGGATGTAACAATCTATGTTAAGTCTTCTGCAAGAGTCGGAGCTGATGACAAGAACGGAGTTAAGCTTAATATTCAAAATACAACAGACTTGAATGTATTTGTTAAGGTTGACGGTGATGATACAACTTCTCCAAGATTTGCAGTTGGAAGAAAGTTAGGTACTGTAAAAGTATATTAATCTAAGAGAGGATGGATTTTATGGCAAAAAACAATAATAAGGGTTTCAGTATTGCTGAACTCATAGTCGCCATAGCCATAATGACGTTGCTTTTAACACCTATTCTGAAACAGCTTTCTGCAACGCTTTCAACCAACAGACGGGCAAAGGAACAGCAATATGCCGTAGAGAATGCAGAATATGTTCTCCAGTATGTTCAGACCGAAAGCCTTGACAAACTGGGTGATACAACAGCAGCCGGTGATATTTACTGTGTCAGCAAGAATATAAGCAACGGTGAAGCTGGTAATGAAGCAAAGCATGATTGCAAGGTATGTATTATTTCGGGAGACAGTATTGAGTCCAGTCTGGATATTGAATATTCAACCTATGAATATACACTCAATAATGTTGAGCTCGGAAGCAGAAATACCGTATATACCAGAAAGGTTGTACTGGATGATATAGCTAACCGTATCAAGGTTCTTACCTATACCTCGGATACTGATGAGGACGGAGATGGCGAGTTAGACGAGTACAGATATGAGATAGTATATAATGCCAAGACTGCCATTGACGGTTTTGAACTCACCTCGGAGGGCAGCATGGTACAATATACAGATGGCTACGTCAGCGCAATAGTATGTAAGAAGGTAAGAGGTAACGGTTCTTCGGATCCTAACAGCCTTAACATGGGTAACATGCATAACTTTGATTACAAGCAGATGGCGTTAATTAATGGTTATACAACCGATTATGATGAACAGGCAGCCGGTGACTTTTACACTGAGACTATGGAGATTTTGAAGAACAGTGATGTTGCCGCCGACAGAGAGAGATGGGAGAATGCTATAGCAGGAACCATCCAGCTTGACAGCAGGCTTTACATGAGCGGAATGAGGAAGCTTACTACAATTTCCTTATCGGACAACGAAACTGAGAAGTATTATGAGGTAAGAGTTTCCGTAGTATACGAGAATACTATCCAGAGTAAATTTATCCAGAAATCCTATGATGATATATATGTTCAGAGGTTTGAGTATGAGGATAGCACAAACAAGGTTCCGCCGGAAATCTACTTTGAGTACCAGCCTTTTGCAACAGAGAGTGTACGGACAGCTGCAGAGCAATACATTAACTATGCAAAGAATGAATATATATTAATTGATAACTCGGTTAAGGATGCCAAGATTTATCTTGTTAAGCCTAAGTGGGATCAGGCCAGGATATTTGTCAATAATATAATGGATCTTCAGCTTATTGCCGATGATGATACACCTGATCCGATAGATACTTATTATTATACCAATGAGCCCGGCGATGAACTTGCCGGAGGAAGAAGTAACTTCACAAAGGTTAATATCAATGTGGCATCCGCAAGGGAGCTCAATGATACTAACAGCTTTACAATATACACAAATCTCGATTTGGATGATGCGGTTACGGCTGAAGGAGTTAATGCAGATAAACCACAGTTTACACTTAATAAGCCGGAGGTTTATACCAGTGCCGGACCTATGTTCTTAGTTGACGGCGAGACAAGAACAGCCTTTAGTGTTCCTGCGGATTATCTCAAGAAAATCGAGGATGAGGATTCAAAGGGTGACAGACTTTATACAGCTACAATCACTCTTGAGCCTGAGACAGAGAATGCAAACACAGTTATATTTACCGGAGCAAAGGGGGGCAATTAGTTGAAAAAATTCATTAAAAGATTAAAAAAACTAAATAACCATGGTTCCAGTATAGTTATGGTTGTGGTTGCCCTGGGCTTTATAGGTATTATAATCGGCGCACTTTTATCTGCAGCCGGATATGCTTATAAGCTTAAGCTGGAGAACAAAAACTCTAAGAATAACTTTTACTATGTTGAGCAGGCTATGCAGGAAATATACGCAGGTGTAGGTGCTCATACAATAGAAGAAATGAAGGATGCTTATACATATACTGTAGAGAATATGGTAAGATTTGATCCTAACATCGGTACCTACGTTACATTGGACGATGATGTGGCTAATGAAATGTTCAAGGACAAATTCATGAAGAATGTTATAGACAGTGAATTCTTTGCCATGGGTGACAAAGCTATGGCAGAGGTTCTTGAAAGCTACATATCCAATGATACGGTTAAGCTGGATAAGGAGAAGGTAAACCTTCAGGTTTCGGCAGACAAGATAGTTATCAAGGATGTAACTCTTACCCGTATGCAGGAATATGATAAGTCTACGGCAGCCGGTACCTATGTACAGACAATTTCTACCGATATTGTAATCAGTGAGCCGGATTTCTCCGTAAGATTCAATAATATGGCATCCGATTATTCGGGAATATTCAAATATGCCCTTGTAGGCGATATGGGTATTCAGATTGTCAATAATACTAATCTTAAGATTAACGGTAATATCTACGCATCCGCAGATTATTATAACAAGCAATATAATATGGCAGGTGACGATGAGACCGTATTTTCTACCAAGGATGGAGAAGGTAAAATACAATATGAGTACAATTTATCTCCTGTAACCTCTAAGGTTCCAACGGATTTAACCGGAACTAACGGTTACGTCAACAGGGTGGCAGATCCGGCTACACTTAAGCTTTTGCCATTTGACGGTGAGAATACCTACAGTATGAATTCAGGTCTTTATATGTCAGGAAGTAATGTAACTCTTGTAGCAGACAGGGTTATCGTTCCTGGTACTGTTGCAGTTATGGATTCCTCCGAGCTTACTGTATTTGGTACAGCCGGAAGCGTATCCGAGGTATGGGCAGACAATATTGTGCTGGGAGGTTCAACCAAGGTTACTCCTGTTGCAGCGGGAGATCCGAGCAAGGGAGTAAAGTATGAAGGTGCAACAGCAATCTTCGGTGGTAACCTGTATGTAAGAGATGATACAGAAATCAACGCAAAGGGCTCTGAGTTTGTTCTCCATGGTTCATATTACGGATATGGAAACAGTACCTCCAAGGATACCAGAACCTTTGTACCTACCGTAGACAAGGATCATTTCCAGATTACCAATGGTTCATCTACAGAAAACAGAGGACATTATAACAGTAGTTCTATCGTGGTAAACGGAGAGAATTCAACTCTTGATTTGTCAGAGGCAAAGCAGATTTACCTTGCAGGTAGAGCTTACATAGAATTGTCAAAGGATGTTAAGGGCTCATCTTCAGAGGACGGAAGCGTATATAGCGAAACCTTTACCTATATGCCGACATATACCGATGCGGATGAAAAGACCCAGTTTATAAGAGATTATAAGACTGCAGAAAGTATTTCGGTTAAGAGTAACCAGGTTATGTATAACATTTCAAGTCTTGGAACCAAGAAGAGCTACTCTCTTACCGATGATATCGAATTTGACGTCATAAGTCTTTCCGGAAAGCCAAATGCACAGATTGTTTTCGGAGAATTTTTCCCTGAAATAATCTTTGGAAACAATGTACCTTGCGTAGAGCAGATAGTTGACGGCAAGACAGTATATCTTGTCGATTTTGAAACAGGCTTTGCCATTCTTAAGCGGGTTTCGGAGGACTGGTCACAGGCTGATGTAGGTGTTGAGCAATGGAAGGCTGCAAGAGAAGTACTCAGAAGCAATGAAGCAGATGAGATACGCACAGTTAATGATTTGTCTCTTGCCTTTGCCATGAGATATTATGATTTTGTTTCCAAAAATAAGGATACAGAATTAAGAGATATTACAGCATATGATGAATTTGAAGCAGGTAATATTATTATTCCTGACAATTCAGGCGAGATAGACTTTGCCAACATGGCTCAGATATATTCAAGCGGTGCCATTACAACAAAGAGCGGCAATACCTTTACCATGGTTACAAATAATAATACTACAGCAGTTAATGCATTGTTAAGTGACAGTGATTTTAAGGATAATTATATATATAATTCGTCTGATAATACATATTCAGACCCTGGTAATGCTTTTATATTCTCAAAGGATATGGAGATTGAATATAATTATCTCAAGTGGAATCTTGACCATTACAATGCTGCCAGCGATGAACAGGCATATGTACAGTCAATGATTGCAGAAAAAGGAGAGAGCATTACTCCTATACACAAGTACCTGGTTATGAACAAGGTTACCGGTGTTACCAATGTAACTACTACTTCAGGATATAAGGTAATAATAAGTGATTCTGATGTTGTCGTTAAGGACGGAACCGCCAAATCCATATCAGGTGTAATTATTGCCAAGGGTGATGTTACCTTTGATGAAAACGTGGAAAGCTTCGAAGGCATGATAGTAGCAGGCGGCAAGATTTATATAGGCGAAAATCTTAAGAGTCTGAACGCCAGCCCTAATGTATGCCGTGGAGTTTTAAGAGACTGTATAACAACCGGTGATGCTGTCTCACTCAAGATACTTAATGTATTTAAGGAATATGAGAATTATACGGCAGATGGATCGGGAAGCGTTTCCGATGATGAAGAAATATCAATCGATGCTATTGATTATACTCAGGTTGTCAGCATGACAAACTGGATGAAGAATGTAGGAGGTGGCTATGATGAAGCAGAGACACCTTAAGAATAATAACAAAGGCTATTCTCTTGTAGAGATGATTATATGTATTGCCGTAATAGCAATACTTTCGGGTATAGCTCTTGTGACGATAACATTACTTCATTCAGCAAAGGCAAAGGAAGCCTCCGTAACCTTCACCTCTGAGCTTTCCGATACAGCGATTAAGGCAAAAAATCAGGTGGTTGTCATTGAAACCGATGACGGAAGCAAGGTAAAATATCCAAATTACAATTTCTGCCTGAAGCTTTATAAGGATGATGACAGATATTACATCAAGAAGGGGTATTATAATCCGGAAGCCGGTTCAGAGGCAACAAAATACATTTTCCCGGAGGCCGGTAATCCCAATGACGGAAAAGGCATAAGCCTTTCCTCAAAGGTTACGATAACCTATACACCTGAGGGTGGAACAGAGGCTGATCTGGATTATGTATATATTGTATATGACAGAAAAGGCAGATGCATTAACGGAAGTGGCATGTACAGCTTCTACAAAAACCAAGAGGCACTTATAGCAGATGTAAAAGTAAACAAAAACGGCAGCTACCAATCATATTAAGTAAGGAGTGAGAAACTATGAAAAAAACAGGAAAAAGTAATAGTGGTTTCACTCTGATAGAGTTGATAATTGCTATTGCGATACTAGCTTTCTTGATGACGGCAATTGCGTCCTTTATGGGCTCGGGAGTGCTTAGCTTTAAGAAAGCAAAGGCCGATATTACGGTTCACAATTCGGCCCAGGATACTTACAACCAGCTTATGGATTCCATAATGCAGTCAAATGACATTGTAGTCTATGCTTACACAGTTAACACTACTCCGCCGGAGGATGGTTCACCTGTTGTTTCAAGTGTGGATTTTAGTGTAAGCGGTGATGGCATCAAGGCTACACTGAATTCCGGACCTAGATACTATGTCAGGGACAAGGCACAGTGGGATGCCTTTAAGGTAACAGACGAATGTAAGGATGCTGCGGCAACTCCGATATATTATAAGGATATACCGGAAGGAACAACCTTGTATGTTAAAGAGATAATAACAGATGTATCCATACCTGTGGATTTGACTTACGCTACACCTGTGGAAGCAAATAATTACGAGAATGATATAACAGACGAGATAGTCAGCATAAAGCGAGAAACCCATAAGGTTAAGAAGGATGACGGAAGCTATGTCAGTGGAGCCGGTGTTGCAACCATTGACGGTGATATTGTATATAATGTTAAGGATACACAGAGAAACATATTCACCTTTGACAAAGAGAATATGTATTATGAAACAAGATATGCATTTATGACCGGGCTTAATGATGTATATGACAGCTCAGATGATTCTGATTCAATGAGTAATTACCTTTATACAGAATCCTTAAGCTATGTGGAGAATAAGGATTCCGGGGTGAATCTTACAGGATGTGTTCTTACGGTTGATGCAAAATCCGGGGCAGTGGATATTGATCTGATGTTCTCCGATAAGAATGCAACTTATACAACCCAGGGTATGGTTAAGTTTAGAAACTCTTATGTATTAAGAGCAAAGAAGTAAAAGGAGGTAGGATAGATGAAAAGAAACAAAAAGCGTACTGTTTTAGCTTTGGCAGCCATGCTTGTTATGACATTGGCAGTTACAGTTGTCTCCTTCTCCTTGGCTAAGCTGGGTGGCAGAAAAGTACAGAATGCTGACCCCGGAATAGGAGTAGCCAGTGTTACAGGCAATGCCCTTACTAATATTGATTATATTATTAAGGCAGGCAGTGAGGCAGGCTCGGAGCCATACAAAATTGTAGAGATTGGCTCTGTAAGGGCAGGCAGTGCAGCAACAAACTTTGAAACTTTTTTTGAGACCTTTGTGACAAACGGAGATTTCAAGGAATATGTTATTAACGGCAACAAGACTCTTAATGATGATGCAATTATCCAGGCATTTTTGACTAACGGCACCTTTAAGTATGATTATTTCTACTCAGGGGACGTAACCGGTGATAATGCAAAGGCATTGGAGACAATTGCCCAGGCTGATTTGATTTATGTAAGTGCCGAAAAGCCTTACTCAATTACTAACGGTAACGATTTTTCAGAGGACTTATACAATCTTCTTCATGTTACTGCAGTTGGTGATTATAAGCCATTTATAATCGATAAGCCGACCTCGGCGGGAACCTCTGATGACCCGTCAGACAGTACTAATCTTACTGTAAACCAGATGGTTTCAAGGTACTTTGTTAAGATGGGTTCACAGTATAAGGCATATTATTGGGATGCAAGCCTTATAACAGGAAGCGATGAAGCTGCGGCAAATACGTTTTACCAAGCAGGCATTGGCTCCGGTTCTAACTATACAGGCATCAACGGTAGAGTAAGACAGAATTACTGGACTAATATCAAAATGGACCAGACATCCCAGGATCAGTTCAGAATGGCTGATATTCTGATCATCAGTGGTGGCAATGGCTTTAGTGATGTTATGTTTAATAGAACCATGGCCGGCGCAACAGACACCGGATTGGCATCCATATATGAGATTTTAAGTGACAGTGAATCACAGGAACTGACTCTGGGAGCAAACCAGAAGTTATATAAATTAGAAGATACTACACCTATCAAGGCTCATGGTTATAATGACAGATATGCAATCACACCTGATTATGCGAGAGTAACTGATATTACCCTTGCTGATTTAGAGCTTGATACTTATGCTGATTTAGATTTCACACAATATGATATGGTTATATTAGCCGATGAGTGTAAGGACAAGGTTATATCTGCCGATTTGTATAAAAAGCTGGTAGGTGTTATGTATGCAAATGTTCATATGGTGTACAACAAAGGGCTTGCCGATGCTTCATCAGGCAGCACCGGAGGTTCGGCTGCTGTAGATACAAAGTCCAATTATTATGAGCTTTATTGTATGGTGGCAACCAATGATGATATTGCAAGATATCCTAATGTAATGGTAACTGAAAAGGCAAAGCTTAGCATTATTGCTTCAAGTAAGAGCGCAGCATCATGCAAAGGAATAGCCGATATAATTAATAACGGTTCCTTCAGGGGAATAGGTGGACCTGGCTCTACTTCAACAGCCTTTACGGTTCTTGAGATACAGCCATGTTATCCGGTTGATACAGTGATTGCACAGGCAAAGAAACAGTATTATTCTGTGCCATCTGAGGTGATTAACGGAAAAACAAGAGAGCAGATAGGTATTGACGCTTCCACAGGAACATACAACATTCTGGACGCAGACGGTAATTCAATTGATATTAAGAAGGCACCGGAATACTATGCATGGGAGCTTTCAGAGGCAAAGATAGCCGATGCTCTCGACATGGATGTGAAGCAGGTAAAGGTTGTACATATGTCATCTGAGGAATTTGCAACCAGCAAGGATGCGGTTCTCGGCAATTATGACATGGTTTATATCGGTGGTAACACCTCTGCTTTAAAGGACGAAAACTCCTGGATGAGCTTAAAGGCGATTCATAATGACTTTAATATTGCAAGTATAAATGACAAGAGCAGGCTGCCTGTATTTACCATGTATACACATACAGGTGATATGGTCAGGAATGAGCTTTCTGTTGAGGAGGGTCCTGTACCGAGAGGTACTCCTATAAATGCCGCTCCGGGACATACCAACGATGAAACCTTTGTTACCTTAAACGGTAATGACATAACCTATAATGGACTTGAGGAACTTCAGAAATTTGTCGATGCGGGAATGCCTGTTCTTATCAGCACTGATGTATCGATTCCTTACAATGTAATTAAGGGAAGTGTTAATCCATATCTTCAGAACCGCATTGATCCGGATTCATATATGTATAAGTTCCTTGCATATTGTGACGGTAAGAATTCTGTTACATGGGATTTTGATAAAGGTGTAACAGAGTTTGTGGATAATGACGGTGGCAGATTAGGCGATACTCTTACAGGTAAGGTTGAGGTATTTAGCGGTAATGCAAAGACTGCACTTAAGGATTTATATACAACAAACAATAAGAGACCTAAGCTTGCTGTAACAAGCATGCCTGCTGTGTATAATGTTTACGATTCATCAACCAAAACCTCGTCATTGACACTTAATTATAAGTTTGATGTCACAGGTAGTGCAAAGTATGACATATATCTCTATGCCGACTATGATAAGAACAGTATTTTTACTGACAGTGAGATTATAGGACAGGATAGTAATACCAATACATTATCCGTCAATCTTGCAACCAGGGATAAATACGGTGATGATTATTCAGGTCCGGTATACTGGAAGCTTGAAATTGTAGATAAGGACACAGGAGCTGCAGTAAGCGTATCAAAGCTTGCATATATCCAGCCTGAAAGCTCCTCTAAGAAGCAGGTAAGGGTTCTTCAGATTCTTCCTGACAAGACTATAAAACAAGCGTACGGTGAAAACAGCTGGGTATCTCTTATATTCTGTACAGAATGCCAGAGAGCAATTGAGATTCTGGATAGGAATCCCGGATATGAAGGAAGTCTCTTAGATGGCAATGCAGCTAATCTTTACGATGGTAAGGTTGGGCAGGACCATCTTGACGCAAATGGCTGCTATAAGGGAATATATACAGGTAAGCATGAGCACAAATTCGGAGTAGTCAGATATGACAGTGCTACTGCAATGGATGACTGGTACTACAATTATGCCGATGATGTATCTGATATGTTTGATTTTGATATTGATGTTATGGATTCAAGAGCCTTTGAAGAAACCAGCAGAAGTGTTCAGCTTGATTTAAGGGCATATTTAACAGCTAATTATAACGGAAAGGCCGTAGAGGATCTTTCGGATGAGGATAAGGAGAAGCTGGATGCTGATCTCCTTGATCTGGCAAGCACAGCCATGAGTGCTTACGAGGAACTGCTTGAGCTTGACGATGTTATTGAAGCCGAGTATCCGAATAAGAGCTTCTCTGATCTGACAGCAGGTGATATGAGTGGGCTTGAGACAACATTGAAGTCCGATCCTACCTATGAGCTTGCCTTAGCGGAGTATAATCTTAAGAAGTTTGTACTTTCTGTAAAGGATACAGGTAATGCAAATACTAATAAGGCATTTAATTATATCTATAATTCCGGTCAGTATGAGGATTATGTTTTATTCCTCGGAGACATGAATAATGTTAATAATACACCTGCATGGCATTACGGAGAATATAAGAAGCTGTATGAAGCATATGCAAAAGTAAGAGACAGGAAGATAGAGCTTAAGGAGGCTTACGATAAAGCCAACAGATTAGCTCATTACAATAACTGGCTTCTTGGCTGCTACGAGAGTGTTATTATCGGACCGGCAGAATCCTTCTGTGGTGATGATATTAAGGAACAGGCTGCACTTGATAACCTTGCAGGCTATATCGAGGGTGGCGGACAGATGATTCTGTTCCACGATACTCTTACAAAGTATTCTGACGCAGGTTCAAAGAACCTTACGGCAATGCTTATTGATTATTACGGAATGGATAAAAACCACGCTGAGCTGGATACAGATATTGTAAGCGGAAACAAGCAGGTTACAGAGACTGTCCAGCAGATAATAAGCAACAATGAAACCTATAATACAAGTATAACTGTCAACGGAAAGCAATATAACAACCTTCAGCTTTCGGCAAAGAAGGAAAATATCTCCATGCAGATTAAGCTTGACACTGACAATTATAATAGCTTTAATATACAGCGTACAGGAAGAACTCTATCAGCCGGGGAATTGATTAACTTTACAATAACAGTATATGACAAGAATAATAACCTTTATACAAACGGTGATATTACAGCGGTTATCAATGGTGAAACCTATACAGGAACCACTGACGCAAATGGTATCGTTAAGCTTAAGGTTAAGAATTATACTGAAAAAGAGGTTACTACAACCTATACTCCTAATGATGCATGGTATCTTCCATATAAGCTCAAGGAGGGATATACAGCCGACGAATATACATTGCCTAATCTTTCATATAAGGCAAAGGATGATACATCAAGATATTATTCATGGAAAAATGATATGAATAATGTATTCGGTAAGCTGAATCAGACAGGAGCCAGGTATTATTCTCCGTTGTATGCTTATACAGACAGCTTAAATCTTGGACATAATGACAATGAATATTATTCACCTTACAGGTATGCTACTGTTGACTGGCATGCATGTACACAGAATGGTTATTCGGCCAGTGTGGCAAGTCTTGGTTCCAACAAGGCCAGCAAGACTAACAAGGGTATCATGACAATGTATCCGTTTAATCTTAGTGATGAGCTTAATATTGCACCGACTCATGCCCAGGCTTATGCTCTTGATTTACAAAACGAGGATTTGTCGGTATGGTATACAATCGGAGGAGGAAGCAATAACAAGAAGGCATCAGAGATGCAGGCTGCCACTCCTCATGACGGTACTGATAATTACTTTATCTACTCTGTCGGTAATCTTAATTACTGTGGCGCCGGCCATACAAAGGTTACAGGACAGAATAAGGATAATAACGATGAGAGAATGCTCTATATTAATGTTATCTGTAACTCAGTTACAAATATTCCTGTAACAGAGATTAAGGCATATGACTACAGCTCTACAGATGACAATAAGACTAACAATATTGTTAAGAAGCAGGGCTCGGAATATGTATATAAGATTGATGAGAATATAACCCGTCCGGATTTCTCCTTTGAGTTTAAGATGGGCAGTGGTGCTGTTCTTAAGGAAATCAATGTATACTATGAGCTTGACGGAGCAATTGGTCTAGGTACAGATGATGTTCTTATTAAGAAGTACTCACCTAAGGAAGTTGAGGCAGGCAAGCTTATTAAGGTTCCTCTTAATAAGACAGGTGGTATAGATTATGACAATCTGGAGATTAAGCCTGAGTACTTAACAAACGGTAAGTATGTATATATAGTTATCGAGGTCGTTGATACTAACGGTAACAAGACAAGAAAGAGGATAAAGGTTGAATACAAGGATAAGCTTTATAACTTGACCTAGAACTCCTTTATCACATAGATTATAAGCAATAATGAGGATTGCATCCCGGCAGTTTAGTTGTCAGGATGCAATCCTATTTTAATAGGTGGTGAAATAATGCAAAGAGAGTGTTCCATGAATGAAATATCTGACGGAAGATTATATGGACTTAATGATATGGTTAAGGCTGATACGGGTATGTGCCGTAATTGCAACAAATGCTGTACAAATGCAGGAAATACTATAGTTTTGGATCCTCTTGATATGTGGAGGCTTAAGAGGAAAACAGGCAAAGGGGTTCAGGAGCTGATTAATGACAAAAGAATCGAACTTAATGTGGTAGACGGTCTTATTCTTCCCAATATAGCCATGAACAGGGAGGATAAATGCAGCTTTTTAGACAGTGACGGAAGATGCGGTATTCATAGTGAAAGACCGGGTATTTGCAGACTGTTCCCTCTTGGCAGAATATATGGAGAGGATGATTACAGCTATTTTTTACAGACAAATGAATGTACAAAAACCGACAGGACAAAAATCAAGGTAAAAAAATGGCTGGATGAGAGAAATATCGCCCTGAATCAGATTTTTATAAAGGATTGGCATTTCTTTATCAAAGATATCGGAAGCACACTTACAAGGTTAAAAATAAAGGGAAGAGAAGAGGACGTAAACGAAATAACTATGTTTATTTTAAATACATTTTTTTTAAGTGATATTGTTATAGAAAATGATGACACAGATATTGATTGCCTGGAAAAAAATATATATGAGGCTTTACTTAACAGGATTAAAAAGGCAAAAAAAATCATATATGAAACCTTCGGATTGACATAAATATACAGAACCCATAGGTTGATATAATACGGAATTAGTGTTATTATACAAGGACTGACAAGGATATATACAAGGATAAGGAGAAAAGTATGCTGGGAATAATCGGAGCAATGGACGAGGAGATTGCAAAACTTGTGGATGACATGGATGATATTGAGCTTACAGACATTGCATCCATGCAATTTTATAAGGGAAAGCTGAAGAAAAAGGATGTAGTTGTGGTACGTTCCGGAATCGGAAAGGTTAATGGGGCTATTTGTACCCAGATATTATGTGATATATTTAAGGTTGACGGTGTCATTAATACAGGGATTGCCGGAAGCCTGAATGCTGATATTGACATAGGTGATATTGTTCTTGCTACTGATGCCATCCAGCATGATATGGATGCCACCGGCTTTGGATATGCCCCGGGGATTATTCCGAGAATGGAAACATCTGTATTTAAGGCTGATGAAAAAATGAGAAAAGCCGCACACAGCATATGCAATAAGGTTAATCCGGATATACATGTTTTTGAAGGAAGGGTAGTAAGCGGAGACCAGTTTATTTCCGACAGAGAAAAGAAAGAGTTTATTTTAGAGAATTTTCACGGATATTGCACTGAAATGGAGGGAGCTGCCATTGCCCAGGCGGCATATCTCAATAATATTCCATTCCTTATAATCAGGGCTATTTCGGATAAGGCAGATAACAGTGCCACTATGGATTATCCGGCCTTTGAAGCACAGGCCATAGAGAATACGGTGAGACTTTTAAAGGAGCTTGTTAACAATATATAGCTGCTTATCCGATTATATATGTACTGAATAATACTTTTGGCAAGGAGAAAAAACACCATGGAAAAAATTACCAGCTTTACAATTGATCATACAAGGCTGCTGCCCGGAATATATGTATCAAGAATTGATGAGGTTTCAGGCAATCCTGTGACAACCTTTGACATAAGGATAACAAGACCCAATTATGAACCGGTTATGAATACGGCAGAGGTTCATACCATAGAGCATCTGGGAGCTACGTTTCTCAGAAATCATAAGGATTACGGAGACAGGATAATATACTTTGGACCTATGGGCTGCAGGACAGGCTTTTACCTTATTATGTCCGGCAGGTATACCTCCCGTGATGTGGTTCCTCTTATAAAGGAAATGTTTGCATTTATGGCGGGATATGATGGACCGGTACCGGGGGCATCAGCCACTGATTGCGGCAATTATCTTGATATGAATCTGCCTATGGCAAGGTATATTTCGCAGAGATATATTGATAATGTCCTGGAAAATCCGGACGACAGCAGAATGAATTATCCTAAGTAGCAAAGAGAATAACGGACAATATAAAAGGATATATGTTTGTACCATATATATACAAAAATGGGTTTGACCGATAAATGTCTTACATGTTAGTATATCTTAAAATTAATTTTAGGAGGTAGATATATGGATAATACGCAACATAATACCGACACAGGGAAGGAATATTCCGGATATGCCAGGGACAGCTATTACAGCAGGATTATTTTACAGGAACAGCCCTTTTACCGGGAGGGAATGACTGAAGCCGAAGTCAGGAGGGAAGTAGAATATCTCAATGCAAATCTGGATTCCTTTTTTGAAGGAAGGTATCAGCCGCTCTGGAAGCAGACGTTACATTATTAATCATTTTTTCTTATTTTTTTTCGAATTTTCCGATATATTTTCTATAGTACATTCTTTATTACACATTCATTTTACAACCATTAGTATTATATTCAGGTTAAGCACCAATATTTAGTATTTTTTCTCAAATTTCTTAATAGGGTATTTAATTTTACGCTTCAATATGATAGAATAAGGCATAGTGTGAATAATTATATTTATACGGCAATTGATATTTGTAAAATACATATTTTATATTTATATATTATTTATATGTAAGGAAGGGCTCAGACATTTGTATGAGGATGAGGTGAAGTGAATGAAATTGAAGGATCGGATTATCAGAAAATTACTTAATGCAGGAAAAAAACACAGGATACTTGTGTATCCGACTCTGGTACTGGTAGCTGTTATCAGCGCCGTAAGTAATGCCCTGTATTGGGGGAAGAGCAATAAAAAGAAGCTGGTAGCATCGGTTATGATTATGGTCATGCTGGTAACCCAGTCTGTATTTTTGACCTCGTCAGCAGGAAACGGAGGCAATGCAGATGAATATGATGCAAAATCACAGGATGAGCCTGTTTTGTATGCGCCTGCAGGCAATGTTGATTATTCGTCATATACAGTTACATATTACAGAGTAGACGAGAACAACGATACTCATCTTGTTCATTCGGGAACCAATGTGGCTCTTAAGCCGGGTGAGAGCGGAGATGATATTTCTGATTACAAAATAGACACTTTGTCTGAGGAAAGCCTTATTAATTATATGTTCAGCAGCTCAGGAGGAGAGCAGAAGAACCATATTACAATTGACGGATTTTATCTTGATCT